>JACQDB010000013.1 GCA_016201275.1 Acidobacteriota bacterium
ACAGCCAACGCAGGGAAGACCTTCCTGATCTTCGCCAGCGGCCCGAACGGGACGAGTCAGAATCTGACGACGTTACCGGCGGGAACGCAGGGCTGTCCGGCAGGTTTCCTGGGCAACCAGCAAGGTATTCAAGTGACGTTCCGTTGCCGATCCGCGAGCAATCCTGGCGGCAGTGGCTCACCCAATACCGCTGTGATTGAAAACATCACGATGGATACAAATGGTGCTTTGTTAGTCAAAGGCTCCAATATCCAGGAAGGCGCAGAAGTTTACGTCGGCACTGCCAAGGCGAAGAAGGTTAAGTACAAAGGTCTGGTAACAGGCTCGAACACCTTCACCAATTTGGTTGTGAAACTCGGCGGAGCGGCTTGCGGCCAATTACCGGGTAATGTCACCATCAAACAGGCTGGCACAACCTCTGCACCGTTCAGAGTAAGTCAGACCTGCCCGTAAGGTCTTGAATTCAGGTGAGAGGTTTTGGCCTCTCACCTGAACCTCAAAAATTCAAAGGAGAGTCAGATTTCTGGCTCTCCTTTTTTATTCGCGGCTAAAGCTTGGTGCGACATCTGTGCCAAAATCGCTACACGCAAACTTGCGTATCATTTCCTTGCTCTAGGATAATAGATGGCTTATGACTGACAAAGTAAGAGTTCGATTTGCGCCATCGCCAACAGGTTTTCTACACGTTGGTGGGGCGCGCACGGCGTTGTATAACTGGCTGTTTGCGCGGCAACAGCAAGGCGTATTTATCCTACGCATAGAAGACACCGACATGGAGCGTTCTTCGGAAGCGATGGTGCAGGGCATTCTCGAAGGGATGCACTGGTTGGGGTTGGATGCCGATGAAGGGCCGTTCTTTCAATCCACTTTCGCCGATGCTCATCGCGCTGCAGCGCGTCGTCTGGTTGAAGCAGGCAAGGCGTATTATGATTTCACTCCCAAAGGTGAAACTGATGATAAAAACGTCAAAGAAAGAATTGCTGACCGCGCCAGATTGCAGGCTGTCACAGGCAAAGCGCAAAACCCTTTCAGGGAGTTGCCGCTTGCCGAAGCTCGACAGCGTGTAGAAACCGGAGAGGCGGCGGCGATTCGTTTGAAAGTTCCTGAAGTCGGTGTCTCCAGGTTTGATGACTTGGTGTTCGGCCCTCAAGAGCGTGATTATGCGGACATCGAAGACCTTGTGCTAGTGCGTTCAGATGGTCACCCACTCTATAATCTTTCCGTGGTTATGGACGATATAGAAATGCAAATCACCCATATCATACGCGGGCAGGACCACTTGACCAACACCCATAAACAGATATTGATTTATGAAGCCTTGGGCGCGACTGTACCGAGGTTTGCTCATCTGCCGCTCATCTTTGCGCCGGGTAAAGTGAAACTGTCAAAGCGCACCCACGGCAAAGTTGTATCGGTGACAGAGTACCGTGACAGAGGCTTTGTTCCCGAAGCGCTGGTCAACTTTCTGGCTTTGCTGGGCTGGTCACCCGGTGATGGCCAGGAAATGATTTCGCCGCAGGAGTTGATTGAAAAGTTCAATATTGAAGCGGTGCATAAGGCTGGGGCGATTTTCAATTTCGACAAAGCGGATGAGCGCGATTGGACAGACCCGAAAGCGCTGTGGATGAATGCCGAATACATCAAGACTATGGCGCTTGAAAGATTGAGCGCGATGGTGGCGGCGCAATTGCAGAAGGACGGTTTGTGGCGCGAGGAATACGACCAAGAGAGGCGGGAATGGTTCACACGCACGGTTGATTTGTTGCGCGCCCGCTTTCGCACGATTGTAGATTTTTCCATTTATGGACGCCCATATTTTGCCGATGACTTTGCCTTTGAACCGGCGGCAGTTAAAAAAAATCTCAAGGACGAGCGCTTGAAAGAACTACTGCCGGGATTGGCCGAGCAGTTGAGCGGCGTCGAAGCCTTTACTCACGATGGCGCAGAAGCGGCGCTGCGCGCCTATGGCGAGGCACAGGGCGTCAAAGCCGGGTTGTTGATTAACGCCTCGCGCACGGCGCTGACAGGGCAATCCGTAGGCCCCGGTATGTTTGACATCATGGTTGCTTTAGGGCGCGAACGCACTGTTGAACGATTACGCAAAGCGATTGCCGTGGTCGGCACTTGAAGCAGATTTTTATCCGCGAAGCTTTGAAAATGACCAATAAAACCGGGCGATTTTCGCTGTTCCTCACTTCGGTTGAAATTTTTTCAAAGTCCCGTCTCGGCGTTTACGGGGACGAGATCGAACCGTTAGGGATGAGGTGACGAATCACCTGATAGAAGCGGCTTCGCAAGTTTGCGCTTTCCCTTGCAGGGGCAAAATGAGAGCCGCGAAAGGGTGATCTCTGAACGACAACTGGCAAAAGTAATTTTGGGATAATTCATCTATTTCGCATTTTCCATACAGGTAGATGCAAAAGCAAACTACATCCGGCAGGTTCCCTGAGCGGGTAGTAGGCACGGACGAGCAAACTTGCGATAATGAGTTTTTCGCGTGCAGAAAAAAATTTGTTGAGCGTCTGAAAAACGACGCGAGCCGAACTAAAATATGATGACTGCGAAAGCCCTGAATTTAATCCCAAGCGGCATCGAGCCGGTAGATAAATTATTGGGCGGGTTGGAGAGCGGTCAGCTTTATCTGGCGCACGGTGAAGCCGCTGGCAAATCGTTGTTCGGCATTCAATTTTTAATTGAAGGATTGAAGCGCGGAGAAAATGGCGCGTTGGTCATACGCTATTCGGCGCAAGATGCGGTGCGTCGGTTTGCTCGCCTCGGTTACGATTGCCTCGATGATGTGCAGCAGGGGCGCTTGGTCATACTGGAATACTCTGAAGACATTATCAATCAAATACAGAAACTGGCGGAACTCGAACCGGTGCTGCGGGAGTTGGAATGGTTGTTGAAAGACGCCCGTCCACAACGCATGATTTTTGATCCGGTGACGCAATTGGTGCTGGGCGAAAAGGGCGAATTGCGCCCCAGGGTTGTCGAATTCTCTACCTGGGCGAGTTCGTTTGGTGCCACCGTTTTGCTGATTGCCAACGGCAACGGCAACGATGTGATACAGGAATTGACGCCCTTAGTCCGCGACTCTTTCAAATTTGACTTCAAGGAGACGGACGGACGCGCCACTCGTTTCTTCACCTTTGAAAAATCACCGAACTTGGCTGAACAGGCAGTTGAAGTTGATCCGACACGAGGTATCTTTCTGCTGGAAAGAACGCCGAACCAATTGCCGATCAAGTCGAGCTATAAACCTCGACCGACGCCGGAGCCTAGTCGCGAGCGTGCTTCAACCTCCTCAGCGCTTGGCGCAATGGCAGAGATTGAAGCACCTGTCGAAACGCCGGTGTCGGCGCATACAGTTATCGAACCTTTGATTATCGAATCCCAATCAAGCAGAGAAACCAACATCAACACGAAACGTCATGAAGCGATTGCTCAATCAGAGATCATTGCGCCTGAAGCTTCGATGATTACAGCCGCCGAACCACAAGAGGAAATCCTGAGCGAAGCCCTCGAAGAATTGCAGAGCGAGGCGCTTGAAGAATTGCAGAGCGAGACACTCGAAGAATCGCAGCGCACGATGCCACACGATCAAGACGCGCCAACGCCAACCGCGAATCGCGCCGCAGAGTTTGGCCGAACCAGCGACGAGAGCGTTTATGATTTCTCCGATTTTCTTGAAGAGTTGGACAGCGCCATTGCCGCTATAGACATGAACTTCACAGAAGCGAAGACGAAGGAGGCGGCAAATCTTGAAGCCGAAACCGGCGTGACGCAAATTGCGGATGAGCGATTTTCAACAGCGCAAACGCTGCACGACAACGCCGGAGACGTGACCGATCTGCCTACGGAGAACGAACGCAGTGTTGGCTATTCCAAACGCGCTCTGGAGGGCTTTTATGCCGATGATCGCGCCTCGCACTGGGCGACCATCAATACTTTGACCGCAGAGCCACAGGCGCAGATCAACCCGAAAGATTTTCACATCGTGTTAATTGACGAAGACGATTTATCCTGCAAGCGCGTCTTCAAAGCGTTGGAAGAATATACCGTCCTTGCGGCTCAGGATATGGTCAGCGGCATCGCCAACATTATGGCTTTGAATGCCGATTTGATTATTCTCGATATTGATATGTCCATCGCCGATGGCTTCAAAGTTTTGTCGCACATACGCGCCAGCACTAGCGCCCCGATTATCGTGCTTTCCAAGATGCACATACGTTCTGCCGACCGCATCTTCTCCTCGGAACTCGGTGCGGATTACTATTTGACCAAGCCCTTCAGCGCCAAAGAACTCAAACACAAAACTAAGCAATTGATCGCACGTTATAAAGGCATAGATGCTTGGATTGTTGCGCCCAATGTGGTTGACGTGCAAGCCATGACCCCCAGCGCCGCCGCGCCGCCTGCTGCGGAAGCAACTGCTTCAATAGCAGAACGCCGCGCCCATTTTTCCGGCGGAGTCGTGGCCTTGAAGACCGAGCGAATGGCCGATTATGCTAAGTTTATTGAGCAGGTCGAAGCCAACATTAAACGCTCGATGGAGCGCGGCACGGCGTTTTCCATCGTCGGTTATAAACTGGAAAGCGCGCCAGCCGATGGCGAAGAAAAACTTCATCAGGTAGCCGACTTGCTGGCTTCCTCTGTACGCAATGCCGACATCGTTTCCCTCAACGAAAGCGGCGAACTGGTCATCCTGCTGCACGACACCAATTCGATAGGAGCGCGTGCCTTCATCAGCCGAGCGCGCCGCCGTTTGCCCGAAAACCTCAATCAACAACTCTCTACGTGGATGCGAAGTTTTCCAAATCTCGAAGAAGAATTTGAATCGGCCTATGCAAGCTGATGACGCTGCAAACCTCTTCCCGCAGTCAATTCCTGCATCCTTGCAGGAATTATTCCACTAGAGCGATTTTCGTTTGAAATTACTGAACCCCAAACCCGTTGAGCGGCGGCCTCTGACCGGCACACGGTCAAAGACCGCTGCTCAACGATAGGGCGTTTAGCACACGCTTATGCAAACCGCTCTAGGCGCAAGGCTCAGAGAAATTTTTCGTAACTAGAGGGTGTCGCAGAATTCCAGCAACAGTCCATATGTTGTGGATAATCAAACCACCGCACACAATATCTGGACAGAACATCCATTGATGCGCCACGCTCTAACTACCCAGCTTTTTTGTGAGAGGTAAACTCTGTGCGGCTGTGCCGCCTTGAGGTGCGGAGAATCTCGGACTCTCCATACCTCAAAGCGGCACAGCCGCAATCATTGGCTGGGTTGTTACAACTGTTCAGCTTATAGAAGACAATTCCCACCGATAGCCATTGCCATCGTCAAACGGTTTTTACCAATTGTCGCCGCACTTGAAAAGCGGCTAGTAGCGCAATGAAGAGAGCGGGTTCGTAAGAGCATACAATATATTGAAGTGACCACGGCAACAGCATACAACATCTAGGGAGTTTTCACGTTGCCTCGCCGCAAGCCATAAAATGAGGCGGCGTCTGTAGAGGGAAATAACCTTCTGCAATAGACTCCGCCTTCATAGGTTTTCACGTTTCAAAACCGCTGAAAAATGAATGCCGCATCACGGTGAAATAATGATTCTGAGATTCGCTGAAGTCGTGCTGACCGCTGGCTGTTGGGAGTCAGTCAGTTTCACGGTGAAATTGTATTGTCCAGTGGTTGTCGGCGTTCCCGAAATTACTCCGGTGCTGGCGTTCAGCGTCAAGCCTGGCGGCAGCGTCACTCCGGTTGGCAGACTCCAGGTAACCGGAGGCGTGCCACCTGTGAAAGTCAATTGATGCGTGTAAGCTTGATTGACCTTGCCGGGAGTCAAATCACCGGCGCTGGTAATCACCAGAGGCGCAGGCGACACCACGATTCGCAAAGTCCCTGAAGTTGCGCTGATCGCTGGTTGTTGGGAATCCGTCACCCGTGCGGTGAAAGTAAAACTACCCGCTGTCGTCGGCGTTCCACTAATCAAGCCATTGGCGTTCAGCGTCAGTCCGGCAGGCAGCGTCGAGCCGCTTGGCAAGCTCCAGGTGACCGGCGCTTGTCCGCCCCGGAAAGTCAGTTGATGGGTATAGCTGGAACTGACCGTTGCAGGGGTTAAATCGCCAGTGCTGACGACCACCAAGGGGCCGGGCGTAACCGTGATTCGCAGGGGGTCAGAGGTGACGGTGGTGGAGGTGGCGTCGGTCAAGCGCACCGTAAACGTAAAAGTTCCGACTGGCGTTGGCTTGCCGGAGATGATGCCTGTGGTGCCATTCAAGGTCAGCCCTTGTGGCAACGCGCCAGTTCCCATACTCCAACTTCTAGGCGCAGTGCCGCCAGCAAATAAAAGTTGATGCGTATAATCAACGCCGGTCTGTGCGGCGGTTAAATCACCGCTGCTGAGAATGGCCAGCGGCTCGGTATCGGGTTGAATCAACAGCGTCATGGGAGCGATGGCGACGCCGCTGGCCGAATCGTTGATACGCACGACAAATGAAGCGGTAGTGGCAACCGTGGGCGTGCCGGAAATCAAACCCGAAGCCGACAGCGATAAGCCTTGCGGCAACGACCCGGAAGCCAGCGTCCATACATAAGGTGGACGGCCTTCCGCAGCAGTCATTTGGAAACTGTAAGGCGTGCCCTTGCGGCCTCGTGGAACCTCTAAAGAGGTAATCGCCAGCAGACGATTTTGTACCTGGAAGGGGCGACTGCCGATGATGGTGGCATTGCCTTGCAAGTCCAGTACGCGCACCGCCAAACGATGCTCGCCGTTGGTCAAGGGGGTGGTGTCGAAGGAGAATTTGAAACCAGCGTTGGCGGCATTCGGGAAGGTTGCCCACACCACTGCGATGTCCGGTCTGGCGATGCCATAAGTAGCGTCGGTGATCTTCTGTCCGTCAACCAGAACCTCTATGCTGACGACGCCTATGTTGTCCAACGCCCAGCCCGTGCCGTTGGCAATGGCGGCTAGCGTAGCGTTATGACTAGGCGTTTCCAGCGCTCCGAAAGGAGCCAGTTTATCCGCCGGATTAATCTTGATCGCCAGTGTGCGCGTGGTGACTTGTTGCGCCGCGTCGGTTAAGCGCACGGCAAAGACCGCCGTGCCGGGCGTGCCGGGCGTGCCGGAGATAACGCCGCTGCTTGACAGATTCAAGCCCGTTCCCAAACTGCCGCTTGCCAGACTCCAAGAGTACGGCGGAATCCCGCCGCTTGCCTGTAGCGTCTGACTATAAAATCTTTCGGCGGTGGTGTCAGGCAAAGAGACCGTCTGTATGGTCAAAGGCGGTGGCGGTACAACTACGGTGATAAATAGAGACTTGACGCTAGTAGTTCCCACTGTGTCGCGCACTCGCACGACAAACGTCACTGAGCCGACAGCCGTAGGACGACCGGAGATCAAGCCGGTTTCGGCCAGGGTTAAACCGTTGGGCAAAAGGCCTGCGTCTATGCTCCAGGTGTAAGGGCCGACACCGCCGCCTACTTCCAGTGTGGTGTTATAAGGCAAATTCTGCGTAGCATTGGGCAAGGTGGCGGTGCGAATTTCCAGTGGCGGCGGCGGCGGTCCTACTTCAATGCTGAACGGTTTGATGGCTTGCCGGTCAATCGCATCGGTGACCAGCAAGGTAAAATTGTTTGTGCCTTGAGCGGTAGGCGTTCCCGATAATATGCCTTCCGAGGATAGCGTGATGCCTTCGGGGAACGTGCCAAATTTCTTCTTCTTCTTCTTCGCCCAAGTGTAGGGCTGGGTGCCGGACGACGCTTTCAATTCAACTCTGTACGGCACACCGACCGCCGCCATCGGCAGAGCCGATGGCGTCAGTATAGTGAATTGCGGCGCGGGGTCTATATCAATGGCAAGTTGTTTGGTCGTGCGTTGGCCGCTTTGATCAGCCAACTCCACTTCAAACGATTGCTCGCCGTTGAGGGTTGGGCGGCCTGCAATTATTCCCGCTTCGGTCATCGTTAAACCGTCGGGCAATTTGCCGGATGTCAAGGTCCAGCGATAAGGCGCGGTTCCGCCTATGCCTTTCAAGGTTTGCGAATAATCGTCGCCGACGACGCCATCGGGCAGCGACGCGGTGTCAACCGCCAGCGACACCACCGCCGGATTGACGGCAATCACCAGAGTGATCGTAGCCGTTGCGGCAGTAGCATCGGTCAACTTAATTACGAAGCTCGCTGTGCCTTCGCGTTCCGGCGTGCCTTGAATGATGCCGCTGGTATTGAGGCTCAAGCCTTCCGGTAGATTGCCCGATTGCAGCGACCAGGTGTAAGGCGTCTGTCCGCCAGTGGCTCCCAGTTGTTGACTGTAGGTGGTGCCGACCGAACCACGCGGCAATTCTTTGGTGGTGATGGTTAAGACAGCGGCGGGCTTCACTGTCAAGGTGAACGATTTATTGACCGTGGCATTGTCGGCATCGGTGACTCGCGTCGTGAAATTACTGGTTCCGGCAACGGTGGCGGTTCCGGCCAGCTCACCGAATTGCGACAGCCTGATGCCCTGCGGCAACTCGCCGCTTTCGACCACCCAGCGGTAAGGCGTTTTGCCGCCGATGGCTGCTATCGTGCGACTGTAAGGGACGGTGACCGTGGCCTCCGGTAAATCAACCGTCGAGATCGAGAGCGCTGTCGGTGTAGCAGGTGTGGTCACAGAGGCTTCTGCCGAATAACTCGAAGGCCCGGTGACATTGAAAGCGCGTATGCGATAGGTGTAGAGCGTGTTGGCTAAAACGGTATTGTCCGTATAGGTGCTGGTATCGGGGCTAACCGTAGCAATCGAACTGAAGTTCGCATCCGAGCCGCCGCGTCGTTCAATTTGAAAGCCCGATTCGTTGCTGGCGGTATCTTGCCAGTTCAGGTTCACCTGCGTAGGCGAGGTAGCAGTGGCCAGCAGTCCCGCCGGAGCCGTAGGAATCGCTGGCAGCACGGCGGCAGTCCAACCAATCTGTGCCGCCGTAAACGGGCAGAGCGTAAATTCATTGCCACGCATCATGCACGGCACTGAACTCAGATTGCAGGTGCCTTCTTCGCAATTGCCGTTTTTGGCATCGGTGCGAACTTCCGGCGCGCAGGTGCAACTGCATACCTGATAACCGGGCTGGCTGTATTCATCGCAGGCGTAAAAAATATGACCGATTTCGTGCGAGGTCAGTTGATTGACTGGCCAGCCGAAACTGCGAAACAACATCATCGAATAAGGGCCGCCCAGATAAGCCCAGGAAGCGCGCCCGTCGGTAAACGAGGTGCGATTGGGCGCGGGGTTATAAGCCATAAAAATGGAGAACGCCCAGTCGGCGCGGTTTTGATCTTTGATGACCCGATCAAAAGTGGCGACGCGGACAAAGGTGTCGCCCGATTCAATGCCTAAATTCGACATGATGGCGCTGACCCAGGCACCTGCCGAACGGCCTTCGTGCAGAATGGGTTCATAAGGTTGTTGACAGACCGGATTGTTGGCGCGATAAGGCAGCACGGTGAATTGCAGCGGACGGCTTAAATTAAAAGCCCGTGATTGATCTACCCACCAGTTCAATCCGTTGATGACCTGTGCGATGGCGATGTTCTGATCTTCTTCCGTCCAATTGTAGAGATTGGGGTCCTGACCGCCATTGCTCTCAATCAGAAAGAGCGCCACCGCAACCGAACCATCCATCGTGTTGCTGTTGTCAAAAAAGTTCGGCGCGGCTCTGCCCTGTAGGTCCAACAGCGTTTGTGTCGCGCCGAGCTTTTGCAGATTGCGTATGAAATCGTTTTTGTTCAAGGCCGGTTGCGGCAAGGCGCAATCAAGCATAGGTGGGCGCGTTGCGGTGAAGCGTCCGCGACCGCTTTCATCCGGCGAAAGATTTTGCGTTTCGTGGGCTTGCGTCTGGCGGTTGGTGCGTGTGCTTGACACCGCATCGTTGAACATCTTGACCGCCAGCAAGGTGTCTTTATCGGTGAAGGGCACGGCGCTGGCGTCAACCTTTGACGAATAGATAGCGCGAATTTTATGGCGACCTTGCAGGCGCGCTTTGACTCCGGGATCGAGCCATCCGAGTATGGCGCGTGGCGGCAGCACGATGGCGACGCGCCCTCCCTGCGCGGTGATGAACTCGCGGGCGCTGGCCAGTTCTTCCGGTGAATTGGCCTCAACCAGAATCAAGGCATAGCCCTTCATCCAGACCTCGGCAGTCTGCCGGTCTGAAGGTTTGGCGGCAACCGCAACAGTGGTAACAAGCAGGAAAAGAGCAAGCAACAGAACAGCACGAGACATCAATATAGACCTCTTTAATTGACCGCATGACTACGCGGGAGATACAGCAGAAACCCGCGATAAATATTGGCTGATGTTTAGAACATAGAAGCAGTGATCTGTGGGAGATCAATTCACCTGAAACCTTTTTCACCTGAAATCGCTTGAGGATTATATAACTTCTACGGCGCTTCACCAATGGCAGATTTTGATCCGCGAATTGGCCGAAAAACTTCCACTATGTTTTAGGCACGCCAGTATAAAACAGCCGGAAAGCACGGCGCAAGGTAGCCCTATGGAAGTTCCTATAAGAAGTTGGGCTAGTGCTAAAAAAGTAAGGTTGAAGTAGGTTTGATATACCAACTTCAAGCCCTTGACTTGAAGTTGGCATATCAAACTTCGCGTTGCTTCTTGCCAGCATCACGGTGCGGACTTCTGCGCCGCGCTTAGAAAAATCGCATGGTGTAGGTGAAGCGCACGCCGCGCCCGATTTCCGGCGCGAAATCTTTGATAAACGACAGGTGATTGAAGTACAAACGGTTGCCTAGATTGAAGCCGTTGACCGAAAAAATCTGGGCGAAGTGCTGCGACGCCAAGGTGTAGGAGCCATTCAAATCAAAGGTCGTATAACCGGCGGTTCGCGTCTCGGTGGGAAACAGACGGTTCTGATCTTTGGCCATCACCGCTTCGGGCGTCAGGGTCAACCCTTTGTACCGATACTCCAAGCCGACGCGCCCGCGCAAAGGCGGTATGCGCGGCAGCGGCGTATGCGTCTGGGTCAACTCGGCGTTCACATAATCCATCTCGGTGTTCAACCACAGGTTGGTATGCAGAGCGACGCTCAATTGCGCTTCCGTACCGGCAAAACGACTGGTGCCTTGATTGTAGTCGGCGATTCGCAAACCGGAGCCGCTATCAATGCCGCCGGTTGGTGCGAGGTAAACGAAATCGCGTATGTGATAATAGAAGAGATTGAACTCGCCATGCACTCTGTTTGTTGAGTGGCGCACCCCGAATTCCAGGCCGTCGCCGCTTTCACGTTGCAGATTCGGATTGCCAATCTCGAAGGCTTGATTGCCGGGATGTGGGCCGTGATTGTACAACTCTTCCAAGGCCGGAGCGCGATAGTTGTGGGTGAAGTTGACCACCACAGCGCCGCCCTTCCAGGTCTGCACGCGCATCCCCGCGCCACCGGAAAAGCCTGTGAAGGTGCGATCCAGCAAGCCCACAGGCGTATAAGCATTGCGCTCGATGCGCCCACCAAATTGAAAACTGAGGCGCTCGAAATCCACTTTTTCGAGACCGAAAACAGCGAAGGCATTTTGTTTGGTCGGCGGCGCAATGGATTCCACGCCGAGGCTCTCGTAGTTTCTGTGCAGCCCCGAAAAGCCCAGAGTGCCGGAGAGCTTGCCGACTTTGCGTTCGTCAAACATGGCGTTATAGAGGAAGGTCTTGTTATTGAACGTCGTGTTGGTTGCGCCGGTGAGCGTATCAATCTCTTTGTGTTGATAGTCGTTGTACTTGAGATAAAACTTTCCGGCATTCACGAAAGCGTCCACATCGCGGAAGCCGCCATTGAATTGTATGCTGTGTTTTCGCATTTGCAGGTTGACGATTTCGGGGTCGGCTTCCCGCGTATCGTAAGGGATGCCGTAACGATTGTGGTTATAGCTGTAGTTGGCGCTGAAAAAAGTTTTCGGCAGATAGTAGCCCGCGCCGATAGAGCCTTGCGTGCTGCGCGTGAAAGAGTTTTTGACGATGCCGTTGGCGGCGCGATAATCATCCGAGCGTTGAGCGCCGCCATTGCCCCAGAACAACCATTTATCAGTGCCGAATTCCAGGCCGCCGCTGCCTCCGGCGTTGGCGCGGTTCGATCCCAAAATGCCAGTCAAATAACCGTGAATGCCTTGGTGCGGCGAGTCGTGGCCACTGATGGCATTGACGACGCCGCCTATGGCGTTGCTGCCGTAAAGCAATGTCGCAGGGCCTTTCACGACTTCAAGTTTTTCCAGTGACAGCACATCAATCGGTTCGCCGTGATCGCCCGATTGCGAACCTATCGAACCGGTCTGCACGCCGTCTTGTAACACCAACACGCGGTCGCCATCAAAGCCGCGCAGGACGGGGCGCGCCGTGCCTGGTCCCGAACTGCGTTTGGCAACGCCCAATTCATGGTCTAAGGCTTCGCCCAAAGAGGCGGTGTTTTTCTGCGCCAGTTCGATGGAATTTAGCGAGGTGACCGATTGAAGGGAGTTGAAAGAACTCTCTTCGCCACCCGAAGCGGTAACGGTAATCTGTTCTTTCACGCCGGTCAGTTGCAATTGAAAATCGAGCGTTGCCAGGCTGTCGCCTTTCATCTGTATTTGCTTGATGACATCGGGAACGCGGTCAAGGTGCGCCACTACGTCATAGGTTCCCGGCGGCACATTTTGAAATTCATAATTGCCTTGGTCATCGGTTTGCGTGACGCGATGCAATTGCGTGATGGTGACGGTGGCGCTATGCACGGGCGTCGCGTTGTCGCTGAGAATTACTTTGCCGCGCAGGGTGCCGCCGCCGGTCTCTTCAGCCCACAGGCGTGGCGCGTGGCTTAACAAAAAAGCCAATAAAATCAAGCTGCTGATCAATTTTTTTCCAGTCATTCGAGACGTTCTCCTTTTCATCAGTCAAACAGGAAGCCCACATCGCGCAGTGATAAAGTTGCGATTCCACTGAGCCATGATTGAGCTTGAAGGATGCGGCTGGGGGAGACGAAACGAAAAGTTGAATCGTTCCCCTCACGAATGCCGAAGGCAAACTTCGGCATTCGTACAGGCCGCTTGATGGTGGTTTGGGCTGATTACACCAGAGGTGGAGCGCGACTGATGGAAGACGGAAACGCGCCTACAGAATGAGGCTCGAAATGCAGGAACTCCCGATTGATGGTCTGCCGCGTGAGTTGTAGGACAAAGACCGGCGGCGTATGTTGCGACGCCAGACCGCGCTGCAAATTACAAGTGGCGCAATGAAAATCGTCACTGGAATGCGGCAGATGTTGTTCAGGCGAATGATGGTCTTGCGAGACGCCTGGCAAGGCTGAGGTCGCGCCGACCAGGGAGATGGAATGATGATGCGTGGACACCACATAGAGCGCGTGCAGCAACAGCCCCAACAACAGCGCTGCGACCATTCGCAGACGCTTGGCATGGGAACTGTTGAACGTACTCTTGAGTTTCATTTGGCGCTCTCTTGAAACAACAGAAAGGTACTGTAGCAATGCCGCCTTGCGCCTGTCAATTTTGTATGACGAAAGATGCGACCGCGAGGTTATCGGTGATCGCTCAAGCGGTTTACCCTATGCTCTTTCTCCGTTCCCCTGCCGCAGGGTTTATGAGCAGGCGCGGTTTTCCTCTCTGGAGGTGAGCAAGTCGAGCAGTAAACCGGTGTTGCTGACCGGGTGGAGGGCAGGCGTATGGTCTCGATAATTTTTCTTCAACTCGAAATGGCCGCGTTTTAAATCCAGAAATTTATAGAGTGCGGCGGTGCCATAATTGCCACCGGATTTCGCATTGGCAATCAACCCTTCATTGAAATAAATTTCGCCCGTGACGTGCGGCGAACGTATCAACAGCGTACCGGTGACGCGGTTGTTTTCAATCATCTGGATCACATCGAACAGGTTGATGACGGCAAAATTGCCCATCAATAAAGGCGCTTCGTCGTCGTCAACGGCAAGTATTGCCAGCCTTTCGATGGGCGCTTGCGGCGCTTCGCTGTCGGTGCTCTGCAAGCTGACAGGATTAAGCGGACGGCCTTCGACCAGGCATTCGATAATCTCCCGCTGGGCGGCCTGCAAGTCGGTGAACTCGATGCCCATGCCCGATTGCGGAATCGAATGACGCACCACGCCGCTCAGACACAGCGGCGCACCCAGCAGCGCAAACTTCATGGTCAAAGTCGAGCCGACCGGCAGGCACGAAATCGAATCAATAAACAGGCCGGTGACGCTGATGTCATTGATGCGGGTATTGAGTTGCTGAATGCCGTGCCCGATGCACTGAATCTCGCAAATATAGTTGACGCGTTTTGCGCCGCGTTGTTCTCTGCCTTTCATCACTGCTTTCAACCCTTCTTAACAAGAAAAGTTCGGGTTTCAGGGAGAATCTAAAACTCCTGGTCTTGCTCTTCATGGTCAACGCTAAGGGAACGAAGTTTTTTACTGATCAAGTCATAACGAAATCCCAGACGCATCAAATGCGCGAAAATCTTTTTGCCCTGCCGCGCCTCTCGCGGTGGCCCGTGCAGGCGAATAAATTTTTCTATCGCTTTGTTGATGAGAGCGTCTTCAGCGACCTCTTCAAACACCCGTTCCAGCGCCTCTTCGATAATCTCACGCGGAACTTTCTTTTCGGCTAACTCTCTGGCCAGCCGCGCACGCCCCAGCGCTTTGCTCTGCAAACGCGACAGCGCATACTGGTAAGCGAAACTTTTATCGTTGACATAACCAAGCTCTTGCAAACGTGCAATGCACTCATCAAGCACTCTGTGGTCGAGCCACTCTTTGGCCAACAGTTTGTCGCGCAACTGCTGTTCGCTGCGCGCTCTGGCCGTCAACATACGCAAGGCCGTCGCCATCATCTTTGCTTTCGCCTGGTCGCGCTCGGCCTCAGACAACGGCTTCTGGTTTATTCCTTCATCGTTGTCCTCATCGGACGCAGCGGCACGCGACGGTGCGCCGCGACGTTGATCGCGGTTTATCGGCCCACCTGTTCTTTGCCTTCCAATAGCCAATTGACAAACTGTTTGGTTTCGCCCTTGCCTACTTCGAGCGACGACGTGCGTTTGCGGGAACGCTCCATATCTTCACGCGCCTGATCGGTGGTTGAACGTATGCCCGACACCCGCAATTTAAATTCATCGGGATTCGTTGCGCCCGCCAACGCTTCTTCATAACTTATCAATTCACGGGAATACAAATCAAACAGGGATTGGTCAAAGGTCTGCATACCATATTGCGAAGTGCCTTGCGCGATGGCATCGCGGATCAACGAAGTCTTTTCCGGGTAGATGATGCAATCCCTGATATAGGGTGTCGCCACCAGCACTTCGACTGCTGGAACGCGCCCCTGTATGGTATCGGTAGCGCGCACCAGCCGCATGGAAATAACGCCGCGCAAGACGCTTGCCAGTTGCAGACGAATCGAAGGTTGTTGATGCGGCGGAAAGACCGAGACGATGCGGTTGATGGTCTCCGTAGCGTCTAGCGTGTGCAGGGTGGACAACACCAGATGACCGGTTTCCGAAGCCATCAAAGCGGTCTCTATGGTTTCCTTATCGCGCATTTCGCCGACCAGTATCACGTCCGGGTCTTGGCGTAGCGCGCCGCGCAAGGCTTCAAAAAAGCTCCGCGTATCCACATCAATCTCGCGTTGATTGACGTAAGATTTTTTATCGCGGTGCAAAAATTCTATAGGGTCTTCGATGGTGACGATGTGACCGGTGCGGGCGCGATTGATGTAATCAATCATCGAAGCCAGAGTCGTGGATTTGCCGGAACCCGTGGTGCCTGTGACCAGCAGCAGGCCGCGCACGTTGTCGGAAAGCTTTTCAATTACCGGCGGCAGACGCAACTCTTCGATGGTGCGAACCGTGGTCGGGATGACGCGCAAGACCATGCCTACAGTACCGCGTTGTTGAAAAATATTGCAGCGGAAACGCCCTAATCCCGACACGCCATAAGCAATATCAATTTCAGAAACCTCGCTGAAGCGCTGTTTCTGCCGGTTGTTCATAATGGAAAAAGCCATCGTCAAAGTGTCTTCGGCGGACAAGCGCTGCGCTTCGACCATGGGTTGAAGGTCGCCATTGACGCGTATAAACGGAAAACTCCCGGCTTTGATGTGGAGATCAGATGCGCCTTTGCTGCACGCGATGGTCAATAATTGATCAATACCCGCTGACATGAATAGAGCCTCTTTGGCGTGACTGGTTTCCGGCGAAAACCATAATCATGAAAAATCATTTGCTTCGACGTAAAGGGGCAGCCATGTAGATTTGATTTAGGGGTTGCCGGAACTGCGCTTCATCATCAAACCTTCAAGTGCCCCCATTATAGGATTATCCATAAGGCGCAGCAACAGTAATCATCAACTAAAAATTCGCCGCTGGCAGTAATAATTCAGGGAATCGCCCTGGGCAAATCGTTGCTGAAAAAACGCCGCTGAAGTTGAGCGATTTGATAAAAGCACAGTAACGACCCAGCCGGTTTGAAAATTGCCGGTCGCTGAGTTTTTGCGCCGTCGGCGCACAACCAAGCCAGCGGTCAGAGACCGCTGCTCAACGGGAATGATGGGATTCTATTTTCTTCCAACTCCCTTAGCCAGCGGTCTCTGACCGCTGCTCAACGGGAATGATGGAATTATCTTTTCTTCCCCCTCCCTTAGTTTTGCGCCAGAGGCGCACCAGAGCGTAGCTCGTGGGAGCGCCACGGGAATTCGTTTTTGCGCCGTAGATGCACAGGAAATTAGCCCGTGGTGAAGCCACGGGAATTCGTTTTTGCGCCAGAGGCGCAGCGGAGATTAGCCCGTGGTGAAGCCACGGGAAGGCGCAGGCGGCTTGATGGTCGCGCTCTGAAGGAGCGCCGGAGGCTGGCGGCAATCTATCTCCTGCACCCTTTCAGGGCGCGAAGAATTTGCCCAACTTGATGCCAGTGCCTGTGGTTCCAGTGCCTACAGCACGGGCTAATTTCCTACACCCCGGCGGGGCAAATATGGCTGGGTCGTTAGAGCGTGTCGCATGAAGAGCGTGTCGCAGAAATGGATATTTTGTCCAGATATTGTGTGTGAGGGTTGACCCATCTACAACATATAGACGGTTTCTGGAATTCTGCGACACCCTCTAGTTACAAAGCACGAGAGTGAAACGGCTTCAGAAGCGTCATTCAATAGCGGCTAAAAGCGCACAGCGGAGGGTGAGGGATTCGAACCCCCATGCCCTTGCGGACGCCGGTTTTCAAGACCGGTGCAATAGCCATTCTGCCAACCCTCCACAATTTCATCCTTTGAGTGTCGCGTGGTTTTTCAAGACCACTGCGTTCTTTTCAGGATGCCTCGCCGCAGGCTTTCGCAAAGCCCAACGAGGAATGCAGTATAGGTTATCGCTGCACGGTTTTTCAAGATGACACCGAATAAAAGGGAAGTCGCGGAGCTGCTTTCCCCTTTGCGGCGGCGAGGCGCAAGAGAACGCTTTACGAATCTTGGCGGCTTGGCGGCTTGGCGCGAACTCGGTTGTTTGGTTCACCTCTTTGCGTTCGCGTGCCTAGCCGCCAAGCCAACGCCAAGCCCTAGAGCGGTTTTCATATGTGTATACTGAACACCTTATCGTTGAGCAGCGGTCTTCGACCGCGCGAAGGTCTTCGACCGCCGCTCAACGGCTTTGATATTTCAGTAATCTCAAACCAAAACCGCTCTAGACTTTTCATTTAGAAGTGTGGCTGAAAGAACCTGCAAGACTTGAGAGATTTTCCCAGGCTCTGTACGGGCGACCCTGCAGTGGTGGTCGCCCCTACGAGGTTGCACTTTATTTCATCCACAATCTTTACCCGCCGCAAAATTGATACGCGACCGATTCACGGTTGCTCATCTACGGCAATCAACGGTAACCTTTCTGCATCTCCCGTAACGGGTCGTCAAGGAGTTGCCATGAAACGAAACGCTCGTCTGGTTATCGTTCTGCTGATCGTGGCGCTGTTGCCTGCGCCTCTGTATGCCGTCGCGCCAGCGCCGCAGGGACAACCGCCGCCCTTCTCCCTCGAACCGATCATCAAACGTCTGCACGATACTTTTGCGCTCAATGAAAAACAGACCACGCAGGTGCGCGAGGTCTTTGCCAAACATGAATCCCACATCAAAGAGTTGCGGCAACGCGCCCAACTCCAAGCGTATTCGCAAAAGTTTCTCAACGACTTGCAAAAAGAGCAGAGCGAAATACGCGAAGATATCTTGGCTTTATTGACCGAAGAGCAAAAGGCCAAAGCTTCGCGGTTCAATATGCAATTGCCGATTCCTGTGCCGCCGCCTTTCATGCTGATCACCATCGCGCCGCGCCAGCGCCTTGCGACCACGGCACATTCGCTTGCCAGCACGGAGCGTCTGCTGCCGCTTGCCGCCGCTGCAACGAAGGGTCGCGGTGCGTCACTGACCCCCGACCAGAAAATTCTGCACCTCTTGAATCGCGCTACCTTTGGTCTGCGCCCCGGCGACTTCGAAGCAGTGAAGCGCCAAGGGCTTGAGAATTTTCTCAACGCGCAATTGCATCCCGAAACTCTTGATGACAGCGAGGTTGAAAAACGTCTGGCGGTGTTGCCAACTTTGCAGTTGACTGAACAGGAGCTTTATCAATTTTATCCGCCGCCGCCGGTCGTAGATCAACGCCTGAATGACAAGAACGCGCCGCCGGTCTTTGGTCGCCCACAACAAATTTACGGCGAACTGGTGCAGCAAAAATTGGTGCGTGCGGTTTCCAGCAATCGCCAGTTGCAGGAAGTGATGACCGATTTCTGGTTCAACCACTTCAACGTCTTTGCGTCGAAAGACGCCGTGCAATGGATGGTGACGGCTTACGAACGCGAGGTCATTCGCCCGAACGCGCTGGGCAAATTTCAAGACTTGCTGCTGGCTGTCGCCGAAAGTCCGGCGATGATGTTTTACTTGGACAACTGGTTGTCGTCTGCGCCTGATGCCAGATTGCCGCGCCCACCGCGTCCACCGAGTTTCCCCAATCCGCCGCCACTGCAAACCCTGAAACCGGCTCCTGTAGCCGGTTCTGTGCCATCACCCGATTTTTTAAATGAAGTCACAAGAAACCATGACAAAGCGGCGATGACCGAGAAGGGCAAGCAAGCGACGATGGCGAATCAGAACAGCCAAGCGACGATGGCGAATCAGAACAGCCAAGCGACAATGGCGAATCATTCGCAAGCCGAAAAAATGACGCCGCCAGCGCCTGCCAATATTCAACAACCAGCGCTACCCCATCCGCAATCCGCAATCCGCAATCCGCAATTGCCAGCGCCGCCGCCGGGGCGCAAATCCGGCATCAATGAAAACTATGCACGCGAGTTGCTGGAGTTGCATACCTTGGGCGTTGATGGCGGCTACACCCAGAAAGATGTGCAGGAAGTGGCGCGCTGCTTTACCGGCTGGACGATTGACAAGCCGTATCAAGGCGGCGGTTTTGTCTTTCGCCCGTGGATGCACGACAACGGCAGCAAACTCGTTTTAGGCGTAAGCATTCCTGCCGGAGGCGGCATCAGCGATGGTCGGCGCGTCATTGAAATTTTGGCGCATCATCCTTCGACGGCAAGATTCATGGCGACGAAATTGTGTCAACGACTGGTCGCAGACCATCCTGCGCCGCAACTGGTTGAGCGCATCGCTCAGGTCTTTTTGAAAAGCGATGGAGATATAGCCGAAGTCTTGCGTGCGATTTTTACGTCGCCGGAGTTCAATGCGCCTGCGGCCTTTCGTGCGAAGTTGAAATCGCCGCTGGAATTGCTGGCTTCGGCGCTTCGCGCTGTGGATGGCGATACGTCGGGAGCGCCGCCGCTCAACGACTGGCTGCGGAAAATGGGGGAACCGCTTTATCAACAGATCGCGCCCACCGGCTACTCTGAGACTTCCGCAGCATGGATGAACGCCGGACTGTTTTTGAATCGCATCAACTTTGGTGTAGCGTTGGCGAACCATCAAATTCCGGCCAGCGGTTATGAGGTTTCGCGGTTGGTTTCTGCCGCAGCCTTGAGCAATGCCGAGGTGTTGATGAAGCAGTTGACGGCGCTCATCACGCACACCGAATTATCGTATGAAAGCCAGCAGGCGGTGCGCGCCGCGTTTCAGGAGCAGGCTCCACAGCCTGCGACCAATCAGCCGCGCCCGTTGGCAATGAAGGACAATCGCGGGCTGGCGACCCCGGCGGCTTTACAAAATAACCCGGATGCGGCGGCGACTCGGCGGGTGGCGCAAATCATCGGCGTGCTGTTCGGCACGGCAGAATTTCAACGGAAGTAAAAATCTGGCGCTCTGGTGAGGTGCAGGAAGACTCCCTGTATGTTGTATGCGGGTGCAGTGGATACCTCAAGATGTTGGGCTTTTTCACGGCAGTCACCAGAGACGCAAAAAAATCTTTTGCAGAGGAAAATTATGAATCAAGGGGTGCGATGGCGTTTATCATTGATGATGTTTTTGCAGTATGTGGTGTGGGGAATGTGGGCGACCGTGCTATCGGCTTATTTGTTGCGCGCCAAATCGGAAGGCGGCTTGGGTTTTGATGGCAATCAAGTAGGCACGATATTTATGCTTTTACCAATAGGCTGCATGGTCGCTCCTTTATTTGCGGGGCAGTTGGCCGACCGCCTGGTTGCGTCCGAAAAATTACTCGCCGTTTTGCATCTTGCGGGTGGCGTTTTTCTTTGCCTGCTGGCGATGCAAACTACTTATGGAAATTTTCTGCTCTTTATGGGCTTGTGGTCGCTGGTCTATGGGCCCACCCTGGCCTTGACCAATTCCATAGCCTTTCATCATCTTCCTGATGCACAAAAGAAATTCAGTCTGGTGCGAGTTTGGGGAACCTATGGCTGGATTGCGGCGGGCTTGTTATTGATGGTCGTGCGTCAGGCGTTCAACAGCAAAGGCTTGCCCGGTTTGAAAGGCGATGACAGTTTGTGGCTAGGTGGTATTTTCTCCCTTGTGCTTGGCTTGTTCTGTTTCCGCTTGCCGCACACGCCGCCGCAAAAACGTGGCGGCAGTTCGCTGGCCTTTCTCTCCGCCTTGAAGATGTTGCGCGACCCGTCCTTCCTGTTATTCATCATTATCGCTTTTGTAGTTTCCACCGAGTTGCAGTTTTACTATATGTTGACCGCACCGTTTCTGGAATCGGTAGGGGTAGCCAAAGCGAATGTCTCCGGGGTGATGACCATCGCGCAAATTGCCGAAATCGGCACCATGCTGGCGCTGCCGTGGATGCTCGGCAAATGGGGAGTTCGCAAAACCATGGCGGTCGGCATACTGTTTTGGCCGGTGCGCTATGCCATCTTTGCTTACGGGCAACCGAAAGCGCTGGTGATTGCCGCGTTGTCGCTGCACGGCATTTGCTACGTCTGTTTCTTTGTGGTCTGCTATGTCTATGTGGATTCGGTTGCGCCGCCTGACATACGCGCTTCGGCGCAAGCCTTGATTACCTTTGTGGTGTTGGGCATGGGCATGGCACTGAGTTCCAAATTCACCGGCTTTATTAAAGACTATTTCACTGTGGGCGAGACCGCCGACTGGACGAAGATTTTTCTAGTGCCGTGCGCCGTGACGGTGGTTTGTGCAGGATTATTCTTTCTGTTTTTCCGCGACAAACGCGCCGACACGCAAGAGGCGCTGTCAGGCGAACCCGCTTAACCAGAGCGTGTCGCAGAATTCCAGAAACCGTCCATATGTTGTAGATGGTTAAATCATCACCTACCATATCTGGACAAAACATCCATTTCTGCGACACGCTCTAGTGGAACCTTTCAAAAGTGTTCCACCCTGCTAAACCGTCAGTGGTTTTCCCTTGTAGGTCCACTTAAACGGTTTCGCGAGGGTCCGATTGAAGTATTCGATGAACGCCAAAATTTTCTGGCGCAGTTCAGCGGTTGATTTGAACGAGGCGCGTTTGAGCAGACGA
>JACQDB010000064.1 GCA_016201275.1 Acidobacteriota bacterium
CGTTGATTGTGCCCGAAACGCTCATCACCTGGCTGGCATTGCCTGCGGTGGAATTCGCGCCCATCTGCCCGGCACTCGCGTTGTACGAGTACGACAGATTCACCAAGCTTGTCGCCCCTTTGGTCGCTGTGTGCGAGTTCATGACGAGGCGTTGTGAATCATAACCAAACGTCTCGCTTACGGTTGTGCCACTGGTATTCAACGTATCCGAAGTAATCAATCCTTTCAAATCATACACAGCACTGCTCAGATAGCTGATGCCGTTGCCGGTCGGCGCATTCCGCACCGCCGCAATATGCCCTTGCCCATCGAATTGATAATAGATATGCCCGACCTGATTCCTCTGACTAATCTGATTGTAGCCGTAATTCGTCGTATAGGTTTTGCTGTCAATGGTGTGGGTCACGGCTGACATGCGATTAAAGCCTTCGTAACTGTAGCTCTCCTGATAAGCATAGCCCGTGCCGTTGCTATTATAGACCCCCGTGAACAGCAACTGCCCGTTGGTGGCGCTTTGCGGATTGGTGTCATAGGTCATCGTCACCCCGCCGGTCGCTGCCACCCCCGTCGCGTTGCTGACGTTATAGCTCACCCCCGTCAACCGATTCAACGTGTCGTAGGTATAACTCGTCACCACACCGCGAGCGTCGGTCTTGGTCGCCACCGCGTCGAAATCGGTGTAGGTAAACTTAGTCGTCCAATACGTTCCCGTTCCGTCGTTAAGCGTCGCCGTCTGTTCGGGAATCTTCTCGTACAAAGCCCGTCCCAGCGCGTCATATTTCCACGCTCTGGTCTGCCCACCTTGATTCACACCAATCAAATTATCCAGCGCGTTGTAAGTATAGGTGGTCTCCTGTGTCAGATTGCCCGAAGCATCCTGCTCGGTCACTTTCACCAATCTACCCAATCCGTCATTCTCGCGCTTGATCTTGCGATTCACCTGATCGGTCACCATCACCGTCGCGCCGCTGTAAGCATTTTGAATGGTGTTGCCGTCGGGCAAAGTCGCAATCGTCACGCGCCCTAATGAATCGTATTGATAGCTCGTCGTCAACGCACTCGGCGTGCCTCCGGCGGTGAACGGATTGGTGACATTCAACACTCTGCCCAGCGCGTCATAACCACTGTTCACCTGGCCATTGTGCGGGTTCACTTGCTCAATCGTTCTTCCCCAGCCATCACGCTTTGATGACGTGGTGATAATTTTATGTACGCCTTCTTCCCAATAATCTTTATAGGTCGAAGAACTCAAGGTATTGTCAAAATAATTCGCCCCGCCAACCGCGCCCGTAGGAATACTGACTGCCGTGTTTCGCAGCGCCGAGTCATAAGAATAATTCGCCGTTTGATTATTCGGGTCGGTGGCGCTCACGGTCACGCCGGTGTTGAAATCGTAAGTCGCCGAACTGGTCAAATGAATGCCTGTCACCGCGCCATCCGTTTGACTGTCGGGCGTTGACCAATAAGTTTTGTCCGTGTAGGTAAAGCTCTTTTCATTACAGCAAGAGACTTGCGCTTTCGTGACATTGCCAAAGATGTCGCGCTGGTTGTTGCGCGTCGTCGAAACATTACCCGCGATGTCGCTCCATTCGGTGGTTCCTGTGACGTTGCCGCGCACGGTTTTGGTCGTGTCGTAACTCGCCAGATGCCCCGGAGGCGCAGCGGTGCCACCATAATTTTCCATGCCGCCCAGTGCCGCATAATCATCGTAAGTGGTCACGGATTTTGCCACCACTACATCATCCGCATCGCTGGCGTTATTGAGGGCGTCCAATACTTCAATCTGTGTTGCCAAACTTCGCAGATATTCGTTGAGGTAAGCCGTGTCGGTTTTATAAGTGATGTGCGTTCTGCGTCTGACCACCCACGCGCCGCTTTGTTGATAGCCGTACTCGCGCTTGTTGGTGACGTTGCCATACGCATCATAATCGAAATCGCGTTTGAGTTGCGCGCCCATGTCGTCGTAGCCAATAGAGGATTGCACCTGCACGAAACCGCCCGGATCGTTGGCATAATTGTAAACGCTTTTGGCATACGAAGTCGTGCCGCGCTTCAACTCCGCCTGGGTCATCAAGCCGTTGGCGATTGCCGAACTGTTGGTCGAGCGCGTCAGCAACAATTGCGAGGCGGTAGGCTGTTGCGAAGTCGTATCCGGCAACGTGATGGTCACGGTTTTGGTTTGCGCCGTTGTGTCGTCGCTGCTTGCATACGTGAAGGTGCTGCCCGGCGTTTCGGTGCGTTGTGTAAACGCCGGAGCATCGGTCAAAGCGGGCGTTGCCGCTTGTTGATAATTGAATGCGACACTGGCGTTTTCTGTGCCGTCGCTAATCACCCCGCTGCTGATGCTCATCTGTCTTCTGAGGCTGACATTGTACGCATTGCCAAATGCCGTATAGGAAAACTTCACACCGGTGTTGGTCGCCGGAAAATAGACGTGCTTGATGAAATTGACATTCCCTGTCGGGCGATTTTCAACGGTCAGGCCGCTGAAATTATTGCTGATGGTGCGGCTCTCGTAATCGAATTGTACGACGGTTTGATACACCGGATTTTGCACCGTGCCGCCGAATCCCGGCGCGGTAATCGAAATCAGATTTTGATTGGCATCATAGTTGAATTGCACGATGCGCCCCAGCGAATCGGTAACGTGATCAATCGCTAGTGGCGGCCAGTAAATCGGGCAGACGCAATTCTCCACACAATTTTGCTCACAGGTCACACTCAGATAAGTGATGGTGATGTAGTTGCCGTTGGTGTCGGTAATCTGTGTAACCACCAAACGATTATTGACCAGGGATACACCGGCCTTGGTGCCATCAGGATAATAGATCGTGCCGCCCCAATTGCCATTACCAGCATAAGTGATATGTGTGCCGTCTTGAGTGGTCAACGTAACTGTTTGACTTCGGGTTCCGCCGCTTCCCAGATAACGCCGTGTGCCATTCGGGTCTATCAAAATGTATTTCGTGGCGTTACTCGCGCCGTAAACGATGATGCGCCCGAAGCCTAAAGAGAACCCTGGCGCAGGCCAAGTTTGCGCCGCGTCGAAGGTAACGGCACTGCCATGCCTTGACCATACACGGCTGTTGTAGTTGAGCGCCAAGCTGACACCTAACCCGCGCCCACTCACATTTGCCAGTGGCAGACTCATGCTGAAATTGCTGCCTTCCGGTAACACCGCGCCCAATCGCGTCGGCTCAATGATGCGATTGCGCGGCGCGCCTACCAGATTGCGCGGCTCACTCCAGAGTTCATCAAAGGGCCAGTCGGTGCCAACATAACCGCCGGTGTTCTGCGCGTGCGCCGTAGGCCGCAACTTGTCAAGCAATGATGGAATCAGCTTGATCGCGCCACTGGTTCCTGTAGTCGTTGTGGTTGTTGAAACACGACTCAACTCAGCTTGATCAGCGCGCCATTCCGTATCGCTTTGCTCAGGGCGATGGCCCGGATGAATCAGCACCACCGCTTCAGTCGTTACCGTGCCGGTGTGACAGATGATGCGGACAAGTCCAGGTTGTCGAAAGATCGCACGCCCTGCATCGTCAATTTGCAGCTTGTCAGTATCCGTAGATTCCCAATCAAGCCTCACGCCTTGCACCACACGACCAGACAAATCCATAGGCAACGCCGAGAAATTGACCACTTGCCCTTGATAGCCAACCAGCTTGAAAGGCGTGACGCGAAGTTTCGCCACCTGAGCTAGGCGATCCGCAAGTGTGTCGGCCTGTATCGGTTTGGACTTCGCTGGAAACAACCGCTTGGTTAAAAAACTTAGCGCCTTGATCGGCAAGGTGTAAACAGAAATTGACGACGACCATGAAGAGATTTCCGCAAAGGCTTGCGACGGTAATGGTAGAATCAAGAGACTGAGGACTACGGCGAAAACAGTAAATTTTCGGTGAAGACGTGTGGCTTTGAAAGCAGCAGAGAGTTTGGCGAAAAACACAAAGAATAAGTTTATTAAATTCACGAACAGCCTCCTGATCAAATTCACTCTGGCACAACATAGAGCATAGAAACTGCTTTTGAACCGTTGTGCCGCAAAATAAGATTTGTGATAGACAACAGCAATTCTTGCAATTGCCACGCGAGACATCTAGCAAATATGCTGTAATTTCCCTGGTAAGCTCGTGAACTTCTACCCAATAACCCTAAGAGAAAATACTCAGTCAGCCAGATTCTGTCAAATCCATTTTTTATTTTTCGCTGATTGGCAGACGATGAACAGAGTCACAAGCTGTCGTTTCTTTGACACCTTGATGAATCGTTGCAACGGTTTTCCTTTGCCGGAGAAGAAAAACGGTTACAACGGCTGGGCGAAAGTCGAGACGCCGCGCTCACATTGCGCTCAATCTCGGTGTTCATGAAAATCAGAGCGTTTTTGTTGTGAGAACGGAATAACTTGGGGCGATGAATGAAAATTTATAGACGATGACATTTTCCCGCGATCACAGACAATCTTGATCTCCTTATACTTGGCTTCATGTTTTCAAAGTCCGGCGTTGCCAGTTGGCGCTTTTTTCAGTTGGTAAAAAAAAGCGGCGCGCACCGATTCCTTGTGGAACCGGCACGCGCCTTGGGGGACAAAGCGCTACGCCGAAGTCTTACAATAATTTTGCGACCACGGTTCCAGTTAAAGGGTTGACGGTGAAGCGCACGGCGCGCACGACATTGCCTAGCAAGTTGCCGTCGCCCAGCGCAAAAACAGCGCATCCGATTTCGTCGTGATGACCACATCGGCATAGGTGATGCCTTTGAAATTCGGATCAGAATAATGATCCTCTTTCGCCAACCCCCCCCCGTGGGTCAAACCTGTCGGATCGCCCACAGGCAATATGCCGCTGCTGGTTTCGCGGTATATCGAATAGGTCACTGGCGGCGGCGGATTGCTGGAACCATCACCGGGCTGACTGCCTTTGCCAACTTCAGTGCCGCTAAACACCCGCCCCAGGATTTGCGCGTCAAAGGTGAACAGGCGCACCAACGGGTCGTTGAATTCCAGACGCTTGGCGTTCGAGGTCGCGCCCAGCGCCAAGGTTTGATTGTAGATAAAGGTCGGCAAAGGCGAACTCTGATCGGCGTTGCGAACCGTCACCGAGGCATCCGATATGCTCTTGATGCGGAATTCCAGCGGCGCATAAATGGTCTTATCCGCGCCACCTGCGCCGCGTGCGTTGGTCAACTGTTGATCGAAGGCAAAGACGCCGTTGACAAAGGTGATGTTGGAAAGCAGCGTATCAATGGCCGCCGTCACATCCTGCGCTTGCGCTGTGGGTCTGGTCGCGCCGCTGAAGTTCGAGAATCCAAGCTGCCCGTTGGGCGCTACGGCTATGGTTCGCACGACATATTCATGGTCAAAGAGATCGCTCAACCCTGCAGGGGCAAAGACCTCGTGTACCGCGCCCTTGTCTTCATACGAATTCAGATTGCCGCTCACATAAGCAACGTGACGATAACCTGTGGTGGCGGCATCGCCATCGTTATAAACTCTTCTGCCGTTGGGTTCGCGTTGCCCGACCAGGCCAACTTTGCGTTTCAACACTTCATAGGCCAAAGCCTTCGGCACGCACTGCCAGCTAACCCGCAAAGTGTTGGTCGAGGCCGGAACCGCAGCAACATATTTCGGAATTTTCGGCGCAGTCTGCGAACCGGCAAACGGCGTGACCTGCGTAGAGATGGTCGCCGTGCCGCCGGTGACTTCACGCGCATTGACGCCCAGTTCGTGCGCTGCAAAAACCTGCTCAATCATAGCGCGATGTTTGCCGGGAGCCGCAGGGTTTGCGGTGTCTGTGGAATAAAGCATCTGGTCTGCAACGATCATGGCATCGCGGGCTTTCACCATCGTATCGGGCGCGGTGGTTCCCAGCACATACATAGCACCGAGGAAATCGCGTTCAAAGATGTTGGTGCCCTGGGTGATGACCTTGGAGGCCGCGCCGTCTTTCGGGGCCGGACGTTTGTAGAGCGTCGCGTTGGGATAAACGCGGTTCAACATTTCGCGTATGTCCCACATCGTGGACATATAAATTTCGCCGTCGTAGTGTTCTTCAAACACCGGTTGATTGGTCGCACGATCCAGCAAAGTGCCGATGTCGGAGTACTTCAAGGTCGAGCGAGCGCTGCGAATATAGGCCACGGAATCGGGGTTGCGGCCACGGTCACGATAGAGTTGACGATACTTGTAGGCATTGACTACGTAATCGCCGAGGCTGGGATTATCGGTGATGGTGAACGCCCACATATCGGCCTGCCCTTCATTCAAAGCGCTGCCTTCGGGGTCGCCTTCGAGTCCGGCAATCGGGCTGGTGATGGCGTGCATTCCTTCGTGATATGGCACTGTGCCTTCCAACGCCAGATCGTTGAAATAAAAACCGTGACCGTAAGAAGTCGGATTGATGACGACCGGCGATTTGGTTCCGGTCACGCCTTCGAGCAGGCTCGTCAGGTTCAAAGCGAAAGCGTTATCAAGTCCAATCACTTTGGCAACCAGGTCAGGGTCTGAAGGATTGGGCAGCTTGCCTGCGGCGGCATCCAAGGCAATATAAATATTGGGAATGTGTACGGTGGCCGGGAGTGGCACGGTTTTGTTCGGATAATCATCGGGGAAATCGCCTTGCCCGAAATTCTTGCGGTCACCGGCGACGTGCAGATATTCCACATATTCGAGCAAATAAGTGACGAAGAAAAACGCATTGATCTCATCCTGATGTTCGGCGGGTTCGGCCAACTGGTCTTGCTCGTTGGTGCGCGCTTCAAAGTTCAAGGGGTCGTTGACGCGAAAATGCCAAGTGCCTTTGGCGGCTTGCGCGAAGGGTTGCTTGGTGGCCAGCGCGTTGTTGACCAGCGCGTGTTTGCCGGTGAGCGTGCCTTCAAGACCGCTGCCGACATTTTGATTATCGAAACTGCGAAGCGTGACGCGCTCCTGCCCAAGCGGCGTGCCGTTGGCGTCAACGCTGATGATGCCCTGATTTTTCAACTCGTCGGTGATGGTCGGATATTTCGGATAGATGTCGGCAGTAAACGGCAAAGGCGCTTGCTGAAAATTAACGAAGTCTTTGCGCGCTACGATCTCGCCGGTGCTGGCGTCAACCGAAATCATATAGAGGCCAAAAGGATTGGTCGAAAACTTTGCGACTTTCCAGACCAGACGATAACCGTCGGCGGTCGGATAAATGCCAAGCTGCGGTTGCACAGATTCTACCGCCGAGGCTTGTTGCGACAGATGATCGAAGCCGCTTTGTAACAAGTTGCTGATGTATGACGGAATCTCAACCTGAAAGCGCGCCAGGTCGGCAGCGGCGGCAGCGCGTGCTTGATCGGCGCTCAAAGTCGGCGTGGTGTTGACGTTGACATCGCGGAAAAAAGGGCCGCTGACCATCACTACTTGATTGTTATCGTTGAGTACCAAACCGATGCCACCATCTTTGACATCTATGCCGTTGAAGGTCTGTTGAAAACGCAACAGATGTCCGCCCAAAGCCTCTTTCTGAGTGAAGAGGCGCAGATCATTCATATTGCCTATGCCGAACAGATTGGCATAAGCGGCAATGAAAGTGCGCGCCGCTTGTTCGGGAGTACCGGCAAGCGTTGGGCTGGCGAAATCTCTGAGGACATCAACCGAGCCGCCGAAATCGTTCCAGCGCGCCGTCAAATCGGCGGCGGTCGCCTGACTCTTCAATTGCTCTAAAGCGCCTAGCTGCTCGGTTGTGACCGCTCGCGTATTGGCCAGGCTGCGCGCCAGATTCAAATCATAATTGGGAGCGGGACGCAGATAATTATTGAAGGCGGTGCTGCTGTCCGCGACCGCCGCACGCACCGGTGTGCGCGAAGTAAAGATTGACGCGCAAGCGAAACATAGCGCCAATAGAAGCACAAAAAAAAGATGGAATGATTTACGCGAAAGCATAGTCTTTCTCCTTAGGCGAAACGAAATCGAGTCTGATTCTTCAAGCAATAAAACCTCTGCCTTGCCTGACAATGCCAGAGTAGCAAAGGCGCGTTGAGCCATCCTTGAGCGCTCCCTTGAGGCAAACTTGAGGCGCGGCTCTCCCTCCTCTGTCAACAGGATTGGCCCACCCTCTGGCTTCGCTGTCGCCTATGCCGAGTTCGTGAAAACCTTGCTTGACATAGCCTTTTGAAAACTGAAAACCTCTTCTCCATAATCGGCAAAGCCCCTCTATAAAACTTCCCCTTGCGTCAGCAACTGAGCGCTGTCAACGATCTCTACAGGTACAGAGTAACAAGCTGGTTTTGAGGAAAACTTGAGAGGAAAGACGACGGCAATGAAGCCGCGACGCGATGAAAAAACACGGAGATCAGAAAAGTTAGAAAGGCTTGAGAAAAACTTGAGAGGGGAAATCAGCGAAACCCAATTCCTGATGAGCAACCTAGAAGCAGCAAGAATTTTCGTCCGCGAAGCGAGCGACAAATAATTGGCTGTCACCCGCTTCGCGGACTTGGGAATCTTTTACCTTTGTCTTTCCCCGCTCTGACGAACGGGGCTATATGCGGTCACCCGCTTCGCGGGTTCTCCAGATGAGCGAGGCTATGTGCTGTCATCCACTTCGCAGGTTCTCCAGATGAGCGGAACTATATGTGGTCACCCGCTTCGCAGGTTCTCCATTGGTGGATTTAGGTTTTCAGTGTCTCGGTTACGCCTGACCTGTCGCTTTACTCCGTCGCTATACGTTGAAGCGCGACCAGCGCACGCGCCAACTCGCTGCGCGTCAAAACATTTTGCGAATTGAAGGCATAGCCTTCGGCCTTCATCAAGCCTCGCGTCATGGCTACATAAACATACCCGCGCAGGCTGGCAGGAATTTTCAGCCAATCGCTCAACTCCAGAAACTGATCATTGGCGGCTTCGGCTTGCGCCTGCAAACCTGCAGCGCGCACCAGCACTAGCGCCGCTGTCATTCGGTCCACCGCTTCATTGGGGCGAAAATAGCCGCTGCCATCAACCGGAAACAGCGCGGTGTTGGCCGGGTATTGGGCGCTTTCAACAAAGTTGCGCGTCGTCAGATCGCGCACATCAGCGTACAGCGGTTGCGCCGCCAGATATTGCGGCAGGTTCGCGCCATAAACCAGCGCTTCGGCCAAGGCTCCGCGTGTCACTTTTTTGGTCGGGCGAAATTTATTGCCGTAGGCGCTCATCACCCTTGTGCGTATCGCTTGATAAATATCCGCCGGATTATTGACGCCGCCCAAATCATTGAGAGGCGCGAACTGCGCTCGCGTCACTTCAACCGTGCCGCTGAAGGGTTGCGACGTAAACGACAACAGAGAGGTTTGATTGACTCGCGCCTGCCAGTTCCCTGCGCCTGGCAACTTCACCACCAGACGTTCGCGTTTGCCCGTCAAGCCCGGCAGGTTCAAAGTATTGACCGCCGCCTGCGGCGCGCCGTTCGCATCCAGCAACGCCAGCCCCAGATCGTTGACCGAAAGCGGCGGCCCCCAGGCAATCTGCACCGCTGCGAGCAAAGTATTTTCCGGCATATTAAAAAATGAAGTGTAGCTGCCGTTGGGCGCGACGCTGCCGGAAAATTGCTGTGCCGGGTCGTTGATGAATTGCACATTGCCGCGATTCAACACCGTCCGCCAAATGCCCATACGACGTTGCGGGAAAGCGGCTTCCAAGACCGCCGCGTGAGCGTTGAGCATCCCCGCGCCAACTTCATATTGATAATATTGCGGCATACTGGTCGCGGTGCGCTGCAAAATTTCTTTGATCGCCGCCGGGCGCAAATGCGGATTCATCTCCAACATCATGGCTATGGTGGCGGCGACTTGCGGGGCGGAAAAACTGGTGCCGCTGGCGGTCGTGTAATACGGCAATTCACCCGGCGTTAAACGCTTGACATCGGCTCCGGCCAGTCCCAACACGCCGGTTAAACCTAGCGCTCGCGTGCTGATGACATTGACGCCGGGCGCAACCAGAGTCGGGTGAAACAAGGCGCTGGCAAACGCCCCACGCGAAGAGAAGTCGGCCAGATGCCCTTGCCCGTCGGTGGCACCGACGCTGATGACCCAAGGCGCAACCGCGTAAGGATTCATAGTGTTTGCGCCGGAACCCGTATTGCCAGCGGAAAAGACTACGTTCACGCCGCTGTCGGTCAACATCTTGGTGGCAATGTTCACCGGATCGTTGAAATCAAAAACCGTGTTGGCCGAAAAACTGCAATTGACGACGCGAGCATTGTAGTTGCTGCCATTGCTCAACAGATAATCGAATCCCGCAAGCACAAACGAGAGCGTCAAGTCACCGGCGCTCAAACCTAAAATCCGCGCGCCTGGCGCAACACCGGCGTAACGTCCGCCCGAACGCAAACCGTTTCCAGCAATCACTCCGGCAACAAACGTGCCGTGGCCGTAGGCTTGATCGGTGTTCGACAAGTTTTCAAGCTGGCTCGGATAGGTAAAGCCCACGCTGAGGCTTTGCGTATCTAACAGCTTCACATTCTGCACGACCTGGTTTGCCAAGTCGGCGTGCGTCGCATCAACGCCGGTGTCCAAAACCGCGACCGTAACACTGCGCCCAGATACCGGCAAGCCGCCGTTGGCCAACGTCAAATCGCTATCGCTGCTGACGCGCCCGGCACGATTCAACGCCAGGTACGGATCACCGCTGGATTGCAAGGTGCGGTTGCTGTAAATCGAGCGCACGGCTGGAAGATGCGAAACTGCTATGAGATTGCTCTTGGTAGTGGTCACGGCAATCACCGGCAATTTGCGAAAGCGTGTGCCGCCGAGTATGCCCAGTTGTTGCAGGTCTGCGAGGTCTGCGTCGTTGGGCAGGTGATGATAAACAATCATCGCATTCACATTGCTGTCGTCGGTCAAACGATCCAGCGTGATGGCCAGTTCCGGGTCAACGCTTTGCAAGCCCGAATTATCTTCGTCCGCGCCGGTCGTGGCGATACCGTCCGCGCCGGTCGTCGCGATGCCGTCCGCGCCCGTCGTCGCTATGCCATTGGCATAGGTGATGGCGATGTTATCCGCGCCGGTCGTCGCTATGCCGTTTGGTGAAATCGAAAAGACCGTGCCATCGGGACTGCTAAGGGTGACGCTGTCGGCGTGTTGCACATTCAAAGCGTCCGCGCCGGTCGTCGCTATGCCATCGGCACGCTCTACGGTGAACGAATCCGCGCCGGTGGTGGCTATGCCATCCGCGCCGCGAAAAATTACTTCATCCGCGCCGGTCGTCGCTATGCCGCTGGCCTGTTTGATGGTCACGGCATCGGCCTGATAAGTTTGCCCGTCCGCGCCGGTCACGGCTACGCCATTGACGCCGGTCAAAGTCAAACCATCCGCCTGCTTGATGAGCATACTATCCGCGCCGGTCGTCGCTATGCCGTTGGACGAAGTGAAAGTGATGCCATCGGCTCCTGTGGTCGCTATGCCATCGGCTCCGGTCGTCGCTATGCCGTTCGGCGCAAAGGCGAGGAGGCCGTCCGCACCAGTCGTAGCGATGCCGTTGGTATTGATAAACAGTATGCCGTCCGCGCCCGTTGTGGCGATGCCATTGGAGCGCGAAATCAACAGACCAGCGTTTACCGGCAGGGCGCTTACCAAAAACAACAGCGCCAACGTGACCGGCTTTTGAATTTTTCGGAGCAATCGTTTCATGTAATATTCTCGCTATCCAACGCGGATAAACCCGACACCACAGCGCGCCTTATTCAGTCATTACCAAAGAAGTTGAACGCCACCAATAATTTTCTGGGGATTTAAGGGAAATTAAAGGAGGGTTGAATTTTATAAAACCCTTCTTCATTTCACAAGATGATTCCCTGCCCCGTCGGTTCGTGCTTCGGCTATGATTCAAGGCTGCATGGTTCATCGCTTCACCCTCATTTATCGAACCCCTGTATCAACGCGCTCAAGCCCTTATCCGAAACTCCAACCGTAAGGCAATTTTCAATTGAAAAAACCATTCGGTCGCTGACTGACAGATGGCGCGATCACAGACCACTGCTCAACCACGCCAATGGTCGCCCACAAAGGCAACCCGTAAGCGAGCGCCGCTATTTCAGCAACTCCCTGTACAGTCTCTGAGTTTCGGCAGCAGGCTCGACGCCTAGTTCTTTCTGCAACAACTTTCGCAAAGCTTCAAACTGCTCTTTGACGGCCACACGATTGCCAAGCGCCGCGTGCGCGCGCATCACGCGGCAATGGATTTCTTCGCGAAACGGATCATCGCGCAAAATGCGCTGCGACAATTCCAGCACGCGCTCCCACTCGTCACTCTTCTGGGCGATTTCCGTCAACCCGATCAGCATACGCAGGTACTGCTCACTGTAATACGCACGCGGCTCTTCCATCCACATATCGTAGCCGCCTTTCATAAACTCGCCGCGATACAAGGCCACGGCTGCTGCATACGCGGTGGCGCACTTTTCAAAATCACGAGCGCGCCGCGCCGCTTCGCCTTCGGCCAGTAAACGGTCGAAATCTTCGGTGTCTATGCGATAAGAAAAATCCGGGTTCAATTGATAATCGCCATCGCGGTAGAGCAGAAAATTCTGCTTCAGCGTTTGTTTGCTGTTGAGCGCCTTGCGTATATGAGACACCGTCGGATGAAAATTCTTTTCGATCACCTCGAACTCCGCATCGTTCCAGAAGGTGTCAATAATCGTATCTTTGGAAGCGCGACGATGCGGCCTCGAAGCGATAAAGCATAAAATGTCCCGCGCTCGCCGCGTCGTCCACACCTCAGCCGTCAACGGGTGCGTAGGGTCGCGGAAGATTTCCACATGACCCAACATGAAAATCGTCAGGTCGGTCACCGGCGGCGCAACCACATTGACCATCGCCCCCGGCTTGACGGTGGGCGCAACCAGCGGCGCGGCCAACGCCACCTGTTCGCGCAACTCCGCAGGCAACAAGGCCAACGCATCCGGCAACGCAAACAACGCACGATTCGCCAGCACCTCTTGCTGTAACCAGTATTCGTAATCGTAGCTGACGGCCAAATCCAAAGCGCGGCGCAGATATTCCAGCATCTCGCCCTCTTTGCCCAATTGCCAGGCGCACACCGTTAGCGTCAGCGAAGCCTGGGCTTCGTAATAATGCAATCCCTGTTTGCGAAAATAACTGCACGCCGGTTGCACTTCAGCAAACGCCGACGCGCCTTCGCCCTGCGCGACCTGTATGCGGCCTCTGGCCAACGAAGCAATCAATACCCCTAGTTCATTGCCCGCCGCCGCACGCGCCTTGATTAATTGGTCTATGCGAAACCGTGCGGTCGGCAAATCACCGGCCTGCAAACAGAGAATCGCCTGCTCTTCCAGTAGTTCGCGGTCTTTCAACTCAATGCCCGCGTCTTCATAAGCGCGGCCTGCCCGTTCATAAAATTCGACAGCCCGAGCCACATCATTCGAGGCTCTGTAAAAGTTGCCAAAGGTCTCGAAGATTTCGCCGCGCAGCGAAGTCAGGTTGAAAAGCTGGCTGCACTCCAAAGCTAAATTCAAATGTTTTTCACAAGCCTCGAAATCACCGCGATACAAGTGGCTGCGCGCTATGTTCAAATGCGCGGTCGCGTCTCTGGGCATAGGCGGCGAATCATTCTGGTCGCGCAGCATACGCCTGAGCCAGCGCAAGGCTTCGCCGAAATCGCCGCGCACCATCGCCGGTAGCCCCAGATTGTGAGCAATCAAACGGGCATAATGTTCGTCGCCCTGTTCTTCGGCAAATTGTAAAGCGGCGCGAAATTCGCGCTCGGCGGCAGGCAAATCGCCCGTCGCGTGCAGGCACAGCCCGCGTGTGTTGCCGCATTTAATTTTGATGGCGGTCTTGTCATCGGCCAACTCGACAGCGCGATCCAGATACTGGAAAGCGGTTTCGCAATCGCCGCGCCAACGCACGATGGTCGCCAGACTGTGCAGCGCTTCGGCCTCGCCCTCGCGGTCGCCTTGCTCCTGCAACAAGGTGGCGGCGCGGCGTAAGATGGATTGCGCCGCATCGTATTCGCCGCGCAGGCGCAGGACTTCAGCTTGACAGGCCAAGGCTCGCGGATATTTTTCAATGATCGCCGACGGTATGCTCTCGGCAAAAGCGTGCAGCGACGACAACGCGCCAGCGGCAATCCATTCGCCGCCGTGTTCGCCAATCACTTGCGCGGCGCGTTCAAAATCTTCGCCCTTGAGCAGATAGCGAACCCCTTGTTCCCATTGCCCTATGCTCAAAAAATGTTCGGCAAAGCGCAGATGCTCGGCGGCAATGCCAGCGCGCCCGATCTCCAGGCGCAGACGCCGCCGCAGAAAACTTTGAAACAACGGATGCAAACGATACTCTTCGCCGCGTTCGTCGCTGGCCACGGTCAGAAAAACATTGCGGCGCACCAACGCCGGAAGTATCGAGCGGCAATTCAAATCCGTGTACAGTTGCGTACACAAACGCGCTTCGACGCGATCCAGCAAAGCGATTCTCAGCAGCAGATATTGCACCTCTGCTTCTTCATCGGCAAAGACCTCTTCGGCAAAATAATCGAAGATGTCGTGTTCGGACTGGCGCAGAATTTCCACCAGGTCGGGCGCTTCGCCACCGGCCAGCGCCTGCCGTTGCGCCACTTGCCGTACCAGTTGCAAAGCGGTAATCCAACCGTGCGTGCGTTGCCGATATTCGATTAATTGTTCCGAGGTGATTTCCAAATCGAAGACCTTGCGAAACAACTCCTGCGTCTCTTCGTCGGTAAACAGCAAATCGTTGCGATCAATGATGGCGAGCGACGCTTGCGAACGCAGTCGCGCCAAGCCAAGCGGCGGAATGTCCCGCGAAATCATGATGATGTGCATCACGTCCGGCAGGTAAGACAACAAACGATCCACGACGCGATGCACCGGCGTATCGTTGCCCAGATGATGATAATCGTCCAGCACCAATATCAAGCGTTGTTCGACGCCTTCCAAAACTTCGTTGAGCAAAACATCCACGGCGCGTTCAGGTTGACGCGCCAATTCATCCGCCGATTGCTGCAAATAAGAAAGCGTGATGTCGCCGAAACCTTCGACCACTTGCTTGATGCCGTTGGTCACATAGCCGAGAAACACGAAAGGGTCGGCATCGGTGTGGTCTAGTTGATACCAGATAAATTTGTCGCTGTGCTTGCGAACGAAATCGGCCACCAGCGTGGTTTTGCCGGACCCTGCGTTGGCGGTCACTAGCGTCAAAGGATGCGCCAAGTTGGCCAACAGACGTTCGGTGAGACGCGGACGCAGCAGCAACTCCGGCACAGGGCGCGGCGGCAACAGTTTGGTGCGTAGAAAAAAGAAGGTCGCAGCAGCAGGGCGCGCCACTGCATTGCCCGGCATAGCTTGGTGATGGCCGGATTCACTTGCCATCGGGGATTCACCTTTTGCCAAAATCTCTGAACCAAAGCCGAACATAAGAACTTCACCAGCCTCGCCTTCTTGAGTCAATAGGCCTGCGGCGATTTTGCGGTTACGCGATTCGGCAATGAGTTTGCCAAATCATTGTATGCCATCAGCCGCGAAAAAGCACCGCGAGAATCGCTACACTTGCGGTAGCGATCAAGCTTTCAAAAACCAACGAAAAAATTTTTCCCTACGCAAAGACCCGCTGCGGCAGCCGACCGCCCACACTGCGGTGATGATTGCCGCTGTAGCGCTTCGCCAGATTATGAACCTGTGCAGCGCGCCCCCGCGATTGTTGAAAAATTTCTGCCGCTACGGTTTCGCCCAACCCGTAACCTTCGCAAAGCTGCGCGGTCTCTTCCAAGTTAAACGCCAGACTCGCTTCATCCACCACACTGAGCGTCTGTTTCGAGCGCATACGCCACAAAGGCGCAGGCGGCAAGATGCGACCGAGAATCATCAAGTGCGCTTCGGCGGGCAGCAAAGGAGCCAGACGACTGAAAAACGGCACCACCCACTCTTCATCATAAATCAAATGCAAATCATCAAGGATAATCAACAGCGGCTCGCCACTGTGTTCGAGCAATTCATAAACGAATGATTCCGCCAGCAACGGTATATCGGCAGTGGTAAACAGATTCAGCCATTGATCTAGCCATTGCTGGCAAAAGGCCGGACGATGGCGACGTATGCTGGCAAGCAGATAATGAAAGAAAACTCTGGGATCGCTGTCGGCGGCATCCACTTTGTACCAAGCGATCTGTCGTCCGCAACGTCTGGCGAAATCGGCGGCCAGCAGGGTTTTGCCGCTGCCAGCGCGTCCATTGATGACCGTCGAGTTGCAGGCCGCCAGACTGCGCGTCAGACGGTTGAACAGACGAGGGCGGGAAAGGCGAGGAAGCTCGGTGGGTAGAGAAATTTTTTCTTGAATTATTTGCATTCTAGTATTTTCCTTCGCGGCCTACGGAAGGCGACTTGCTGGGTTTGCCGCAGCCTGGCGTGCAAAAGTTTTCGGCTTACTTTTCAAGCCCCTGCAAACTCAGCGTTTAACCTTTTCGCTATTTATTCGTCGGCCATTTTCAAACAAGCCTTACCAGTCTGAAGAGTAAACCAGATGACTTGAGAAATCCTTGAGAGGGTGAATTGAGATAACTACTCAGTCTTCTTTGCCCCGCAGGGGCGTAGGTAAACAATGGGGCATTATAAAATCAGACACTGACAGTCTTCTTTGCCCCGCAGGGGCGTAGGAGATTAGCCCGTGCGGTAGGCACTGGAATCAAGTTAAGCAAATGCTGCGCGCCCTGAAAGGATGCAGGAGAGGCGATACGGCAAGCCTCCTGCACCCTTTTCAGGGCGCGACCATCAAGCTGCCTGCGCCTTCCCGTGGCTTCACCACGGGCTAATCTCCTGTGCGCCTCCGGCGCAAAAACTAATTCCCGTTGAGCAGCGGTCTGTGACCGCTGGCTAATTCCCGTTGAGCAGCGGTCTGTGACCGCTGGTAATTCCCGTTGAGCAGCGGTCTCTGACCGCTGGCGAGGGGAAGGGAAAAAAATAGAATCCCATGATTCCCGTTGAGCAGCGGTCAGAGACCGCTGGCTTGGCTGTGCGCCGACGGCGCAACAATGAAGCGACCGGCAATTTTCAAACCGGCTGGGTAGATACGATTTGAGGGTGGTTTTACTGAAGCTCTGTTGATTGACGCAGATTCGAGGTTCGCCTTCCTGATAAAAATTCCCAGCGCCTTGAGCGGATGCGGCGGAGGTTGCGGATGCTCCGTCCCCATCCGCAACCTCCGCCGCATCCGCTGGGAATTCAATCAACAAATGCGTGACGATGAACGTCCGTTAATCCCCTTGTCGCCATTCGAGTCGGACAACGATCTCGATTGGTCTTTAGCGGGCTTGCCTGTCCCACTGCCAATCGCGAATCGCTGGTAAATCATCGCCGTATTTGGTGATGTACTCCTGATGTTCGATCAGACGGTCGCGCATAGCCTGTTTCACATAAGCCGCCGTCGAGCCGAGCTTGTCCACGCGATCAACCACATCAGCGACCAGATGAAAACGATCCAGATCATTGCGAACCGCCATATCGAAAGGCGTCGTCGTCGTGCCTTCTTCCTTGTAGCCGCGAACGTGCAAATTATTATGATTGGCGCGGCGATAGGTCAGCCGATGAATCAACCAAGGGTAGCCGTGATAGGCAAAAATAATCGGCCTGTCGGTGGTAAACAAGGTATCGAAATCTTTATCCGATAAACCATGCGGATGCTCTTCGGCAGGTTGCAACTTCATCAGGTCAACAACATTGATGACGCGCACCTTGAGGTCTGGAACGTACTGCCCAAGTAATTCCACGGCGGCCAGCGTCTCAAGCGTAGGCACATCGCCCGCGCAGGCCATCACCACATCGGGTTCGCCGACACGATCATTGCTCGCCCATTCCCAGATCCCTAGTCCCGCCGCCGAGTGCTTGATCGCCGCATCCATACCGAGATACTGCAAGGCCGGTTGCTTTCCGGCAACGATGATGTTGATGTAGTTGCGACTACGCAAACAGTGATCGGTCACCGACAACAAGGTATTGGCATCGGGCGGCAGATAGACGCGAATCACATCGGCTTTTTTATTCACCGCATGATCTATGAAGCCTGGGTCTTGATGGCTGAAGCCGTTGTGGTCTTGTCGCCAGACGTGCGAAGTGAGCAGATAATTCAGCGACGCAATCGGCGCACGCCACGCAATCTCTTTGCCTGTCACTTTGAGCCATTTGGCGTGCTGGTTGAACATCGAATCCACGATGTGTATGAAGGCTTCGTAGCACGAAAAAAAGCCATGCCGCCCGGTCAGCAAATAACCTTCCAGCCAGCCCTGACAAGTATGCTCGCTGAGAATTTCCATCACTCGCCCGTCCGCCGACAAGCGATCATCTTCGGCCAAAAGCTCGGCGTCCCAGGCGCGATTGGTGACTTCCAAAACGGCATCCAAACGATTGGAATTATTTTCATCGGGCGAGAAGACGCGGAAATTTTTGCTCTTCAAATTTTCCTTCATCACATCGCGCAGCAAACGCCCGGCAACGCGCGTCGCTTCGCCGAAAACAGTACCCGGCTTTGGCACAGCAACCGCGTAGTCACGAAAATCGGGCATCTTCAAAGGCTTCAGCAGCAGGCCGCCGTTGGCGTGCGGGTTGGCACTCATGCGGCGCGTGCCTTGCGGCGCAAGCTCTGAAAGTTCGGCTTTGAGTTTTCCTGCATCATCAAAAAGTTCTTCAGGCCGATAACTTTTCATCCACTCTTCGAGAAGCTTGACGTGCGCGGGGCTTGAAGCCATCTCTGCCATTGGCACCTGATGCGAACGCCAGTAACCTTCGGTCTTTTTGCCGTCCACTTCTTTGGGTCCCGTCCAGCCTTTCGGCGTGCGTAAAATAATCAGCGGCCAACGCGGACGCGTCGTCAGGCCTTTTGAACGCGCCTGCCGTTGAATCGAATGGATGTCGGCAACGCATTGATCGAGCGTCTTCGCCATTAACTCATGCAGGGTTTCCGGGTCATCGCCTTCCACAAAATAAGGCGTATAGCCATAGCCTATAAATAAACTCGCCAACTCTTCGTGGCTGATGCGCGCCAGCAATGCGGGATTGGCAATCTTATAACCATTGAGATGCAGTATAGGCAGCACCGCGCCATCGCTCGCCGGATTGAGAAATTTATTGGAATGCCATGAAGTCGCAAGCGGCCCGGTCTCGGCTTCGCCATCGCCGACGACGCAGGCGACCAGTAAATCAGGATTGTCGAAAGCTGCGCCATACGCATGAGAAAGTGCGTAGCCCAATTCGCCGCCTTCATGAATCGAGCCGGGAGTTTCGGGCGCAACATGGCTGGGGATGCCGCCCGGAAACGAGAATTGCTTGAAGAGTCGCTGCAAGCCTTCCTCGTCCTGCGAAATATCTGGATAGACTTCGCTATAAGTTCCTTCCAGGTAGGCATTGGCGACCAGCCCAGGTCCGCCATGTCCGGGGCCAGCAATATAGATCATTTGCAGATCGTGTTGTTTAATGACGCGATTGAGATGCGCGTAGATGAAGTTCAAACCGGGCGTCGTCCCCCAATGCCCCAGCAGTCGCGGCTTGATATGTTCCAACTTCAAAGGTTCTTTCAACAGCGGATTATCGAGCAGATAGATTTGCCCGACCGCCAGATAATTAGCTGCGCGCCAATAGGCATGGGTTAATTTGCTTTGCTCTTGCGTAAGCGTTGTGGACACGAAAAGCCTCCTTGTGAAATAGCCGAGATGGAATGGGAATAGCGCCGCCTTTCTGCATACACCTCTGCAACGATGAAAAGCAAGACCGATTGAACAAAGGGCGAGATTCTCCAGGGTTATACAGTTCTCGTCAAAGAAGAGAGCAAGGAACCCACAGAGGCACCCCGATCAACATCGAGGCCAGAAAAAACCGGGCGCTCCTGGCTTTACCTATCGGTGTTCATAGCTCGACTTTGTACAATTTCAGATTAAACAACACCAATCACGCGCTGACGTTGCGGTTCGCGCTTGGAATTATTGAACCTCAGCTTGTTGAGGTGAGGTTCAATAATTCCAAGGGGTGAAAAAGCCGATGAAATCGGGCTGCTTCGCCGCTGAAAAAACTACCAACGGAAAGTCGAAGCGGTTTGGCCATTCATCTGAATCCCCCCAACGGAGAGCCGAGGCGGTGAGGCCATTCGCCTGAATCCCCCCAACGGTAGTTGGGGGATGCTTAAAGTCCTACCTACACACCAGGCAAGCACAGTTTTTTTGCAATCCCCCCAACGGCAGTTGGGGGATGCTTAAAGTCCAGCCTTGAGCCTCGGGCAAGGTTGGACTTTAACTATCCCCCAACTGCCGTTGGGGGGATTCGTTTCTCGTTGGCGGCGTTTCGTAGGTTGGGCTTTAACCATCCCCCGACTGCCATCGGGGGGATTGGTTTATCGTGGGCAGCGTTTTGTAGGTTGGATTTTAAGCCTCCCCGACGGCAGTCGGGGGATTAGCAAGCTCGGTTCGCCTCTAAAAAATGTACAAAGTCGAGGTTAGAGGGTGTCGCAGAATTCCAGCAACACTTCATATGTTGTAGGTGGTTACACCATCACACACAATATATGGGCAGAAAACCCATTTCTGCGCGCTTTAGTTACTTTTACCTTATTCGCTGCCACCTTCGACCCACACTTCGCCATCTTCAAAAAATTCTTTCTTCCAGATCGGCACGATTTTCTTCAAACGGTCTATAGCATAGTGGCAGGCGGCAAAAGCAATTTTGCGATGCGCCGAGGTGACCAGTATGACGACGCTTGATTCGCTGATTTCAATGCGCCCCAAGCGATGAATGATGCCGCAGCGATTGATCGGCCATTGCTCGTGAACTTCACGGCCTATCTGCGCCATCGTCTTCAAAGCCATTTCCGTGTAGCCTTCGTATTCCAGAAAAAGTGTGCGCCGATCTTTGGTGTTATCGCGTGCGACGCCATCGAAAATCACCACCGCGCCGGAATTGCCAGCGAGCAGACGAGCGCGCAAATCGCCAATGTTTATCGGCTCTCTGGTGATTTCAAAAATATCTTCGCCAGCCTTTTCGCCACCGCTTACCGGCGGCAAGATCGCCAGACGGTCATTGGCTTTTAAGGCTTGCTCACGCGAGGCGTATTCTTCGTTGACGGCAAACATCAAGCTGCGCTCCATCGGCGCTAAAGATGGATGAAGGGTTTTCAGCAGGGCGAACGCATCGGCAACCGTGGCGGGTGTTTCCATATCAAGAGCGATAGTCTCTGTGCCTGCGGCTTCCCGTGCCTGCCCGAACAGAAGTGCGGTGATGGTAATTGGGGAATTGCTGTTCATGATTTTTCTTGCAGGCTTGAGGAAAACCTTCTTTCCATCCGCCTCTGCTTTTCCCTATCGCAAGACCTATAGAGGTTGCCTTCTACGCTGCATCTATCACGGCAAACTTCACCTCTTCGATTTGCGAATGATGAATTCGGTAAGCGCGCAACTCAGGGCGTGGCGCAAGGGAAATGATAAAGTAAATTGCCTCTGGATAAAAAGCCATCTCGACATCCGTAGGCGAAGGATAAGCCGACGAACGCGGGTGCGAATGATAAATTCCCCGCAACGACTCACCGGCTTCGCGCATTTGCTGCATCGCCCGAAACAAGTCATCAGGGGCGGCGAAATAATTGGTCAACGGGTTTTCCGCCTGATTGCGTAAGCGGTACGTTTGGGAAATGACATCGTTTGTGCCGCTCAACAAACCACAACATTCCTGTGGCTGTGATTCGAGCGCGTGAGTTTCTATGGCGGCTCTGACCGTTGCAGTGATGCGAATATTGGAATCGCTCAATTGGATTTCCTCAAGCAAAAAAATCGGCAATCAAGATTGTAGCACAGACGCGATTTTCCGCCTTCGGCTGTTGAAGTAAGAAGGTGCGAAGGTGCGATGAAAAGTGAGACGCCAGCAAAAAGAAGCTTCCTGCTCGCAGCCCTGAAAGGGCGAAATTCTATAGCCTAAGTGAGTAGCCAAAAGTTTTTACAAAAATAATGTAACGACGCATCCCTCTTTGCCCCGCCTTACTTTTACCCATATCTTGTGCGCTTGTGATTAACAATTGATCCGTTAGTCCGCGAAGTGGGCGATAGCATATAGCCCAGGGTGACGCACAGCGGAACCCTGGGTAGCAAAGGAGCATGACGGTCTAGCCTGCGAAGCGGGTGATAGAGCATCCTCTATCACCCGCTTCGCAGGCTAGCGAGAGATGGTTTCGCATTTACCCAGCGCTGACGCACTGGGCTATATGCTATCGCCCACTTCGCGGGCTAAAAAACTATCGCAGTTGATGAAGTTCTGACTTATGGGTAAAAGTAA
>JACQDB010000066.1 GCA_016201275.1 Acidobacteriota bacterium
CCTTGCGTCAGCGCTTGGCGCGGTTTGTCCGCAAGAGTTTGTCGTTCTCGAAGTCATGGTTTATGCACGAGGCGTGTCTGAGATTATTCCTTCATCGCTATAATCTCGACCAAGCGCTCATTCTTAGTTGAGCCACTACCGCCTTTCGCAGCCAACTCCAAGGCCGCGCAACGAGTCAATTGATCCATCGCCGCTTTGCTGACGCAATAGGCCAGCACGCCCGGAAACGACCGCAAGCCGGTGACGCTCGACACATTGATGATGTTGCCTTTGGATTTTTCCAGATGCGGTGTGGCCAACTTCATCAGATGAAAAACGGAACGCAGGTTGATGTTCATCATCTCGTCCCACAATTCCAGAGAGGTCGCTTCGAGGCTGCCACTTTTTAAGATGCCAGCGGCATTGATCAACACCTCCAACCCGCCCAACTGTTCGACGGCCTGCGCCACACTAGCGGCGCTCGCTGCTGCGTCAGACAAATCGGCGGTGAGGATAAACGCTTTGCCAGCGGTTGCAGACTCCGCCACCTCCTGCAACGCTTCCAAGCGTCTGCCGACCAGCGCCACGGTCGCACCTTCGCACAGAAAAATTTCCGCAGCGGCGCGCCCTATGCCGCTCGACGCGCCGGTAATCAACACTTTTTTCTCAATCATTTTTTTCTCAATCATTTTTTGCCTCACTGATGAAAAATTCTTTTCGCTTTTATAGCGGGTTGCAGATGTATGCGATTGGTTTAGCGGCGCTCTCCGACTGCCAGATTGGCGCTCAGGGGCCACCGCTCGACGCTAACCAGAGGGAGCCGCATAAATGGATGCTCTGTACAGATATTGTGTGTGATGATTTAATCATCCACAACATATGGACAGTTTTTAGAATTCTGCGACACGCTCTGACGAGGGAATTTTATTTTCTTTCCTTTCCCTAAAAGGCAAACTGTATGCGGCTCAAGGTCACCAGGTAATTTCTATCGCCCGGTTTCGGCGACCGCAACGAGTCGTTGAAACGCTCCAAGCCGACATCGAACAGATAACGCACATAGCGATTCAAATACCAGTTCACACCAAAATAGAGGGTCGCGGCGTGGTTGGATTTCGCCGTGCCGTCATTGATTTGCAACCGCGCAAACCGCGCCTTCAACTCCCAAGCGCCGTAGCCGCGCCTGCCGCCCTCGTTGGTAAACAATTCGCGGCGCGGCGTGACGCTGCCGTTTTCGATTTTGGTTTCGCCGGTGAGCAGATAGCTGAACTGCCCGACCAAACCTTTGGCGATGACGCCGGGCAAAGTGGTGCCGCCGAGACCTAAGTCCTCGCGCTCCTGATTGGTCTGATCGTATTCGGCACGCAACATTGCCGGCCCCAACGTCCAACTCAATTCGCCGTTGGCGCGTGTGACTTTGCCGTTGATGATTTCCGGCGCATAGAAAGTAAAGCTGCGGCTTTCGGTTTGCCCACTTACGCTTGTGCCTCTGGCGTTGCGCCCCTGCGCGTAAGCGCCGCCGAAAGCCAGGCCGCGCCACTGCGAAGCCGCCGCCTGTTTCCACGGCGCGAAACGCACACGCACGATGCTTTCCGGCGTGTTGTTGTTGTTGTTGTTCAGCAATCCTTTGCCGTTGAAAGCGCCGACGTAATATTCAACCGCACCTTTATAGAGCAGGCCAAACACCATGACACCCGGGCTGCGACTTGGTGCCAGATTATCGGCCAGCGAGCGTTCGACGAAATCCAGATTGTTCCCCGGCGTATTTTCTTCCTGTCCGAAGGGTGCTTTGAACTGACCGAAACGCAGTTGTAAACGCTCCGTCCGATGCACTGTGACATAGGCATCGCGCAGCAAGGCGCTGCTTCTGTCGGCGAAATCGCCGAGCAAACGATAGTCGAAATATTTTGCCAGCGTTCCTTCTAAACCCAATCTGGCGCGACGCAGCAGAAAAGTATTCGGCGGGTGATTGCCGGCTTGATAAGCGCGCAGGTCGAGTTGCGCGACACCGACAAGGTTGGCTATAAATCTGCCATCGGCGCTCTTCACAAAAGGATGATCTTTCCAACCGGCCAGCAGCTTGCCTTCCGCCGTTTCCAAGGGCGAAGCGGTTTTGTCTGGCGCTGCATCGGCAACCGAGGCCGGAGTTTTGGCTGAAGAAATACCGTTGTCAGGCAGTGCTGTTGCCGAGGTATTCGCTTCGTTGGCAGGCGCGGGTTTTGCGCTGGCCAGCGCCGAAGTTTGCGTTTTGCCTTCCACTTCTTGCAAGCGCTTTTCCATAGCCGCAAGCACGCGCTGTTGTTGGTCAACGATGGTTTGCAGTTGTGCTACCCGAAGTTTCAAAACCTCGACATCATCGGGCGGCGGACTGTCTTTATGAGAATCGGCCTGTCGTTGTGCGGTTTCTCCAGCGGTCACATTGGTTTGCGCCTGTGCCGATGCGTTGCATAAGCTAATAGCCATCAGCACGAGAAAAGATTGCCAGAAGCATCGTGGAAAAATCATGTAGCGTGCGGCTCCCCCTAGTTGAAATTACGATTGATGATGTTACAGAAAATTGACTGACCTGTTAAGCACAACGGCGATTGCACAGGTTTAGCAGCAAGAGCCTCTGTTCAAGCCTTGCGTTTTTCATGCCTGTGGAACCAAGCCTCGCGCTGCGGTGTCCAATAGATTGGTCAGCTGATGTCACCACCCTGGACGCCGCTATTCACAAGGGCGTCCCGACCGCTCAACACTTTTCAGGAGGACCAGGATTATGAAATTTTCAGCAACTCTTTTGAGTCTTTTTCTGCTGCTGCCTTACGCGCAGGCGCAAACTCCGAAAGCGCGCCGCGCTCCCGCCACACCGCCGCAAGTAAGCGCTGCGCCCAAACCGCTGCTGCCCATTCGCCGCGTCGTCCTCTACAGCAACGGCGTCGCGTTTATAGAGCGGCGCGGTCAAGTACAGGGTCATGCAGAAATCAGTCTGCCATTCAAACAATCACAGGTTGACGATGTTTTGAAATCAATGGTCGTGCTGGACCTGGGCAAAGGTCAGATCGGCGCGGTCAGTTATAACTCTTCCGCCCCGACCTCGGCGCGTCTGGCGGAGATTCCTTTTTCCATCAAATCGGGAACCGGCGACGACGACGATAGCTCAAGCGGACTGGTCGGCGTGTTGCAGCAATTGCAAGGCGCGCAGGTTCTGGTTACTGCCGCCAATCGCACCGCGACCGGCGCGCTACTGACGGTCGAAGAACGCAAGGCGCAGATAGACGCCAACAAGCCGGCGCTGCTCACGCACGCGCTGGTCATCGCTTCGGAGAGCGGCGAACTGGTGCGCTTCAATCTCGATGACGTGCGCGCCATCAAATTGCTCGACGAAGGCGCACGCCACGACATCAAAGAATTCGCCGACGCCTCGGCCTCAGCGCGTCGCCACGATGCCAAGACCATCACGGTTACTTCCGATGGCGCAGGCGAACGCGAGATGCGCGTCAGTTACACCATCGCCGCACCAATTTGGAAGACCACTTATCGCATCGTGCTGGATGCGGCTGGACAACCGTTCTTTCAAGGCTGGGCGATTGTTGACAACGTAGGCGACGAAGACTGGAGCAATATTTCGCTGTCTCTGGTCTCCGGCTCACCCATATCGTTCATTCAACCGATTCAACAACCGCTCTATCGCTATCGCCCAGTGATTCCTCTGCCGGAAGATTTGCAACTCACGCCGCAGGTTTATGAAGCGGAAGGCGGGGTGCCGGGCGGTGTGCCGGGTGGTGTGCCGGGTGGCGTTGCCGCTGGCGTTCCCGGCAGCAGTAACAGTCTCAGCGCGAGAAATTTTTCCAGCATCCCGCCACCACCACCACCCGCGCCACCGAAAGCCGCAGAACCGGAAACCAGCATCAGCGATTTAATCACTAGCGGCGATTCGGGCGTCAAAGCCGCAGCGACCGGCAACGAAGTCGGCGACCTCTTTGAATATCGCATAGACCAGCCGGTAACTGTGCGCCGCGACCGCTCGGCGCTCATACCAATTTTGCAGACTCGTATGGAAGGCGAGCGCGTTTCGATTTACAGCGAAGCGGTCAGAAAAGATCGCCCTATGAGCGGCATTCGTTTGAAGAATACGTCAACGCTCACTTTGGAAGGCGGCTCGCTCACCGTACTTGAAGGCGATGCTTACGCCGGCGAAACTTTGATGGAACGACTCAAGCCGGGCGAGTTTCGTTTTATCTCTTTCGCTCTGGATTTGGGAACGCTGGTTGTGACCAACGCGAAGGCGGAACGCGAGCCTACGTTTCTGGTGCGCGCCCTCAACGGCGTGTTTCAGACGCACTATTATCAAACCGAAAAGAAGACCTACACGATCACCAATCAAACCGATAAACCGCGCATCGTCTATGTGCAACATCCCGTGCGCGACAATTGGGCATTGTCGGATGATACCCAAAAACCGACCGGCAGAACCTCAGCGCTTTACAGTTTCCGCGTCGAAGTCGCGCCGCGAACGACGGTTGATTTCGTCGTCAAAGAACGCCAGACCTTCATGGACAGATATGTGATTTCAGACCTCACACCGCAAAATCTCGAAGTCTTTCTTGCGCGCAAATATCTGGACGAAGGGCTGCGTGCGGCGCTGGAAAATATCATCAGCATCAAAGACAAAATCGCCGCCATCAACGCCCGCATAGCCGCAGCCACTCGCGAAGGCGAAGAGATCGCCACCGATCAGGAGCGTCTGCGCGACAACATCAAAGCCTTGAAAGACACGGCGGAAACCAAAGCATTAATCGCCAGATATGTAACCAAAGCCGGAGAGCAGGAGAGTCGTCTGGAACAACTTGCCGCCGACAAACGCGCCGCCAACAGTGAAGCGCAAAGACTTCAGGAGGAATTGAACGCGGCAATTCGCGCTTTGAATGTTGAGCGCAAATTGTAGCGGACAAGAAAAAAATGGTAGCGCCTCAGCTTTAGAGCGGTTTTTGTTTGAGATTACTGAAATATCAAACCCGTTGAGCGGCGGTCGAAGACCTTCGCACGGTCGAAGACTGCTGCTCAACGATAGGGGCTTCCGTACACACATATGAAAACCGCTCTAGGCATGATTCTTCATTAACTCTATCACGCCTAAAGGCGTAACTCTGAACCCTTTAATAACTTCTACACTTTTTGTTTTTCACTATGATGTTATTACCGAAAACGAAATAGAGTTGATTGCTCTCAGCTACTTTGAGCCGTTAGGCTACGGCGTTTTAAGCGGTCTTGATATTGAGCCCGATGGCGAACACCCCGAAAGAAAGAGCTATTCCGATGTTGTCCTAACCACGCGGCTGCGCGATGCGATTGATAAACTCAACCCAAACATTCCTTATGATGCGCGTGAGGAAGCCTTGAAAAAAGTCTTGCGTACAGATAGCCCGAACCTGTTAGTCAACAATGAAATCTTCCACAAATACTTGACCGAGGGCATAGACGTTGAATATCGCATAGAGGCGAGAATTCGCGGCGACAAAGTGTATCTGGTGGATTTTGCCAACCCAGAACGCAACGAGTTTTTAGCCATCAATCAATTCACCGTCATCGAAGGCAACAACAATCGTCGCCCAGACATTATTCTTTTCATCAACGGCTTGCCGCTTGTCGTCATCGAATTGAAAAACGCTGCCGATGAAAACGCCAAAGTATTGACAGCTTTTCATCAACTGCAAACCTACAAGCTGCAAATTCCTTCGCTCTTTGTCTATAACGAACTGCTGATGGTTTCGGATGGCTGGGAAGCCAAATGCGGTACACTGACCAGCGAATGGAGTCGCTTTATGACTTGGAAAACGCTTGATGGCGAAACCCTGGCAGACCAACTCACGCCGCAAATGGAAGTGATGACCAAAGGAATGCTCAGGCGCGAAACGCTATTGGATTTGCTACGGCCTTTCATGGTCTTTGAGAAGAACAAAGAAAAGACCGTCAAGAAAGTTGCCGCTTACCATCAATACTATGCTGTCAACAAAGCCTTAGCCACGACGCGCAAAGCCGCAGAGGAAACGGGGGATCGTCGTGCCGGCGTGATCTGGCACACTCAAGGCAGCGGCAAAAACCTTTCGATGGTCTTCTATGCGGGAAAACTGGTGTTGGCTTTCGACAATCCGACCCTCGTGGTTTTAACCGACCGCAACGACTTAGACGATCAACTGTTTGAAACTTTCGACTCGTGCCAGCAATTATTACGACAAAGCCCCGTGCAAGCGGAAGACCGAAGGCATCTGCGTAAACTGTTGAATGTCGCTTCAGGCGGCATTGTCTTTTCAACGATTCAAAAATTCATGCCAATCAATGATGTGGGCGCAGGCGGAAGCCCGACCGTCAGGGAGGGCGCAGAGGATGGCACAGCAGAAAGCGCCCGCGCTGACGCTTGGGCTTCTGCCTCGAACGAGCCGCGCAGTCTTCGGCGCAATATCATCGTCATTGCAGACGAAGCGCATCGCAGCCAATACGATTTCATTGATGGCTGTGCCAGACACTTGCACGAGGCCCTGCCGCAAGCTTCCTTCATAGGCTTTACAGGGACGCCGATTGAAACCAACGACAAGAATACCAAAGCGGTTTTTGGCGATTACATTGATATTTATGACATTCAACAAGCGGTCATTGATAAGGCGACCGTGCCAATTTACTACGAAAGCCGCCTAGCAAAAATTAATTTCGCCGAAGATGAAAAAGCAAATTTAGATGAGCAGTTTGAAGAACTCACAGAAAGTCAGGAACTAACCGAACGCCAGAAAATCAAAGCCAAATGGGCAAGGCTTGAGGCTATCGTCGGCAACGAACATCGTTTGGCAAAAATTGCCGAAGACTTGGTGAATCACTTTGAGCAAAGAATCGCTGTGCTGGAAGGCAAAGGCATGATGGTTTGTATGAGTCGCCGCATCTGCGTTGATTTGTACAACGCTATCATCAAACTACGCCCGGCTTGGCACCACGACGAAGACGATAAAGGCTTCCTTAAAGTGATTATGACCGGCAACGCCAGCGATGCGCTCGACTGGCAACCGCACATACGCAATAAGCCGCGTCGTAAGGCTATCGGCGAAAGACTCAAAGCCCCGAAAGACGAATTGAAACTGGTTATCGTGCGCGATATGTGGCTGACTGGCTTTGATGTTCCTTGTTTGCATACGCTTTATATAGATAAGTAACGCAGAGAAAATAAAACAACCCATTTGAGATATTTCAGTATCAAACGAGGATGAGTAAAGTAAAGATGCGAATCAAGAGTTGAACAGAAGGCGAAAACAACAAACCGTCAATTTGCCGTAACAATGAACCAGCAAGCCTTTGGTTGAACGAACTTTGCTGGCCTCTTTAATTCCTTATCTTTGCATCAACAAATTCAACAACGACTCTATCGGTTGCCGCATCGCCGAC
>JACQDB010000007.1 GCA_016201275.1 Acidobacteriota bacterium
GCAAACGCGGCGCGCCCTGAAAGGGTGCAGGAGATAGATTGCGGCAAGCTTCCGGCGCTCTTCCAGAGCGCGACCGTCAAGCCGCCTGCGTCTTCCCGTGGCTTCCCCCCGGGCTCATTTCCGCTGCGCCTCTGGCGCAAAAACGAATTCCCGTGGCTTCACCACGGGCTAATCTCCTGTGCGCCGACGGCGCAAAAACGAATTCCCGTGGCGCTACCACGGGCTAATTTCCTGTGCGCCGACGGCGCAAAAACGAAGCGACCAGCAATTTTCAACCACGCTGGGTAGTGACAAAATAATTGTCAATCGGTTAATCAATACAGGCTAAAATAAAATCTTGATGGACATAACTTTTGGCTACTCACTTAGTGCTTGACACCCTACGGCGGCGATGATATTACACTCGTTCTTCATCTTGATTTCATCAGCAAAACATTCAGGAGTGGTTTATGTCTCAAGGTCTTTCTCGGCGTGCGCGACCGGCGCGCCAAGTGTTTCTCATCGCTGTACTGCTGAGTTTTTTGGTGGCCGTTCCCGGCCTCACCAAAATGCTCACGCCGACGCTCGCGCAAGCGCCGACCGCCGCGCTGGACTTTCAGCGCACCGATTTACAAGTGCAAGGCTTAGGCCCACGCGGCATCTGCGCCGAAGACATCAACGGCGACGAGATCCCCGATTTGATCGTCGCCAATTTGGGCACTTATCAGCTTTATCAATCGCAAACTCTCGATGTCTATTATGGCAAAGGCGATGGCAGTTTCACCTTGGTGCAGAGCTTGCCGGTGGGCGACGGCAATCAACCCTACGGCATAGCGGCGGCGGATTTGCGCGGCATAGACCGCCTGGATGTCATCGTGCCGAACAAAGATGGCAAAACGGTTTCGGTTTTTTTAGCCAAAGCCGATGGCACTTTTGAAGAGCCGAAGGCGTATGAAGCGGGCGATGCGTGGTCGGTTTCGGCTGCGGATATAAACGGCGATGGCAATTTGGATTTAGCCGTGGCCAATTTCGATTCCAAAGCCATCACCATTCTGCCCGGCATTGGCAATGGTGAATTTCTGCCGGCGCTTACCTTTGCGGCGACCGCCGATATGCAGCCCCGCTTGATAGACTTCGGTGATTTCAACAACGATGGGCGTACCGATTTGGTGGTGCCAAGCGATACGTTTTCCGGGCGCGTCGCCATCTATTTCAACAACGGTTCGCCAGATAAATTTTCGTTCACCGCGCCTTCGATCATACGCGTCGGCGAGTTGACCGGCTTTGCGGTGGTTTACGATTTCAACGGCGACGGCAATCAAGATATAGCGACCTCATCGGCCAACAGCAACAACATATCGGTACTGTTGGGCAAAGGCGATGGCAGTTTCGCCGCGCCTACGCACTATTGGACTGGCGACATCTGGCCGTTCGGCATGGTGTTGACTGATTTCAACGGCGACGGCAAACCCGACCTGGTCTTGGCCGGTGTCAAAGGCATCACCTGCGCCGTGCTGTTGGGCGACGGCGGCGGCGGCTTCGGGTCGCCTTACCTTTTTCAAATCGAAGGGCCGTCGCGCTGGCTGGCAACCGCCGATTTCAATCTTGATGGCAAAACCGATATAGCCGTAGGCAACTACACCGTGACCGGCGCTTTTGAAACCGACCCGAATAAATTTTTCAAGACCGTCAGCGTGATGTTGAATCGCTCGCCGTTCACGCCTGCCGGTGCTGTGACCTTTCGCGTCAATTGCGGCGGTGTGTCGTTGATCAACGCGCACCAAATGCGTTTTTCAGCCGATGGCAATTTTGATGGCGGCACGACGATCAGCACCACAGAACCGATCCTCGACACGGACGATCAGGCGCTCTATCAAACGGCGCGGCAAGGCGAATTCACCTACACGGCGCAGGTCATGACGGGACGCAGTTATACCCTCAAACTACACTTCGCGGAAATTTCGGCAAAGTTGAGCAAGAAACGCTTGATGAATGTTGCCCTCAACGGCAAACCAATTTTGCAGCGCTTCAGTCTCTCGCAACGCGCCAAACCGTTTACCGCCTTCAGCATCATTCGCCGCAATGTCTGGCCGGACCGCAACGGTCAAATCCGTCTGCAATTCAGCGGTAAAAAAGGCGGCGGCATCTGTTCGGCAATCTCTATCTTTTAGTCTTTCGTCCATCGTCCGTAGTCCTCAGTGCGGACATTTTTATCCTATCGTTTATAACGTAAAGCCACCAAACCGGCTACAGGAGCCGGTTTCAAGGCATCGCTATAGAGTTGCAGGCGGGTTTTGCAAGCTACGGACTACCGACTACGGACTACCGACTACCTGATAACCTTGCGTTCGGCAGCGACGCTTGGTACTTTGAATCGTCTCGGAGGCGCAGGGGGCCTGGTGGTTCTCGCGGGCTTCAAACCCGTTTGCGAGTTATCGAGAGATGGCTTGGGTGGGTTCGATTCCCACACGCCTCCGCCATTTTCTCAAGGCAAAAGTAAAAAGGTAAAAGGCAAAAGTCCGCTTGCGCGCTGATTGCCTCAAGCCGCCGCAGGCTCATTATGGCAAAGACTAAAATCGCTGCTGTACAGATGGATGTTGAAATCGGCGAGGTCGTCGCCAATCGCCAGCGCATTCTGGAAAAACTCCGCGAGGCTGCCGCACAAGAGGCGCAGCTTGTCATCTTTCCTGAATGCGCGTTGACCGGATATTGCTTCACCTCGCTTGAGGAAGCGCTACCGTTTGCCGAAACCGCCAATGGTGAATCCGCCAACCTTCTCGCTCAAGCGTGCCGCGACTTAAAGATTCACGCCGTCGTTGGCTTCATCGAAAAAGACGGCGCGAATTATTTCAACGCCGCTTTGCTGATCAGCCCTGAGCGAATCGTTGGCGCGTATCGCAAAGTGCATTTGCCTTTTTTAGGCGTGGATCGGTTTCTTGCGGCAGGCCATCAAGGGTTCAATGTGTTTGCCACCGGGCTTGGCAAAATCGGCATGAACATTTGCTATGACATCAATTTTCCCGAAGCGCCGAGGGTGTTGAAACTGGCAGGCGCGGAACTGTACGTGCTGCCGACGAACTGGCCTACGGGGGCGTGGCGCACGCCTAAATTTATGCTCAACGCCAGAGCGCAGGAAAATCACTTTGCGGTGGTCGCGGTCAATCGCGTGGGTACGGAACGCGGCTGGCGTTTCATCGGGCAAAGCAAAATCGTTGACTGCATGGGCGATGTGATCGTCGAAGCCAGCGAAGATAAAGAAGAAATGCTTTTCGCCGAAGTTGATTTGCAGGAATCGAATCGTAATAAAATCGTCAACGTCGCGGGGTCTTACGAAGTAGATCGGCTGGCCGACCGCCGCCCCGAATTTTATGGCGCGATTGCCAGCGCCACAAACGCGGACGATGAAACGCAGACGACAGAGGCAGCGCTTGGAGATTAATTCGGTTTTGCCTTCAGCCATCGTCAAAGCCTCGACGTGAGTTTAGCGAAGCGCCGTTTGCGGCGATGAGAAGGGCAGCGATTTCAACTGAAATGGCCTTGACGCAACACCCCCGCAACGCTGCGCGAAGGCGAAAACCTCGTAAGAAGTGCGGCTGAAATCACCTGCAAGACTTGAGTGATTTGCCATGCCTTGTACGAGCGACCTTGCGGTGGTCGCCCCTCTTTGGAAGGCTTATCCTTTTCGAGGAGGGTCGCCCGTACAAGGGTGCAGATGAGATCATCTGCAATCCTTAGGATTGTGGATGAAATAAGACGCAGTTTTTGAGGTTCAGAGTTACGCCTTTAGGCGTGAGTTGACGCAGACGCTTCGCGCCTTTAGGCGTAACTCTGAACTTGCACTTTATTTCATCCACCATCCCTACTGATTCGGCAATCGGCAATCCGCAATGGAACGCTATGTCTTTTCCGGAAACCGCCAGACTCGAACTGCCTATCCTTGAGGAACTCGAAGCCACCGGCGGCAGCGATCAACCGCGTTATCTCTACGACCGTCTGGTGCGCTACTTTCCTCAATTGACCATTGATGAATTGCACGACCGCAATGCCAGCGGACGCAATCGTTGGCACGCGCTGGTGCAACGCGCCGGGCGGCAATTGATGGCCAACGGCGAGTTGCGCCGCGACGGGTCGCGCTGGGCAATTACTGCAAAAGGCAAACGCCGCAGGGCCGAAGAAAATATGCGCGCTATTACTTCGCCACCGCTGGCGACCACCGCGCCGCCGAAAGTCACGCACAAAGAAGCGCAGCAGATGTTGATGGAATTGGGCGCAATATTGGGGTTTTATGCTCAAGCCGAATTCGATTATTACGATGTGGTGTGGAAAGCGAGTGCCGCGTCGCCGCGTTTGAGTCACGTCTTCGAGGTGCAGATTTCCGGCAGCGTGGACAGCGCCTTGACGCGCTTGAAACACGCTTATGATGCCCAGCGGTCGCGGCCTTTTCTAATCATCGCTGATGAACGCGACACGCGCTTTGCCGATAAACGATTGAGCGGTTCATTTCACGAAATCATCGAAGTCATCACCATCATCGGCGTCGGCGAGTTGCAGCACTTCTACGACTCGTTGAAAGATCAGCAAACTCTGCTGGAAAAATTTCTTGCCGGAAACTGAATTGGAGTGGATGAAAACAGCGCAAAAGTTCAACGTCTTGCGCCTGCTATAGCGTTTCAGAAAAGCTTGCCAGAAACGAGCTTGGCGTTCCGCTTTCAGGCGTTTGAAAAATTAATCGCATAACCAGGTGCGCTGAAGGCGCAGCGGATATTAGCCTGTGGCTATACCACAGGTGTCCGTAAGTGCCAGCCCTTTCGCGCTCCAGCGGGGCGCAGGATTTTGGTGGTGCGATTATTTAGGGCGTGTCGCATAATTCCAGAAACTGCCCATATTTGGTGGATGGTTTAACCCTCACACACAATATCTGGATAGAACATCCATTTATGCGACACGCTCTAACCTCGATTTGTACAATTTCAGAGGCGAACCAGCTTTGCTAATCCCACCGACGGAAGTCGGCGGATGCTTAAAGTCCAACCTACGAAACGCCGCGCAACATCAACTAATCCCACCGATGGAAGTCGGTGGATAGTTAAAGTTCAGCCTACGAAACACCGCGAAACTTCAACCAATCCCCCCAACGGCAGTTGGGGGATAGTTAAAGCCCAACCTACGAAACACCGCGAAACTTCAACCAATCCCCCCAACGGCAGTTGGGGGATAGTTAAAGCCCAACCTACGAAAC
>JACQDB010000059.1 GCA_016201275.1 Acidobacteriota bacterium
TTGGCCATTCGTCTGAATCCCCCCAACGGCAGTTGGGGGATGCTTAAAGTCCAGCCTACACACCCAGCCAGCAAAGTTTTTTTGCAATCCCCCCAACGGCTGTTGGGGGATGCTTAAAGTTCAGCCTTGAGCCTCGGGCAAGGCTGAACTTTAACTATCCCCCGATTGCCATCGGGGGGATTAGTTGATGTTGCGCGGCGTTTTGTAGGTTGGACTTTAACTATCCCCCGATTGCCATCGGCGGGATTGGTAGAGGTTGCGCTGTGTTTCGTAGGTTGGATTTTAACTATCCACCGACTGCCGTCGAGGGGATTAGCAAGGCTGGTTCGTCTCTGAAAAATGTACAAAGTCGCGCTAAGTCGCAATCATTAGGTGAGCGCGCAATCCTGCTCAACTGAGAAGCGCGCCACCAAGCTGCTCAGGGATTTTTATCGCGGCTGATTTTTCTGGCTTTCAGGCGTTGGTTATGGGCTGCCGCCTTAAAGCGATTGCCACAAGTCGCCATGCTGCACCAACGGCGGCTGTGATTTTTTGTGGTGTCGTAAAAGTGCAGAACGCAGGACTGGCTTTCGCACTTCTTCAGCAGGGAAAAGTCACCATAGCAGAGCAGGTCGCAAGCCGAATCGGCGACGGGAAAGAGTAGTTGCAGAGGCTTAGTAAAGTCTGCTTGAAAGCGTTTCTCAAAAACTCCTTTGCGATGGCGGATTTCGGCATAGCCAACTTGATCGCGCAATCGCTCGTTGAGCAGCGCCAGCAGGCTTGACGGCACGTTTTGATTTTTAAGAATCCGTTCTACAGTTTTCAGCAGCAAGGCGCGCAACGCTAAGGCGCTCTGAACCGCCTCTTGCGCTTCACGCTTTCCTCTCCACTCGATGAGCAACGCTTCCGCTTTCACGCTGTCAAGGATTTGCGCGCCAATTGCCCAGGCCAGCAAGTCCGCGAAACTTTCGACTAGCTCCCAGGGTTGCCCATCGCGTCTTTTTTGCGTGTTGATAAAATCCAGACACAAATAATTACCGACAAACGAGAATTTTTTTTGCGCGAATTCTTCCATCTCCAAGCCTCGCTTTACAAAAAAATTGCTAACCAATAAAAAACCGCTTGACAGGTTAGCATCAATAGCTTATAACCGTCAAAGTAATCGTCTTGACGGTTATATAAAAATTTAAGGAGATTGAACTATGAGCGAAGAGAAAGTCCATGGTCAGGGATTTCAGACCGGGCATATTGGTTTGAATGTCAGCGATTTGGAGCGTTCGCGGGGTTTTTATCAAGCGGTTTTTGGATTTGAGGTGAGCGGGGAGTCGCAGGAAGCGGATCGGCGCTTCGTGTTTTTAAGCCGGGAGAAGACCTTGGTGTTGACGCTTTGGCAACAGAGCGAAGGGCGTTTTGACAAGAGTTTTCCGGGCTTGCACCACCTCTCTTTTCAAGTAGAGACGATTGAAGAGGTGCAGAAAGCAGAGCGCAAGTTGCGCGAGATGCAGGCGAAGTTGATTTACGATGGCGTCGTGCCGCACGCCGAAGGAGGACAATCGGGCGGGATTTTTTTTGAAGACCCGGATGGCATTCGTTTAGAGATTTATGCGCCAACCGGCGCGCATGACCATGCAGCGCCAACTCCCGGCGCGCCGTCCTGCGGATTTTTTTAAGCGCGCAAGGAAGGAAATAAGAGGAGCAGATATGAACGCTATTTACCACCAGGGAGAACTCACCGTTCAAGCGCTCGCAGGAGTGCAAGAGCTGGCAAGTCGCATTGGTAAATCTATAGGCTCGACGATTCCAGCGGCGGCACAGGATTTCCTGTGTCGCCAGCCGCTGGCAGTGGTCAGCACCATAGATCGCAAGCAGCGCGTATGGGCTTCCCCGTTGACGGGCAGGCCGGGGTTCATGCGCGTCATAGATGAACAGAACTTGCAGATAACAGCCTTCCCTACTGTGGCTGATCCGCTCTATGAGAACTTGAAATTCAATCATCAAATTGGAGTGCTGGTAATCGAACCTGCGACCCGTCGGCGCATGAGATTGAATGGCGCAGCGGCCTTGCTGGCGGACGGCTCCCTGCATATCAAAGCCGCTCAGGTGTACGCCAACTGCCCCAAATATATTCAGGCGCGGGAATGGGAATTTCGCGATGAGCAAACCATCCTAGACCAAAGTAGTGAGCGGCGCAGTCGCCTCAGCGGCGCGCAGCAGCAGTGGATTGAGAAAGCCGATACGTTATTCATTGCCAGCCGCCACAGCGAAGGCGGCGCGGACGCTTCGCACCGTGGTGGCGATCCGGGATTTGTACAGGTAGTCAGTGACGAGTTATTGGTCTTGCCGGATTATGCAGGCAATAAAATGTTTCAGACCCTCGGCAATCTTCTTACCAATCCGCAAGCAGGGCTGCTGTTTATAGATTTTGAGACAGGCAGCACCTTGCAACTTACCGGTGCAGCGCGGATCATTTGGGACCCTGCGCGTGTGCAGGAACGGGCAGGAGCCGAGCGACTGGTCGAATTTGAGATCGAGGAAGTTCTTGAAACGACGAAGGCCTTGCCTTTGCGCTGGGAGTTTATGAATTACTCGCCGTTCAATCCGAAATAAAATTTTCGGTGAAGTTTACCCACGGAGAACCGATGCGGTTGGGTCATTCGCCTGAGTCGCCTAGATGAAAATCGGGGGGATTGGCGACACACGAGCCAGCCGTTCCTAGCCCTGCAAGGGCGCAATCGCTGACCGCGTGAAGCCGTATTGCGCCCTTGCAGGGCTAGTTGTTGGGACTCGCGCTTTCCTGGCGCGATGCACCAGGCTATAGAATTGCGCCTTTTCAGAGCGGCGACAAGGAAGCTTCTTTTTGCTGGCGTCTCACTTTTCATTGCACCCCAAGGAAGCAGGGATTCTGAACCCCTGGCAAAATTGCAAGAGCATTAAATTTATGGTGTACTGATCTCTCTGCCCAATCAGACAAGTCGTTAAAAAATACTTGGAGGAAAAATACGGTGAGATTGCTCATTGGTTGTATTTCTTTATTGCTGGCAACGGTTTCTATATGCGAGGGGGCTTCTATACAGCAGCCTACAGCTTCGCCCTCGGCGCGTTTTCAACCTTCTGTAGTCTATGACACGGCGCGAAAAAAAATGCTGTTGTTTGGCGGCATGGATCAGGACGGCAACTTCTTGGGCGACACCTGGGAATGGGACGGCAACGGCTGGCGTGAGGCGAGCCAAACGGGTCCCGCGCCGCGCAGTGGTCAGGCGATGACCTTCGATGCCCATCGCCGCAGAGTCATTCTCTTTGGTGGCGAAAACGAAAATGGCGCTCTTGCTGACACTTGGGAATGGGACGGCAACGGCTGGCAGCAGATTGCTGCCGTCGCTGCGCCTCCGCCTCGCAGTTCGCACCAAATTATTTACGACGCCGCACGGCGACAGGTGCTGATGTTTGGCGGTTTGGATTACCGAGCCGGACGCACCTACGGCGACACTTGGTTATACGATGGGCGCGCTTGGACGCCAGTCAAAGTTGCGGGACCAGCGCCGAGATTTCATCACGTCATGGTTTATGACGCGGCGCGTTCTCGCCTGGTGTTGTTTGGCGGCAACCTCGCCGAGCCTCCTTTGAACTTCGATAAATTCAAAGCCGGTTCGCGTGGCGATACTTGGGAATGGAACGGCAAAGGTTGGACGCAGATAAGCGCGACGGGTCCCGCCAGACGCGACCATCACGCTATGGCATATGATGCGGCGCGAAGGAAGACCATCCTGTTTGGCGGCTTCTCCGAAGGCAAATATCTTGGCGATACTTGGGAGTGGGAGGGCAAGATTTGGCGGCAGATGGCGGCCAGTGGGCCGGAGGCGCGAGGCGGCAAGCCTGGCATGGCTTATGATGTGGCGCGTCGCAGAATTATGCTTTTCGGCGGTGGCGCGCCAGGCGCGGCGATGGGCGATTTGTGGGAGTGGAACGGCAAGCAGTGGCGTCGCGCTGTGATAGCGGCGGTGGCTGGCGACGCAACGCCAGCCGCGAAGCCTATAGCAACTCCTAGTCGTTAAGGTTATATAGCGCGTGTCGCAGAATTCCAAAACCGCCTATATCTTGTATATGGTTACACCAGCACACACAATATCTAGGCAAAAAATCCTTTTATGCGACACGCGCTATATAGCGAATTTCATTTGTCCGCGACCGCGACACCTGCTTGAGAGGCAGTCTGTGATCACCGCACAGCGGTCACAGACTGCCTCTCAAGCAATCGCACACATCTGCAAGCCGCTATATTCAGCACAGCAGAGCGAGGTTAAAGCGATGATGATCTTTCAATGGCTGACCGTCTTGAGCGCGGCCTTATTTGCGGGTGGGGCGCTGTACGTTTCCATAGTCGAGCATCCCGCGCGTCTAGGTATGGCAGTTGAGGCGGCGCTGGCGCAGTTTCGTCCAAGCTATCGGCGCGGCGCGGTGTGGCAAGGGGCGTTGGCGGTCATCTGTCTATTGTCGGGAGCCTTGGCTGCGCTGCTGGCGTCGGATTGGGCATGGGCATTGGGCGGACTAACGGTCGGGGCAGCAGCGCCTTTCACGTTGCTTTTCATTATGCCGATCAATCGCAAGTTGCTCGATGAGGCTTTGCCTGCCGAGGGCGAGGCAAGGCGATGGCTTCAACAATGGGGATGGCTGCATCTGGTACGCAGTGTCCTTGGAGTAGTTGGCTTGGTACTTTTATTGACGCGAGTTTTCTTGCGGTGAGTTTGCGCTTTTCGTCGCCAGTTGAAATCTCTACAGACTTTTTTTCGACGGCCAAAGATCACCTGTACGAAGATGACGGTAGCAGCATTCTTTTGCCATAACGAATTTGGCGCTGTGATAAACGGCAGGCGCTTGCTTCGCGAGATGCCAGGTTTTATGATGTCGGGGTCAGCCTACTACCTTGTGAGCCTGAGCCGCTCAGGTTATACAAATAAAAATTCGTTTGAGGCTCGGTCAGAGCAGCAAATTTTGCTTGAGTAAGGCAATGCAAGAGGTTCTGCTCGTCCATCGAGGGTTCTCTACATCGGAGGTTTGTGTTGAAACCAACAACACTTCTGCGGATCGCTTCGGTTCTGGCGTTTCTTCAACTCCTTGCTCACACCTTTCTTTTCCTGCGCGCCAGTCCCAGTCATGGCGTAGAGGAGGTCGCCGTAGTCGAAGCCATGAAGACGCATTACTTTAACTTTGGCGGCTTCACGCGAAGTTACTGGGATTTCTATTTTGGCTACGGAATCTTTGCGGCGTTTAATGTGTTTATCGAGGGCGTATTGTTCTGGCAACTCGCTACGGTTGCCAAGACAGAGCCTTCGCGGATTAAACCTATGGCGGCCTTGTTCTGTTTTGCCAATATTGTTTATGCACTCTTGTGCTTGAAATTTTTCTTCATCATCCCGGTTGTTCCAGATGTTGCTCTCGCCATCATCCTGGCATTGGCGTATATCGCGGCACGGCAAAAACGCAATGACCGGCGGCTATACTAAGGCGAAATAAGAATACTTTGAATTGAGCCTTGATGAAGAAAAAACTGCATTTTCTCGCGCTGTTTCTGCTGTTGCACAGCCTGGTGATTTTTCGCGTAAGCGGACAGCAGCAAGCTGATCCTTTTGCCGCGGCTTCGCTCACCTATAGGAATAAAGACTATGCGAAGTTCCTGGAGAATATGCTGCTCATCAGCAAAATCGCGCCGGACAATGTAGGGCTGCTTGAATTTCTCGCTAAAGCTTACGCGCTCAATCACCAGCCCGAACAGGCGCTCGAAGTATTGCGCGCCATTGCCGCCTTGGGTGGCGTCGCTAATCTTGGGCATAACGACTTCAGCAGTCTCAAAGACCATGCGGCATTGCCTGCCCTCGAAGCCGCCTTGCAAAAAAATCGCACGGTCGTCAACAAGAGTGTTCTGGGGTTTACGCTGGGCGAAAAAGACTTGATACCGGAAGGCATAGCCTTTGACCAACAGAGCGGCGATTTTTATCTTGGCAGTATTTATAAGCGCAAGATCATACGTCTTTCGGCAAGCGGCAAAAAAGCCGATTTCACCGCGCCTCAACAAGACGGCATGATGAATCCGTTGGGTTTGAAAGTTGATGCCGTGCGTCGCCATCTATGGGTATGCGTCTCTTCCGATGAACGCGATAAAGAAAACGGCGCAGCCGCTATTTTCAAATATAGCCTACGAACCGGCAAGCTGATAAACAAGTATGAGGTAGGCAATCAGCCACAAGCTCACCTGTTTAACGATCTTGATATTCAACCCAACGGCGATGTCTATTTCACCGATAGCCTCAGCGGCGCAGTGCATAAAATATCTGTGGCAACAGACCGGCGCGAAGAATTTATTGCCGCCGGTACGTTTACCTACCCCAACGGCATCGCCTTAGCAGGCAAGTTTTTGTATGTCGCTGACGAGCGCGGCATTCATCGCATCGAGATTGCCAACAAAAAAATTCAAACGCTTCGCCGTCCAAACCATATTGCCTTGGCGGGTATGGACGGTTTGTACTGGCATAACCACACCCTCATAGGAGTGCAGAACGGTTTCAATCCTGAGCGCATCGTGCAGATCAAATTGAATCCGGCAGGCGATCAGGCGGTGAGCCTGACACTGTTGGAAATGTTGAACCCGTGGTTTCTCATACCGACGACGGGGGCGCTGGCGGCGGATGGATTTTATTACATCGCCAACAGTCAGTTGCGAGCCATCAATGGCAAGGGTGAGATCACTTCGCCGGAAAAATTAGCCGAGATTGTGATTCTTAAAATCCCTCAAGCGGCTTACACGGTCGCCGCCAAGCAATAAGGATGGTGGCTAAAATAGCCTGCAAAAGGTGAGTGATTTTCCAATGCCCGGTGCGGACGGTGGTCGCCTCTCGCGGGCAGAGCAACCACAGAGGTCGCCTGTACCAGCAAGCAAAAACGGCACGAAAGAAATCGTCCATAGAAGCCATGCTAGTCGCTTTATTGAAGGCGTAGAAGGGTCTTTGTCTGCTCACTGCCGCAGCGCTCGAAGCCCTTGCGAAGCCAGCTTTTTTATATTGTGCATCCCCGATTCATCCCCTAAAATGCCGAGAGCATGAGATGGAAAGTCGGGTAGGAGTTCTCCAAAAAATTTCTCATAAATCTTAGAGTATTGCTTATAGCGCCTACGAAAGGAGCTTTCTGATTCACGCTGGAAGAGTCTGTAGAGGTGGCGGCTCTTGGAGCTTGGTTCTTTGATTTGGCAACCCGAAAGGGCGTTGGCGGTTGCTGGTCGCAAGGCGCGGCGGTGCTGGGCAGCACGCTTCGTCAGAACGGCGCACCAGCGGCGCTGTGTCATGCGTGAGGGTTGCCCTGCCATGTGAGGAGAAGGAATTTATGCAAAGCCGGCAATGGCTAGCGGCTATGTTCGATGCAGTAGCAGAGGGGATCGTCGTTGAAGAAGATGAGCAAATCGTCTTCGTCAACCAGAGCTATTTGCGAATGCATGGGTATGCAGAGCCGCAAGAGTTGCTCGGCAGTTCGGTCTGCCGTTTTCTGGCTGCCGCAGATGCAGAGCGTATCCGTGAATATGGCCGAAGGCGGCGACGCGGCGAAGACGTACCGGCCAGCTATGAATTTCAAGCGGTGCGTAAAGATGGCAAAATCATGATTTGTGAAGCCGCGCTCTCCAGTTTCGCCCTCGATGAGCGCTTCTATCTGCTCACCACGCAAAGAGACATCACCGAGCGCAAGCAAGCCGAAGAGACCTTGCGGCGCAGCGAACAGCGCTTCCGTACCATTGTCGAAGATATGACCGATAGCTATTGGGAGACCGATCTGAGTGGCAGATTCACCTTCTTCAATAAACAGGTGATGGTAGATCAACGACGCAAAAGAGAAGAGATTTTGGCGTTAGGCAAAGACAATCCTCCGGAAGATGAAGAGAACCACAAAATCATTACCGACATTTTCAAACAGGTCTATCACACCGGAGAATCGGTCAGAGGGGTGATCTATGAAATGATTCGCGGCGATAACACCCGCTATTTTGTCGAGACCACGGTCTCGCTCATCCGCGACCCCGACGGTAAACCGGTGGGCTTTGGCGGCAGCACCCGCAACGTCAGCGAGCGCATTCAGACCGAGAAAGAATTGCAGCAAGCCAAGATCGCCGCCGAAGCGGCCAATCAGGCCAAGAGCGAATTTCTTGCCAACATGAGCCACGAGATTCGTACTCCCATGAATGGCATCATCGGCATGACGGAACTGGCGCTGGAAACCAAGCTCGATGACGAGCAGCAAGAATATCTCAATCTGATTCAATCATCCGCCGATTCCCTGCTCGTCTTAATCAATGACATACTGGATTTCTCCAAGATTGAGGCCGGAAAATTAACCCTCGACTGCACCGATTTCAGTTTGTCCGATAGTCTCAACAACGCCATCAAAGCGCTGGCCTGGCGGGCTTATCAAAAAGGTCTGGAGTTGGTCTGTGATCTCTCCGCCGATATTCCAGAGATGTTGATTGGCGATGCGGCGCGGTTGCGCCAAGTGGTCATCAACCTGGTCGGCAATGCCATCAAGTTCACCGAAGAAGGCGAAATCGTCATCAGCGCGGAAGTCGGCGCGCAAACCGCTGACGAAGTGATTGTCCACTTTGCCATCAGCGATACCGGCATAGGCATTCCCGCCGAAAAGCAGGCGCGCATCTTCGAAGCCTTCGAGCAAGCCGATGGCTCGACGACGCGAAAATATGGCGGCACCGGTCTGGGGCTGGCCATCTCTGTGCAGTTGGTCAATATGATGGGCGGCAAGATTTGGGTAGAAAGCCAGGTCAATCACGGCAGCACCTTTCATTTCACCGCGCAGTTCAAATTGAGCCAGATAGCGGCAATCGCCCATCACAATGTGAGTCTGGCGGATCTGCGGAATCTCCGTGTCCTTATAGTAGATGATAACGCCACCAATCGCCGCCTCCTCCAAGCCTTGTTGATGAGTTGGCAGATGACGCCGACGCTGGTGGACACAGGGACAGCGGCCTTAGCGCTGTTAAAGGAACGGCAGCCGAGTCAGAACCCTTTCCAATTGGTGCTGCTCGATTATCAAATGCCAGAGATGGATGGGCTGACCGTGTTTGAAGAGATGCGCGCTGAGGCGACGCTGGCCGATACCCCTGTCATCATGTTGACCTCAACGGCGCAGCCGGGAATGGCTGCCCATTGTCAGCAATTGGGCTTGGCTGGTTATCTGACCAAACCGATTTTACAAAGAGACCTGCTCGAAGCCATCACCATGGTTTTGAGCAAAGATAGTTTCATCCGCCAGCAAGTCGCGGTGCAGGAGCAGCGCGTCGCCCCCAACAGCAGCCCGAATCGGCTGCGGATTTTACTGGCCGAAGATAACAAGGTCAATCAATTGCTGGCCGTCAGAATGCTGGAAAAACGCGGCTACATGGTGACTGTCGTAGCCAATGGCAAACTAGCCGTGACCGCTTACGAGCAGGAGCGCTTCGATCTGATTCTTATGGATGTGCAGATGCCGGAAATGAACGGTTATGAAGCCACGGCGCGGATTCGCCAGTTGGAAAACACCAGCCATCTGCACATTCCGATTGTTGCCATGACCGCCAAAGCCATGAAAGAAGACCGCGAGGAATGTCTCAAGGCTGGCATGGATGCTTATCTCTCGAAACCTTTTCAGATCGGCGAACTGGTGCAGATCATTCAAAATTTGGTCGCCCTGCCAGCGGCGCAAGAAGATGGAGAGTCAGCCGATCACCTGAACCTTGACGCTTTGGAAGATGCCAGAGTCATCGTCAACGAGTCGGAATTACTGATCAGCGTGGACGGGGACAGGCGTTTTCTGCGTTCCATTGTAGATGAATTCCTGGCCGGTTACGACGCGCAGTTATCCGAACTCGGCGAGTGCATCCATCATAAAAAGAGCCAACGCCTGTATGAGTTGGCACACTCTTTGAAAGGCGCTCTGGGAATGTTGCGCGCCGAAGCCGCTTGCGAAGCGGCACGGCGACTGGAGAAGAGCGGACGCGAAGGCAATCTCACTGAAGCCAGTTATCTGCTTGCCATCTTTGAAGGCGAACTGCAATTGCTGATTCCGGCACTCGCCAAAATCACCGCTGAGTCTGTGGACGAGCGCCTTAGTTGTTCTTGAGCCAATCGGCAGAGCAAGCAAAAAGAGGCGCTCTGGTAGATTGCGTGAAGGCACTCAACATATAGAGGTCTCTAAGGCAATCGCATACAATATCTTGTGAGTCTGCATATGCCCTGCCAGAGAGCCAAAAAAGAGGTTTGGCGCGTCGCCTTCAAGCTCCTGGCCTTACGTTAAGATTGGGCGTGCAGGCATCCCGCCCGCAGGGATTCACAATCTTGCGGACCAAGAGGTACGCGCTCGCTGTAAGCATCTCCTTTGACCGAATGCCGTTGGCCTGTAGGCGGGGCGCTAATTCTCGTTCTTTCGCTTTCGCATAAAAATTTGGTAGTGCGAAAAACGTAAGGCGCGACCGGCGCAATTGGTTGCTGGTCGCGCCTTACGTTTTTCGCACTACCAAAAGTTTTCCGGAGAAGTTATCGCTACGATTTTTCTTTGTGCACCTACCCAAAATTTTAGGAGGCATCCATGACTGAGACAAAAAATGAGACCAGACCGCAGCACGCCGGGAGAAAAACCCGCGCCCTGAAATTGGCGCTCTGCTGCCTGTGCCTGAGCTTGGCGTTGTGGCTGAGGCTGGCTCCAACTGCCGCCGCACCGCCACCGCAATCCGAGGTGGAGCATCTGCTAGAGACCTTGGAACAAGAGCAGTGGGCGGATTGGCAAGAACCCCAAAACGCCGCGCAAAAGTTGGCAGAGATGGGCAGTTCCGCCGTCAACCCTATCTTCAAGGCGATGATGGCGAGCAACAGCAACCGCGCCCTTTACTGGATGGAGTACGCGCTTTATCAAATGGCTGAACGCTACGCCACGCGCCTCAATGAGCCGCAATCCCCTATGCCCATATTGATTGCCGCGCTCGACGATCTGCATAGGCCTTACGATCTGCGCCGTCTTGCAGGGCGATTGCTAGGCAAACTCGGCGACACACGCGCCGTTGCATCGTTAAGCAAAAACCTCAACGATGGGCGCGTCGCTAAAGACGTAGCCCATGCTCTTGGACAGATCAAAAGCGCTGCCTCGCGCCAAGCTCTAGTCGCTCGTCTGACGACGCTTGAAGGACGGCGCGAAAAGAGCGACGCGCTGCGCTTGGAGCTTATCGAGGCGCTCGGTCAATTGGGTGATGCGCGAGCCTTGCCGGTGTTGCGTCGGGCGGCTTCTGCACGCGAGACCACTGTGCGCTCGGCGGCTGTTGAAGCGATGGCGCACATCCGTGGCGCGGCTTCGGTTGCGGCGCTTAAACAGACAGCGGCGCGTGAACAAGATGCACAGGTCAAACAAGCCTTGCGGCTCAGTTTCCTGCGCTTGGGGCAACCGCTGCCAACGGCGCTTGAACAACGCGCCGATGCGGACATCAAAACCATCTCTTGCCAAGGCTGCCACGCCCAGCTTTACACGGACTTCATCACCAGCGCCCACAATCTCAAAGGCCAACTGACCTGCGTCACCTGTCACGGCGAAAGCATCAAGCATCAAGACAGCTACGGCAGCCGTCCGCCGGATCGCCCTTACGCTGGCGCGACTATTTCTCCATTATGCGCGCAGTGTCACGAGCAGATGAATCTTCCGACCCTCGAACGCGCTATGAGCGGACGCCTACGCCACACCTTCGCGTTCCGTGGGCGCAGCAAAACTAGCGAAGCGGCGCACGGCGAAACTGTCACGTTGACGGAGAATTTCGAGCGCGGCGGAGCGCGCAACTGGGAAGCCGTCAACCCTACGGACTGGCGCATTAAGCGCGACGGCAACAATCAGGTTTACGCCCTCTTTCGCCACTTCACTAACGGCGTGCCTCGGCGACCCGTGCAACTATCGCTGCTCAAAACGGCAGCCTTCACAGACCTCACTTTCGAGGTTCGGGTGCGAAGACCCGAGCTAAAATCGGAGTCCTTGATTCTGGTCTTCGGCTATCAGGATGAGACGCATTTCTACTACGCACATTTGTCACTAGACCCTTCGTCAAAGACCTTGGTACACAATGGTCTGTTCATCGTTGATGGTGCGCCGCGTCGCAGAATCGGCACGATGGATGCCGCCGCGATTTTGCCAGATACCAACTGGCATCGCATAAAAATCGTGCGCGAGACCAGCAGCGGACGCATTGCGCTCTATGTTGACGACGCCACGAAACCGACGCTCGAAGCTCTTGACCACCGTTTCAGTTGGGGGCGCATAGGGCTGGGCGGCTTTCATGAACTCGGCGACTTTGATGATATAAAAATCACTGGTCTCGCAGTTCCCGGCAGGCAATAGGCAGGAAGCCGTGAGGAACAACAACCGGAAAACTTCACCACGAAGATCACGAAGATCACGAAGCCATAACATCAATCAATCACCTTGGTGTTCTTTGTGTTCTTCGTGGTTAGTAAACTGGTTTGATTTTCAATCCCTTACTTGCTCCATAACTCATCAAGGAAATTTGTAGAGCAAATTGCGCTGCGGTTTGCCCGACCAATTCACGACCGCCACAAAGAACAGCTCTCAACTTCAGGTTTGCCGTGTGCGCCCTGAAATAAATTTCTGCCCCTCTAAATCAAGCCGTGCCAGACGACCAATATAATCATCCGGCGCTGCTTGCTTTAGAGGGAAACTATCAATCACTCAAAACCACAGGAGGCGCTATGCGTCACAAAATTATAGTTGGTCTGCTTATCAGTCTTTTCCTCTTCGCCCGCCCAGTCATCGCCGACGATGTGGGCCCGAAGCATCTGCCAGCGCGCTATTTCTGGTTATTGGAAACCGGCTGCGCGCAAGTCGAAGCCCGCCTAAATGCCGAGCCGGAAGCGACGCTCAAAACCCTCGAAGCGCAGCCCGGCTGGATTCATTTCCCTTACGCAATTCTGGCTCCGGTCGTGCTGTATGCGAAAAAACATCCCGCCAATACGCATTATCACGAGGCGAAAATGCTGGCGCTTGCCATTCGCATAGGCGATTTATTAGCAAGCGAAAATGAGAAAGGCGTCTATGAGCCGCGCCTCGATAGCGATTGGGACACCTATATGTGGCTCGAAGCTTATCGTCTGCTCGGCGACAAATTGGGTGCAGAACGCCAAGCCCGTTGGAAACGCGAGATTCTCAAAAACATCGTGCTGCTCGAAGAAGAATGCACTCGACGTTTCGATTTTCCGGGCTATCATTCGCCCTTCCTAGGCACTTCGCCGAATCACTATTCGCAGCATTCTTCGATCCTCTATCTTGCCGCCAAAGTCTTCGGCAATCCTCAGTGGGAAGCCTTGACGACCAAGATACTGCGTCGCTTTGCCACCCAAGAACAAGCCCCCGATGGCTATTGGGGCGAACATAATAATTCCGGTCCCACCGTCGGCTACAATCATGTGACGCTCACCGGACTGGGATTATATTGGGAACACAGCAAAGACCCTGTGGTGTTGCCGGCAATACGCCGCGCCACCGACTTTCACAAATACTTCACCTATCCTGATGGCACAGTGGTCGAAGTCATCAACGACCGCAATCGCTATTGGGAGCCGCTGGCATGGGGCGAATTTGCCTTTACCAATTTCGCTGACGGTCGCCGCCTCGCAGAATTTGCAGCGAACTTTGTCAGCTTTGCCAAACCCAATATCCCTGCACTTGGGCGGCTGGCGCAGGACGCGCTCTACTATCACGAAGGGGCGCTTGCTCCGATTCCGCAAGATCAGGTGAACTACTTTCATCAGATGAAAATCCCCGCAGGCATTCGCAAGACAGGCCCCTGGGTAGTGGCGCTCTCCGGCATACTCAGCACTCAGGCGGTAGTCAATCAATACTACCTGGATCGCCAAGGCAGCATGAGCATTTTTCATGACAAGCTGGGCTTGATCATCACCGGAGCCAATTCCAAACGCCAGCCCGAACTTGCCACCTTTCTTGAAAGACCCTTGGGAGGCGTCTATCATCTGCCGACCGTCAGCCGTTTGCAGATGAACGCCGATACTGACCGCCTGTCTTTGGCTTATCACACCTTCTTCACAGACCTCTACACGCAGGTGATTTCAGACAACGAGATAACCTTTCGCTACGCTATCACCGGCAAGGGGCCGCCTTCGGAAGAGGCGCGTTTGAATTTACAGCTATGCCTTAAAGAGGGCGAGGTCTTGGAGACCGGCGCGGGACGCAAGATCACTTTGAGCGGCGACAAGATAGAGCTTTCGCCATCTGAGATTGGCGGCTGGATCAGTCATCGCGGTTGGAAGTTGAAAGTTGATCCGACTGCTAGATTGGTGTGGCCAATGATTCCCTACAACCCTTACTTAAACGGGCCGGAAAAGAATCTCGACCATGCGGTAGGTGTGCTGATCGTGCCGTTGCGTTTGAAGGAAAATGAAAAATACTACATACGCCCAGGCGAGCAGGAAATCACTTTCGTGTTGACGACGAAATAAAGTTGTCGGGTTCGGAAACTTTTTTGTTCGGCGCAGGTGTGACGATCTCGCCGAACAAAAAAGTGTATCAACTGTGAGCGCGCAACTGATATGCTCATACCACGATGAGGGCGGAGGAACCCACCCTCATCGCAGGGGCATTCAGTTCTCGTTTCATTAACCCCTTGATGAATCAAGGGGTCAGCGAGATGCGGCAACTCTGCACGAAAGTTATGAATCCCTACTTGAGAGGCAGTTGAGAAAACTGAATAATTTCATTGTGATGACGCTGAAAGAAAACCGACCAGCCTACATAAATAGGTAGTATCAGAAGCAATATCCGAATCATTCGGGGAAAAAATTTGAGACAGTTTGTCGCATGGCGCAACAGAGTGACGTCTTGCGCCCTCGATATTTCACCTGAAGGCGTTAAGAAGCCATAGCCTGACCATGATGGAGGGCGGCCATGAAAAACGTCCGCGTTTACGCTTGAGCTACTGCTTGGTCGCTGCTTTACTTCAGGTCATCGCTTTGATGGCAAGGCTTCGATGACGCCGCAAATCGCCCGTCGGGTGATGGAGATGTTCCGCCACCTCTTCCCTTTGATACCTGCCTACGGTTTATTATCGGCTGTGCCAAATTCCTACTTGCGTAGGCGGTGACTGATTTTCGCAGTTGTACTATTTCTCTATAGAGTGTCACGAATGCTGGGAAAATGTTTAGCGAGAAGGAGAAGGCAAGGAAGACTTATTGAATGAATAGCAAGAAAACAATTACCTTCTTCCTGCGTGTCCACCTGCTTCGGCAATAACCGATTCCCCCCAATTTTTAATTTCACTATGGAGTATAGATCACTAATGATAGCTCGAAAATTTGTCCAAGGAAGATGGTATGCAATGGCAGTGCTGTTTGTCGCAACGGCTTGCCTGATGACTATGATGATCGTAAGTCGCCGCGTTCACACGGCAACCTCAGAGGCTATGCCTGCGCTGCGCGGAGAAGAGGCGGTCAATTATCTCAAGCAACAAGGGCTGCATACGTCGCTTGGCGAAGCGATAGCGGCGGCGCGTTACGGCGTCCATTGGAGCAAGCATACGCCTTGGAAAGAATTGCCCGGAGCTTTTTATGCAGGCAATCCGGCGCAGCAGATGACGGCGTTCTTCACAGGGGAAGGCATCCACCTTGAAGCGAAATCGGCAAGCGATGATAAAGCGAAATCGGCGAGCCAAGATAAATGGCAAATGGGCATGAAGCTGACCGGCTTGGGCTACGGCGGACGCCTTTTGGTGGTCGCTGCGGGCGAGATGAAAGTCAACGGCAACCGCGTAGAGATTAAAAAGAGCATCAAGCGTCAAGACACCAGAGGCGCGAGTCAGGAGTCGAGAGAGGAGAGTCTGAGAGCCTCCGACTTCAGTGGTGAGAGTCAAGACCTCGGACTCACCGAGTGGTACGTCAATCGCGCCGAGGGCATCGAGCAAGGGTTCGTCATCAATGCCGCGCCGGGTGAGCGCCGAGAAGGCGAGTGGTTGAAATTGCGGCTGACACTGGAAGGCGATTTGCAGGCGCAGCTTGCCGATGATGGCGAGGCGGTTGACTTGCTAACCAGAGGCGGAGAGAGAAGGCTGCGTTATGACAAGCTGCACGTCACGGACGCGACGGGGCGGGAGTTGGCAGCGCGTATGAGAGTCGAAGGCGGGGAGGTGATGCTGGAGGTGGAGGAGAGCGAGGCGGTCTATCCGTTGACCATAGACCCAGTGTTTTCACAGCAGCAGAAATTGACCGCCTCAGACGGCGCGGCGGGTGACCAGTTAGGCGCCTCAGTCGCCATCAGCGGCGAGACTGTGGTGGTTGGCGCTTTCACTGACGATGTCGGGGCGAACGCCAATCAAGGCTCGGCGTATGTGTTTGTGCGGAACGGGGCGGTGTGGAGTGAGCAGCAAAAATTGACCGCCTCAGATGGCGCGGCAAGTGACCAGTTAGGCACCTCAGTGGGCATCAGCGGCGAGACCGTGGTGGTTGGCGCAGCCTTTGACAATGTTGGGGCGAACCAAGATCAAGGCTCGGCATACATCTTCGTGCGGAACGGGGCGGTGTGGAATGAGCAGCAGAAGTTGACCGCCTCGGATGGCGGGGTGAATGGCCAGTTCGGCACCTCAGCGGGCATCAGCAGCGAGACCGTAGTGGTGGGCGCTGCTTTGGCGAATTCTGGTCAAGGCTCGGCGTATGTGTTTGTGCGGAACGGGGCGGTGTGGAACGAGCAGCAGAAATTGATCGCCGCAGATGGCGCGACGAATGACCGGTTCGGCTTCTCTATTGCTATCCGCGGCGAGACCGTAGTGGTAGGCGCTTTCAATGACGCTAACGGGGCGAATTTCGGTCAAGGCTCGGCATACATCTTCGTGCGGAACGGGGCGGTGTGGAGCGAGCAACAAAAGCTGATCGCCTCAGACGGCACACTGGCTGACAGTTTCGGCAGATCAGTGGGTATCAGCGGCGAGACCGTGGTGGTCGGCGCTTTCAATGACACTAACGGGGCGAATATGTTTCAAGGCTCGGCATACATCTTCGTGCGGAACGGGGCGGTGTGGAGCGAACAGCAGAAATTGACTGCCGCAGACGGCGCGACGGATGATAATTTCGGCGCCTCAGTCGCCATCAGCGGCGAGACCGTGGTGGTCGGCGCTGCCCGTGACGATGTCGGGGCGAACGCCAATCAAGGCTCGGCATACATCTTCGCCTGCACCAACACGCAGCAATGGGTGGAGCAAGCCAAGACTACCGCCTCAGATGGCGCGGGGGGGGACGAGTTCGGCACCTCAGTCGCCATCAGCGGCGAGACCGTGGTGGTTGGCGCTCCTGCTGATGATGTAGGGGCGAACCTCGATCAAGGCTCGGCGTATGTCTTCGTCAGAGTTGGGGCGGTGTGGAGCCAGCAGCAAAAGTTGACGGCATCAGACGGCGCGGCATTTGACAATTTCGGCTTCTCGGTCGCCATCAGCGGCGAGACCGTGGTGGTTGGCGCACCCTTTGACGATGTCGGGGCGAACCCCGATCAAGGCTCGGCGTATGTCTTCGTGAGAACGGGGGCGGTATGGAGCCAACAGCAGAAATTGACTGCCGCAGATGGCGCGGTGGATGATAATTTCGGTGCCTCAGTGGGCATCAGCGGCGAGACCTTGGTGGTCGGCGCTCCTGCTGATGATGTAGGGGCGAACACCAATCAAGGCTCGGCATACATCTTCGTGCGGAACGGAGCGGTGTGGAGCGAGCAGCAGAAGTTGATCGCCTCAGACGGCGCGGCGGGTGACAGTTTTGGCACCTCCGTTGCTATCAGCGGCGAGACCGTGGTGGTCGGCTCTCGCGTCGACGCTGTCGGAGCGAACCTCGATCAAGGCTCGGCATACATCTTCGTCAGAGTCGGGGCGGTGTGGAATGAGCAGCAAAAATTGACCGCCTCAGACGGCGCGGCGAGTGACCAGTTCGGCACCTCAGTGGGCATCAGCGGCGAGAGCGTGGTGGTTGGCGCAGCCTTTGACAATGTCGGGGCGAACAACGATCAAGGCTCGGCATACATCTTCGTGCGGAACGGAGCAGTGTGGAGCCAGCAGCAAAAGTTGACTGCATCAGATGGTGCGATTTTTGACAATTTCGGCAACTCAGTTGCCATCAGCGGCGAGACCGTGGTGGTCGGCGCTGCTCTTGGCAATGTCGGGGCGAACAACAATCAAGGCTCGGCGTATGTTTTCGTCAGAGTCGGGGCGGTGTGGAGCGAGCAGCAGAAGTTGACCGCCTCAGATGGCGCGGCGGCTGACTTCTTCGGCTTCTCAGTCACCATCAGCGGCGAGACCGTGGTGGTTGGCTCTCGCTTTGACGATGTAGGGAACGTGGCTAATCAAGGGTCGGCGTATGTCTTCGTCCGTCAGTGCATAAATAACACGAATAACACGCCTCCGACGATCACTACTTCACCGGTCACGCTTCAGCAAGGGCAGTCCCTCAGCGGCGCAGGCATCGCTACGGTTTCCGATAACCAAGACGCGGCTTCTACGCTCGTCGTCTCGGTGATCTCCAGCACCACTGCCATAGGCGTTACCCTCACCAACATCGCCAACACCAGCGGCGCGATTACTGCTAACCTCGCGGCAAACTGCGCGGCAAGCGGCGGCAAGGTGCGCTTGCGGGTGACCGACAGCGGCGGCTTGTTCACTGACACAGACCTGCAAGTGAATGTCACGCCGAATAACACTCCACCGGTCATTACTTGCCCTGTGAGCTTGGGGGTGAAGACGGCAAACCCCGGCAGCACGACGGTGGTGGTCAACTACCCGCCGCCTACAGCCACAGACGACTGCGGTGTGCCAAGCGTGGTCTGTCTGCCGCCATCGGGTTCGGCATTCCCTTTGGGAACGACGACCGTCACTTGCACAGCGACCGACAATACAGGCAACACGGCGCAGTGCAGCTTCACGGTGACGACCTTCGACATCTGTTTGCAGGATGATAGTAATCCTGCGACCGTGCTGTTGTTGAATTCGTTGACCGGCGATTATCGCTTCTGTTGTAGCGGCACTGTCTTTGCTGGCAAAGGCAAGGTGAAGAAACAAGGCAGTACCTGCACCTTGACGCATAACGCCGTTGACCGTCGCGTGATTGCCAAACTCGAAGGCGCGTTGAACCGTGGCACGGCATCTTTGCAATCACCTGTAGGGACGACGCGCTGCGCCATCAGTGACCGCGACATTCGCAATAACTCTTGCGTGTGCCAATAAAAAAAAAGCAAGAGCTTGACCAGGTAGCTCTTCAGAGGTTGTGCCTCGCCTTGGCTTCAACAGCCAACGATGGGCTTGGGTAATTTCAAACAGGGCGTTTTAACGTGCTTTTCAAATGGGCTAAAGAAGCACGTTGAAACGCCCTAAGAAAAATCTGGTGAACTAATCAAAATGGCAGAGCCGCACAGCGCCCTTGCCTGATAGTCCCTTCTCTATCAGTCGCACTTTATACCGCAAAGCTCTCTTGACTTGCTGTTGCATAAAAAATAGCATTCCTGCATTGAAAATCAGTGTAAAGAATATGCCGGAAGCTAAATTATTTTTATCAAGAAGGATTGAGAAATCGCTCTCTTTCAAGCCGTCTCTTTTGCTTCTGAAAACTTTCTTTTCAGCGTTGCTGCTTCTCTGCTTGATGATTTTCTATGAGGCAAACGCCGAGCAGTTGTCAGTAAAAAACTACACTATTGCTGATGGGTTGGCGCGCGACTACATCAGTTGCATCAAGCAAGACTCTCACGGCTATATGTGGTTTTGCACGAGCGAAGGCATCTCGCGTTTTGACGGGTATGAATTCACCAACTATGGACTTGCAGAAGGGCTGCCCCATCGGTTTGTGACAGACTTTCTTGAAACCCACGAAGGCATTTATTTGTTTGCCACCAACGGCGGACTGCTGCAATTTAATCCCGCAAGTATCAATGCAAGCGGCTCTCACTTTTCGGTTATCCCGCTTGACCAGAGCGGAAACTCAAAACGCGTATCCAGGCTGATTGAAGATGAGACTGGCGCTCTCTGGTGCGGAACGGCGAACGGTCTCTATCGCCTAATCAGAACGGCAGAGGGCTGGCAATCTACCTTGATTGATCTGCCTCTCCCCCAAAAAGATTTCGTGCCAGAGGTGAGTGCGCTGGCGTTTGATAAGCAAGGTTCTTTGTGGATTGGAACAGGTGCAGGTCTTTACCGCCTTTTACCGGATGGCAGGATTAAACGATATACAACGCAAAATGGTTTGTCTCAAGATGGTATCAGTGAGTTGTTGTTTGACCGAGAGCAACGAATGTGGGTTGGCACAGGCGATGGCTTGACGCTGCTGGTAAAAGACCCGCGACCTGATGAACAAATTGCCGAGCGGGTTTATCGAATCAAAGACGGATTGCTGAACAACTTCATCCATGCTTTGTTTCAATCCGCCGACGGGAATATATGGATAGGCACGCGCAGCGGATTGAATCTACTGGTAGAGCCTAAAACGAATAACGGTTTATCCTTTCAGTCTTACACCACCGCGAACGGTTTACGAAACACTAACATTTGGGACATCGCCGAAGACCGCGACGGAAATCTTTGGCTCGGCGCTGAAAGCGGCGGCGTGATGAGGATTCCGCCCGTCGGGTTTACCTCTTTTTTCGAGACCGACGGGCTTGGCAGTGATCGCATCAGTCAACTATTTTCCGACCATCAGGGCAATGTTTTTGTGTTAGTCAGTAGGTTTGACAGTTTAGCCCCTGTTATTGGACGTTTCGTTGAACACCGATTTGTAAAAGAAACTCTGAACTTGCCGCCAAAAACACAAACTACCTGGGGCTGGCATCAACTCATCCTGCAAGACCAGAAAGGCGATTGGTGGATTCCCACAGTGAAGGGTATCTTTCGTTTTTCCGGCAACAAATCTTTTTCCGAACTAGCCAAGGCAAAACCGACGAAGGTTTATACGACCAAAGACGGCATGAATGGCAATGCGGTGTTTCGTCTGTTTGAAGATGGGCGCGGCGATTTATGGTTTTCAACCCTTGATGGCGATTTCCTTGCGGTTCAACGCTGGGAAAGAAGCGCAGACAAAATCCATGTTTATAGGTTGCAAGAGAGTGATCTTTCTCCGAGCGCACCCACCGCTTTCATCAATGACAGTGAGGGGAATTTATGGATGGGGTTTTACAATGGCGGCGTTGCTCGTTATGCAAAAGGACGATTTACTTTCTACACTGAAAAAGATGGCGTCCCCGCAGACTTTGTAAGAGGTCTTTTTTGCGACAGTAAGAAACGGCTGTGGATTGCCACCAATAGCGGTTTGGTTCGTGTTGATAACCCGCTTGCAGAGAAACCGCAGTTCGTACTGCTGACCACCAAAGATGGTCTCTCAAGCATTCAAGTAACCACCATAACCGAAGACCTGTGGGGGCAAATTTATTTAGGCACAGGGCGCGGCATTGACCGCCTAGACCCTGAGACATTAAGAATCAAACACTATACAACTACCGACGGTTTAGCTGATAACTTTATCAATGTCTCCATGAGAGATGCACAGGGAACTCTCTGGTTTGGAACCCTGCACGGTCTCTCTCGTTTCGTCCCTGAACCAGACCAGCCACGTCCGCCGCCAGTCATCGTCGTCAGCGGCTTGCGAATCGCTGGCGTCAAGCAAACCCTTTCAGAACTTGGACAGACAGAGGTAACGATTCCAGATTTAAGCTACAGGCAAAATCAATTGCAGATAGATTTCGTAAGCCTCAGCTATGCCCCTGGCGAGGCGCTTCATTATCAATTCAAGTTTGAAGATTCAGGCAGCGATTGGAGTGTGGCGGCGGAACAACGCACCATCACGCTGGCGAATTTGTCTTCGGGGAATTACCGCTTTCTGGTTCGCGCCATCAATTCGGATGGCGCTATCAGTTCGCAGCCAGCAAGCGTTAGCTTCAGAGTGTTGCCGCCGATCTGGCTGCGCTGGTGGTTTTTCTCTTTGGCGGCGCTGGTCTTGATTTCTGCGGTTGTCACGATGGCGCGTTTGCGTAATGCCAGACAGCGCGAGCGTCAACAGTCATCTGAAGCGTTGCGACAATCTAAGGAACAGCGCCTCCTTGAATTGGAGCAAGTGCGGCGACGTATCGCCACCGACTTACACGATGACGTAGGGTCGAGCCTTACACAAATCTCTCTGCTCAGTGAAGTAGTGCGGCAAAGTGTCGGGGGCAATGGCAAGGCAGTAAATAGACCTTTAACTTTAATCGCACAAATTTCACAAGAGTTGATTGATTCGATGAGCGACATCGTTTGGGCGATCAATCCGCATAAAGACAGGCTCAATGATTTGAGTCAGCGTATGCGCCACTTTGCCAGCGATGTTTTAACTGCCCGACAGATTGATTTTCGCTTTCGCACCCCCGATGAAGAGCAGGACATCAAGGTGGGAGCCAATGTGCGCCGCGAAGTGTTCTTGATGTTTAAAGAAAGCATCAACAACCTGGTGAAGCATTCGCGTTGTGGGAAAGCCGAGATTGAGTTTGGCATTGAAGCGGAGCGCCTGTATCTGCAAATCAGCGATGACGGTCAAGGCTTTGACGCTTCGCAAAAGAGTAGCGGCAACGGCTTACAAAGTATGAGCGAACGCAGCCATAGTCTTGGTGGGAAATTTGAAATCACCTCAACGCCGGGGCAAGGCACAACGCTGAAGTTTTTGATTCCCATAAGTCAAGCCGACGAAGCTAGAAACTCTTGAAAATTTATAACTGATTACCATCAATTACTGGTTATTTGTTACTGGTTATTTGTTACTGGTTGTGGCTACGCAAACAAATAACCAGTAACAAATAACCGAATAATGAGAGTCGCTATAAATTTGTAAGAATAATTGAGCAGCCTACATAATTATGCTGTGTCAAAATTCCTGATTCGTAGTATAAAAATAGGTACTCTATATTTGGTTTCCGCAATCAACGGTTTCCCTTAAAGAGCCAGGACGAGATCAATGACCAACGATGCCGCCGCAACTTCAGAGACTACCAGCAAGCTGCCTATCAAGGTTGCGATAGTCGAAGACCAACGCAACATCCGCGAGTGCCTCTCTTTTTTGGTGAGCGGCACCGATGGACTTACCTGCACGGGAAGCTATCGCACTATGGAAGAGGCGCTGGAAAAAATTGCCCACGCGCTGCCTGATGTCGTACTCAGCGATATAGGGCTTCCCGGCATGGATGGCATCAAAGGGGTGCGGATTTTGAAAGAGCGCCATCCGAATTTGCTGATCTTGATGATAACCGTTTATGACGATGACGAGCGCATCTTCGATGCCATCTGTGCCGGTGCTTCTGGTTATTTACTGAAGAAAACCCCACCCGCTAAATTGATCGAGAGCATCAAAGAAGCCTTTGATGGCGGGGCTCCAATGACGCCGCAAATCGCCCGTCGGGTGATGGAGATGTTTCGCCACGATCTCCCTACTGAACGTGAGGAATATAATTTGACGCCGCACGAAAGGCGCTTGCTCAAGTTATTCGTGCAAGGTCATAACTATAAGACAGCCGCCGCAGAGCTTGGCGTTTCCATCAACACGATCAATTTTCACGTCCGCAATATCTATAACAAACTGCAAGTCCATTCGCGCTCGGAAGCCGTAGCCCTGGCTCTGAAAAATCGTTTGGTCTAATGCGTCTGCTTAATTTTCTCTGCACCAAATGCAGTATCACAGGCCGTAACAATACCTGTGCCTGCGCTGCGAGAGTATAGAGCAGGTTGACGAACGCGCCCCCGCGACTTTTCAGAATGTCGCAAGCATCGCGCCTCAATCCGAGCCGTCGGGACGGCTCGTCTTATGAATTAGCCGTCAAGCCCTGCCCATTATCGAACCTGGCAGAACTTTTCCCTCGACCTATTTCTCTACCGCCGCCTGAAATCGGCGAATGACAGCTTGATGCAAAAAAATACTTGCCTCACTATACGCGATAGTAGTATCTTGTACACCGAAAATTACTGGACGGGAAAAATGCTTATGTCAACCATTGATTTAATCCTTTTGGGCTTACTCTTAGACCAGCCGATGAATGCTTACGAACTGGCTCGACTGATAGACGAAAGACAGGTCGGGCGGCTTTTGAAAATCAGCACGCCAGCCATCTATAAAAGTTGCAAACGCCTTTTTGATGCAGGGCTCCTCAATAAAACCACCGCGAAAAAAGGCGAACAACCGGAGAAGGCGATTTACACCATCAACAAAAAAGGCAAGGAACGCTTTGCCGCCTTGATGCGACATTTCTCCTCCAACATCACACCGTTTTTTCTGGACTTCAACGTCTTTTTGTGGAATCTCGAAAGAGTCCCCAAAGAAGATGGCTTGCAGATGTTGGACGCCTTGCACGACGAGCTATCGAACCTCAAGCAATGGATTATTCGCCATGAAAAAGAGGATTGCGCCGATGCTCCGTTCGCTACCAAAGCGATTGTCAAACAGTACCGCATGACGATTGCCACGTTGCTCAAATGGAGTACAGAAACCATGCGAGATTATAAGCAACTAAAGAAATAGGAGAACTCATTATGTCCAACTTCATTCAATTCAATCAGGTTTCCAAATGGTTCGAGTCCCCTGCCGGTCGCTTCGCGGCGTTAAAAAATATTGATCTCAAAATCGCTCAAGGAGACCACGTAGCCATTGTCGGCAAATCCGGCAGCGGCAAGTCTACGTTGTTGAATATGCTGACCGGCATAGATCATCCGAGTCAAGGAACCGTCACCATCAATGCCAACCAAGTGCATGGGTTAAACGAAAGCCGTCTGGCAAGGTGGCGCGGCAAAAATGTCGGCATCGTCTTTCAATTCTTTCAACTGATTCCTACCCTCAGCGTTTTGGAAAACCTGCTGCTGGCGATGGACTTCGTCAACGTCATCCCTCGCCAAGAGCGCCAGCCACGCGCCGAGATGTTGTTGGAGCAAGTCGCGGTTTCGCAACACGCCGCCAAGTTGCCCGCTGCCTTGTCTGGCGGCGAACAACAACGAGTGGCTATCGCTCGTGCGCTGGCAAACGACCCGCCGATTCTGGTTGCCGACGAACCGACAGGCAATCTCGATAGCAAGACCGCTCAAGATATTTTAAGGCTATTCGTGCAACTGGTTGGCGACGGTAAAACGGTTATCGTAGTGACTCACGAAAAGGTCTCCGACACAGACTACGACCGAATTATTTCGCTTACCGATGGCACGATTAGCAGCGATAAAAGGAGAGCCGCATGAACGCAGGAGTTAAAAAAGCTTTGAGCGATTTGCGTCTCAACCCGGGACGCACCTCGCTAGTCATTCTCGCTTTGGTCATAGGGTTGTGGGGCGTCGGCTCTATTTTGGTGTCCTACACGGTTTTGAAAAATGACTTGAACGAAAACTATAAGAGAACCCATCCGGCTCAAGTCGTCGTGACTTCAAAAGATTTCAAGCGGCTGGATCTGACAGCCTTTCGAGAGCGACCAGAAATCGAGAGCGCCGAATTTCGCGACCTCTCCATCCAAAGAATTGAGGTGCGCCCGAATCAATGGATTCCGTTATGGCTCTTTGGCGTAGAGGATTTCAAGCACTTCAATCTGGCGCAAGTTTATAACCAAAAAGGCAATACAATCCCTGAGCCGGGAAGCATACTCATCGAACGCGATGGGCAAAACGTCTCTAATCTAAAGATCGGTTCACGCGCCAGGGTTCGCGTCGGCGGCAAGATAATCGAAGTTCCGATTAGCGGTATAAGTTTCGATCCCGCCCAAGCCCCTGCGACTCAAGACGCTTTTATTTATGCCTACACCGATAAACCAACCTACGCTCAGATCAGTGGAGAAGCCGCTAATCAACGATTGATTTTTCGCTTGAAAAACGTCAACACGAAGCCGCAGGCTCAAGCGGTAGCCAATATCATTTTGGAGGATTTCGCGCGAACTGGCATCGCCGTGGAATCCTTCAACATTCCCAAGTTCAATGAACACCCGCATCAGTTTCAGTTGAACACTCTGTTGTTACTCAATGGCGGCATAGGATTGCTGGCATTGCTTATGGGAACGGTTTTAGTGTCGCAATTGATGGGAGCAATTTTAGCCCAGCAAATGCGCCAAATCGGTGTGCTGAAAGCTATCGGCGCTTCCCGTTGGCAGACCCTTAAAATCTATTTGACGATGACCCTGATACTGGGCGTCGCAGCCACCGTCATCGCCATACCTTTAGCGGTGGTGTCGGGCTATGGGTTCGCTGGATTTGTCGCCAAGACGCTGAACTTTGAAATTCTCACCACCTCGCTGCCGCTCATTTCATATATCTATCTCATCGCCGCCGGTTTGTTGCTGCCGGTTTTGTTATCGCTTCCGGCATTGCTCAAAGGCACTAAGGTATCCGTGAAGGAAGCCCTCTCAGATTACGGCATCAATCAAAATACCTCTGCTGATAAAGCTGGAACCTTGACTCGTTTGCCGCTGTCGCAAAGTATGCAGCTTGCTTTTCGCAATACCTTGCGGCGCAAAAAACGTCTGGCGATTACCGTAGCGACGATGGCGCTCGGCGTAGCAATCTTCAGCACGGGCTTCAATGTACGGCAAGCCCTCGTAGTCTTTTTGTCGGATTCGCGAGACGCCATGAAGCACGATGTCCAAGTGGTGTTCAAAGACCCAATGCCACTCGAACAAGCTCTCTCGCCGTTTCAAGCTATAAGCAATGTTGGTCGCATAGAAGCGTGGAATGGTGGGCGTGGTCGTCTGCAAACCGGCGTCGTTGCGACCACCGGCGGCATAGGCATTGTGGCTCTACCTTACGATACCGATTTGGTGAAATGGGAGGTCATCCGAGGGCGCTGGTTGCAGAAGTCGAATGAACTCGAAGTCGTAATCAACCAACAAGCCGTGGAAGTATTGGGAAACCCTGTCACCGGCGAGTATCTTTCGATAACCATCAAAGGCACACCATTGAAGGTTAAACTGGTCGGCGTGGTGAAAGAGTTTGATGTAGCGAAAATTTATATGGACAAAGATCAATATGATGCCGAGGTCAACCCCGATCATTTGATTAACAGCTTGATGTTTGTTGCCGCCGACAAAGACTTTGACAAAATCATCGCCTTGAAAAAAGAGATTGAGCAAGCTATTGAGCCATCCGGTTTGAGCATTCTCTACGTGATGTCGAAAGCCGAGCGCGCAAAAATCATTTACGATCATTTGAACATTATTCTTACGATGATTGCTTTTTTAGCTCTGCTGGTGTTGGTGGTCAGTGCGCTCGGCATGGCTTCGGCGACGGGCATCAACATTATGGAGCGGACGCGCGAAATCGGCGTCTTGCGAGCCATTGGCGCGACTCCGAAAATGATTTATGCCTTGTTTGTCACAGAGGGCATGGTGGTCAGCATCGTCAGCATTATTTTCGGGTTGTTGTTGGCGTTGCCCTTGAGTGTAGTGGCTTCGGCGTTCTTTGGGTATTTGATCTTGGGAGGCGGAACACCGTTGAACTATGCTTTCAGTAATCCTGGGTTGGTGATTACCTTGTTGGTCACTTTAAGTTTTGGTTGGTTAGCCAGCCGCATTCCGGCGCGTCAAGCAGTCAAGGTCTCAACGCGAGAGGCGCTTTTATATGAATAAAGTCGGTTGACGCACAAGGCTTGCTTCTCGCTTGCTGCGTCAGCTTCAGAGTGATTGATTGAACAAGGCAACGCTCCTTTTGTCGTCACCTTCGATGTCACTGCTTCCCTGGCTCCCTGTGGTTTCATCGCCGACAAGGAGACGCTTTCAAAAGCGGCACGCTTGCATTTGCAGCAACGCCTTAGCTCGACTTTGTACAATTTCAGATTGGACAACACCAATCAAGCGCTGACGTTGCGGCTCGCGCCTGGAATTATTGAACCCCAGCTGTTGAGGGGAGGTTCAATAATTCTAGGGGTTGAAAAAGCCAATGAAATCAGGCTGCTTCGCCGCTGAAAAATCTAGCAACGGAGAGCCGAGGCAGTGAGGCAATTCATCTGAGTCCCCCCAACGGGAGCCGAGGCGGTGAGGCCATTCGTCTGAATTCCCCCAACGGAAAGTCGAAGCGGTTTGGCCATTCGTCTGAATCCCCCCAACGGCAGTTGGGGGATGCTTAAAGTCCAGCCTACATTCAGCCTTGGGCATCGGGCAAGGTTGGACTTTAACCATCCCCCGACGGCAGTCGGGGGGATTCGTTTATCGTTGGCAGTGTTTCGTAGGTTGGACTTTAAGCATCCCCCGACTGCCATCGGGGGGATTAGCAAGGCTGCTTCGCCTCTGAAAAATGTACAAAGTCGAGCTTAGGGAGATGGGAAAAAATAGCATACGGTTGAGAAGCGGTCTGTGACCGCCAGTCCAGCGGTCACAGACCGCTTCTCAACGGCAATGATGGGATTATATTTTCTTTCTCTTCCCTAAGAGACTGATGCAGTAGGCGTAGAGGTAGGAGCCTCGCTGCCCATTAGTCGGCGCGCTGCAAGTGAGCGCGCAAACAGCACAGACTCTACCACGAGCAGCACAGAGGAAATCGCCAGCGTCGTTCCGCCGCGCAGAATATCCGCCATCGCCAGACGCATCGGCGCGAAACCGCCGGATTGCGAATGCAGCCAGAACGCCGCTATCGCCGCCCCACTCAAAAGCGAACCGAGAATGTGCAGCAAGTATTCCGCCGATGGCAGACCACCAAGCGAGGCTCTCGACCGGCGCTCGATCAACACATCTGCCAACGTGTTGGCGAGGTCGGCCACGAACAACGCGAGCAACAGTCGGCGAGCCTCGGAGGGTGCGAACATCACCACCAAAAGCATGGCGATGAACAATGCCGCACGAGCCAGATGAGTAATCTCTTCAGCGACGCTTGCAGGGCGACGATAAAGCCGAAAGCGATAAAGGTGGAAGTAAACAACATCAAGGCCGCCGATGAGCGATGCCGCCAGAAGCAGTTCGAATATAGTCTTCATTTTGGTTGTCCGGTTTTTACAGTTGAGTCCTCGGCGAAGAAGCGAAGCAAGGCCTCGGCATACGCTTCAGGTTCTTCCTGCATAGGCATATGCGCCGAGTTTTCCAGCCACTCGAGGCGCACGAAGCCGGGTATATCCTGAGCCAATCGCTCGGCAATCGCTGGCCCGAAGTTGGTGTCCTGCCTGCCCCACAACAGCAACGTAGGGCGATTGAAGCGTCGCATCCCGTCAACGGCGCGAAGCGTTTCCAGATTATGCTCACGATCCAGTTGCCAGTGATAAAACTGCCGCAAGCGCAGCCAACGCGTCGAAGAGGCGATGTGCGGACGAACATAGGCAGCAAGAACTTCGTCGGTCAGCACCTTTTGATTGTGAACGGCGACGCTGAAGACATCGCGTTGAACGGCGGTGAACCCTATGGCGGTGCGAAAGACAGGGCTGCGAATAGAATTGGTGATGGATTTCAGATAAGTGATCTCCGGCGCGCTAGGCCACTGGTCATAAGCTTCGGCGTTGGTCAAAACGAGGCTATGAATTCTGTCAGGATAATACTTCATCATCAGTTGAGCGGTCGCGCCGCCGTGATCGTGACCGACTATGCGCGCCTTCACGATGCCGAGTTTGTCCATCAAGCCTACGACCATCTTCATCTGATTGGGCAGGCGATAATCATCGCTCAAGCGCACCACGGTGTCGCCCAGGCCGAGGAGGTCAGGAGCAATTACTCTGTAATGTTTGGTGAGACGTGGAATCACATCGCGCCATTCATAAGCGTGAAACGGACAGCCGTGCAGCAGAATGACCGGCTCGCCTTCGCCTTCATCTATATAAGCGACGCGCCACGTTTCGACTTCTATGAACTTTTTATTTTTAGAAAACTCTTCCATAGAAGATTCGCCGGGAAGCGAGGCGAACACTTCGCGGTCGGTGTGAAAATTGCCTGCTCGGATCGCCGCCACTGTCCAAAGCGAGGCCGCACCCATTACTATGGCGATGAGAGTGTAAGATAATCGCTTGAGGCGTTTGCTCATGATTTTCCTTTTGGTCGCCGCGCCGGGCGACGAGTTTTCGGGGAGTGATGGGACTCCGGTTCTGTACCTTCGGGGTGTCCGCCTTCGAGACCCGCGCAGCAGTTTTCGGTCAAAAACCGGAGCAAGGCGCTGGTCTGTTTCCAATCAACGGCATAAAAGATGAATCGCCCTTCCCGACGAGATTGCAACAGTCCGCAGCGCGCAAGCGTGTCGAGATGGTGCGACAACGATGAGTTCGGGAGTCGCACCCGCTTGAGGATGTCCTCTACACAGGCACCCTCTGGGCCGGCCTTGACCAGCAGCCTGAAGACCTGAAGCCGCACCTCCTGACCGAGCGCGCTCAACATGGATATGTATTTTTTCATTTCGACATTTCTTATATCATCGAAATGTCAGCGAGTCAATAAATATCGAAACCCGTGGGCGAAAAAAAACCGCTCAGGGAAAAGGAAGACAAGGAAATGACAAGAAGACCTACGGTTGTTCTGCTTTATCTGTTGGTAATTCGTCTATTAATAACGGCGATGTCCGGCGCGACTTTCGCCTATGGGTTTCCACCTGACGCCCCTGCGTTAAAGCCTGGTTCCTCTACGCAAGCCGACGAACCGCCCTATAAAATCTCTGCAACCCCCGCCGCTGATTTCAAACAGTCGCCGCAAACCGGCTACACACGCAAACATTGGGAGGCAATTTTCGCTCGCCTATGCTTGGGCTACTCCACGCATTTGAGCGCAGGGAAAGCGCGCACCACTTACCCAGGGCAACCCAGTAGTAAACCGGAGCAGGACAGTCGTGAGGGAGCCGCGCGCATCATGCCCATGATAGGCGCTTGGCTGCACGACCCGCATCGCCCCTCGCGCATAGAGTATGCCGGTCAGGTCTTAGACCTCGAAGACCTCATGCGCCAATCGCTCCTCAGCGGCACAAACCCGCAACACGCGGATTACTGGGAAGCGATGAAAGATTACAGCAGCCAGCTTGTCGAAGTGGCGGACATCGCGCTTTTCGTCTGGATGACCAAAGACCGCATTTTCAATCGCCTGAGCAAAGACCAGCAACAGCAGATCATCAACTGGCTGGCTCAAGTAGATGGCAAAAAGGTTTATGAGAATAACTGGTTTCTCTTTCCAGCTATCGCGCAAACTGTTCGCAAGCTGCTGGGCTACCCTTATCCTGCCGCCGAACTGGAAGCCAACCTGCGTGAGATTGATAACTTTTATGCCGGAGACGGATGGTTCCGCGACGGCAACGAGATGGCGACCTTTGAATATTATAACGCTTGGGAGATACACTTTCACACGCTGCTCTGGGTCTGGATGGATGGCGCAAGCAATCCCACGCGACGCGATGCTTACACCAAATATAGTCGCGCCTTCCTGCATCATTTCCCTTATTTCTTTGGCGCGCATGGCGGCTATCCGGCATTCGGGCGGTCGCTCACTTATCGTTTCGGAGTGCTTGCGCCTATGCTGCTGGCGCGACGAATGGGCATCTCTCCGCTTGATGCAGGGTTGACGCGACGACTGGCAAACGGGGACTTAAAATTTTTTATCGAGCGGGGAGTCATAGATGAAAATCATGTGTTGACGGAGGGCTTTTCCGGGGCAAGCGTTCGCCCTCTGGAGACTTACTCAGGGACTGGTTCGCCGTATTGGGCAACGCGAGCTTTCATGGCTTTCCTGTTACCGCCGGATGATGAATTCTGGACAGGGCGCGAAGGCAAGTTGCCCATAGAGATCGCAGATTTCTCTCGCCCGATTCCGGCAACCGGATTCTGTTTGATCGGCGACCGTGCCACAGGACAGGTGCAAATATTAAGCGCCGTCACGTCGCACTCGCTCAATGCTCGCCAGAACTATCAGGCAAAGTACGGCAAGTTCGCTTATTCGTCGCACTTTCCTTTTAACGTGCTGCCGGTTGATGACAGCTACGCTTTTGATTCCATGCTGGGGCTTACAGAAGACGGGCGAAGTTTCGGGCATCGCGGCATGAGCGATTTTGGAGAGTCTGGGACAGGCTTCATTTTTGAACGCTTCACCGAGGAGACCAAAGGCGGAGAGCATCGCATCAACACGGCGGTCATTGCCAAAGGTGATGCGCTGGTTCGCCTTCATCGCGTCACGCCACACAGCGGCGTTGCCATCAAGGCTCACGAAGGAACTTATCCGCTGGCGCTCAACGGCAAGCTGACCAAGACGAGCGGCGATGATTGGGTGTATGCTCAGTCGGATGCCGGAGCGGTCTTCATTCGCGCGCTCTTTGGGTTCGATGAGACAGGTCAATTCGAGGGCTTCAAAGGACGAACCGATTTGAACATGGCATGGGAAAACTCCGCGCAAGCCTCTGTCAGAACCCGCACACAACGCAGCGAAAAATTTGAGGTGGCGAGTCTGACACTGGCTCGTCCTCGTCCGTTTTCTACGGCTTGGGCGCGGTCTTTGGTCTCGGCAATCAAGCCTGAAAACGGTGGTTGGACAATCAGTTTCAGCGATGGCGAACAGGCGTGGGTGAGCCTTGAAGACGAACCGGCGCAGCGTTCCATTGCGCTCAACGGCGTGACTGCATCAGGCAAGATCAGAATGCTGCGCGTCACTCGCGGCGGCGCAATTATCGGCGGCTGCGGAGTGCAAAAGGTTGTGCGTTCGCAGAGCCGCGAAGTGATTTATGAGAGCGCCACGCCGGGGCTGTTGATGATTGAGTTGGGTCGTGCCGAGTACCGCTACACGCTGTCATCGGCTGCAATGGTAGCGCGACCAAATGGACAGTCAGTCAGTGCGCGCGCTCTACAAGTAGATGGGAGTTGGCGCGACTGCACTGCCGAAATCGAAAGGCGCGGCAAGCAAATCGCGCTCTCCGAAGTTGTGGTGAACCAACACAGCAAGCAGCAAGGGCTTTCGCTGGCACAATTCATTATTGGCGGACGAAAAATTGGCAGACAATAAACTTTGTACAGGCGAACAAGATTTGCCAATCCCCCCAACTCCCGTTGGGGGATGCTTAAAGTCCAACCTACAAGACCAAGTGAACAAGCTTTGTCAATCCCCCCAACGGGAGTTGGGGGATGCTTAAAGTCCAACCTACGCAACTAGGTGAATAAGGCTTGCCAATCCCCCCAACGGGAGTTGGGGGAAGGTTAAAGTCCAACCTACGAAACTAGGCGAATAAGGCTTGCCAATCCCCCCAACGGGAGTTGGGGGATGCTTAAAGTCCAACCTTGCCCAATGCCAAAAGCGAAGGCTGTAGGGAACTGTAGGCTGAACTTTAACCTTCCCCCAACTCCCGTTGGGGGGATTGAAAAAAAATCTAGGTGCTTGCGGTGTAGGTTGAACTTTAACCTTCCCCCAACTCCCGTTGGGGGGATTCAGGAGAATTTCCTAACCACCTCAACTTTGCGTTGGTAAATTTTTCAGAGACCACCCTAGATGAAAAGTTGAAGAGCAATAAAATGGAAAATGAAAATTTGGCAGATGAAAAACTGGAGAGTCATAAAATGGAAAACGAAAATTTGGCGAGTGAAAAACTGGAGAGTCATAAAATGGAAAATGAAAAATTGGAGGGCAATAAAATGAAGCACGAAATCAAGGGACTGCCATTTGGCATACAGTATTATCGAGCGCCGACGCCGTTTGTCGAAGAATGGGAAACCGATTTGCAACGCATCAAGGATATGGGCTTCACCATGATTCAAGTGCGTCCGCAATGGCGTTGGCACGAACGCCGCGAAGGCGAGTTTGTCTGGGACGATTTAGATCACCTGTTTGATGTGACGGCTCGTTTGGGTTTGGGGGTGATGGTGCAATTCATGCTGGAAACCGCGCCCACTTGGGTCTATCAAAAACATGAGTGCTATCGCGTTGACCTCTCAGGCAACAAGATATTGCCAAGCGCCAACGGGGCTTTTTATGTTGGCGGCTGGCTTCCTTGTTTCGACCACGAGGGCTTGCGCGAAGAAGGGGCGCGATTTTTGCGCGTCGCCGTCGAGCGTTACCGCGACCGCGACAACCTGTTGTTGTGGGAAGCCTGGAACGAGCCGCGCAGCCGTCCGGTCGGAGAGTGTTGCTGTCCGACTTCGCGTCAAAGCTATCGCCGCTTCGTGCAACAAAGACACGGCAGCATAGAGGCTTTTAATGATTTCTTCGGCAAGGCTTACGACAGCTTCGCCGAAATTGAACCGCCGAGTAGTTACACCGATTATTCGGAGTTATGGCTATGGCGGCAATGGGCTATGGAGAGTGCGGTCTCGCGGGTTGAGTGGGCTTACCAAGCAATTCGCTCTGCCGATGACACGCACCCGACGATGGCTCACGTCGGAGCCAACTCGCTTGGACAAGACATCCTTGGCGATAGTTCCGACGATTGGGCGACGGCGCGAGTGGTGGATTTTTACGGCACCAGTCTGCTGTTTTTCACCGGCGATTTTCTGGAGTTCGACAACATCGAAGGCGAAGCGGTTTTTTCAAGCTCTACGTGGCGCGATAACTACTACGTGATTTCGATGGGCGCCGACTGGCTGCGTAGCGTCAGCCCTTACTACTGGATCAACGAAATCTACACCAACTCATTTTTCTACACCACGCCGGACATCGAAGGCGATGACTTGCGCTTTCGCATCTGGCCCTACGTGGTGGGCGGCGCGAAGGGCGTGGTCTTCTGGCAGTACAAATCGGAGCGCGTAGCAAATGAAAGCGGTTGCGCCGGACTGGTAGGCATCGGCGGCGAGATCACCGAGCGAGCGCAGGCTTGCGCCATCGAAGCCAAACGCATATACCAACACGCCGACGCCTTGCGCGACTTTCAACTTGATGCGGCTCAAGTCGCCATCGTCTATGACATTGAATCTGATCTAGCTTCGCGTGTAGAAGAAACCAACGGCGGGAACTTCCTCGCAGGCACGGTCAAATACACTTATAAATCGGCGCTCAAGGGGGCGTACAATCTTTTTTGGCAGGCGCGTGAGCCTGTAGATTTTGTCTCGACCCGCGAGTTGGAAAAAATTTTCGCCTACCGTTTAGTTTATCTGCCAGAGATGTTAATAGCCGACGAGCGCGTGGCGCAAATCCTGAAAGAGTATGTCGAGCAAGGCGGAATGTTGATCGCCGAAGAAGGGCTGGGACTGCGAGACAAGCGTTGCTGGATGAGTACGCGAGCGCCTGGCGCGGGGTTGGATGAATTGTTTGGCGTGTTGCAAATCAAGACCTCCATACTGCGCGAGCCTGTGGCTATTGAGTGGAACCAACTGACGCTGCCAGTGACGGCGCGACGCGCCAGTTTGCAAGCAAGCGGCGGCGACACTGAGGCGCAGTGGGCGGAAGGCGGAGCCGCTGTGGTGACTTCCACAAGCGGCAAGGGCAAGACCTTGCTGATGGGTTTTCATCCGGGGATATGTTATACAGAAACGCGAGATGAAAATTACATAAAGATGGCGCGTGGTTGGTTGCGTGAATGCGACATCCAGCCTTTGGTTGAAGCGGAGGAGAGCGACATCGTGCAATGGCGAGCAGGTCACATTCAAGGCGAGCGAGCTATCTTTCTGCTCAACTACGAAGCGCATACGGTGCGCGTGAAGATCAAGCTGGACGGCTTAGGCAGCAAGCCGCGTGATTTGTTTGCCAACGCGCAAATGGAATCACAGGCTGATGGGCTAACGGTCATGCTGCCGCCGCGAGAAGTCTGCTGCTTGATAGGTTGATGAGTATGGTCTCAAAAATTCGGGGAGTTTGGAGTACCGCCTTCAGGCTAATGGCATGAAGTTAAGCGCGAGATTTTTTTCACCACGAAGGACACGAAGAACACGAAGCAGAAAAAAGAGAGTGTTGTTTAACTGCTTCGTGCTCTTGGTGGTCTTCGTGGTTCAAAGATTCCCTTAACTTCATGCCATTAGCCTGAAGGCGGAAGCTTCCGCCATCGCGATCTTCCGCCCTGTTGCGCGCTACTCCAAACCTTCTCTAGCTTTCTGGTTCCCCGATTTTTCGAGACGATACATTGATGAGGCGCTGAGGCATAGCAAAAAAGGAGGTAAGAAATGACTATTTCACGGAGACAATTTTTTGAATGGCTGACGGTTGGCGGTGGCGGCTTGCTTGCCGGTTCTTCGACCAAAGCCGAAAACATTATGGAGAACTTCGCCGAGCCTGCCTTGTCGCAAAAGATGGGCGTCGGCACACATCTGGGCAACCTGCACGCCTTCGTGCAGAAGCAGGCGGATCGCTCGCCGCTGGAGTTATCGTTTCTGCATCCTGAATTCCGCGACCTGAAAAAGTGGCAGCCACGCGCCCGCGCCAAAGTCTTCGAGCATCTGTTCTACACGCCGCCGCCAATCGCGCCGCAGCCGCAATTGATAAAGCGCACGGATCGCGGCGACTACATCGAAGAATACCTGACGTTTCAGACGACACCCGATCAGCGCATTCCGGCTTACGTGCTGATCCCCAAAAACGTCCGCCTGCCCGCCCCCGGCATCGTCGTGCATCACAGCCACGACGGGCGCTATCTTTGGGGCAAAGAAAAAGTGGTTGAAGTTGACAACGAGCATCCTGTGTTGACGGAGTTCAAGCAATGGCGCTACGGCGGCAAGAGCATCGCTGCGGAATTGGCGCGGCAGGGCTACGTGGTAATCGCCATTGATATGCTTTTCTGGGGTGAGCGTCGTATGTTGCTTGATGACGATCCGCCAGTCTATAGGGAGCGTCCTCTGAGCATGACCGAAGAACAGATCAACGCCTTCAATCAGCGTGCCTCGCAGTACGAATACCTCGTAGGGCGCAGCCTGATGGTAGGGGGCGTGACCTGGCCAGGGGTGACCATGTGGGATGACATACGGACTCTGGATTATCTGGCGTCACGACCGGAGGTTGATCGGCGGCGGCTCGGTTGCGTGGGTTTGTCTGTGGGGGGCTACAGGAGTTATATGCTGGCGGTACTCGACGAGCGCATCAAAGCGACGGTTAATGTGGGCTGGATGACCTCTTTCGCTTCGCAGATCAAGGCGCACATCGTGCATTCCACCAGTCTCTCTTTTAACATGGTCGGCCTGTATCGCTACATGGATTTTCCTGACCTTGCGGCATTGATTGCGCCGCGCGCTGCGCTCATCATCAATGGTTCGCAAGATCATCTCTTTTCGCCCGAAGGCGTGAAAGCGGCGTTCGACAAGATCGGGCGTTTGTATGCCAAAGCGGGAGCGGCGGATCGCCAACGCTGTAGCCTATACGACACGCCGCACGAATTCAATTTGGAGATGCAAGCCGAAGCCTGGAAATGGCTCAAGCAATGGGTGTGAAACGTCGGATGAATCGCCGCTTTCAACCAGCATATAGCGAGCAGGTGCTTGCACTTGTCCGTTAGCGGCTAGCGGACAAGTGCGATCCTGCAAAAGAATTTTAGTCCGTAATGGACAAGCGCAAGTGCCTGTCAAAGAGTAAAAACTCAAACTGGTGAGTAGTGTAAGCGCCTGCGGACGCCGCTTGATTTTATGAGCGATGCGTAGGCGAATGTTGAGGCGCGGCGCAGCGGCACGACTGCTGCGCCGCGCGTCAAAAGCGCAAAAGCTTCTCGCCTTCGGCAAAGCCGCCCCCTCCTGCTTCACAAACGGTAGAGCCGCGCACCTCGTGGCATAGCTGCTCGCCTTCTGCTTCCACCTGCTTTTTATTTTGCCAACCTTCTTGACAGATTCCTACCAGTCGGTATATATACAAAAGCGTCAGGAAAAAATTGAATATCGAAGTCATAAGGGAAGCGGCAAGAAATAGCATCCCGTTGAGAAGCGGTCTCTGACCGCCAGTCTCGCGGTCAGAGACCGCTTCTCAAGGGGAATTGGGGGGTTATATTTTCTTCCTCTTCCCTAAGAGGTAAACGATGGCGGGACAGAAAACCAAATGGAAAAAGATGCCCGAAGAGGTGCGCCGCGAGGCGATTCTCAACGCCGCGCGAAGCCTCTTCGCCGAGCAAGGCTACAACCAGACTTCTATGAATCAGGTCGCAGCCCAAGCCGGTTTGACCAAAGGCGGACTCTATTTTCACTTCGAGAATAAAGAGCAGCTTTTTGAAGAAGTGGTGCGCTACCTGCTCGACTTTGAGCGCGGCGAATTAGCCGAACAGATAGACACCCTCGCTCCGATTGATCGGCTCAGGGGCTTTCTGAATTTATGGCTGGAGCAGCTTGTCTCAGAGTCTGGCAAACCGGTCAGCGACTGGCGCATCTTCTTCGAAGCCTGGGACAAGCCCGCCACACGCGACTACATCATCGCTTTCTACAGCAAGGCGCGGCGCTATCTCGTAGATGTCATACGCAAGGGGCAGCGGCGCAAAGAGATTCGCGCCACTCAGCCGCCCGAAGTCCTGGCGGTGATGGCTATCGCGCTGCTCGATGGGCTAGACCTGCAAACCGAAATCCATCGGCAGGACGCCCGCCAAATGGTTCGCGGTCGTCGGGTCATCGAAGCCTTTCTGGAAGGACTGCAACCGTAAATTTTTTTGGCTCACAAACATTCCGTCCGGTAGGAATTAAAAATATGGTTTCACTTGCGCGTGCGACTCTTAGATATGAATGGAAGCGTTATCTGGCGGCGGTTCTGGCAGTGGCTTTCTCAGGGCTTTTGACGCTGGTTCAACTCGGTCTGCTACTCGGTATGTTCGGCACGGTGTCGGCGGTGATTGATAACACCAGAGCCGATCTGTGGGCGGGATTCCCAAACACGCCAAGCTTCGATCTGGGGCGAAGCATCTCCAGACGCAATGAGGCGCTCCTGCTCGCGCACCCTGAGGTGGTCGCAGTCGAGCGATTCCTGATGGGCTATGGAGACTGGCGCAAACCCGATGGCAGCCCTGAATCAACGGTGATCGTCGGCGTGGACTTGAGAGAAAACGGGCTGGGGCTTCCCATATCGGTTCCCGCCAATTTACGACTGGCGATGGAAGAGCCTGGGGCTGTGCTGGTTGACCGCGCAGAGTTGGGCAAGCTCAAAACCCACAAGGGGCAATCCATCGAAATCAACGGCAAGCAAGCCAAAGTGGTCGGTCTGATTTCTGGCTTTCGCAACATCGGAGGACCCTATGTTTTTTGCTCTCTCTCCACCGCTCAAAAACTGCTTGGAACGATTGGCATGGAAACAGACCTGACCACATACCTCCTCATCCGTTTGCGCGACCCGCGCAGGGCTGAAGCAGTCCGCCATCAACTACAGGCGCAAGACGACCACCCGCCGTTTATGGTGTGGACGGCGAAAGAATTCTCGCAGCAATCTCAGGTTTACTGGCTGCTGGAGTCAGGGGTTGGGGCAGGCTTCGGATTTTCTTCCCTGCTGGGATTGATGGTTGGAATCGTCATCACCAGCCAAACTCTTATGTCCGCCATCAACGCTTCTCTGCGAGAGTATGCCACGCTGCGGGCGCTGGGAGTTTCTCTTTGGTCGCTGTGCGCGGTCGTGCTTGAGCAATCGTTCTGGGTGGGGCTGCTCGGTCTGACCTTGACAGCCATAGCCACTGCGGGAGTCTGGATGCTGGCGCATACTTATCACGTCGCCATTAACTTTCCGTTGTGGGCGATGCTTGGCACAGCACTCATGACTCTGGTGATTGCGATAGGCTCAGGGCTGCTGGCTCTGCGGGCGCTTTTCAAAGCCGAACCGGCGGAGTTGCTCAGATGATAAATGAAATTTCAACTACTGAAAATCAGCCAATGCCGCACGAGCAGGCGACTATTTTTTGCCGTGACCTTCGCCGCTCGTTCACCACAGGAGCCGTAAGGACGGATGTTTTGCGAGGTCTTTCGCTGGAGATATTTTCCGGCGAGTTGACCCTTGTCATGGGACCTTCAGGTTCAGGCAAAAGCACTTTGCTGGCGATTCTCAGCGGCTTGCTCAAACCGGATGCGGGAAGCGTTCGCGCTCTAGGAACAGACATACTCAAGCTCGACTCCGGCGAGATGAATGGCTTTCGCCTCAAGCATTGCGGCTTCATTTTTCAAGGCTTCAATCTGTTCCCCGCGCTGACCGCCATCGAGCAAGTGATGTTAATCATGAAGTACGCCGGGATGGGCGGCAAAAGCGCCGCAGAGACGGCTATGAAGGCGCTCACCGAAGTGGGTCTCGAACACTGCGCTCATCTGCGTCCGCTGGAGTTGTCGGGCGGCGAAAAGCAGCGCGTTGCCATCGCTCGCGCACTGGTCAAGAACCCTGCGCTGATCTTTGCAGACGAGCCGACCAGCGCCCTCGACAGCGCCAGCGGAGAAACCGTGACCGCCTTGCTGCGCCGCGCCGCTCGCCTGCACCGCTCCACAGTCGTCATCGTTACTCACGATCCGCGACTGCTCAAACACGCCGATTGCGTGCTTCATCTGGAGGACGGACAAATCACCAGCCACGAGCGCGCGCCGGAAATCGCATCTATCGAACAAGGAGTTATTGCATGAAAAATCTGGAAAGCGTTTCCACTGATGAAGCTGTGCCACGCCCCGGACGCCGCCGCCGATTGCTATGGCTGTTGGGACTTTTGGGAATCGTTATCACCTTCTTATTTTTCGGAGCCTCTGTCATGAGACCGGACGGCGAAGCGGAAAACGGCGAGGAGCGCGACACCATTTCGCTATACGCCGCCATCGCCAGAGGTCGCGTGGATGTCGAAGGCGGCATCATCCAACTGGCAGCCCGACGCGATGGCATCATCAAAAAATTCTTCGCAGAGGAAGGAGATTTCGTCAAAGCCCATCAAATTCTCGCGGCGCTTGATGACCGGAAAGAGCGCCTAGACCTCAAGCTGGCATTGAAAGAAATGGAAGAAGCGGTTGGGCATATCGCTCAAGCGGAAAAGCAATTGGCGCAAGCCGCTCTCTTGCCTGAACTCAACGCCGCCACCATCGCTCAACTAGAGGTCGAGACGCAAGCGGCGAAGCGAGAGGAAAAGCGGCTACGAGAACTTCTCGCCGTCAAAGCCGCTCCGGCGGCTGAATGGGAAGCGGCGAAAGACCGCACGGCTGTGGCTGAAATAAAATTGAAAGAGGCAAGAACGAAAGCTCGTTATGAGAGCCTTCACGATGTGCGTGAGCGGCTGGCTTCGGCTCATGCGACGAAGCTCTCGGCTGAAGTCCGCGCTCAGATCGCGCAGTACGAAATCGAGCAACGCTTAATTCGCGCGCCTATGGATGGTCGCGTCATCCGTCGTCTGGCTCGCCCCGGCGATGGCGTTAGCACGCTCAATGTCACGCCTCTCTTTTGGTTCGCTCCCGAATCGCCGCGCATCATTCGCGCCGAACTCGAAGAGCGATTCATCACTTCGGTCAAACAAGGGATGAAAGCTGAAGTCGTCATCGAGTCCGACGAGTCGCAGACTTTTACGGCGACTGTTCACCGATTGGGGTTGTTGTTCGGACCGAGAAAGCCGGTCACCGATGATCCATATGAACGCTTCGACGTGCGTGTTACAGAATGCGTTCTCACCATCGCCGACGCCGCGCCTCAACTGCTGCTCGGTCAGCGCGTGATGGTGCGATTCAGGAAGGAGCCTTGATTATGCGTAGAGTCATTCATCTCTGTTTCGCTTTTATCGCCGTGGCGATTCTTGCGGCGCTGTCAGGCTGCGCTGTCAAATCGAAATATGTTCGCCCCGCTGTCAACACGCCTGTGAAGTGGACTACTCATTCTCTCATCAGCCCGTCGCAGGTCATAGAGCCGGAGTGGTGGAAGAATTTAAGAGATGGCGAGCTTGAGGCGCTGATGGCGCAAGCCCTGTCAGGGAATCTCGATCTCAAAATAGCGGTCTCTCGAATCCGCCAGTATCGCGCTCTTGCCGGAGTCGCGAAAGCTGATCTTTATCCCACGGTCAGCGCCGACGCTTCCTTCGAGAGGAGCAAGGGTTCAGGCAGCACGTTGCTGACCAAGGAATTGAAGTCACAGGGTTTCGATTCGCTGACCAGACCCTCCAATCTTTTTTCCGCGCCCCTCGAAGTGGCGTATGAAATTGATTTTCTGAGCCGCGCCCGTTTGTCCAAACAGGCTACAGGAGCCGATTTCAAGGCTACGGCTGAAGAGGCTCGGGCGATTTTTCTGGCGCTGGCAGCGACCGTTGCCGCAAGCTATTTCGAGATTCGCCAGATTGATGAGCAAACCACGCTGCGCCAGAAAGCCATGAGCCTGAGTCGTTCTACCCTAGACATTTTGAAGGCGCGATATGAATCCGGTTTGACCGGCGAGACAGACCTTTTGCGTCAACAAGCTGAACTGGCAGGGTTGGAAGCGGAGAAAGCCGAGCTTGAGATTCGGCGCAAGGAAGCAGAGAACAGGCTGTGCGGACTTTTGGGAAAGAACCCCGGCGAGATAGCCTTTGCGCCAAGAGAGCTTCGACAATCGCTAGCCATTCCTTCGGTTGCTGCGGGCATTCCTTCCGCGTTGCTGCAACGACGACCGGACATACTGGCGAGCGAACAACGTCTGATTGCCGCCAATGCTCGCGTCGGCGAAGCGCGGGCAGCCTTCTTTCCGCGCATCTCCTTGACTGGCAACTTCGGCTACCAAAGCAGCGCCCTGAAAAATCTTCTTTCCGTCGGGAGCATAGCCTGGGGGCTTGGTCCGCGCATTCACATTCCTATATTTGAGGGAGGGAGGAATCGCGCTCGTCTGGAATCGGCAAAAGAGGAGAAAGAGCAGGCCCTCAATCACTACAAGCTGACCGTGCTGCGCGCCTTCGAAGAAGTCGAGAACGCTCTGGCAGCCATCGAAGGGCATGAGCGACAACAGGCACATCTGACAACGGCGCGAGACAATCTCAGGGAGGCGCATCGTCAAGTGGCGGCGCGATTTGAGAAGGGCGCGGTCTCTATGCTTGAGGTGCTGGAAGCGGAAAGGAGCCTGCTCGCGGCTGAGGAGCAATTGCTCTCTGTTTACAGGCTGCGCCTTGATGCTGCGATTTTTCTTTACAAAGCTCTGGGCGGTGGATGGGGAAACGAACTCCCATGAGTTTCGATTATGAATGACCCGATCTCTAAGAGCGTGTTTGGAAATTATGTGCCTGGCGAATCCCCCCGACGGAAGTCGGGGGATGGTTAAAGTCCAGCATATAAAACGGAGCAAAAGATCAGCGAATCCCCCCGACGGAAGTCGGGGGATGGTTAAAATCCAGCCTTCGCCTTTGGCATGGTAAGGTTGGATTTTACCCATCCCCCAACTGCCGTTGGGGGGATTGAAAAAAGCCTAGTTGCCTGCTGTGTAGGCTGGGCTTTAACCATCCCCCAACTGCCGTTGGGGGGATTTAGGCGAATTTCCAAACACCCTCTAAGCAGTAAGGCAACAGGTAAAAGGCAAAAGTAAAAAAGCAATCGAGCCGCGAGCTTTACGTTGTTGATATGCCTGAAAGCTTCTGCTGCTTATTTTGTACAACCATGTTTTCCAAATCAAATCAGGAGGAACCACTATGCACAATTTATCAATCATCTTGCTTGCCTGCGCTCTCGGCGTGAGTTTTTTGCCGCAAGCCTGGGCAGAGAAATTTGAAAGCCTCACGTTCTCGGATAGCGCCGCTGTTGTGTGGCAATCATCGCCAAGTCCGTCTGCGGATGCGAAGATCGAAGGCGTTTATGACGCGGAGATAACCGACCCCAAAGAAGGCACTATGCGTTTCGTCCTCATCATCAAAAAGGATGGCGACAAGCTGGCAACTGAAGTTAAGGAGGTCGGAGGCGACGAAGATTTCACCATCCTCGGAATCAAACTCGAAGGAGATGCAGTCACTTTGTTAGCCGCTTTTCAGGGATTCCCTTTCGAGATGAACGGCAAGCGATCAGGCGCTGAGATGAGCGGGAAATGGGAAGCCGACCAGGACTCCGGCACCTGGTCAGCTAAAAAGCGCACAGGAAATTGAGCCGTCGCCGGGAGGTTTACGCGCACGGTCATCAGCGTTTTCAGCGGTCATGAAAAGTGAGGTCGAGCCATCAGCAATCTACAACCAACGAAACCCTTTGGCAGAACGCTTACTTTTCATGACCGCCGATGCTTGCGGCTCTGCCGCTTTGATGTGCGGACAGGCTATGCCTTTCCGTAAGCTGCGCTCCCCACTCTCGCGGCTGCGCCGCCCACAGGCTCTGCCTCCAAGCTTTTCTGAGGCGCAGCCTCTTGTGCGGCGCAGCCGCGAAAAAGGAGAACCAGCCTACCAGAGAGTCGCAGACTCTCCGCACATCAAAGCGGCAGAGCCGCACCGCGTTCAACTCTCACAAAAAGGTTATAGCGGTTTGCAGATGTGTGCGATTTGTTGAGAGGCGGTCTGTGACCGCCGCCTCTCAACAAGGTGTCGTGGTCGCGGACAAATGAAATTCGCTATAAGCCGCACTGGCGAGTCGAAAGGTGACCTCATAGACAAACAAGTTCAACTCTCACAAAAAGGTTGAGCCGTTACACCATCAATGTCCGAGCGCCTCGCCTTCGATGTCGCGCACCAAGTTCAAGATGAACATTTCGTTGAAGCCGTGCCAGCTTCCATACTTCTCGCGCATGGGGTAGTAAACCGTGTTGAAGTAATTCGCCATCTGGTCGTCGCGGACACCTAGAGAGCCGTACTTCTGTATGGCTTCTCGCGCCAGCCTGCGCCCGTCTTCCATCATGTCTCGCCAAGCGATAAGGTCTTGCCGCGTGCCGTAACCGAAATGCGAAGGAACGAAAGTTTGAAAGTCGAGCGCGGCTAGGCGATTGAGCGCCGCAAGATACCCCGGCGCGTAACGGTCTGGCACACCGGCGGGCGCAACGCTCTTCACCAATCCGAGGTCTGCCGTAAACACCAGCCTCTCTGATGGAAGATGAAAAGCGTAAAGCGTATCGGTGTGCGAGAGACCCATGTATAGAGCCTTGATCTCGCCCCCCCCAATGTTTAACGTCGTATCGCCAGCGATCAGGCGCGTCGGCTCTAGCACATCTTGATGCTCGAACTCCTGCCAATAGGTCGGGCATTTTTCATGCGCTATGACCTCGGTCGGAGCCAACACAGCGCCGCCGCGTGTGTGGTCTAAGTGATAATGCGAGTAGATAAGCGTGTGAACTTTTTTATCTGGGAACCGTTGGTCTAATTCTTTCTTGAGCGCCGTCGCGGCCTCGGAACCCATAGGGTCTATGACCACCAGTCCAACATCCGTGACGATGATAAGATTGCGATACCAGTTCCACTGAAAGGTATAGACCTTGTCGCCAATCTGCTCGAACTTTGTCCCGTCAATTTCGGCTCCGTGAAAGTAAGGCTCCACCGTGGTCATGACTATCTTGAGAACGATGGCTCTCCACTTAACCGTGGTCAACAAGACTGCTCCGACTAACAAAACTGCCACCGTCAATATAATCAGTAGGCGTTTTTTCATGATGCACTCCTTGATTTGTGGTGAACTCGATTTGCCAGCTTGAAGTCTAAAACGCCGCTCTCGCGACGATAAGAAAGCCGACCATAAAAACTCGTTTGGTACGAACCTAAACTTGCGGTTCGCATCATCGCTAGTGGTTTGACGAGGGCGAGTCCCCACAGCGTATAGACAATCATTGCAAGGTTCAAAATGAACATAAACCACGCAGATATAGTTTCAGACATTTGGTAAATCACTCCTGTTCTGTTATATTCCGAAGTCACAGAATATCGCCGAGGAATAGTTTTAACAATGCTCAAAACAACTGATAATTTTGCTGAAACGACTAAAATCTATGGATGGAGCGACGTTTTAAGCGAAGCCCTTAAATATATGCGAATCAGCGGCAGCCTCTTGCTCAGAGAGTCTTATAGGTCTCCTTGGTCGGTCGCTATTCCAACGGCTGACCGGCTCGGCGCGTTGCTAGGGGTAAGCGTAGGAGCGCGTGTGGTTGCCTTTCATTTAGTCGAACGCGGACACTGCGAAATCAAGCTCAAAGGTGGCAAGGTAGCGGTTATCGAGGCTGGCGAAATGGCGCTTTGCTTTGCCGGTGTTGCTCATCACATATCGCAAGGCGCGAATCCGAAATCCTTGCCCATCGAAACCATATTGGCAGGTGGCGGCAATGTCTTCCGCCCCGGCAAAAGCCTACAGGCGCGCGGCGCATCGCTGATGTGCGGGGTGTTCTTGCTCCATGATACTTTTCTCAATCCCTTGTTTGCAGCGTTGCCACCGTTGCTGCGTGCCAACGTCGCTCACCCTGGCGGATTCAACAGCTTGTCAGGGCTTGCACACTTGATGGCTCAAGAGATAGATCGCAAATCGCTGGGCAGCGGGTATGTGATTGAGCGGTTGTTAGAGGCGTTGTGCGCTGAGGCTATACGTTCACACATTGAGACGCTTCCACGCGAGGCGGCAGGTTGGTTGAGCGGCATCAAAGACCCTATCGTTGGTCGCGCCATTGCGATGATCCACGCGCAGCCCGGCGATGAATGGTCCGTCAACCGACTGGCGCAAGGGGTAGCCATGTCGCCTTCGCGTTTTGCGGCTCGCTTTACTGCGGCGCTGGGCGATAGCCCTATGGTATATGTGGCGAAGTGGCGTATGAAGATTGCCTGTCAGCTTCTCTATGGAACGCAACAAGGCGTTGCTCAGATTGCTGCAGAGGTGGGCTACGAAAATCAAGCGGCGTTCAATCGCGCCTTCAAGAAGCTTGTGGGATTACCACCGGCGGCTTGGCGAGCAAGCAAACATTCGTAACCGCGCCTTTCCATTGCGCCGCGCATTTGCTGCGCGTGAAGATTACGCGGCTCGGCTGAGGTATAGTTTTGCAAAAAATATTTGCCGGGAGAATAACTAGAGCGGTTTTCATATGTGTACTGCCCCCCTATCGTTGAGCAGCGGTCTTCGACCGTGCGAAGGTCTTCGACCGCCGCTCAACGGCTTTGAGGTTTCCGTAATCTCAAACAAAAACCGCTCTAGAGCGTGGCGCAGAAATGGATGCTTTGTCCATATCTTGTGGGTGATAGTTTAACCATCTACAATATATGGGCGGTTGCTGAAATTCTGCGACGCGCTCTAGTTACTCTGGTGAAACCTTCAGCAGCCTTGTCCCTACGCCTTTGCATGAATTCAATTGGCGGTAGAGCTAAACAAGTCATGCGGAAGCAGGAACGCTTGACCCTATAGTGGTTTGCAGTCGGTTGCGACCCAATGTCAGTAGCCCGACCGTGAGGGAGGGCTTAATTACGCAGCCAGCCCTCCCTCACGGTCTTACTTTTACCCATAAGTCAGAACTTCATCAACTGCGATAGTTTTTTAGCCCGCGAAGCGGGCGTTAGCATAAAGCCCAGTGCGTCAGCGCTGGGTAAATGCGAAACCATCTCTCGCTAGCCCGCGAAGCGGGCGTTAGCATAAAGCCCAGT
>JACQDB010000008.1 GCA_016201275.1 Acidobacteriota bacterium
AAACCAAGTGCGCGGCTTGTCACGCCCTTGATGGCAGCGGCACCACGGCTTTCGGCAAGGCCAACAAGTTGCGCGATCTGCGCTCCGAAGAAGTGCAGAGCCAGAGCGATGAGCAGTTGCTGCAAATCATCGGTAAAGGCAAAGGCAAAATGCCGGGCTATGAAAAATCTCTTGGCGCTGATGGCGTCACGCAATTGGTCGCTTTTGTACGATCATTAAAGCAGTAGCCCATCTACTTTGGCATTTTGAGGAGAGGTTGCGTATTTGAACTTCATCGGCACGTTGCAAATTATTTAGTGAAAGAGCGTCTTCGGCTTCTAATTACAACGTCGTGCCTGAGCGCACGAAAGGAGAGCTAATGAGACCAGCCAAGGCAATCAACGTGATAGTGGTCACCGGCTGGATCACCTGCGGACTCTTGTGGACGGCTTCGACTTCATCGAGACCGCATGGAGTCGAGGCTGCGCCCAAGACTTCCAGTCATAAGAAAATCGGCAAAACCGACTGCAAACAATGCCATGCCGCCCTGGTGAGTCAAAAAAATGTCCATCCCCCGGCTGCCGAAAGCTGTGATAGCTGTCACGAATACATTGAGAAAGGCGAAACGGCTGAAGTCAAACTCACCATGCCTGGCAACGACCTGTGTTATATCTGTCACGCGGAAAAACAGGAAGAACTCAAGAAGAAATCCACCCATCCGCCTGCGGAGGCAGGCTGCACAACTTGTCATAATCCCCATTCTTCGAATGTAAACCGTATGCTGAATGCGGAAGCCAGAGACCTGTGCTTCACCTGCCACGCCGATAAGGAAGAAGAACTCAAGAGCAAGAAATTCGTCCACCTGCCAGCCAAAGAAGCCGATTGTGTGGTCTGCCATAATCCGCACGCTGCGGATTTCTCTCCTGTGTTGAAAGCAGAAACCAAGAGCCTGTGTCTCTCTTGTCACGGAATGAATGTCAAACACCAGAAGGATGCTGACGGGAAGATCAAGCTTTTTTCAGATACGCTGGTCGCTGTCGAATTCTTCGACAGTGCTAGAAAAATCCTGCTGGGCAGGGACGACAAAGGACACCCATATATCGGTCATCCGGTCAGCGGAGTTCCTGATCCTTCAAAGGCGGGCGCACAGTTGTCTTGCTCAAGCTGCCACAATCCGCACGCCGGCAATGTGCGTCGTATGCTCAGAAACGACCTGCAAGGACAGGCGCTTTGCCAAATCTGTCACAGCAAGTGAGGGAGCGATGAGTAACAGGAAATCCAACTCACGAAGCGCGAGTCTTGGCTTGATAGCGGCGCTTATCATCTCGTTGATGCTTGCGCCGACGCTTTTTGCCTATCAGAAAAAGAAGGTCGAGAAAGCCAAGCCCTTGCCCGATCTGGTATGGCCCCTGCCGCCGGAGAAGCCTCGCATCAAGTACCTCGGCGCACTTTCAAACAATGAGGATGTAGAGCCGCCCAAGAAAAAAGGCTGGCTCAAAAAATTAATCAATGAAGAAGAGACCCGGCGCGTGATTGGGATGATAAGACCTACAGCTATCGCGGTGGATTCGAAGGAACGAATCTTTATCGTTGACATACTCAAAAGCGTGGTCTTTGTTTTCGACTTGAAGGACAAGACTCTCAGATTCCTGGGCGCTGAAGGGCGCGGCAGACTCATCAGCCCGCTGGGAATAGTCATTGACAAAAAAGACAACGTCTATATCTCTGACACACAGTTGAAGCGCGTCAATGTATATGACAGCAGCGGAAATCTGACCTCAGCCATCAGTCGCATCGGCGGGGAACAACTGGTGAATCCCGCCGGAGTGGCTCTGGATGAACTACGAAATCGTTTGTACATAGTTGATTCAAGAGGGCACAGAGTTTTCGCTTGCGACTTGAATCAACTCGACAAGGGAACGTCGTTCGGCAAAAGAGGCGAAGGCGATGAGCAGTTCAACTTCCCGACCTACGCGGCGGTTGATAAGGAAGGAAAAATTTATGTAACCGATACACTGAATTTTTGTGTCAAGGTCTTTGACAAAGATTTCAAGTTCATCAAGCGCATAGGCGAGCATGGCACAGGCTACGGTATGTTCGACCGCCCGAAAGGCATCGCCATTGATAGCCAAGGGCACATCTATGTGGTTGATGCCTCATTCAGCAATTTTCAAATCTTCAACAGCGAAGGAAGCCTTTTGCTCTTCGTGGGTGGGTTCGGCTCCGAGCCTGGGTTTTTCCGCCTGCCGTCAGGGATTTACATAGACGGCAAAGATCGAATTTATGTGTCGGATCAAGCCAACAGCCGAATTCAAATCTTTCAATTTCTCGGAGGAGACTAAACGGAGTGCGCTGTCATCAATCAGCGCGCTCGAAAGGAGGTGAGACGGACGAAATCAGATAATTTCCGGCTTACATTTTTATAGCTGGGGAAGAACCTCATAAGAAAATGTTCAATTTCGACTAAAAAGGGGGTGAAGATCATGCTAGTCAGAAAAATTATGCTTCTTGTTTTCGTGCTTACGCTTGGCGTGTACGGGTACGGTCAGTTTGTCGGTGATGGTGGCAAACAAACCGTTCTCGGAACCGATCACGACCTGCGAGGCGAATTCAGCGGTGCGACAGCGGTCTGCGACTTTTGCCATGTTCCTCATAAATTCAACTCGTTGACCAATCAACCGCCGTTGTTATGGAACGTACAGGTGAAGCCTGGGCCTTATTCCGTTTACAGCAGTGCATCACTTAACGGAGTTGCCAGAGACCCAAGCACAGCTACCAGCGCCACAGGCGCAGCCTTCATGAGCTTGCTCTGTCTAAGTTGTCACGATGGAACAATCACCCAGGCTTCGTTCTATCAGACTACCTCTGGAATGGGAGGAGCGGGTTCTACCACTCCGCCCAATGTCGGCGGCACCTCAGGGTTGAGTAACGACCATCCGGTTGATTTCACCTACAGCGCCGCTCTGGCAAGCGCGGATGGAGGGTTGAGAACACCAACAGAAGGAGCCGCAGTAAGGATTCCATACGTTGGCACCGGCAATCTCCCGCTCTACAAAGACCAGTCAACTGATACCAGTGGCAGAATGGAATGCGCCACCTGTCATAATCCACATAACGACACTAACCAGAAGTTCATGCGGATGGCTAATAGTGGCAGCGCCCTCTGCTTGAACTGTCATGGCTTATAACCTTGATGAGGATGCATGAGGTTTCGGCTTCGTGCATCCTCTTTTTACAAAGAAAATGGGGGAGATGATGAAAATACTGAAGATCATCTGCTTGAGCGGCTTTTTATCACTGGCAATCATCGTTTTATATTTCTCTTTGAGCCTCGAAGCGCCTTCGGAATTTGACAAGACTGCGGAAACCTCCGCCGCCAGACCTCGCGAAGCTACTGCCTCGAAGGACACCTCGAAGGACACCTTGAAGTTTCCTCTCGCAGCCTCGCCTCATGCGCCTGAAGCCCTTGCTGAGTCGCTGCGCCCTGCTGCTGTGGTCAATGGAATCGCTATAACGGCAGGCGAGTTGGAAGAGGAGCTTGGCAAGCTGCTGATTTCTCCGGCTACCCATGCCGGAATGAACCCTGAGAAAAAAGACGAAACGCGCAAGGCAGCTCTCGAAGAATTGATCGTTCGCCAGCTTGCTTATCAAAGAGCCAGAGCCATGGGTCTGAAAGTAAACAAGAGCGAATTGGCGGCAGCAATCAAAAGGATCAAAGATCGTTATAAAACAGAAAAAGATTTCCAGGAGGCTTTAAAAGTCGAAGAGATCACTGAACAGGACTTCAAACAAAGGATTGAGAGAGACCTGTTGCTGAAAAAAATTTACCAGGTTGAAATCGAAGACAAGGCGAAGACCGGAGAGGAGACAGCGAAAAAATACTATGAAGAGAACCGCGCAAGATTTTTACTTCCTGAATCCGTCCACCTGAAAAATATCGTCGTCAGAATCAAGTCGGGCAAAGAGGATGAAGCCAAAAAGAAGATTGATGAGGTGTACGAAAAACTCAAGTCGGGAAGCAGTTTTTATGAGATGGCTTACAAATTCTCTGAAGATGATTACCGCGTACTGGGCGGGGATTATGACTTAGTGCATCGCGGGCAACTGGACGCGGAACTCGAAGCCTCTGCCTTCGACGCCAAGCCCGATGAGATCACCGTCCCATTCAAAACCCGTTATGGCTGGCACGTCATCAAGGTCGAAAACAGACAGACTGAACGGCAATTGAGCTACGAAGAAGTAAAAGAAAAAATCAAGAACAACCTTTATCAAAAGCGCCGGAGTGAAAGGCGGCTGGAGTTCATCAACAGTCTCAAAGCGACCGCCAGCATAGAGTATGCAGGCAAGGGATTATGAACCATAGAAGCGCAAAACTCATCGCCTGCCTGCTCGTATGCCAGATGCTGCCTGTCGCATCTGCACAGGAGAAAAATCCAGAGGCGAACGGGGTCTTCACTCTGGGGTACTCCCGAACGCATACGACGGGCAAGCCTGATATCAAAAGCGATTCCAACACCGGAATTGATAGTCGCGGACGCAACCTCGGCATCGGACTGGATTTGAATCTGAGCGCCTATCTTCTCGACCCGCGTTTCATCAAGCTGTCTTTCGAGACCAGTTTCTTTCGAGACAAAGGCGCGTCCGATGACACAGAAGCGCGTTATGGAAATACCGGCGTCGGCTTCTATCTGAATGTATTGCCGACCTCCCCCTACCCCTTCAGGTTTCACTACACGAAGCAGAACAGCAGTTTTCTGCAAAAAGATATTTCGTCTTCCAACGCCGGGCGCTCCAGCATCGGCTTCGACTGGGCGCTGAGAAAACCAAAGTATCCGACGCTGACGGTGAATTATGACAAGAGCAGCTATGACTCGAAATTTCTGGCGAGGTCTGGTTTCAAAAGCCGCGCCCGTGTATGGAATCTAAGCCTCACGGATGATTTCAAGGGCTGGGATATAAACTCTAGTTACAGCAATCAATCCACCGCCGAAGAGGTTACGAAATTGAATACTCATCTCAACTTTCTGCGCTTTGACGCCCACCGACAAGTGTTCAAGAAATCGAATTTGGCGATCACCTCGTTTTACGAAAAACTCCGTTTCGAGGGTGAGGTCACGCGCCTCGCGCAGGATTTTTCATTCCTCAACCTTCACACAGATTTCAACACGAGGCACACAGACAAACTCAGCACAAGGTTGGCTTATCAGTTCTACCACAGCGTAAATGAGCAGCGCGTCTTTCAAGATCGGAACCGCCCTGTATCATCGTTGTCTGCCGATGTCTATTCCGTAGATATTCCATCGCCCCAGGCATCGCCTCTGATGTGTGAGCGCGGAGCGGCTCTCGTTCATCAGCGTCAGCAACGTGAAGAAGTAGAGCGGAGGTTCTTCGAGAGCGAACGCAGGAAACTGCTCGAAGAGGGAAGAAAGACACGGCGCGCCCTTGAAGGCTCGTATAAATCTGATCTGAACACGCAGGCATCTGTGACTGGTGCGGTCAACGAGACTGCCGCTTTCTCTCCTCTCAGAGCCGTCACTTCTTTCAACTCGATTGACGGACAGATAACCTACCGATTGATGAGAGAGATCACCGTAAGCGGAACGCTGGGGGCGCGCTCAATCAATCCGCCAGACGATGCGATAGAAAGCGCGACGCGGTTTCTCGATCTGACAGCAGCGATGAACTGGAACAAGAAGTTCAAGCTCATTGATACCAGAGCCGGTTTGGCTGAAGGGCTGACCGAAGCGCGGTCGAATTTCGGAGAGGTTCGCAGGATAAGGTTTCGCAGTCTCTCTGCCGGACTAAACGTAGGGGAGGCGCGCTATGCTCTCATATCAGCCGATTACGACTGGTCTTCAAGACCCGACGTATTCCAGATCGGTGGCTTCGCTTCTCAACAGCGATTCACTATGGAGGTTGAAAGCTATGCGCTTAGAGGCTTCCATCTTCGCGTTTCCGCAGGGCAGAATCGGCTCGTCTATTTGACGACACGCGGACGCGAGGAGTTACAAATCATCAGTTATTCCGGCAGTTTGGATCAACGGCTGTTCACCTTGTTGGTCAGTCACAATACCAACATAGGAGTGCGCGACTCGTTTCTGATACCGCTTCCTTCAGACCGCAATAGAATCTTCAGAGCTTTGCCTATAGAGGCTTTGACCCGCGATCCGCTTTTGAATACTTCCGGCATTTATACTTTCGGACTGCTGAGAGTGAAGCCCACAAAAGACTTGGATATAGATATCAGGTATCTGAAGGACAAGGCTTTTTTCGCCAGGACGAACGATGTCTTTGCCGAGCAGTTCGACCTGCTCATAAGGTACAGACTGGGAAAATTCACCTTCACAGGGGGAGCTGTCTTTCAACAGCAGAGAACCGAAGGGCTGTTTTTCAGAGACCGAGCGTACTACTTTTTCCGCTTGTCTCGCCCATTCAAAATTATCTAAGAGAAGGAGCATCGAATGGATTGGCGTAGGATAAAACTCATTCGCAGAGCCACGGCAATAATTTTTCTCGCCGCGTTGTCTCTGCTCGTCTTCGCCGATTCTCTGGTCGGCAGTGTTGAGAAAGAGCCGGAGAAAAATTTGTCTTGGCCCGAGCCTCCTGAAACCCCGCGCATCAGATTCGTCAAAAGCGTTTCGTCGCCTAAAGACTTGAAGCTCGAACGCTCCTCATTTCTGAAAAGAGCGATCAAAAAAATCGTCGGGATAGAAAGCGCCGACTCGACCATGCTTTTCCCCTACGGCATAGCGGTTGACAGCCGCCATCGCTTGATCGTTGCCGATCAGAAATCACGTTTGATCCACGTTTTTGATGCTCAGGAGGGAAAATATTTTTCGATCAAACAACCCAAAGGCGAGGTGTTTGTTTCGCTGGTCGGACTGGCGCTTGATGGCGAAGACGATATCTACGTTTCCGATTCGTACACGGGAAAGATTTTCGTTTTTGACCGGACTGGAAAATTCAAGAAACGACTGGGTCCAGATGAAGGCATATTCAACAGACCGACCGGCATCGCCATAGACCAAAGCTTGGGACGGTTGTACGTCGTTGAAACGGTCAAAGGCGAAGTCGCTGTGCTTGACCTCAACGGGACGGAGTTATTCAAGATCGGCAGGCGCGGCTACGGCAACGGAGAGTTTAATTTTCCGACGCAAATTTGCCTCAGAGGCGACAAGATATACATCACGGACACGCTGAATGCCCGCGTTCAGATTCTTGATAAGGACGGCAAATTCATCTCTTCAATCGGACGGTTGGGAGATGCCATAGGAGATTTGGACAAGCCTAAAGGAGTGGCTGTAGATAGCGAGGGACACGTTTACGTGGTCGAAGGGCTGCGCGACCGCGTGGAGATTTTCGATCAGGATGGAAAGCTCCTTCTCACATTCGGCAGCACAGGTTCAGGTAGGGGCGAGTTTTATCTGCCTACGGCAATTCACATTGATGCGGATGACAATGTTTATGTCTCCGATTCATATAACCGGAGAGTTCAGATTTTCAAATACCTGAAGAACGATGGTTCGACTGGAGATTAGATATGCGGACGAGAGGAATATTAGTGATCGTCATATTCTGCTTTCTGGGCGTAGTGGTTTACAGCGAGAGTCCGAAATCGGCTGTGATAAATTCGAAGCACGATTTCCGTGTCGGCAGCAGCGCCGCCATTCGCTCGACCTCTGAAGACAAGACCTGCGCTTTTTGTCATGCCCCGCACAATGCCACTCCGAGCGCACCGCTGTGGAATCACAAGGCGGCATTAGGAAACGGCTATCAGACCTATAGCAGCACGACTTTGCGGGCGACCGTGACCCAACCGACGAATGCAGATGGGTCGAAACTGTGTTTAAGCTGCCATGATGGCACCGTCGCTTTGGGCGATACGACTAATAACGGGCTTATCCCATTCCTTCAGGGGACAGACTACAAACTCCCGTCTTCTTCCGCTTCGAATATTCATAAAGGCACAGGATTCGGCGACGATCATCCTTTCTCTTTCACACCCGTCACCGGCACAGAGATACGAATTCCTCCGAGTGGAGACGCTGTAAAACTGGACGGCTCCGGCAAGGTGCAATGCACGTCGTGTCACGATCCTCACACGCAGTTCAAAGACCCAACCGTAGGCAAGTTTCTCGTCAAGCCGAATTCGAGATCGGCTATTTGCGTGTCGTGCCATACCACTACAGGCTGGGAACTGGCGTCGCACAAACAACCGGCTAGCGGTTTCAATGACGGCAGGTACACCTTGACTCAGGGCGCCCACACCGGCTACACAGGCGTAGCAAATAACGGCTGCGAAAGCTGCCACCGCCCGCATACTTCATCAGTGAGCCAGCGGAACCTGAAGTTCGTGGAAGAAAACACTTGCTACAAATGCCACAACGGTTCGGTCGCAGAAACCAATAGAAACATCCAGAACGAGTTTCAGACCAGAACCTATCGCCACCCGGTTTACCTGACGCCCTCAGCGCACGATGCCTCGGAAAGCCCGACCAATCCCTCGTACAGGCTGCCCGAAAACGCGGCAGGGACCGCAAGACACGCCGAGTGCTTCGATTGCCATAATCCTCATGCCGCTAATTCGCAGACCGCGACGCCGCCCTCGGTCAAGGGCTTTCAACGAAACGTCAGCGGCATTACAGCGACCGGCGCAGGCATTGCAAGCTCGCAGTACGAGTACCAGGTATGCCTCAAATGCCATGCGGACAGCGCCAACAAACCGCAGTTTTCCGATAGCGGAAACTTCGGCGTAGGCTATGGACGAAACCCTATACGATTGACGGATCAAAACAATCCGAGTCGGTACAACACGCGTTTTGAATTTACGTCTTCCGTGTCGTGGCATCCTGTCGTGAATCCGCGCGGTCTCTCGACGGGATCAGGCGGAGAGGTTCCAAGTCTGAGGTCTGCCCCGCTGGGCGCTAACGGTCAGCCTCTTGCGGGAAGGACGCTTTCGCCGACCAGCCTGATCTATTGCACTGATTGCCACAACAACAGCGCCGGGAGAAACCTGGGTACAGGAACCGCCCCGACAGGTCCTCACGGTTCCAATATCATCCATCTGCTGGAGCGCAACTATTCGTATAACACGCCGCCCGCAAATCCGGGAGGCAGTATGGGGCAGGTCTCCTACTCAGCCAATGCGTATGCTCTATGCAATAAATGCCATGACATCAGCGGCAGCATATTGCTGGACGTGAGTTTCAAGGAACACCGCAAACACATAGTCGAAGAAGGGACCTCTTGCTCGGTCTGTCATGACGGGCACGGCATCAACGGTGGCAGCGCGGCTAACAACAGCTATCTGCTCAATTTCGACTTGAGCATCGTAGGACCGGATTCAAGCAGCGGATTGATCCGCTATCAGAAAACCGGATTTCGAAGAGGCAGTTGCAATCTCAACTGTCACGGCGAGAACCATAGCCCTAAAATATATGCGCCGTGAGTGGAGTACCGTTTGTTTTCTTAGGGAAGAGGAAGAAAATAAAATCCCATGTTTCCCGTTGAGAAGCGGTCTCTGACCGCGAGACTGGCGGTCAGAGACCGCTTCTCAACGGGATGATATTTCTTTCCGCTTCCCTAAGGATTGTGAATTAAATAACCTGCAACCCTGTACGGGCGACCCTCTGTGATCGCTCGTACAGGGCATTTGAAAATCACTCAAGTTTTGCAGGTTATTTCAGCCACCATCCTAAATGGATAACGGCTGGGCTTTTGGTCGCACCGTTTTTTGCCTCACCGCGAATGCGCCATCTGCCTCATCCGCCCAATTCGCGTTCGCTCCTGACTTCCGCTTCGCAGGTCTTCCCTGCATCATCGAAAGCTAAAGGCCGCTGGCCTGATGGTTTTTTAATCGGCTATTGCGGCGCGATTTTGCCTGGGGGAAAAACCCACCTTCACCTCTATGTGCAAAAATTCAGGAAGCGCTTGTCACGCTTCCTCAAGCATTCTTCCCCAATATGCCACGCAAACCATCGTCGCATTGAGGAAAATTTCCCTTTTCGCATCGGGTATGGAAATTGCAACAGTGGTAGTTGAAGCATTGTTTCAAGATTCCAGCCCGATCAGGAGGACTTAGTAAGATCATGAAATCATCAGGTAAAAAACTCTTAGCGCTGATTACCGCAGGCAGTTTCATACTTTTCCTTGCACTCATATTCGGTTTTGCAACCCGCGTTGGCAATGCGGCGGTTGCCGTTGATGGCGCAACGACTTTTAAAACCAAGTGCGCGGCTTGTCACGCCCTTGATGGCAGCGGCACCACGGCTTTCGGCAAGGCCAACAAGTTGCGCGATCTGCGCTCCGAAGAAGTGCAGAGCCAGAGCGATGAGCAGTTGACGCAAATCATCGGCAAAGGCAAAGGCAAAATGCCGGGCTATGAAAAATCTTTGGGGGGCGAGGAAGTCAAAGCGCAGGTCGCTTATCTACGCACCTTGAAACCCTAGCGCAGCAAGCAGGCCAAAGCGCCAATCCTTGATTCGCCCGTTTCGGTTGATCTCCGCTCTTCAGGAATTATTTGGCCGTCGTCGCCAGCCGGAATACCGAGCAATGCGCCGGGGTTCAAACCAGCAGACACCATCATCCCTATAACAGGAGGCATCCTATGCGAATCTTCAAAATCGCTACTATTGTTGCGTTCTTTTTCCTCGCCCTCGTACCGTTTGCGGCGCGGCGCGCTTCGGTGTTGCCGGCAGCCCAGGCCAGTGAAAAAGCGGCGGTGGCAACCGCCAATCTGGAAGACTTCATTGGCAGTGATTCCTGCTCCGAGTGTCACACCAATCAAGCCGCGCACTATAAGATGACCGCGCATCGCAAGACCATTCACGCGGGCGCGGCGGCGGACAAACAGGGTTGCGAGGCTTGTCACGGCGGCGCAAAAAAACACGTTGATTTTTATTTGACGGCGAAGAATCTGATTAAAGCCGGCCAAGACGCCGAAGCGCAGGCGCTCTATGCCGACGAAGCCAAAGGCAAAGAAGCCAAGATGCGCTCGTTCAAAGACCTCTCGCCGGCGCAATCCACGGCGCTGTGTTTGCAGTGTCACGAAGGCGCGCAAGGCAAGAGTGAAGAGCGCTTCAATTATCGCCGCAGCGAACACGCCCGTCACGGCGTTGCCTGTGTCGATTGCCATTCGTCGCATTCCCCCAAACAGGCGGAATTTTTACTGCGCGAGAACGAACCGGAAGGCTGCTATAAATGTCACGCCGATCAAAAAGCTTCGTTTGCCAAACCCTTCCATCACAAAGTTCCCGAAGGCGGCATGAAGTGTTCCGATTGTCACAATCAACACGGCAGCTTTCAACAAAAACAACTGCGCGGTTGGGTCGGCGGCGAAGTCGGTTGCGTGAAATGTCACGCCGATAAAGCCGGGCCTTTCGTGTATGAACACGCGCCGGTGAAAGTCGAAGGCTGTCAGGCTTGCCACACCCCGCACGGTTCCACCAACCCGCGTATGTTGAAACGCAATGAAGTCCGCTTGCTGTGCCTGGAATGCCATTCCAACACCCCGGGGATTCCTGAAGAAGGTTCCGGCTTAGGGCCGCCAACCCCGTCGTTCCACAATCTCTCGGCAGCGCGTTTCCAAAACTGCACGGTGTGTCACGTCGCCATTCACGGTTCCAATACGCATCCGGCGTTTTACAAACCCTAAGGAAAGGAGAGTCATCATGAAAATTACCTTACCAAACAAGCATAGATGGATTGCTCAAATGGTTGCTGTCGTCGCGCTCTCGCTGTCCTTATTACCGCCAGGGGGATTGCAGACGCTGGCGCAAAGCTCGGTCGAAAAAAGCAAGACGACGCAGCAAAGCAATCAAGCCGATGATGAATTGGTGGCGGCGCGCACGGCGGTCGCCAAGCCCAACGACAAACCGCAGACTCCCGATACCGGACGCATGGCGGGCAATTACGCGGTCCGATCATCCATAGAGTTGGGCTATCGCTGGGTGGATGTCAACGGCGATGTCAATCGCTTTACTTCCGATGTCAATGTGCGCGAAGGCTTTCGGGTGCTGGATTTTTCCTTCGATGCCCGTTCCATAGACGGCAACGGCGCGTTGTTTGATTTTTTACGCGCTGATGTCTCCAGCGCGGGCGGCGATCAGACGCAGTATTACTCGCTGCGTATGGATAAAACCCGCTACTACAAATTCGATGGCCGTATGCGTAGGTTTTATTACAACCGCTCGCTGGCTGGCATTGCCAACAATCAACACACCTACGACATACGGCAACAGGTGTCGGATTTCACCTTGAAACTGTTTCCGCAACGCGCCGTCAAAATCAATCTGGGCTTTGGGCGCAGCCTCGGCAAAGGCCCGTTCGTCACCACTTATAACACCAACGGCGACCAAAGCCCAGAGATCGGCAATGCGCGTTGGGCGGCCAATGATTATCGCTTGGGGGCGGACGCTGCGTTGAAAAGCTGGAGCTTTTTTGGCGAATATTTATTTCGCGGCTTCCGCAACGATTCCGAGCAATTCCAGAAAGTGGCGCGCAACGTCGGCAATGATGTCAGTAACACGGCGGTGTTGACCTTGTTTGATCGCGACACGCCTATACGTTCCAGTTCGCACGTCATTCGCGGCAGCGTCACGGGCAGTATCGCCAATCGCATCCACGTACTGTTGCAGGGGATGCACAATGACGAGAAGGCAAAGATCAATCAGTATGAAGTGATTGCCGGAACCGACACCTCGAACCGCAGCGTCTCGCGGCTCATTCTGGCGACTGCCGAGGCCAAGCGTCCAAGCACCTCGGCGGACGCTTCGTTGGCCGTTGATCTGGCCGAAAATGTCACGCTCAGTAATACCTCCCGTTATTACAAATATCGCATCCTGGGAGATTTGAATTTAAGCACCAACACCACGACGCGCACGGTTGCGGGCGTGGTCACCAATACGCTGGTGCCAACTCTCTTCCGCCAGACCACCGATGTCACTTCCTACTGGAACACTTTGCAATTGCAGTTCGGTCGCGGACGAAAGTTTTCCGGCAATCTCGGCTGGCGCTATACCTTCCGCAATGTGCAAATCATCGGAGCCGTGGCTACCGATAAAGAGACCGAGCGGCAGAATACCAACACCTTCATCGGCGGCGCGCGTTTCCGTCCGAGCGTCCGCACCGATTTCTTTATTGATTACGAAAATGGCTCAAGCGATAACGTCTTCGTGCGCATCAATCCGATAGATTATCAGCGCGTGCGCGTGCGTGCGAATATAGGGGTGAGAGACACCCTCTCTTTGCACACCACGTTCACGGCCACCGACAGAACCAATCCGACGCCGCAGGTCAAGAACGATTCCGATTATCGCGATTTCAGCGTCTCCGTCATGTGGGAACCCAAAGCGCGATTCTGGATAGATGGCGGCTACAACTACGATTATATTTTCTCGACCGCCAACATCGCGTTCTTTGTCAGCAGCGTGTTAAAGACCGGCACTTCGCGTTATTACTCGCGCCAGCATTTCTTTTTCTTTGACACCCGAATTGGCGTCACCAAGCGCTTAGACCTGTTTGTGCTGTATCGGTATCTGAAAGATGTGGGCGCGCCGAATGCGGCAGCCCCTGTGCTGGTGCCAGCCAACAACGACTTTGTCACCTCGCTGCCCTTGCAACGCCATAACCCGGAAGCGCGACTGGCTTTTCGTTGCAATAATCATGTGACCGCCAATCTGAGCTATCGTCACTACAGCTACAACGAGCGCTTCAACATTGGTTATTTCCAAAGTTATACCTCAACCTCCACAGGCGTTGTGGTCAACAACATCCCCGATTATCGGGCTAACATCGTCACTGCCAGTATGCGTTTCACTTTCTGAAGCGCACGGCGGTAAACGGCAACAGGCAAGCGCCATTTCGTATCAGTCATGGGCGCTTGCCAAAATGGTTTGAGACCAGGAGGGGAGAAATATTTTCTGCTCTCTAGTAATCCCATCTCTAGAGCGATCTTCATATGGGGGTACGGAACGCGCTATCGTTGAGCAGCGGTCTTCGACGGCGCGAAGGTCTTCGACCGCCGCTTAACGGCTTTGAGGTTTCCGTAATCTCAAACCCAAACCGCTCTAGCAGGGAAAAGGACCAAGAAGTTATGAAAACCCTAAAGGCATTGGTATTGATTGGGGCAGCGGTTTTGACATTTTCCACGATGCAAAAAAGCACTGCCGCCTTCGGCACAACTACCGTAGATGGCGCGACGACCTTCAAATCCAAATGTGCCAGTTGTCACGCGGTTGACGGCAGCGGCAACACGCCGATTGGCAGAAATTTGAAAATTGGCGATTTGGGAAGCGCCGCGATACAGGCAAAATCCAATGCCCAACTGGCAAAATTATTGCCGGTGGGAAGGGCAAGATGCCTAAGTTCAGCGCCAGTTTAAGTGGCGATCAAATCAATGAGGTTGTCGCTTATATCCGCTCTCTCAAGCACTGAGCAAGCGGCACAGGTCAGAGACATCTTTAGGGAAGCGGCAAGAAATAGCCTAGGGTTGAGAAAGAGTCTGTGATCGCTGGACTAGCGGCCACAGACCGCTTCTCAACGGGAATGATGCCATTGAGCTTTCAGGAGTCGTATGGAAAACACCAACACACCTGTAACGACGCGACGCAAATTTATTAATTATTGCCTCGGAACCAGTCTCGGGGCGACGCTGGTGGCAACCTTCTATCCGATCTTTAAGTTTCTCGTCCCGCCGCCAATCACCGAGTCCACCGAAGCTTCTGTAGTCGCGGCTAAGGTCTCGGAACTGAAGCCCAACAGCGGCAAGATTTTCAAGTTTGGCAGTAAACCCGGCATCCTCGTCAAAACTCCGAGCGGCGAAATCCGCGCCTTTTCTGCGACCTGCACCCATTTAGATTGCACCGTGCAATATAAAGAAGAAGCACAACACATCTGGTGCGCCTGTCACAATGGTCGTTACGACTTGATGGGAAAGAATGTCGCAGGCCCGCCACCGCGCCCCTTGGAGCAGTACACCGTCAATGTTCGCGGCGACGAAATCATCGTGTCCAAAGGGTGAACTATGAACTTGAGCGCCATCACAACCTGGGTGAATGATCGGGCAGGGCTTGAGCCGCTGCGGGCGTTAGCGCATAAAAAAACGGTGCCGCTGCATCGCCACAGCGTGTGGTATTACTTCGGCGGCATGACGCTTTTTCTGTTTGCCATTCAAGTCGGCACAGGCATCTTGCTTCTTTTGTATTATCGTCCGAGCGCCGAAAATGCTTTTGAAAGCGTGCAGTTCATCATGACCGAAGTGCGCTTCGGCTGGTTGGTACGCTCGATACATAGTTGGTCAGCCAACCTCATGATTGCCACTATGTTTGTGCATATGTTCAGCGCTTATCTGATGAAAGCTTATCGTCCGCCCCGCGAACTCACCTGGGTCTCCGGCACTTTGCTGCTCTTTATCGTCTTGGGTTTTGGCTTTAGCGGCTATCTGCTGCCGTGGAATAAACTCGCCTTCTTTGCTACGAAAGTAGGCACAGACATTGCCGGTGTAGTCCCTGGCATAGGCACCTTTTTGTTGCGCTTTCTGCGCGGCGGCGACGAAGTTACAGGAGCAACTTTAACGCGGTTCTACGGCTTCCACGTTGCCGTGCTTCCGGCGCTGGTCACGGCGATTCTGTTTGTCCATCTGTATTTCGTCCAGCAACGCGGCATGAGCGTGCCGCCTAGTCTGGCAGGCAAACCGTTACAGACGATGAAATTTGTGCCGAACTTTTTCCTGCGCGATTTGATGGGGTGGTTACTCGCGCTGGGAGCGTTGGCAGCCTTGGCGGCCCTCTTCCCTTGGGAGTTAGGCGAAAAAGCCGATGCCTTTGCTTCGGCTCCGGCGGGCATCAAGCCGGAATGGTTCTTCGTGTTTATGTTCCAGACGCTGAAATATCTGCCCGCCAAAATCGGGGCGGTTGATGGCGAGGTCTTAGGCATTCTGGCCTTTGGCGGCGGCGGGCTGTTCTGGCTTCTGGTGCCTTTTCTTGATCGCCAGTCCGCACAAGGAAAAAGCAGCCGCTGGTTTACCCTCATTGGCATCCTCATCTTGCTTTATATCGTCGGCATGACCATCGTCGGATATGCAGAATAAGGGTCACAGCTATGGCCAAAGAAGACACCTCAGAATTCCAGGCAAACCAGAAAATTCACCGAACCGTTAAGCTCGTCGTGACCTTGGCTTTGCTGTTGCTGTTTTTCGTCGTCGGCTCAAAGGCGCAAAAAGATGCAGCGCGTGCAGGCGGCGAGACCTCTAGCGCTTCGCCTACCGCCAACCCTTCATCAGGAAAAAACAGTTGCCTGGAATGCCATCAAGCGATGGGCGATCAACTCGCCGCGCCGATTGCCGCGATGGCCGAAGACATACACGGCAAGCGCGGCTTGTCTTGCGCCAATTGTCATGGCGGCGACCCAACGGCAGACGACCCTACGCAAGCTATGAATCCCGGCAAAGGATTTGTGGCGCGCCCGAAGCCTGCCGAGGTAGCGCGTTTTTGTGGCAAGTGCCACAGCAATGCGGAGACCATGAAACGCTTCAACCCGGCGCAGCGCATTGATCAGGAAAGCGAATATAGTTCCAGCGTGCATGGGAAACGAATCAAACAGGGCGATACCAAACCTGCCACCTGCATCAGTTGTCACGGTCATCATGGCATACGTGCGGTGAGCGACCCGCAAGCGCCCGTCTATCCGCTTAACGTCGCGCAAACCTGCGGCGGGTGTCACGCCAACACCGACTATATGCGCGCTTACGGCATCCCCACCGATCAATTGCAAAAGTATAGCCAGAGCGTTCATGCCAATGCCTTGCTCAAGAAGCGCGACCTCTCTGCGCCTACCTGTAACGATTGTCATGGGAATCATGGCGCAACGCCTCCCGGCGTCGGCTCTGTCAGTAACGTGTGCGGCACTTGTCATGCACGGCAGGCAGAGTTATTCGAGAAAAGTCCGCATCAAGCTCCTTTTGCCGCCGCCGCAATGGCAGGTTGCGTGGTCTGTCATAATAACCATCAAATCCTCCTGCCCTCAGACGAGATGCTGGGCAGCGGCGCGACAGCGGTTTGTTCAACCTGTCACACGGAAGATGCAGGCGCTCAAGGAGCGCAAAAAATGCGCGGCCTGATCGAGGAGTTGAACCATCATATTCACCAGACTGAAGGGCTATTAACCCAAGCCTCGATTGCGGGGATGGAAGTCAGTCGCCCGATCTTTGAATTAAAAGAGGCACGCGACAAATTAATCAATGCTCGCGTCATCGTTCACAATTTCTCGCCCAACGCTATTGAAACGGCAATCAATCAAGGGTTGGAGATAACCGGGAAAGCCCATCAAGCGGGGCAAGAGGCGCTGAATGAAATGCAATTCCGGCGCAAAGGCTTGGCGACTTCCTTGCTCGTCATCCTTCTGGCAATTGCTGCAATCTACCTGAAAATCAGGCAACTTGAGCGTCACTAATTTTATGAAGCAACGGATTTCTCTCTCGACTGTTCGGCTCTTTCTTCTGCGTTGGGGGGCGCTGTGTCGCCCTGAGCAATGGCAAGTGCTGGCCACACCTAAACATCTGGCCTCAACCTTGTTTGGCGCGCTGTCATATGTGATAGGCTTGCTCCTGATGGTTGCAATCTTTACGACTTTGCTGGTCTATCATCGGTAGAGTTAGAAAAACCGCAGCGATGGCTCTATCGCTTGCCTCTGGGGATGTTGAAAGGGCTGACCTTTATGCCACAGCGAACTGTAAAACTGGTAGTCTTTGCCGCCGCGCTCATTCTGTGCGTCTATCTTTTGCGAGTTTCGACAGCGGCAAAATCGGGCGTTGCGAGCGCTCCGCAAAAGCGCCTACGCAGTCAAAAAAATCCTCCGGCGAAAACCCCGGCGCAACCTGCCTATGCCAAGTTCAATCATAATGTCCCTCAACATCTGGCGCAGAATTGCGATGCCTGTCATAAATTTCCTACCGCAAACTGGAAAGAGATTCACCAAGGCAAAGACGCCTACGAGGACATTACCGATTATCCCAGTCATCCGTCTTGTTTGAACTGTCATCGCCAGCAATTTTTCAAAGGCGCACAGCCGACCATCTGCACCATATGTCATACCAACCCAGGCCCGCGCCACAGTTCGCGCCATCCCTTTCCAAATCCGCGTGAACTCTTTGAACCATCACCCAAAGGGCAAAGTGCCGTCTCGCAATATGAAGTCTTCTTTCCACACGACAAACACGAAGGCTTCTTTGGGCAGATGATGACCAGGCGTTCGGCGACACTGCGCTATGCCGCTTTTCAACAATCCGCACAACCCGCCGCACCCGCCGCACCAACAGGTTGCGCCACTTGCCATCAACTTTACCAAGCGCAAGGCGAGGCGGCGGATGAATATGTCACGCCTGCACCGAAGGATTTGAAAGATGAGGATTTCTGGCTGAAGAAAGGCACGTTTATGGGTGCGCCGACCAGCCACGCAACCTGCTTCGCGTGCCACACCCAAGGCGGCGGCCTGAAGCCTGAGCCAAGCGATTGCGCTAGGTGTCACAAGCTTTCTCCGCTCGACAAATTGACCGAAGCGCAAAGCGATTTCGATGCCAAGTTGGCGGCAAACATGGCGATAAAAGATAAAACCATGCTGGAAAAATGGCGGCGTCGTCAGGCGGGAAAATTTCGCCACGAATGGTTCAGCCACGCCGAATTGAAATGCAGCGATTGTCATAAGATTGCCGAGATCAATACCGCCAGTGGCAAAGGCGCGGTCGTGAATGTGTTGTCGTGCGGCGGTTCAGGAGGTTGTCACATCACGCCCACTTCAGACGAAGGCGGCGCATTGAATTTCGAGATTGACCAACGCCAAGCCAAAGCAACTTTTCAATGCACCAAGTGCCATGTGAACGAAGGCAAGAAGCCGCTACCCGAATCGCACAGCAAAGCCCTTGCCGCAATCACCAAGAAATAACGGACGCAATGAATATGTGGAAACGACCTGCACCACCAAACCTCTCAAACGCCGCGCCGCCCCTGCCTACGGCAAAGCGCCGGTTGTCTTTGTCGGTTTTGTTGCTTGGCGTGATGACGATGATCTTCGTATCGCTGAATGGTTCACGCACGGCGGCGCTCACGACTAGCAATTCCATTGAGGAAGCCAACCCCTTCCCCTTCGCTTACGCGCAGGGTGTGGGCAATGATTACTCGAAATTTACGCATCGCAATGCGGCGCACACCAGACTTCCCTGCCTGCTGTGTCATCGTAGGGAAGCCAACCTGATGCAACCGAAACGACCTGGGCATATGCCTTGCGCCGGTTGTCACGCTGAACAGTTTGCCAGTTCGGGCAATGCCATTTGTACGATCTGCCATACCAACCCAACTATGGCGAAACCCGATATTAAGGCGTTTCCACAACTCGCCAGTTTCAGCATGAAATTTGATCATGCGCGGCACAAAAGCACGGAGTGTTCGACCTGTCACAAAGCCGCAGGGCGCAACCAGATCGCCTTATCCATTCCTTCGGGCTTTGCCGCACACACGGTTTGTTATCAGTGTCACACCGCGCAAGCGCAAGCGGCAGGGCGCGACATCTCCTCTTGCGGCACTTGTCATCAGCTTGGCAGTTACAGCCGAACGCCGATTATCGCAAAGGCTTTTCAAGTGAATTTCAGCCACGCCAAACATGGAAAAAACCAGCAATTGAATTGCCGCGAATGTCATCAGGTGAAGGCCGGAGCAAGGCAACGCAAACAGATGACAGCACCGACACCGGCAAATCATGCCGCCGCTGAGAACGCACTCAGTTGCAGGAGTTGTCATAACGGCAAACGCGCTTTTGGCGGCGATGATTTCAAGAGTTGTCAACGCTGTCATACTGGACCGACGTTCCGCTTTCAATAAGGAGGGCAAGCTGATGAAATGGATGAAGTCAGTTATTTCTTTCGCGCTATTTATCGGGTTGGTTATCGCTTCCTGGGATACCAGATTCTTTGCCGCTACCCTTACGGCAAGCGCTCAGGATGGCACGAAGATGCCGGATGTGGTGAAGTTGGCAAAAGAGAACAAACTCGGGCCGGTAACTTTCAATCATACCCATCACACGACCAAGAATTATAGCCTTGAGGGCAGCGCCCCTATCGCTTGCATCGAGTGTCATCACACGGCGCAACCGGCGGCAGAGCTTGCCAAACACCCGCCGCTGAAAACCGCTTACCCGGCAGACCGCACCACCACCTTGACGGCAGAATTATTTCAGCAAGACGCGAAAGCGGCAGGCGCAGCGGCCTGTAGCAACTGCCACGTCAGAGTGGGCGAAACCCCGAAACTGCTGCCGGAGATTCCACAAATCAAGCATGAAGGCAGCGCGGCGATTTTGACGATGACCAATCAACTGGCTTTCCATCGCACCTGCGCCGGTTGTCACGATGCGGTGTTGAAGTCTAGACCGGATGCCAAAGCGCCTGGGCAACAAAAGTGCGCCGCCTGTCATAAAAAATAAATTGGCGCTTGTCATAAGAAATAAAGTGGCGCTTCAGACCGTTTTCATTTGTCGTGCCTCGGTGTTGGTGAACGCCTGAACCTGATTTTCACTTGTCATCTTAAGCGCTGCTCTTTCAAGTAGTGAAAGACCGGCCTGGCAAAGTCCGATTGTGGAGGAAGTAAAATGTTTGGCAAATTGGCAAAGGGGTCTCGCACCTTACAGCTAACGCGCAATCTGATCAGTTTCATTGGCATGGCGATTGTCGTAGCGAGTCTGCTCAGTATCGTGTTTCTGTTTCTGACCGAACTGCTTGGCTCACGCGAGAGTCCTTATCTGGGTATCTTCACTTACATCATCTTCCCGACCATTATGCTTCTGGGATTCAGCATCGTGCTAGTTGGTATGCTGCTCGAACGCCGCCGCCGCCGCAAACACGGCACTGAGGAAGTTGCTTATCCCAAACTTGATCTCAACGACCCGCGCACCCGCAGAAAACTTTTGACTTTGCTCGGTCTGACCTTCGCCTTTCTCTTTGTCAGCGCCTTTGGCAGCTATCGCGCCTTTGAATATACCGAGTCAGTGACCTTTTGCGGCGAACTTTGTCATTCGGTGATGTCGCCGGAATTTACCGCCTACAAAGCTTCACCACACGCTCGCGTCAAATGCGTAGAATGTCACGTAGGCCCAGGTGCAGATTGGTATGTGCGCTCGAAATTATCCGGCGCGTATCAACTCTATTCGGTAACTTTCAAAAAGTATTCGCGCCCGATTCAAACTCCCGTACATAATCTGCGCCCCGCCCAAGACACTTGCGAGCAATGTCATTGGCCGGAAAAATTTCACGGCTCACAAATGAAAATTTTTAATCACTACGGCTACGACGAGAAAAATTCCTTGCGGCAAACTCGTATGTTGCTCAACACTGGCGGCGGCAGCCCGGAGACCGGCTTGGCCTCGGGCATTCACTGGCACATGAACATTGCCAACGAAGTCAGCTACATAGCCACCGACAACCATCGCCAAAATATCACTTGGGTGCGATTCAAAGATCAGCAAGGCAACATCACTGATTACACGACGGACGACGCCAAGCTCAGCGCCGAACAGATTGAGCAGACCCCCAAGCGCCGTATGGATTGTGTAGAGTGCCACAATCGTCCAAGTCATATTTATGTCGCCCCCGATCACGCCGTAAATGAAGCCTTTGTCGCTGGCCGCCTGGACAGCGCTTTGCCGTACCTGAAACGCGAAGCCGTAGCCGTGCTGGATAAGCCTTACGACACAACGAGCGAAGCCTTGGGCGCAATTCAAACAGGGCTGAATGATTTTTACCGCGATCACTACCAGGAAATTTATGCCAATAAAAAAGCCTCGATTGATGCGGCGATTGTAGAAGTGCAGCGCATCTTTCAGACTTACTTTTTCCCCGAAATGAAAGTCAACTGGCAGACCCATCCAGACAACATCGGCCATTTTTATTCGGTCGGGTGTTTCCGTTGTCACGATGGCAAACATAAAAGCAGCACAGGAAAAATCATCTCTACGGATTGCAATATCTGCCATACGGTTTTGGATCAGACCAATGGCGGCATTGCCGTGCCGATAAAAGACGGGACGTTTCGTCACCCTGTGGAGTTGGGCAACCTGCAAGGCTTGAGTTGTACGACGTGCCATCGCGGCAACCGGGCGTTTCAACATCCGCTCAATCTGGGCGACCTGTCGGCATTTCAATGCACCGATTGTCACGCCGGAAAACAGCACACCGGCGGCGAATAATCATCCGCACTTTGCGGTGCGCGAAGATTTCAACGATCAAAAAAATGGCCGTGGCAAAGCACTTTTACCACGGCCACCAAGACGACGAAGGTGGCGATGCGCGGCTCAAGCATTGCCCTTGCTCCAAGCAATCTGCACTCTCTTGCCACTTCCCTGTGCCAGTAAAAAGCCACGGAAACGGGTTTCGTTTATCGGTCATCATTGCCTGAAACGAACTGTTACAAAGCCTCTCCTCGCCGCTGTTTATTTCTATTGTGTCCGCTTTGCAGGTCAATTAGAATGCGGATGTCCGGCTCAAAAGCTTGACCATAATATTCCCTGTAGAGTTCTCCTGACTCATTCCTACTTGTTCCTTATTTTTGTGCTATAGCGCTCCAGGTTACCGATTTTCATTGACGAAATATGAGAGAGAATTGCTTACCGTCTGCCTCACTCAGACCGGCTGCAAACGCAGCGCGGCGCTTGTGCCTGCTGCTGTTGGCTGGCTTGTTGTGTGTTGTTGTCTATCAAGCGGCAGCGCCAAAACCGCGTCTCGTGCGGGTAACTTTTGCCTCACTGGTGCGAACGCTACAGGCAGGAAACGCCAGCGTTCAGGCGCTACGGGAAAATGGGCGCGACCATTTTGCGCCGACGTTGCCGGGTTATAACAATCTGTTGCAACGCCCGGAAACGCATAGTGTGCAGGCCGATAAAGCGCGCCTCGCGGAATTGAGTCAAGGCTTGATTCAAGCTTTCCAGTTTGGCAAGACCGCCGAGCTAACTTTGCTGGACAGCGCTTTCGGTTGGACGCTCAACCCTCTGCTTGGAGTGCTGGTCGTCCTCAGTTTGCTTTTGGTTGCGGCGTTCGCCTGGGTGTGGCGATTAAGACGCCGTGTGCGAAAACTGCTGCACTTGATCAATCGCCAAAGGGAGACTGAGACGGCCTTAAAAGAGGCCGCAGAAATTGCCAATCGCATCAAGGGCGATTTTCTTGCCAACATCAGCCACGAGATTCGCACGCCTATGAATGGCATATTGGGCATGACCGAACTGGCTTTGGAAACCAAGCTGACGACCGAGCAGTACGAATATCTGGGCATGATTAAATCTTCTGCCGATTCGCTGATGATCGTCCTCAATGACATTCTGGATTTTTCCAAGCTGGAATCCGGGCGGCTGGATTTTGACCCCGCCGATTTCTCTTTACGCGCCAGCCTCAGCACCGCTCTCAAGACGCTGGCCTTGCGCGCTCATCAAAAAGGGCTGGAGCTACTTGGAGAGGTCGCGCCCGAAGTGCCGGATCATCTGGTGGGCGATGCCATTCGCCTTCATCAACTCATCGTCAATCTGGTTGGCAATGCCATCAAGTTTACCGAGCGCGGCGAAGTGTTGATCAGCATTCATCTCGAAACCGTCAGCGAGGAAGAGGTCAGCCTGCGTTTTGCGGTGCAAGATACCGGCATAGGCATATCGGCGGAAAAGCACGCGCTCATCTTTGAAGCCTTCGAGCAGGCCGACACTTCGACGACGCGCAAGTATGGCGGCACTGGCTTGGGGCTGGCGATTTCCGCGCAACTGGTCACGCGGATGGGCGGCAAGCTGCACCTCGAAAGCGCCTTGGGTCACGGCAGCACCTTTTCTTTCACGGCACGTTTTGCGCGGAATCAGAAAAGCAGCGACGCGACCACGCCGCTTGCCCCTGCGGAATTGCATGATCTAGCGGTGCTGGTCGTAGATGATAACGCCAACCATAGGCGCATACTGGAAGAACTCTTAACCGCTTGGCAACTGAAACCGTCGGGGTGTGCAGACGGTGCGGCGGCACTGCTCGCGCTGGCGCAGAAACCGCCCTTCGATCTGGTCTTGCTCGACGAGCAAATGCCGGAGATGAATGGCCTCAGCGTCGCCGCACGCATACGCCAGAATCCGGCGCACGCGGCGTTGCCGATTCTCATTTTGAGTACCACAACGCAAAGCGGTATGGCGGCGCATTGTCAGGAGTTGGGTTTTGCCAGCTACTTGACCAAGCCGGTTTCGCAAGCCGATTTACTGAAAGCAATTTCGACCTGCGTCAGCACTTCCACCGCTTATGTCGGCACGTCCGCGACCTCTGTCGGCACGTCCACGACGGCGCTGGAATCCAGCTATGCCAACGCCCAACCGCCCTTGCTGGCGGCGCGTCATCCACTGCGTGTCCTGCTGGCGGAAGATAACGAGATCAACCAGATGTTGGTTGTGCGTATGCTGGAACAGTACGGCCATACCGTCGTCATCGCTGGCGACGGCAAACAGGTGTTGGCGAGTTATGAACAGGAAGTCTTCGATGTGTTGCTGATGGATGTGCAGATGCCGGAGATGAACGGCTTGGAAGCCACCCAACTCATTCGCCGGAAAGAGCAGCACACCCACACTCATCTCCCCATCATCGCCATGACCGCTCATGCGATGCAAGGCGACCGCGAAAAATGTTTGGCCGCCGGTATGGATGCGTACCTCGCCAAGCCCGTACCGTTTGAAGAACTGCTGAAGATCATCGAGCGCCTGACCTCGCCCTTTCAGCCTATAGAGCTTTTGTTGGCGGACGCAATTAGCGAACCGCCGCTTGCGGAACCACCTGCGCCAACGGTTCTCAACACTCAGGCATTGCTTGCCGAGGTTGGCGGCGACAAAGAATTTTTACACAAAATCATAGAGGTCTTCTTCGAGACCTGTCCGCAGCATCTCGCCAAGATCAACGACAGCCTGGCCAATAATCGCAGCGATAAAGCGCAGGAGGCGGCGCACACCTTGAAAGGTTTGCTCGGCAGTCTGCAAGCGCAGGCAGCTTTTACGGCGGCTTTGCAGTTGGAGAAGTTGGGGCGAGCCGGAGATTTGCGCGACGCGCCACAGGCCTTGACGCGCCTGCAATATGAGATTGAATTACTCAAGCCTGCACTGCTTGAGTTGACCGGCAAACCGGTTGAAAAAGTTTGAGCGATCAGAGTACGACACCAGCACTTGGACGACAAATACCGAAGGGCTAAAGCACCGGAGAAATACCCTGTGGAGAAGCGGTCGCGGATCGCTTCTTCACTCCGCTCCTTTTTTCTGCGCTTCGGTATCAATTTGTAAAGGAAGTTGGAAGCAAACATGAAGAAGCACAATCATCTGTTATTATTGGTTGACGATGAACCGGTCAGCCTGATGATGCTGGAAAAAGCCTTGAGCGGCACTTATCGGGTACGAACCGCACGGTCGGCAGAAGAAGCGCTGGAAGTTCTCAATTATCAAGAGGTGGCGCTGCTGATCACCGATCAGCGTATGCCCGGTATGAGTGGCACGGAGTTGCTGCGCGTGTGTCGCACCTTGTACCCGGAGATGGTCGGTTTTTTACTGACAGCAGAACACGACATCAGTATCTTTGTGGAGGCCATCGTCAACCTCGGCGCTTTGTGTGTGATTCGCAAGCCTTGGGAAGCGGCGCAAGTGTTACGAACCATAGATTCCGCGCTCAAAAAATATGAAGGCTTACACCGCAACAAAGTGGCGATTGATCAACTCAAACAAGCCAGCCTCAATCTGGATAAACTGGTTAAACATTAATCGGCGTGAAGCGCGACGACGAAATTCCTAGAGCGGTTTTCTTATGTGTGTACGGAACGCGCTATCGTTGAGCAGCGGTCTTCGACCGCACGAAGGTCTTCGACCGCCGCTCAACGGGTTTGAGGTTTCCGTAATCTCAAACACAAACCACTCTAAAGGGAGCGGCAAGAAATATCGCCCCGTTGAGAAGCGGTCTCTGACCGCGAGTCTGGCGGTCAGAGACCGCTTCTCAACAGTAATTATAGGATTTTATTTTCTTCCCCTGCCCTAATCTCGACTTTGTACAATTTCAAATTGAACCACACCAATCAAGCGCTGCCGTTGCGGTTCGCGCCTGGAATGATTGAACCTCACCTCAACAAGCTGAGGTTCAATCATTCAAAGTG
>JACQDB010000021.1 GCA_016201275.1 Acidobacteriota bacterium
ATGACTGATGGGGCGGCCACTGTCGGAGGGTTCTTCGCAAGCAATGGCGATGATCTGGCAAATGTGCTCGGCGGTGAAGGTCGGCGGCGTGCCAGGGCGCGGCAGATCGCTGAGTCCGCTAAACCGCAACTCGCGCAACTCGGGGTCGCTGATGGCAGAGGCTCCAGCGGTGTTGAGTTTGGGCAGCCGTTCAAACCAGCGATTGCGCCAAGCGCGCACCACGCCGCGATCCATTTTGAGTTGACGCGCCAGAGCGTTATTGCCGCTGCCGTCAGCCATCGCCAGCAGCAAGCGGGCGCGCATGACTTGGCGGTGTTCGCAACGACGTTGCCAGGCGATTTCTTCAACGAGCTTTCGGAGTCTTTCGCAGAGTTCGATCTTCGGTGCCGTTTGGTTGGGCATTTGTGCCTCCACAGGATTGAGATGTAATTCATCAGATGACGATTCTATCATTGAAAAACAAGGCGGAGAATTTCACGAAGGCTCCACTAGCGCTGGTCGCATCAATGGATATTTTGTCTATATATTGTATATGATGGTTTAATTATCGCAACATATAGGCAGTTTTTGACATTTTGCGACACTCTCCAGTTACCCGTTTTTCGAGCCTCGTGCAGGCGTCCTTTCCAGAGAAATTCAGACCAACTTCCTCCACAGATATTTCTTGTAGCGTATGCTTCGGAGTTGTGGGCCGATGCGCTGTTGTCCTGATTCGGTGAGTCTTCTTCACGCGAAAAGGGGAGCGCGAGCATCTCTGTTTGCATCTTCAAGCAAGCGCACAGGGATGTCCGTGCTTCCCGTTTGAACATATGGTCTTCGTAAGCAAACCGTTCGTCTCAATCGCCGAGGTAAAGCGCGTAGGCCATCTTGGCCATCGTCCAGAGCTTGCCCCACTGGAAGCGACCGGTCTTGGCGTCTCGCAACGAGTCCCAAGCCATCTGGCGCAATTGCGCGGTGTTGCGCTTGAATAAAAAATCTTTGACGTAAGGCTTGGCTACTTCAAAGAAATTAAATTCGGGATTCATCACGATACTGACGCCTTCCAGCGTCATCAAAGCGCGGATCAAATAAGTGAACGCCGAGGGCGTGGTAATCGGATGTTGATAAACCACAGGCGCTAAATCGTAGGTCAACTCTTTGAAGCGTACTTCTTTCAAACGCAGATTCAATTTGCGCTGCATCACATCACCGACAATGCCGCGCAGTGCTACCACATCGGCTTCCGGTTTCAAGAAACCCAGATCAATCATGTCGTCCACGATGCCGTTTACATCACGGTTATAGAGATGAAAAAACGCGGCGATAATTTTGCGCTGCAAGACCTCGGAGATACGGCCTACCATGCCGAAATCGAAGACGGCCAATCTGCCGTCGCGCATCACCAGCAGGTTGCCCGGATGCGGGTCAGCGTGAAAGAAACCGTCTTCAAAAAGCTGCTTGAAATAGGTGCGATAAATCAATTCGTTGAGGCGGCGGGCGCTGTGGCCTGCGGCTTTTAATTTCTCCAACTCGTTCACCTTGATGCCGGTAATAAATTCCATCACCAGTACACGTCCGCTCGAATACTCGTGAAAGATGCGCGGCACATAGATGCCCGTCCAGTCGCGAAAATTGCGTTTGAAGGTTTCCGAATTCGCCGCCTCTTTGCGGTAATCCATCTCTTCGTTGATGACGCGCTCGAATTCGTCAATCGCGCCCAGCCAGTCGGTGCCCGGAAACAAGCGCGGATAACGCGCCAGAAAACGCCCCAGGCCGCGCAGCAAGTCGAGATCAAAGGCGATGGTTTCGGCAAGGTGTGGGCGTTGCACTTTGACGGCGACGATTTCTCCGCTCTGCAAACGGGCGCGATAGACCTGACCTAAACTGGCAGAAGCGACAGGGTGTTGGCTGATGTCGGCAAAGAGGTCTTTGATCGGGCGCTGCAACTCGGTTTCAATAATGGCCATCGCCTGGGCGTTGGCAAACGGCGGCACGCTGTCTTGCAACTGGCTCAACTCGTCAACGTATTCGATAGGCAGCAAGTCGGCGCGAGTTCCCAGCATCTGCCCGACTTTGATAAAGGTCGGCCCCAGACGTATCAACCGCGAACGCAGGCGCATGGCTTGCCGACGCAATTTCTGCTCGCGCTTGAGCGTTGCTTTACCAAAAAAGTTTTTGGAATCCAGAAACACAAAGACGGCGAATAACAACAACGTCCAGACCACATAAATTCGACGGCGAAGGCGATAGGCGATAGTAAAAATGCTCATCGCTTCAATTCTAACCACTCCACCAACGCGGCTCAATACATAAAGCGGATGGCGGAGTGCGAAGGGTCAATTGAGCGCTCGCCCAGCCCATTTTGCGGCTTCAAATTTGGTTGATGAAGAGGCAAGAGCCGCGCCGTTTTCAACTGCACGCAGCGCCAACATCTGTTGCCACCAAAATGCGAAGAACCTCAAGATTTTCTAGGGAACCTTGAGCGCCCCGGTGCGGTTGTGGCAAGCGTTTCTGGCTTATTGAGAGCGTGTCGCAGAATCTCAGAAGCCGCCCATATATTGTAGATGGTTAAGCATCACCTACAATATATGGACAAAATATAATTACCCAGCCCTCTTTGCCCTGAAGCGGTGTAGGAGATTAGCCCGTGCAGTAGGCACTGGAACCACAGGCACTGGAATCATGTTTGAGGACAAACGCGGCGCGCCCTGAAAGGGTGCAGGAGATGGATTGCCGCCAGCCTCCTGCACCCTTTCACGGCGCGACCGTCAAGCCGCCTGCGCCTTCCCGTGGCTTTCCCAGTGGCTAATCTCCTGTGCGCCTCTGGCGCAAAAACGAATTCCCGTGGCTTTCCCACGGGCTACTCTTCTGTGCGCCTCTGGCGCAAAACTAAGAGAGGGGAAAAAATATAATCCCATGATTCCCGTTGAGCAGCGGTCTCTGACCGCTGGCTTGGCTACGGTGCGCCGACGGCGTAAAAACTCATAGACCGGCAATTTTCAAACCAACTGAGTAGATAGGACAAAAAACCATTGATGCGACAAGCTCTATTTGATGCCTCTGATTAAGGTGGCTTTGATAGACACCTCAAAGCTGCCTTGGTGTCGTTCGCGGTCAATGATGGCGATGATTTCATCGCGCACTTGCTGGCGTTTGGCTGTCGGCACGATGGCCATCCAGGTGTCCAGAAAAATATCTTCGATCAAGGGCGACTCCAGAAAACTTTTCGCTGTTTCGTACTCGAACTCCTCTTTGCTGATGAACGAGACGACTTGACGTAGCCCGGCGCGCTTGGCTATGGCTTCGGCCTCGGCGACGCTGAAGCGTGCGTGAATCAAACCCTCCAACTGGCTCAACAATTCATCGGCCAGCCCCGCGTTCAACAACGCTTCCCAGTAGATCGAGAAAAATTCATCGAAGCTGCCGTGCGTGGTCAACTTCAAAATCACTGGAGCTTCGGATTCGGCGACGCGAAGCATCTCCTGCAAGGTGCGTTCGATCTGTTCCCTCGGCAACATCGAAGCGTCGCCGATGACCAGCGTGAAATCGTTATTGGGAAAACGCAAAGCCGTGGTGTCGCCGGTTTCAAAGCTTACGTCTTCCTGTTTTTTGACCAGCGCTTTGGCGCGCGCCAGATGCAAGCGCTCGGCATCTGCATCAATAGCAATGACCTCGCCTTTGCCGCGCATCCGCTCCGCCATCTCAATGGCGAATTCGCCAGTGCCGCAATTCACTTCCAGAATGCGGCCTTCGCTGGGCAGCACAAAGTGTTCTTCTAGGAAGCTGTCGAAGCGGTCGCGCCAGTCCGACGAGATCAATAAATCGTAACGATAGGCCAGTTCTTTCTCTCTACTCATACTGCAAGTTTGCGATGAGTATTTATAGTTTTGCAAGGGTGTAAGGCAGCGGCCAGCGCCTTTGACAAATGCGGCATTTTTGCTTATGTCACAAATGATTGGTTGACTGGCAGACCGTGGTTCTAGCGAATCGTCGCGGCTTGGCTATATCAATAGCCGTCCACTTCGTGGAAGCGTTTCCAGCAAAATATAGATTGCGGCTATTCCGTTTGAACAATTAGAATAGCCGCATTCTTTTTGATGGGAACACGAAATGGAAAAAGTTTTCTGCCCGGTGTGCAGGCGCGAAGTTCAATCCGACCACATCGCTCACCTGGATTTGATTGATGATTCGATTACTCCGCTGCTGGCGGTCAACGCTTTCGGTTGGGAACCCGGACGCGATATCTGCATGGATTGTTTGACGCGGTTTTCGCGTGTGCGTGCGGAACTCGACAAAGTGTTTCCCGATTTCGCCCGCCAGGAGTTGAAAATTCTGCCGACTCCTATGCGCCTCGATGCGCCTCCTCGTTGGCGCGGACGCGGCGTTACTATAGCCTTTATTGACGCGGGTTTTTACGCTCATCCCGATTTATGCGAACCACGCAATCGCCTGCTCAAATATGTCAACCTGGTCGGCAAAACCAATCCCGATGATTTGAAGACGCCGCAAATCTCTTCCTGGCATGGCATGATGACTTCGACGGTCGCGGCGGGCAATGGCTTCATGTCCAATGGCCTCTATCGCGGCATCGCTTCGGAAGCCAACCTGGTGTTACTCAAAGTCGGCGAGGCGTCGCGCATACGCCACAGCGACATCGAACGCGGCTTGCGCTGGGCTGTCGAGCATAAAGAGAAATACCACATACGCATCATCAATATCTCTTGCGGCGGCGATTATGAAGAGACCTATTTGACCGATAAACTTTGTCAAGCTGCCGAAGACGCGACCCGCGCTGGCATACTGGTGGTCGCTGCCGCAGGCAATTCCGGGCATCTGCCCAATCATCCGGTTTTGCCGCCAGCGTCGTCGCCTTCCGTGGTCACGGTTGGCGGTCTGGATGATAAAAACAATCTCGATTTTTCCGACAACGAGATGTACCGTTCCAGTTACGGGCCGACGGTTGACGGTTTGCAGAAACCGGAAATCATCGCTCCGGGCATTTGGATCGCCGCGCCGATACTGCCAGGCACACCGACCGCCGAACAGGCCAACTTGTTTTCTCAACTGGAACACGCCAATGATCATGAAATGCGCGCCATCATTAAACGGCATCCCGGCGTGGACGCCGATTTAGATCAGGCGGCAGACCTGGCCGCTTACATGATTCGCAACATCGTGTGGATAAAAATCCGCGATCACAATGTCATCAGCGGACATTACAAACACGTTGACGGCACCAGTTTCGCCGCGCCCATTGTCGCTTCGATAGCGGCGCAGATGATGGAAGCCGCGCCAGCTTTGAAGCCGCATCAGATTAAAAGCGCGTTAATCAAGACCGCCGTGCGCCTGCCGCATATCGCCGTTGACCGACAGGGCTGGGGCGTCGTCAATGCCCGCGCCGCCATTGAGTCCGCTATGCAGATGAATCAACCACTCAAAGAGCGTCCGTAAGCCTTGCCAGGGTTCACCGCGACGCCGCTGAAAAGATAAGGTGACGATATGGCCAAGTGGAAAAAAGAGAACCTCAAACTTCGCCAGCATCACAACTGGCGAGGCAAACCCGGATATAAAATTTTTGTCGCCGACAAAGGCGCTGTGCGCTTCAACTATCCGCAAACCTGGGTGGTCGAACCGGCTTCCGATTGCATCAAGTTTTTCAACGTGAAGCCGCCGCATCACAAGTGCATACTGGCGGTTTCTTACATCAAGCTGCCAGCAGGGATTGATTGGCGCGGCTTGCCCTTGCGTGAACTGGTCAAATCGGCGACCGACGGCAAAGAGCGCGACCCGCGTGGCGAGATCGTGGAAGCCCATCGCCCGGACCTGGAGATTGCGTGGCAGGATTACAGCTATCTGGAACCCGACGAACAACGCGAAGCCTGGTCGCGCATCTGTTTGTCGCGTGCTGAAAATATTCAATGCCTGTTGACCTTCGATTATTTCCCCGAAGACGCGCCGCAACGCGAAGCGGTGTGGCAGGAGGTGCTGCGCTCTCTGGAGCTGGGGCGATACATCAGCGACCCGTCAATGGGCGATATGAGCAACTGAAGCGAGGTGCAGAAAATTTCGGGCGTGCAGAGCAAGTTGTCTGCGGGGGAAGGATAAAAATACAGCGAGGGCAACCGCGCCGCCGTGTAACCGCCAATTTGTGAACCTGCGTTTAACAGGTGGGTGACCCGCGCAACGGCGATTCGCATCCCCAACGCATGAGGCATTGCCCTAGCCGCTACGATTCCCGGCCCCCGCTTACTCAACATTCGGTTTTAAATCAGCAAGCTATCACGAACTTTGCAGAAAGCCCTCAACCTGTTTGGGATGGTATCAATCGCCGCTATCCGGGTCAAGAAAAACTTTTTTCGCAACGGCTATTTCTTCGGTTTTGCCGTTTGACGCGCCCCAAAGCTGCGTAGTGTTGGCAATTTTTTTCAAGCTGGCCGGTAGCACAAAAAATTTGGCAGAAGAAATAAAAAAAGAGGACGAGACTTGGCACATCCATCATCTCGTCCCCTACCATTCCGCTCACTTCAGGAATTGAGGAGGCACCTCAATTGTTAGTGATTATTTTATAGCACAGCCGCAGATTCGCCGCAACTGATATTCAAAATTTCAACTGACGAGGGCGGCGTTTGGTTGCCCGTGCGCTTCTCCATCTTCATACGCATTCCAAATTTTGGCCTCAAGGTCACCAGCGGCTGCGGCTTCACGATCTGCCCGTCGGCCAAGCGCATACGCCAATTCTGCGCGAGGGTCGCCAATACCAAAGCCCCTTCCATCCACGCAAACGATTCGCCTATGCAGACACGCGGGCCGCCGCCAAACGGAAAATAAGTAAACTTCGGGCGCGCCTCTCGCGCTTCCGGCGTCCAGCGCTCCGGGTCAAATTTGAAAGGCTCCGGGTAATACTTCGCCGTGTGGTGCATCACGTATTGGCTCATCAGAATAATCGCCCCTTTCGGCGCGACGAATTCGCCCAGCCGATAATCCTCTAACACTTGCCGTCCCAGCGTCCACGCCGGCGGATACAACCGCATGGCTTCGGCAAAAACCTGCTCCGTATAAGGCAATCGCATCACGTCTTCAAAATTCGGCAGACGCCCCTGCAACACATGGTCTATTTCATCGTGCAAGCGCGCTTCGACTTCCGGGTTTTGCGATAGCAGATACCAAGTCCAGGTCAACGCATTGGCCGTCGTTTCGTGACCGGCTAAAAACAAGGTCAACGATTCGTCGCGCACCTGTTTGTCGGTCATGCTGCTGCCATCGCCTTCTTCGTCCTGCGCCAGCAACAGCATCGAAAGCAGATCGCCGCGGTCCACATGATTGCGGCGGCGTTCGTTGATGATGCGATAGATGGTCGCGTCCAAACGCTGGTGGGCTTTTTTCATCTTCGCGTTACTGGGCAAGGGAAGCTTGGCGATGATGGCAGCGAACGGATTGGTGATGCGATCAAAGGTCTTCATAATCGCCGTCAGCGCCTCGCCGATCTCCGAAGCTTCGGTTTCAACCTCTGCGTCAAACAAGGTTTTGCCGACGATGCTCAAGGTCAAACGCATCATCGCTTCGGCCATGTTCAAGGTCTCGCCATCGCGCCAGCCATCGCCCATCTTCGCGGCGTAGTTGACCATCACTGCGGCATAAGCGGCGATGCGCTGGCGATGAAAAGCCGGTTGTGCAAGGCGGCGTTGACGGCGATGAAATTCGCCTTCGCTGGTCAACATCCCTTCGCCTAAAAAGCGCTTCGCCATTTGCAGCCCGCGACTCTTGATGAAGTTTTTGTGATGCGTCACCAGTATGTCTTTGATGAGTTCGGGATCGTTGACCAGAAAAACATTCTGTGGACCGAGTTTGAGATAGACGACCTCGCCATATTGATTGGCCGCGTTGAGCAAAAATTCCGGCGGGTTGCGGCGAAAGTCGAAAAGATTCCCCACCAGAGGTTTGCGCCGGGGGCCGGGCGGTAAAACACTTGTTGCCATGAAATCTCCTTGAATTTATTGCAGCATGATTGTGAATCTTTCTGGCGATGCCCAGCAAGTCAAATCACATTATTTACTTTTGAATTTAGATTGCCTGTCTATAGGGAACGACGCAGCGGCCTTCAGGCGGCTTCTCCGCAGGGCAAATCGGCCAGCCCGTTTACGACTGGTTCACCAAGCAACGATTCCCGTTCAGGCCGTGGTAGTGCCAAACAAGTAATGTTGAAGTGAGAAGGATTGAACCTATGAGTAGCTCCTATGAAGCTAAATCATACATCACTCCTACAAAGCGAAACCGGCGCAGTTGGTTGCTGGTCGAGCCTTACTTTTTTTGCACTACCTAGAGCGGGTCGCAGAATTCCAGAGACATCCTATATCTTGTAGATGGTTACGCTATCACACACAATACCTGGACAAAATCCATTTACATGACACCCTCACCTATGGCGTTTCAACGTCCTTCGCCAGAGAGCTTGAGCCGCTTTGTGACCAGCAAGGCTAAAGCCGCGTCGAAAAGCACGCTCAAGCGCGCTAACCGAGCGTTGCCGCCTTGCTAACCAGCGCTCAAAGCGCTGATCTGTGAGCCAACCGCCAAACCCGATTCATCGGGCTGAATCGCTTTTGTTACTTACTCGCCTGCGCTTTCAAGGTCTTCGGCAGACTGATCAAATTGGCCAGCAAACGATAAGCGCCTGCATTCCATTCTTGCAACGGCGCGGATAAATTCAGCCCCGTATAAACAAAAGAACCGTCTTCGTAACGGGCGAAAAGCAACAAGCCTTGCGGTGCTTGGGCGTCGGCATTTTTGGCTTCCAGCAATGCTTCATACTCCTGCGCCCATTCTTGTGCCGGATAGCAAGCGACGATCTTCGGCCACCCTTCAAAATCTTTCGCGGTGATTTGATTGGGCTTCGACAGCACCAGATGTTCAGCTTTGACCTGCGTAAAAAGCCCGGTTTTATTAGTGATTTTTTCACTCGACAACTTGATGGCAAAGGGCGCAAACGACTGACGATTGAAGATCGAACTCCAGAAGCCGGGTTGTTGATTGAACACCACCAAGTTGCCGCCACGCCTGGCGTATGCCAACAGGCAGCGGTTTTTTGCGCGCAGATTCGCATCCCGCGTATAAGCCAACGCATCAATAATAATCGTATCGAAGCGCGAAAGATTGGCGCAGGTTTGATTGACCGCTTCGCCATTGCTCGTGCCGTGAACGCCTGCACCGATTTCGTCAGCCGACAGGGCGACGTGTTCAACTCCCAAAACCGTCAGCGCCGTCGCCATGATCGAATCGCTTTCGCCCACGTAGCCGACTTTCAAATTCTCCGCAGTGTCGCAGTCCATCACCTGCACAGGGATTTTAATAGACGCCAACGCCTCCGGCGCGGCGGGGCGTTCGCGGCGCAGTTCCAGCAACACCTCCGGCGACAGCGGCGGCTTCATAATCGGCAAACGCAATTTCAACCGCACCGTCACTTCTTCATCTTCATTGACGAAGTGTATGGGCAGCGGTTCGTAGCTCTCCGATTGCAAAGCCAGCGGCACCACCCACAGCGCACCTTTGAACGCGCCGCGTGTGTGATTACGAAGCCGCACCGTCAATTCCACATCTCGCGGCGCAGTCCAATCTTTAACAAAGGCGGCTGAGGGCTTGACCGAAATTTCAAAAGGCGGCGCGACCGCAAAGCGCTGCGCCACCGGCAAGGTGAGCGTGACGCGCCCTAAATTCACTTCGGCGTAGGCCAGCAACACGTTGCCCAAAAGCTCGTCGGATAAGCGCAACGCCGAAGCCGGATAAAAATTTTCAGCATCAAGATGCAGGGAATACGGCTCCGTCACAGGCGTAGCTTTCGTGGTTTGCCAATGCAGTGCCTGCGCCACGCGACTATAAGGCGGAACATTGAAGACCGCTGAGGTTTTGAAGGCCAGCGGTTGACCGGGCAACGCCAACCCTTCGGGCGTATGAAAGACCATCGCCAGATTGTTGTTGCTGTCGTTGTGAAAGATGAATTGCGCGTTGACGCTTTCGCCCTGCGCGATCCGCTTATCTTCGATAAGCAATTCGCCGCGCACTCCCAAGGTGAGCGCCATCACGCGCTCCAGAGTTTCGATGAAACGCAGCACGCGAAAAAACTCTCGACCATAGCGCTCGCGCAAAGTTGCGACCGAACCTTCGGCGCGTTTTTCCAGCAACTTGTCGGTCAAGCCTTCCAGCAACTTATCCGGCGCGGTCAATAATTCGCTCGCCGGATAACCGCCGATGATCGGCTGGGCGACCGACAGGCGCAACTTTTCCGGCAACGTAAAGCCCTCGAAAAACGACGCGCCAACGCGCATCTGTTCGCCCGAAGCTGACAACGCCAGCCGATAAAAAATATTCGCTTGCGGCGTGACCGCGTTTGTCGGCGCGACAGGAAACGGCGCGGCGGCGCTGAACGGTCTGCCGCAAATGGCATCCAATTCGTTGACGTTGAGAATGACTTCGGCGTGGTTGGCATCGGTCTTCAAAAATAACCGCCTTGCCTGCCAAGCCTCAGAATCGGCTCCTGTAGCCAGTTTCGTGTCAGCGGCAGCATCGAATGCTGCGACCAGCATTCGCCCGACCGCCTGTTGCTGGCCGTCGCCGGTTTTGCCATCGTAAGCGGAAATGAGTACGTCTGGGTGAAGGCTGCGTATCGCCCGCAGCATTTTTTTCGTCGCTTCATCCTTGCCCCAATTGCCGAAGGCTTCGGCAGCGGAGTCGGTAAAGCCGAAATCGCGCAGGTTTAAAAAGTACACATCCGCGCCTATGGCTTGCGCCGCCTGCAACGCCTTGCGGGTTTGCCGGACGCCGGATGCTTCATCCGCTGCAACCGGCGTGGCGTCGTTGTCGGCTTCGTTGCGAGTCGCCAGAATGATGGAGACTTTGGCACCCAATTTATGATGGCAATAATCGAGAGTGGCAAAATCTACATCTTCGAGTTTGGTCGCCACACAGGCCAAGCCATATGGATTCGTCAAATCCTTCAAGGCTTCGGCAATCGCAGCGATGCCTTGCGAAGTGGCTAGTGGTTGGCGCTGCGCGTAAAGCGACCGAGGCGTAAGCCAAGGAAAAGCGTTCGCTAATGAAGCGGTCAACAGCACAATAATGAGAATAATCTTTCGCATAAAAAACAGAGTATTAAACGCCCCCTGACGATTTCGGTTTAGTTTATCAAATGAACGCTCGCGCCGCCTCTGTCAATCTGCACCTACAGGCTTGCATCAACCGTATGGCTTATGAATAAGTAGCCAGTAGATTGGCGAAGGTTCGAGGTTCGCCAACCCCAATGACATTCCCAGCGAATTTGGCAGATGCTGCGGATCATCGCGGATCCTCGCGGCTCATCCGTCCCCATCCACTCAAATCCGCCGCCTCCGCTGGGAATTCACGCAATGAATTCGTCTCGGTAATTTTCCGTCGTCTGACTGCGCCGCCGCACGGATGATTCATGTCGTTTTCTTGACAAGGATGCCTGCGCTTACTACTATTTTTCGTCTTGCGGTAAGGCAATTTTCACGATTATGGGAGACAGCTATTGAACATCCTTTTTGCGGCATCGGAGGCTGTCCCCTACGCCAAGACCGGCGGACTTGCCGACGTAGCAGGGGCGCTGCCGAAAGCCTTGGCGCGACTAGGCCACCGCGTCCGCCTCGTCCTGCCGCGCTACAATCTTGACCCCATACTGCAACGCAGCGAACGGCTGCCGGAACTCTTGACGGTTCCTTTTGATGGCGGTGTCCGGCAATCTTCGGTCTTCATAGATCGCACAGGCGAAGTGCCTGTTTATTTCATAGACGCGCCGGAATTTTTTTTTCGCAGCAAACTCTACGGCGAACGCGACGACCCTGACCGCTTCGCCTATTTCAGCCGTGCCATTTTGGAATTGGCCAAAGCCTTCAATGAACAGTTCGATATTCTGCACCTCAACGACTGGATGACAGGTCTAGTGCCGTTGTACTTGAAAACCGTCTATGGGCGCGACGGGGTGTTGGCGCATACGAAAACTTTATTCACCATTCACAACCTGGCTTTTCATGGGTTATTCAGCCCTTATGCAACCGGCAAATATGGTTTGCCCGAATGGGTGAATCGCACCGATGGCGGCATCGAATTTCACGGCGTGTCGAGTATGTTGAAAGCCGGTCTGGTGTTTGCCGATGCCATTTCCACGGTCAGTCCGCGCTACAGTCAAGAGATTCAAACGCCGGAATACGCTTATCAATTTGATGGTTTGCTGCGCGCTCGTCGGCATAAACTTTTCGGCATACTCAACGGCGTAGATTACGACGAATGGAGTCCCGAAAACGACACTCACATCGCTGCACGATTTTCCGAACACGATTTAAGCGGCAAGCGCGAATGCAAAAAAGATGTGCTGCGCGCTTTTGGTTTGCGCGAAGATTTGCACCAGCCGTTGATTGGCTGCGTGTCGCGGCTGTCCGATCAGAAAGGCATTGATTTAATTTTGGAAGTCATCTGGCGGGTGTTGGACCGGGGCGCGAATTTCGTGCTGATCGGTTCGGGAGCGGAATATTTTGAACACGCCTTTCAAGCCTTGCGCGATGCGCGTCCGCAACAGGTGGGCGTCTATTTCGGTTTATCGAATGAGTTGGCGCATAAAGTCGAAGCCGGTGCGGATCTGTTTTTGATGCCGTCGCGGTTCGAGCCTTGCGGGTTGAATCAACTGTACTCGTTGAAGTACGGCACGGTGCCGATTGTGCGCGCCGTCGGCGGCCTCGATGACACCATACAAAATTTCAATCGCGCCAACGGGCAGGGCAACGGCTTCAAGTTCTATGATTATCAGGCCGACAAACTGTTGGAAAAAATTTACGAAGCCCTGATGGTCTATACCGATAAAGCGTTGTGGCGAACCTTGATGCTCAACGGCATGAAGATGGATTATTCGTGGGCGGTGTCGGCGCGACACTACCTGGCTTTGTACGAGAGGCTGACGCGCCGATGATTGTCGGTTATAGTGTTATTCAAGACTGAGTGATGAGGACTGAGGACTGAGTGTTTGAATAGAGGAAGGCAGAATGATAAGAAGGCGCTTCTTGAGGGTTCGTCATTTCTCCTTCATCCTTCAGGGTTTCTGAGTGGCTCAGTCCTCATTACGAAAATATTTGGAGGTTGATAATGAGTGAATATGTAGGCGAAGTGAATGACGAGAATTTCGAGAAAGAAGTTTTGCAGGCATCCACGCCGGTTTTAGTGGATTTCTGGGCAGAATGGTGCGGCCCCTGTATCGCTTTGGGGCCGACCGTCGAAGCCGTCGCCCAGGATTATCAGGGCAAAGCCAAAGTCGTCAAACTCAATGTGGATTTCAGCCAGCAGGTCGCGCCGCGATTGGGCATACGCGGCATTCCGACATTGATTCTTTTCCAGAGCGGCAACGAAGCCGAACGCATCATCGGCATGACGAGCAAGGATAAAATTGCTCAGATGATTGACAAGGCTCTAGGCGTTTAAGTCATCATCTTCGATACCCAAAGGGCAGGCGCATCTTTAAGAGGTGCGCCTGCACGTCTGTTGCAGCAGTCGCCGAATCCACCTTCCCGACATCAGAGCCAGTTTGCGATCACGGTTTGGGGGCGAGACAGGTGTGTTTGCTGGCGCAAAAACCATAAATTCATACGGGGAGCGCGGCGGTTCACTTCCGCCTTCTTGCGGCGGCGCTGTAAAGGTCCGCGCTCGCCGTGATCCTTTTCGGCATCAGCGAAGTCTGGCGGAAGGCAATCGTCGGGCAATGAATTCAGGAAAAACATGAAAAACATTGTGGTAATCGGAGCGCAATGGGGCGACGAAGGCAAAGGCAAAATCGTGGATATTCTTGCGCCACATTTTGACATCATTGCCCGTTATCAGGGCGGTCATAACGCCGGGCATACGGTTTACATAGGCGAAAGAAAATTCGTTCTGCGGCTGATTCCTTCGGGCATACTGCAACCCGACAGCTTGTGCGTCATCGGCAATGGCGTCGTCGTCAGCCCGCAAGCCTTCAATCTTGAAGTTGAAGAGTTGCGCCATCTGAATGTCGAATGCGAAGGCCGTTTGTTGGTGTCGGACCGGGCGCATCTGATTTTGCCCTATCACGCCGCGCTGGATCGCGCCAGGGAACATCGGCTCGGCAAAGACGGCGTCGGCACTACGCTTAGAGGCATAGGCCCGGCTTATGAAACCAAAGCCGCACGCACCGGCATACGTGCAGGAGATTTGCACCATCCCGATTGGCTCAGAGAAAAGATTCGCCTCAATGTCGAAGCCGCGAATCGAGAGATTGCCGCCAGCGGCGGCGAAATTCTTAACCCCGAAATTCTGCTTGATGAGTTCATGCCTGACGCCATGAAACTGCTGCCGTTCGTCAAAGACACGGCCACCATGTTGAACGCGGCGGTGCGACAAGGCAAAGCCATTTTGCTGGAAGGGGCGCAGGGGACGATGCTCGATTTGGACTTCGGCACTTATCCGTTTGTCACCTCGTCGAGCGCCACGGCGGGCGGCGCGGCGACCGGCACAGGGCTTGCGCCGAAATCCATCACCGGCGCTTTGGGCATCACCAAAGCCTACACCACAAGAGTTGGCGGCGGCCCTTTTCCGACGGAGTTGGGCGATGCAGCGGGGACGTTGCTGCGCGAAAAAGGCAATGAATACGGGGCTGTTACCGGTCGCCCGCGCCGTACAGGCTGGTTCGATGCGGTGGTGGTGCGCTATTCGGCGATGCTCAATGGCCTAGACTCACTGGCCTTGACGAAGCTCGACGTGCTGGACGATTTCGACGAAATCAAAATCTGCACAGCCTACCATTATCGCGGCGCAGTGTTGACCGAAATTCCTTACGGCGCGAATGTGTTGGCAGAGTGCGAGCCGGTTTATGAAACCGTGAAGGGCTGGCGACAGAGTACCATAGGCATCACTCGCTATGAAGAGTTGCCCCAGGCCGCTAAAGATTACATAGCGCGATTGGAAGAGCTTTGCGAAACCCCTGCGGGGATTATTTCGACCGGGCCGGAACGCTCGGAGACCATCATCCGCGAAGGCTCGGCCATCCGCGAATGGATGAAGTGAAGGAATTGAGTTGAGAGGCGGACGTTGACCGCCGCAATGCGTGGTCAACGTCCGCCTCTCAACCGTGCGATTCTGATTTCTTGTTTAGCCTCTTCGAATCATCTCTACGAACTCGCAAGAGCGCGGTTGATAGCGGTATCGAGTTTCGCTGCGTCGTCGTCACTGTAACCAATCAAATGAGCGATGACTTTGCCGCTGCGGTCAAAGACCAAGGTTTGCGGGATAGAGCTTTCTTCGTTTCCCAGATAGGCGACAAACATTTCGTTGCTGGCCATGCCGACGGTGTAATTGATGCCAAATTGCTTGATAAAATTGCGAATTGCTTCGGGCGACGAACGGCCTTGATCGTCTATGTGCAAGCCCACGACCTCGACACCTTTATCGCGCAAATCTTTGTCTATGCGAACCAGTTGCGGTATGCCTTTGCGACACGGCGGACACCAGGTCGCCCAGAAATCCAGCACCACAACCTTGCCTCTGTAATCGGAGAGTTTGAACGAGCCGCCGCTGATTTTCGGCACCTCGAAATCGGGCGGCGCTTTTTTCGTCGCCGCCGGCGGCGTTGATTTGTTGGCTTCCGACCCATTCGCTGACGAAGCGGTGGGCGTTGCGGGTGCGGTTCCCGGCAGCACCGTATCGGTCACTGCTTTGCCTTCATCGTTATGCGTGAGCAAGGTGTAACCAATGGTCGCCACCATCGCCGCGACGATCAAAGTAGCGATGACGCGGCCTGCTGTCCAGAATTTTTCCTGCCGATCAGACATTCCATAAACCTCCGACTTGTTTGCTTATTCGTGCGGGATTTCGGCCTTTTCCTCCGTATCTGGCAACGCCGTTTCGACGCGATAATCTTCCGCTGACCAATTGCCCAGATCAATGATGCGACAACGCTCCGAACAGAAAGGGCGGTCGGGGTTGCCTTCCCATACCGTGGTTTTTTTGCATATCGGACACTTCATAAATTCCATCCTCTGTGTTTGCTGATGTGCTTTTATGATACTACGAAACCATCGCGCTTGGCAGCCTCGTAAGTCGCCGCAACACGCCAGTGAAAGCAAATTTTTCTGCGTTGCTGGTGCGCCTGCGGTTATGGTGTCCGCCTCCACGATATGGGGTAAATAATTTTGCCAAGCCATTGCCGCACAATTTTTTTTCACCCGCGCTCTCCTCGTAAACCGCCCCGGCATTGCGCTAATCAACCGCATCATATTCACAATATTTATCCCCGCAACGCGGAATAATTATTGCTCCTTTCAATCATCTACTTTTTATAGACAGGTAATGATGGAGGTCTAATCATAATGAATCGCATCAAGCAGTCCTTTCAAAGAATGCCGAAAACGGCAGCGATCATCGGCGCTTTTAGCGCTGGTATCGTGCTAACGAGTATATTGTTTTTGGTCTTTCGTTCGCCTTCCAAAGCCGACGACAATTTATTACCGCGTGCGGCGCGCATCGAGCGCGTAGAGGGCAACGTCGGCCTCGCGCATACCCAGGCATTGCCGAACGGTGGCGAGCCGAATTGGGAGGAAGCCAGTAAAAACACGCCTCTGGTTACCGGTGATCGCGTTTATGCGCGTGACGGTTCGCGGGCTACGGTAGCGTTCACGCGGCGCAATTATGCAAGACTTGATTCCGGTTCGGCGCTCGACATTCTGTCGCTCGCAGACCGCCGCACTCAACTTGCGCTACGAAACGGCGCGGCGATTTTTGATGTCGGAGAGTTGACCAATGGCGAACTGTTTGAAGTGGCGACGCCGAATGGTGCGTTTGATTTTACTGAACCGGGGCTTTATCAATTGGGCATAGGCGACAACGGCAACACCTGGATTTCCGTGTTGAGCGGATTGGCTCAAGTGGTTGGCCGTTCAGGAACCGGCAGCATCAACAAAGGCGAGATGCTGACCTTGGTTGGTCAGGCGGCCTCGCAGATTTTACTCTCGAAACTTTCGCCCGATTATGCCGGTGGCCTTGTCAATGATTATTATGGCTCGCGTTACCCAGGCGTTTATGATGGTCGCTACAGCAGCTATGACCGCTATCTGGAAGACCCCAATTATTACGATTCATATCGTCGTTCGGTCAGTTACGACTATGTGCCGGATGAGATACCGGGAGGCTCTGACTTGGACGATTACGGTGACTGGACCGAGGTGGATGGTTACGGGCATTGCTGGGCACCGCGTGTAGATGCCGGTTGGGTTCCGTACCGCGATGGGTATTGGGATGTCGGCAGCGCCTACGGCCCGACGTGGATTTCGCAGGAGCCTTGGGGCTATGCGCCGTATCATTATGGGCGCTGGGCGTACCTCAATAATCGCCAATGGGTATGGGTGCCGCAATATGTCGAAACCCAACCCGTCTATGCTCCGGCGTTGGTGGCCTTCGTGCCGTTGGCGCAAACTCAGCAAATCGGCTGGGTGCCGCTTGCGCCCAATGAAGCCTATATTCCCAGATACTACGACGACAATTTTCAAGCGCAGTATTTCGCTTCGCCCCGTGAAGTCGCGCAAGTAATCAATGTGCAGCACAACTATGTGAACCTCAATTATCCGCAAGCCATCACCGTGGTTCCGGTGCAGAATTTCACCCGCTTTGTCGCGCCGCAAGAGGCGCTGGCGGTCAATCCGCAGTTCCTCGCGCAGACCCGCCCGGTGCTGGATCCGTATGCGATTGCCAGTCTTCGCAACGTCGCCATCACGGGTGAAAATGAACGCCAGAAATTCAAACTGGCACGCGCTTTCAACGAGCAGGTGTTGAATGCGCCCGTGGTCGCAAGCGTTGCGCCATTAGCCGTGCCGGGGCGCGCCAATTTTAATGAAGCGATGCAGGTAGAGACGGTTCCCGCATCGCAGAAGAAAAATAAATTGAAGATGCAGGAGAATGGTCAAGCGGTAGCCGCTTATGCGCCGGATGGTCAAGGGGGCGTGGCGATGTCGTCAGCCAATGACGCAGCGGCTATGCAACAGCGCAAGCAACAGGTGCAGGAGTTGATGAATCGTTCGGCGCAAGGCGACCGCGCAGCGCGGCACGAGTTGAAAAAAATGGCGCGTGAACAGGCGTTGGGACCAACCAATGCGCCCAACGCGATTCCAGGTCAAATGCAGAATAAGGAGTTCAGAGCCTTGAATCCGCAACCGGCTATGGAAGCGACGCAGAACCCGCGCAAGTTGCAGAAGCAGATTGACCGCCAACAAATGAACGCTATTGAGCCACCGCGTCAGCAAACCCTGCAACCAGGGCAGGGCGCGGAATTGACGCACGAGCAACGCAAAGCGCAAAAACGCGCCGCTGTAGAACAGCGCAACATCGTGATGCCGCAACCGCAAGCGACCAGACAGCAGTTGCGCGCCGCTCAACCGGCAAACGCAAACGCGCAACTTGAACAACGTCGAGCGCAGAAGCAATCCCTCCATCAACAACGTCAGATGCAGGAACAACAGTTGCAACAACAGCGCGTTCAAGAGCAGGTCAATCAACAGCGCCAGTTGAAGCAGCAGAGAAAACAACAGCGGCATATGCAGGAACAGCAGATGCAACCGCCGCAGTCGAAACAACAGATGAAGCAAGAGCGGCGTATGCAGGAGCAACAGGTGCAACAACAAATGCAGCGTCAGATGCAACAGCAGCAAACGCAACAGCAGATGAAGCAGCAGAGAAAACAACAGCGGCAGACGCAGGAGCAACAGATGCGTCAGCCACAAATGCAACCGCAAAGCGCTCCGCCAGCGGCTTTCAATCCGCCCTCCGACAAGCAGCAGCGCAAGGCCGAACGGCGCGCTATGCAGGAGCAGCAGCAGGTGCAACCGCAGCCGGTCGCGCCGCCTCAACCGCGTCAAAAATCGGCTGCGTACCCAGGGCAGCCCAGGCGAGTTGATGCCGCCAGCCCTTCGCAGCGCCAAGCCGAAAAAGCGCAACGCAAGGCCGGTAAAGGCAATCAATAAATTTGTGGTTGGGTGGAATGTTGATGCCCGTAGGGGCAAGGTAAACTTGTTGCTGGAATCGTCGCAGGCAAAAGCAATCGTTGTCTCGCATCATTCGGCCAGGCGATAGACCTGCCCCTACTGGCATCAACATTCTCTGGTTGTGCTGAAAAAAATAATATTGAAGTGGGAACGCTTGAACTGCTGAGTAGTTCCTAGGAAGCTAAACTATAGGTCGCTCCTACGGAGCGAAACCGGCGCAATTGGTTGCCGGGCGAGCCTTACTTTTTTCGCCCTACCATTTTCTGGAAGTAATTAGAGGGTGCCGTAGAAATGAATGTTTTGCCCAGATATTGTGTGCGGTGATTTAACTATCCACAACATATGGGTTGTTTCTGAAACTCTGCGACCCGCTCTAGTTGCGGCTGAAAAGCTATAGCTTTTTTCTGTTCCTCGTCATTCGCAAAATCCTCGCGCTTGCGCTTATAGCGGCTTGCCGAGGTGTGCGATTTGTTGAGAGGCGGTCACAGACCGCCTCTCAACAGGTATCGTGGTCGCGGACAAATGAAATTCGCTATAGAATGAACGGCTATGACTTCGACGACTGCCAATCCGCTAATCGTTTTGCGTGAGCCGCCGCTGGCTTACCTCGTTATTAATCGCCCCGAATCAAGAAACGCTGTCAACGCCCAAGTGTGGCGTGCGCTCGCCGAACAGGCGAACGCTTTGGCTGAGGACGAAGAGATTCGTGTCATCATCATTCGCGGCGCGGGTGACAAGGCGTTTATCTCCGGTGCTGATGTAGCCGAATTTCCGGCCCTGCGCGCCAATGCCGACTTGACCGCCGAGTATGATCGTTTGGCCAACACCGCTTTGCAGGCATTGATGGATGCGCCGCAACCGGTCATCGCCATGATTAACGGCGCGTGTTTCGGCGGCGGCGTGTTGTTGGCTTTGACTTGCGATTTGCGCTTCGCCAGCGACCGCGCAAAATTTGCCATACCTGCCGGACGACTCGGCCTCGCCTATCCTTTCGAGATGGGCGTCCGGCGTTTGGTGAACCTTGTCGGCGCTGCCCACGCCGCCGACCTTTTATTTTCCAGTCGGGTGTTGGAGGCCAGCGAAGCCCACCAACTCAATATGCTCAATCGCGTGTTGCCTGATGCTGAGTTGGAGCGCTTCACCCGCGACTATGCGTTGCAGATTTCCGCAAGCGCACCGCTGTCACTTGCCGCGCACAAGCTGGCGATTCAACAGGCAATGTTGAATGCTTCAGAAAGCGCTGTGCAGCGCGTCGAAGCAGCCGTGCGCCATTGTTTGGACAGCGCCGATTACCGGGAAGGCATCGCGGCATTTCTGGAAAAGCGCCCACCGCAATTCAAAGGCCGGTGAACGAGGTGGACAGGTGCGAGAGGAAGCGGCTGCCACGCCTTGCGAGCCAGTCAAACGCCACAGACCACAAAAGCGCACGCTGAAAGCGCCAGAGAAATTGCTTCTATAGCGAAGTTCATTTGCCCACCACCACCACACTTGGTTGAGAGGCGGTCGGTGACCGCTTGTCAACCAAGCGCACACCGCTGCAACCCGTTATTAGAGGCAGTCTGTGACCACTAGAGCGGTTTTCATAGGTGTGTACGGAACCCCTTATCGTTGAGCAGCGGTCTGTGACCGCGCCAAGGTCTTCGACCGTCGCTCAACGGGTTTGAGGTTTCCGTAATCTCAAACAAAAACCGCTCTAGCGCCCCTCTCTGGCGCGGCGTTGCAGGTCGTAAAGTTTGGTCAAGGCTTCGACCGGACTCAATTCGTTGACATCCAATTCCAGCAACGCATCGAAAATCGCTTGGAGATTCGGCTCCAGGCTTGCCGCTTTTTTTCTGCCGCTTTTTGCCGGTGCTTGCTCTTCATCGTACTTGCTCAACAATTCGTTGGCGCGGCGCAAGACGGGCTTCGGCAAGCCTGCGAGTTGCGCTACATAAATGCCAAAACTTTTTTCGGCGCGTCCCTCTTTGACTTTGTGCAGGTACGTCACCTTGCCTTTGCGCTCCTCAACCGCCAGATGAAAATTGCGAACGCGAGGCAGATAGTGCGCGGCGTCAGTCAGTTCATGATAGTGCGTTGCAAACAACGTCTTGGCGCGCACGCGAGGTTGATTGTGCAGATATTCGACAACGGCGCGAGCGATAGAGATGCCATCGGCGGTCGAAGTGCCGCGCCCGATTTCATCCAGCAACACCAAGCTGCGCGGCGTCGCTTGATTTAAGATGTGCGCCGTTTCAATCATCTCGATCATAAAACTCGAATGGCCGCGCAAGGTGAAATCGTTGAGGCCTATGCGTGTGAAGATGTGGTCAATGATGCCAACGCGAGCCGTTTCGGCAGGCACGAAACTGCCGATTTGCGCCAACAGACATATCAACGCCACCTGGCGGAGATAGACTGATTTGCCCGCCATATTCGGTGCGGTCAACAACATGATTTGCACCTCATCGGTGGTCAGATGAGTATCGTTGGGGGTGAACTTGCCACGGTCAATCATCTGGTCAATCATCGGGTGACGACCTTTGACAATATGCAACTCGTCGCCTTCATGAATTTCCGGTCGCGTGTAGTGAAATTTCACGGCGCATTCGGCCAGCGCCGCATACAGATCAATCAACGACAGCCCAGAGGCGACGCTGCTGAGGCGGTGATGATGGCGACCGATTTCGTCGCACACCTGGCGATAGAGATTGGTTTCCAGTTCCAGTATGCGCTCACGCGCATTGGCAATCAGCGCTTCGTGTTCTTTCAATTCCAGCGTGAAGTAGCGTTCGGCATTGGTCAGTGTCTGTTTGCGTATGAAGTCGTTCGGCACCAATTTCAAATTGGCTTTGGAAACTTCCAGGTAATAACCGAAGACTTTGTTATAGCCGACTTTCAAAGAGCGTATGCCGGTGCGTTGGCGTTCGCGGTTTTCCAGATCGGCGAGGAATTTCCTGCCGCCGGTCAAGGTGTCGCGCAGCATATCAAGTTCAATGGAAAAGCCGTGACGAATGATGCCGCCGCGTTCGACATCTCTGGGCGGTTTGTCGGAGATGGCGCGTTCGATGAACTCCACAAGGTCTTGGCAAGGTTCCAAGGGCGCGAGGAAATCGGCGGGCGCTTTAGCTTTTTCCAGCAAGGCGCGAAGTTGCGCGGCGGCCTGCAACGATTGCCCCAAAGCCAACACTTCAACCGCAGCGGCCAAACGTCGGCGTATGCGCCCCAAGACGCGCTCGATGTCCAGCGCTTCTTCGAGGGCGGCGCGGGTTTGCGCTCTGGCGGCTTCGCGTTTGACGAACCATTCGATGGCATCCTGGCGGGCGCGTAGCTCGGTGATTTCCAGCAAGGGGTGACGCAGCCAGCGCCGCAATCGTCGTCCGCCCATCTGCGTCATGGTCAAATCAATGGTGGCTACGAGTGAGCCTGTAGGCGTGCCGCCGGAAAAATCCCAGCCCTGAAAAACTTCGAGGTTGCGAATCGTCTGCGGATCCAATTGCATGAAGTTGTCGGCTCTGTAGCTTTGCAGATTGGTGATGTTGGTCAGCGCAGCGGCTTGGGTGTCGCGCAAATAAATGATGATGGCTCCGGCGGCCTGGGTCGCCAGTCGTTGCTGTTCGCAGCCGTAGGCTTCCAGCGACAGCACATCGAAATGGTGCAGCAGAGCGCGGCGCGTGGCGGCGTATTCGATCTGCTCGTCGGTCAGCTTGGTGATGGCGCGCACTTCGATAGAGGGAATTTCCTGGGCGTGCGAGACCATCAATTCGGCTGGCGCTATGCGTTCGAGTTCGCTGAAGGCGTGCGCTTTGTCTAGTTGCGTGGCGCGGAATTCGCCCGTCGAAATATCTATATAGGCGATGCCTGCCGAGCGTTCCATCAGCACCAAACTGGCTAAATAATTATTGGCGCGACCTTCGAGCAAGCCCGGTTCGATGATGGTGCCGGGGGTGATGATGTGAGTGACTTGACGTTCGACCAGCCCTTTGCCGGGCGGCGTGGTCTGTTCGCAGATGGCGACTTTGAAGCCGCGATGGATGAGTTTGGCGAGGTGGCTTTCGAGCGACCGCACAGGCACACCGGCCAGTGGGCGCACATTGTTTTTGCCGAAATATTTTCGCGTCAAGGTGACGCCCAATTCGCGGGCGATGGTGTGGGCGTCTTCGTCAAAGGTTTCGTAGAAATCGCCGATCTGAAAAAACAGAATCATGCCAGGGTGCTGGCGTTTGATGTCTCGATATTGCGTCCACAGCGGTGTTGACATAGTTGAATGCTCTGGCGATGCCAAAGGGAAAACCTTAAAACCGATAAGTGGGAAGGTCAATAGGCGAACGACCGAGTGCCAAAGAAGCCCAGGTATGCTGAAACGGAACATTTATCTCAAAATGAAATTCTGTTCTGAACTGCCCAAGGTTGGCGGCTTCCCCGTGTGGATACCGTTCTCGGTGATTTTTGTCGAAACGCTTCTGTAGAAGTTGTGGCACTGCTCTTGCCTTAGTACAGAACGTAAGTAGTTGGCGCGGAAACATAACATATCGGGGGATAAGCTAGGCATTCGCGCCAACTCAGATTTTTTAGACCATGCACAGGCCGACAAATCAATAGCAAGCTCAAAGCAACCGAGCAAAATGAATCAAGCGCTGATGGAGCCTTTCATTTTGAACTAACCACGCAGCACAAGCGGGGAAGCGCAAGTGGAGTTTTTTCAAAATCGCAACGGCAAAAAACGGCATTCATTTTGCTCCGCTATTAATGAATAGCCGGATGCTTGCAGCTTGTCGCCAGCGACGACGGAGTTGCCGCGAGGCCTGATAAAACCCGGATGTGGTTTCTTCAGCGCTGGCGGACTCCGCATCCGATTTCCCTATTCACGTATAGAGACTGCCGATTTTCCGGTACGGAAAAAACTCTTGTCGAGCTATCGGCGAGCGTTTACAGTGACAGCAGTTTCACCAATGAAGTTCGCCTTCTATGGTGGACGGCTCCTCGCAGAGCGAACAAGGTATAGGGGGTTGATCGCCGGAAGTGTCGTACCGCTTGGCCGCGCAGGGTGATTTGAGCGGCAGTGAGTTTTGCTTCAGCAGTAAAAGCAGTAGATCGAAAAGCGTCCCTGTTGTGTAGTAGCAGAGAGGTGAAACTTTCTGCCGATAGTTAGAAGCCTGGCTATGTTGAGCTGCTCCCCTGATGTACTTTGTTACCCAAAAAAATAAAAAGCTCAAGCACCATATTGCAATCAATAGGGCTATGGGAACAGGAAGAAACGATGAATAGAAAATCGGTTGCCGCGACCATTCACACCTTAATTACCACGCAGAAATCTTTCCGCAGCTATTTGCTGATCGCCATAGTGGTGTTGTTTCTGGCGGGGATGATGAGCCGGAATTTTCACTCTCCGGTTTACGCTGCCGGTACAATTACCGGCACGGTCTATAAAGACTACAACGCCAACGGGGCGATGAATACCACTGGCGCGACGCCGAACTTCGCCATAGATGCGGGGGTGGCGGGCGTCGTGGTGACCGCTTATGACGGAGCGGGTGTGGTACGCGGCACGGCAACGACGGGAGCCAGCGGAACCTATTCATTAGCGGCTGCCGGAACCGGCCCGTATCGCATAGAGTTCACTGCTTTGCCCAGCGGATATTATCCGAGCGTAACGGGAACCAACAACGCTTCGACGGTGCGCTTTGTGCCGGATGGCAATTCCTCAGGCATTGATCTGGGCATACTCAAGCCTACGGACTATTCGCAGAACAATCCGCTGGTGGCTACGCCCTGTTACATCAACGGCAACAACACCGGCGCTGATGATGTGCTGGTAGCGCTGGCCTATGATCGCTCTGGGGCGGTGCAACACATCGCGCTGTCCAATCAGATCGGCAGCACCTGGGGGCTGGCCTGGCGTCCGCGCACCAAAACTTTATTTGCGGCGGCGATGCTGAAACGACAAACCGGATTTGGTCCCGGCAAAGACGGCACTCGCGGCACTGCCGACGACATCAGTTCCATCTACGTCATAGACTACAACGCGCCGGGAGCCAACGGCGCAGGCACCGTGGTTACAGCGCAAACCATTGATATGAACTCTTTCAGCGGCGTCAATGTTGGTGCCAATCCGCGTGTCGGTTCGACTCCGGCTAACGATTTAGCGGGCAACACCACACCGGCGCACGATTACAATGTGCTGGATAAAGTCGGGCGACGCGGCATCGGCGGCATAGCGGTTTCCGAAGACGGCAACACCTTGTATGTCGTCAACCTCAACCTCACGCAGCCGCAACTGATCGCGCTCAACATCACCAACCTGAGCAGCATCACGCTCAACAGCATCACCAACATTTCGAATCCCGGTTGTCCGGGAACCGACACCTTTGCGCCGTGGGCAGTGCGCGTCAAAGATGGCGAGGTTTATGTTGGCACGGTCTGCACGGCAGATGTTTCGCAGAACGCGCAGAACCTGCGCGCTTATGTGCAGCGGCTTTCCGGCAGTTCCTTCACCAATGTTGATCTGGATTCGACCATAGCTGCCGATTATATGCAGCTCTACTATGACCGCTCGTGCAAATACTATAATACCGGCGGGGCGCGTTGTGATCGCGCCGAATGGACCCCGTGGGATGACAATTTCACCTTTGCTACCATCGGCACACAGCGCCAGGTGACCGGCGTGCAGCCGATTCTGTCCGACATTGAATTCGACCCGGATGGCGCGATGATCCTTGGCGTCATGGATCGGCGCGGACACCAACACGGCACTGGCAATTATTCGCCGACCGCAGGGGACACGGCGCTTTATGAAGAAATCTCTGCCGGAACCATACTCAAGCTGTGCAATGTCAGTGGTACATATGTACCGGAAGGCAAGGCCGGGTGTTCGCGCACGGTGGTTCCGCCCTATGATGCGACGACCGACCCCGCGCCGGGGGCTGCAGGCATTCCGACGACCTTCTTTAATAACTATTCGGCAACCGGCGGCGGCGACGGTCACGAAGAGATTTTTTTCGGCGGACTGGCGAATCTGCCGGGCGCTAAAGAAATCGTGGGAACGATGATGAATCCCCAGCCGACCTATTATGCGGGCGGCTGGCGTTGGCTCAGTACCGCGACTGGTGCTCCCATAGCCAACTTCACGCTCTACACCGGCAATGGTGGAACCAGCAATGTGCTGGGCAAAGCTAATGGCTTGGGCGATACCGTGTTATTGACCGACCCTGCGCCGCTGCAAATCGGCAATCGGGTGTGGAATGATGCCGACGGGGACGGCATTCAAGATGCCAACGAGAGCGCCATCTCCGGCGTGACCGTGCAATTGTGGGGAGACACCAATGGTGATGGCACGGTTGATACACAGGTGGGCAGCGCCACGACCGATGCCAGCGGTAACTATTATTTTGGCGGCAGCAGCAACACCAATATGCTGTCGTCGTGCGGCACTACGACCTTGACGCCGCGCGTCAATGCCAGTTCCGATGATGCCGAAGAAGCGGCTGGCACAGTTGTCACTACTGGATCACTTGACCTGGCTTATGCCGGCTCGACGATAAATCTTGTGGGGATGCGGTTCAACGGTCTGACCATTCCGCGTGGCGCGAGAATCACCAGCGCGACGCTGCAATTTACCGCCAGCAACAGCGATTCGACCAACACCGTCAATCTCACCATTCAAGGCGAAGCGGTAGCCAATTCCACGACCTTTACCACCGCCACCAACAACCTGTCATCGCGCCCTCGCACCACCAGTTCGGTCGCCTGGTCTGCGCTAGGCGCGTGGACAAGTGGCGCAACCACCAATGCCACGTCGCCGAATTTCGCCGCCGTCATACAGGAGATTGTCAATAACTCCGGCTGGGCTAGCGGCAACAGCTTGAACCTTTTTCTCTCTGACAATGCTTCGACCGCCAGCGCTCGCCGTCGTGGGCGCTCGTTCGATTCATCAACCACCACCGCGCCCTTGTTGAGCGTGACCTATGATTGCCCATATACCCTGGCCACCAATCGCGCTTATGAAATTCGCATCGCCACCGGACAGGCATCTTTAAGCGCCACGCCAGCTTTGACCACCACCAACGGCGACGCTTCGGCAAACGGCGACAGCCGCGATTCCGATGTTACGCTTTCGGGCAGCAACGCCGTCATAGCTTTTACCAGCGGCGGTGCCGGAGTTAACGATCACACTTTTGACGCCGGGTTTTTGCCCACCGCCTCAGCCATCTATTCGCTAGGCAATCGCGTCTTTTTCGATACCAACAACAACGGCCAAATGGACGTAGGCGAGATCGGCATAGGCAATGTCACCGTGCAATTGCTCGACAGCAACAACACGGTTGTACAGACGCAGACGACCACCACCACAGCAGGCAGCGCCGGTTATTATCGCTTCGATAATTTGGTGGCGGGAACTTATAAAGTACGCATCCCCGCCGCGAACTTCACCGGCGCGGGCGCGTTGGTCGGTTATCAAAACAGCGCCAATTCTATCTCCGGCACCGACCTGCGCGACAACGGCGTTGACCCGGCCAGCAACAACCCTTCGACTGCCGGGGTTCTCAGCGCCAGCCTCGTCGTCGGCAATGGTGCGTTTCCAATCAGCGAACCCGATGTCACGGCTTCGGGCGCGGGGGCGCACGCTGCTATCGGAGACGGACGTGATAACTTGACGGTGGATTTCGGTTTCTTCAATGTCGTTTTGGGCAATTTGATTTTTGTGGACGCCAACAGCAATGGCACCTTTGATGGCATAGATACGCCTTTGTCTGGAGCGACCGTCAGACTCTATCAAGCCGATGGCACCACCGAAGTTCCGGTTGGCCCCGATGGCATACTTGGCACCACCGACGACACCACCGGCGTAACCAATCAATTGACGACGACCAGCACCGGGCTGTACCAGTTTTCGGGATTACCAGCGGGCAGCTACGTCGTGAAAGTCAATCCGGGCAGCGGTTATCGCAGCACCGCCGATGTCGTCAATACCGGCAATCCCAACAGCAACACCGACAGTGATGATAACGGCGTCGGCAGCGCCACCGGACAAGTCAGCAGCGCTGTCAATGCTTCGGCCATCGCCTTGACGCCGGGTTCCGAACCGACGGTGGATAACAACACCGGCAAGACCACCAACTTCACTTTGGACTTTGGCTTCAATTCGGTTACCGCTGTGACCTTGACCGCCTGTGTGGTGTCGGGTTACGACAAAGGCGCGTTGATTGAATGGCAGAGCGGCTTTGAAGAAGACAATCTGGGCTACAACATTTATCAGGAAGACAACGGCAAACGCACCCTGGTCAATCAACAGATGATCGCCGGTTCGGCGTTGACAGTGGGCACGGACACGGTGATTCGTTCCGGTTTTTCGTATGCCTGGTGGGATGATACGGCAACCGGCAAAACGGCTGCTTACTGGTTAGAAGCGGTTGACCTCAACGGCACCAGCCAATGGTTCGGTCCTTACTTTGTCAATCCGATTGGCGGCGCGCCACCGCCGCGCAGCAACGCGCCGTTGTTGAGCAAACTGGGCGCGCCTCAACAGCAGATCACCCGCCCGGTCGAAGCCATGGCCGGGATGCCTAGGTCTTCGGCCAAGCCGGTGGATAAACAGCCGTATCTGGCGCTTGCCGGAGCCGCCATCAAAATCGGCGTCAAGGAAGAGGGCTGGTACCGCATTCCTTTTGCCGATTTGCAAAGCGCCGGATTGCCCGCCAATACCAACCCGCAATTCCTGCAACTCTTTGTTGACGGACAGGAATTGCCGATCAAGATCAGCGAGGATAAAGACGGCAAGGCGGTCGAATTTTATGGCGTCTGCGTCAATTCGCTGTACACCTTTATGCGAACCTATTATCTAGTGCCGGGGACGCGGCAAGGCTTGCGTATTGAGTCGGTGGAAGGCAAAGGCGTGCCGAGCAACGCTACAGGATTTGCCTACAGCGTTGAGCGCAAAGACCGCACCATTTACTTTTCCTCTTTGCGGAATGGCGACCGGGAAAACTTCTTTGGCGCGGTCATCTCCAGAAATCCGCTCAATCAAACTGTGACCTTGACCAATCTTGACCCCTCGGCAACGGGCTATGCGACGCTTGATGTTTCGGTGCAGGGCGTCACGCAGGTGAACCACGTCATATTGGTGCAACTCAATGGCGCGAGTCTGGGCTACGTCTCGTTTGCAGGGTTGACCTTGGGGGCGCAGCAATTTCACGTACCGCAATCGGTGCTGCGCGAAGGCCAGAACACCGTGACCTTGACGCCGCTTGGCGGGAATGCCGATATTGACTTGGTGGATGCGATTCGTTTGACCTATCAACATCGTTACAAGGTTGATAACAACTTGTTGAAGTTCACGGCAAGCGGCGGTCAGCGCATCACTGTGGATGGTTTTTCCAGCCCAGCCATAGAGGTGCTGGATGTGACCAATCCGTTTGCCATTAGCGAAATGACGCTCGAAACGCAGGCGGCCAGCGGCGGCGGTTATGCCGCGAGTTTCGTTGCGCCGGCCAGCGGCGAGCGCACTTTGTTGGCTTTGACCGTTGATAAAAAGAAGGCTGTGCCATCCCTCAAGCGCGATGATTTGACCACCTGGAAACAGACCAACAACGCGGCGGATTTAGTTATCATCACGACGCGTGAGTTTGCCCCGGTGGTGGCGGACTTGAAAGCGCTGCGCGAGACCCAGGGCTTGACGGTGGTGGTACTGTGCGCCGAAGACCTCTACGATGAATTCAGCTACGGGCAGAAGAACCCGCAAGCCATACGCGACTTTTTGAACTTCACCGCGAAATGGAAAAAGGGGCCGCGTTATGTCTTGTTGGTTGGCGATGCCAGTTATGATCCGAAGAATTATCTGGGCGCTGGCGACTTCGACTTTGTGCCGTCCAAATTGATAGACACTCATTATATGGAGACCGCCAGCGATGACTGGTTGGCCGATTTCGATGGCGATGGCATAGCCGATTTAAACATCGGGCGCTTGCCTGTACGAACCGTCGAGCAGGCCAAATTGATGATCGCCAAAATCATCGCTTATGAAAAAGCTACGCCTTCACGCGAAGTCTTATTGGTGGCCGATGCGCCTGACATCTACGATTTTGAAAGCGCTACTGACGCCTTGCGGACATTGGTTGACAATCAAACGCAGATCAGTCAGATCAAGCGCGCCAAATTGGATGCCAGCACCGCAAAAAGCCAATTGCTGGCGGCCTTGAATCGTGGGCCGAGGGTGGTCAATTACGTCGGTCATGGGTCGGTGAATTTGTGGCGCGGCAATCTGTTGACCAATGCCGATGCGCGGGCTTTGACCAATAGCGAACGGCTGTCGTTCGTCGTCGTGATGAGTTGTTTGAACGGTTATTTCAACGACCCGTATCTGGATGGTCTGGCGGAAAGCCTGATGAAAGCCGAAGGCGGCGGCGCGGTGGCGGTGTGGGCGTCATCGGGTTTGACCGAGCCGCACGAACAATCGGTGATGAATCAGGAACTCTACAGGCAATTGTTCAATCCCAAGATCAAGGGCAGCAAGCCGACCATCAGTGAAGCCATACGCAAAGCTAAAGCGGTGGTCTTGGATATGGACATTCGCCGTAGCTGGATTTTCTTCGGCGACCCGACCATGAAACTGAAATAAAGCAAGCGCGACGAGGAGCAGAGGCGTAACGGCTTTGTCGAATTGCCAACCGTTGGCCTGAGTTGCTGGAAGCGCACGCAAAAAAGAGAAACCGGCAGGCCCGAAGGCTCGCCGGTTTCTCTTTTTCATCAACTAACTTCATGCCGTTGGCCTGTAGGCGGGACTACAAAACCTCTCTCCTCATGAACCCGCGCCTCTGACCTTTTCCTTCCTTCAATTGCATCCGCGCTTCAGCGAAGGGTTTCAATTATCTTTGAGCCAATCGGCAAGACTTTCTCGCGTTACTGGATGAACACGAAAATTAACTTCGAGGAGCAACGACAATGAACGCACCAGCAAACACCGCTTTGAGATGCCCGCACGGTCACGGCGAAGTCACTGTGCCAGACAGCCGCTTCTGCAACACTTGTGGAGCGCCTCTGGTTGCTGTCTTTCAACCTCTGAATCAAGCCGCGCAACCGCCAATGCCGCCGATGGTCGCAGCGCAATTCTCGAATCAACAGATCAGACCGGCGCAATCGGTGTTTGCCAATCCCGCGCCTGCCCACAACTATCCGCAAAACGGGTACGCGCAGCCGCCATTCAACCCGCAAATGCCAGGGCAGCAATTCAACCCGCAGATGCAAGGGCAACAATTCAATCCGCAGATGCAAGGCCAAGCCGTCAACGCGACGGCGAAAAGTTTTTGCAAAGTTTGTAGCGGCAACGGCGCGACCCTCGATGCCAGCGTCATCGTTTGTCCGCAATGCCGTTGGCTGCGCCCACTGGCGGTAAATTACAAGATTGATTGCGAAGCTTTTTTATGGGCGCAGGACGGCGCGGCGATGTCGAAACTGCGTTCGATGAGCGCCCTTAACTCGGTTGCCAAATCCATCTCTGATAAAGTTGGCAGGCGCTGGATTGAAACCACGTTCAACGCCATTCGTTTGAGCGACCGGCAATTGCCCGATGTCTATGCTCAAGCGGTGCGTGCCGCTCGCCTGCTCGGCATGAGTTATATGCCGGATGTTTATGTTTCGGGCGATAGAATGTGGGACGCCTTGATTTTCGGCAGCGACACCAATGCGTTTCTGGTCTTAGGCACGGCGTTGATTACCAATTTTCGCGGCGACGATTTGTTGTTCATACTGGCGCGTGAAATGGGCCATTGCCGCGCCGGTCACGCGCTGTGGAAAACCGTGATTCGTTTTTTGGTAGGCGAGATGGCTCCGCATCGAGGGATTATGGCGGGCGGTTTGGTGTCGGCGGTTGGCAAAGTGCTAAACCCCGGACAATTGATTGAAAGCGCTATGGAATTGCCGTTGCTGGCGTGGGCTAGACAAGCGGAAATCACCGCCGACCGTGCAGGGCTTCTGGCCGTAGGCGATGAAGCGATAGCGCGTCGCGTGTTGCTGGCCTGGTCTTTGAAATCTTCTATGCTATGTCAGCAGATCAACATCGAAGAGTGGTTGCAACAGGAAGCCGATGATGACAATATGACGCAGCTTTCCGAAATGCTCTCTTCGACGACGCCATATATCACGCGCCGTTTGCGCTTGATTCAACAGTTCGCGGCGGAACCGCAGATGCAATATTGGGGCGGATTGGTCAAAGCCTTTGCGCCCAAGACTGCTTTACCCAAAGCGGTCAACCACAACCCCAACGTGCCGCAAAAACCTGCCGCGATGCAAACTGCTGTGCATCATTCGACAGCAACACCAACCCCCAAACCCCTAGCCGATGCCATCAAAATTAACTGTTCGAATTGCCAGACCGCTATGCGAATTCCCAAGTCCGCGCTTGCTGGAAAAGCGGCCTTGAACGTGAAATGCCCGAACGGCGTGTGCGGTAAAGTCATCACCTTGAAAAAACAGGCCGCACCCGCCGCAAAAGTTTCTGAACCGCAGCGCGCCGAGCAGTTGAAGAACGAAGCCAATCTGTCGGCTGACGAATAAAAAAAATTCTTTGAGCCAATTGGCAAACGCTTCTCGCGTTATCTGGTGACGGCGATTATAAGCCGAATCTATTGAACGAAACTGTAAGAGAGGACACCGAATTATGAACACCAACGAAGTGATTATCATCAACGAAGAAGCCGATGGCACGACCACCATTGTTGACATTATCGAACCGACAACCGATACCAGCGCAACGGTGAGCGGCGACCCGAATGAATCGCTTGCTGAACAAGTGCTGGAAACCATACTCGGTCACGAGATTGATCTTGATGGCGATGACAACACCAACAACGTGCAGCAAACCGACGACAGCGACGTGATAACTTCTTATGATGCTCAAGACGCTTCGTTGACCGACGCAGAGTTTGCAACGCTCGACGCCGATGACTTTGCCGCTGACGATTTGCAAGCGACCGCCGCCAGCGACAACGCCGATGCCACCGCCTTCAACACAACTGATTATGCTACCGCTGAGGTCGCCGGTGCTGCTTTTGCGACGGCTGACTTTGCTGCCACGACCAGCGATGATTTCAGTGCTTCTACGGCAACCACAACTTCGACTAATGACACCGCAAGCAATGACACCACCTCCGAAGCGCAGGCGCACATTGATGCTGCAACCCAAGCGCAAGAGCAGGCCGATGCCGCCATCGCCGCTGGCGATTACGAAACCGCCGCGCACTTGCGCGCCGACGCCGAAACCGAAGCTTATGCCGCAAGCGATGATTCTATGCTGCACGGCAACGATTCTAACGATTTGTATTTGGCGAACAACCAGCACGACCAAGCCGAAGCGGCACAGCAACAGGAAGCGCAATTTGCCGCCGCCGGGGATTATGAATCGGCGCGTGATGCCGCCGCCGATGCCGCTACTTATCAGCAATGGTCTGATGGCAACGCCGGTGGCAGCGATCACGCTGGGCAAGCGCAGCATGAACAGGCGCAGGAAGATTGGGCGGCGTGGCATCAAGATATAGCCGAAGACAATCAAGCGTCGGCAGATGCTTATGCGGCATATGGTGACGCCGATGGCGCGGCGATGTATCAAGAGGTTGCCAACGACCATCAGGAAGTGGCAGACGATTACGGCGCGGCGGGAACCTATGACGCGACTTATGATACTTCGGATGCGACCTACACGGCGGACACCTCTTACGATTCGTCTTACAGTGCGGCGGATTATTCTTCGTATGATTCGGAGTGATGAAAATTCATCGCCTGCGGTCGGGTCTTTCGCCGGAGCCATTCAGTTGTCGTTACAGAAAAGAAAAATGGAACCACCGATGAACACCGATACCGGAAAATGAAGAGCTTTCCCTGCTTTTTCATCTGTGTTTATCGGTGTTCATCGGTGGTTTTTCCTGGTCTCTGATAACCCAATGATTCGGGTCTTTCGCGACGAACAAAAATTCAAACCCGCCTTGCATAGCGCAGGCGGTCAGCTTGCGCTATGATTTTTCGCCACTCCCGCCGCAAAAAAAAATCAGAAAGGAAATGTGAAGAATTATGAAAGACAGACTCGATCATCTGGAAGCGGCGCAACAGTGCGTCGCGCCAACGGCTCCTTATGCGGTCTCCGAAGGCTATCGTTTATCGCCGCACATGGTGACCACGGCGTTCACTCTGGATGGCTTTCGCGTGGTGCAAAATTTAGGCGTAGTGCGCGGCATCACCGTGCGTTCGCGTTCGATCTTCGGAACCTTGGGCGGCACGTTGCAAACCATCGTCGGCGGCAACATCACGGCGTTTACCAAGCTGTGCGAACAGGCCAGAGCCGAAGCCTTTGAAATCCTCATTCAACACGCCAGCGAAATCGGCGCGAACGCCATTATCGGTATGCGCTACGACGCGACCGAAGTGATGAGCGGCGTCAGCGAAGTTCTGGCCTACGGCACGGCGGTTGTCGTGCAGCCGCTTGAATAGCTTTCGCACGTCAAGCGCTCAATTGGCCTTGATCCCCGCCGCGAGTTCCGGTACGCTGCCTTTCGTACACTCCTTTATTGGTGTGTTGACGGCAAGGCGAACTTTGACCTACCAAGCTTGGGTCGCCTTGCCGGTTCTTTTTTTATGAGGGTTTTTTATCGCGTCAGGTTGTGAGAGCGTTATTTCTTCACCAAAAATGGTTTGGAGATCAAGCCATCGCGGTTGATCACGGTAAGGGTGATCTCTTGTCCGTCTTGCCAGTCTTTTTTGCCCAGGTTGATGATGATTTCGTGGTTGGGATCCGCCAAACTTCTTTCTGCCATTACGGCTTCATTGCCATTGATTTGTACGCGGACACCGGCAAGGAAATTGGTTCCCTTGATTCTCGCACGCTTTTTTTTGATTCGTACTTCTTCAATAACCGGAGCCGTTTCTACATCCGTCAAAACCAACTTGTTCTTGCCATTACGAAAAGCCAGAGTGGCCGGCAGTTGTCCGATCAATTGGATATAATGCTCGCTATCCGGCCCCATTTGTTTGCTGTCCACGTCTACGACTTCGCCCGTCAAGGTGTCGAAGGTGAAAAGTAAGCCGCTGTTCAAAGCCAGGAAACCTAAAGCTCCGGTTGCCGAAACCGCGACATTGTTCTCTGCTATCGCATTAAAAAAAGCACCATCGGGACTACGTTTTGGTAGCGTGACATCGGCTGTGTGTTGTAAAACGCCATCGGCGTTCAGCGCAATTATGTTGATCGTGGTAAAGCCGAAAAGCGGCGAAAAAAGGGTGTCCGTGGCGGCGACATAGGTGAGCGTATTCACTCCCGGAAAACCTCTTTCACTGATGACGAGCAGATGAGAAGTTTTTTGCTCCAGATCATAAGAGATAAATAAGGTTTTTGAAGCCACATCAGAATGCCCCACATAAGCAATTAAAAATCGCCCGTTTTTGCTGATTGCTATACCTGTGGCCAACAGAATAGGAGGTTCCGAGGAAGGTTCATTGGGCGGCGGCGCGATCTTTGCTTCAATGCTGAGATGATCCGGATCTGACCCTAGCACCAGTACAAATGCCCCTACGGTTAATACGGCTTTATGGGTTATGACATTGAACAGTACCGCTTCCGGCTTGCCTTCTTCTATAGGCATTTGATCAATCACCATACCGTCTTCCGAGCGAATCAAATCAAGTTTTGTGACAAACTGAATTATTGGTGGTGTTGGAATCGTACCGGGCTTTGCTTGAGCATGAAGCACATAGATTCTGGTTCCAGTGTCGTCAAAATTTAATTCAGGCCATAAATCACCAACCGATGGGTAAGAGATCGCCCAGCGTTTCGTAAAATGACCGTTGCGGTCTATGGCGAGATTGACGATGTTCTGGGTGTTATTGATGCCCAACCCATAAGCTATCACCGCGCCGCTTTCGCTATGCGCCTTTAGCGCGGCGAAAGGCGTGTCAATCTGACGATCAAATCCAAAATCCGGTTTGAGATCGAAGTCATCAAGAATCGCTCCGGTTGCTACGGCAAAAGAGAAAACCTTGAAAATAGAATCTGCTCTACTTAGCGTAAAGGCGACGCCAATCTGTTCTTGATAGATGAAAACGAGCGCATTCGGATGGGAGCTAATAACTCCATTGATATTAAAGGTAATTTCTCGACGTTGCGCGAATCCGGCAGAGACGAATAACAGCAGCAGAAATATCGAAAGCAGAGAACGATTTTTGTGACTCATTTTGAATACTCCTTGAAGCTGCATTGCGACAAGCAACTACGGTTTGATGACGAAGGGTTTGGAGATCAAGCCATCGCGGTTGGTCACCTCGATGCGGAGTTCCTGTGTGGGCGGCAGATCTTTTCTGCCCAGAGGGAGTATGATTTCGCGCCCCGGATTTTGTGCGCTGCGATTGGCCGTGGGAACCTCCTCGCCATTGAGGGTGACTTTGAGGCCGGACAGGAAGTTGAAACCGCTGATGAGGGTGCTGTCTTTTTTCACTCGAACCGCGTTGATGACCGGCGCTACTTGAGCGTCCAACATCACGAACTTGTTGGTGCCGTTGGCGTACAGCAGAGACTGGTGCGATGTCAGGTAGTAGAGATAGGTGAGGTTGTCGGGAACCGTTTCCTCGTTGACAATCTCGCCGGTCATGGTGTCGAAGCTGAAGATTTTTTTATTCACCGTGGAGACAAAACCGAGCGCGCCGGAAGGCGAAAGCGCCATACTGTTTGAGGCGCTAATCAAAGTCGGATTCGCGCCATCATCGGGCAACTGTAGCCGTGTAGCAGGAGCTAAGGAACCATCGGCTCCGAGGTGGAGGAAGTCGGCAAAGTTGGTGCCGCAGGAGCAGCCTTTCGCCGTGATGAGCTTGCCTTTAATTTTTATTTTGATGGTTGCGGAGTACGGCACAAACATAGTGTTGGTCGGGGCGTGAAAGAGAACCACATTGGCAGCAGGCAGGACTCGCGCTTTCAAAGACAGAAGGCGGAAAGTTTTGGTTTGCAGGTCAAAGGTAGTAAAGCTGTTGGCTCTGTCCGTCGGCAGAGTTTGATCGTAGCTGAAGGTATAGCCGCTATAGCTGACCAGGAAGCGACCATCCTCGCTAATGCTGGTTAAATGCAGCGGAGCCTCGGCAAATTGATCGCCGCTCCATTCAATTTCCAGGCGATCTGAAGCGGGTGCGATGAGATGAAGTTTTTCGGTGGTGAGGACAATCGGGCGGTTAGCGATTTTATCGAATACCAGCCAGGCGCTGATGTCTCTATCGGGGAGCGGAACGGTGGCAAGGGCTTCTCCATCTTCGGCGCGAAGCAAGGCCAGCTTGGGAATGGAATCATTACACCGGAACCTAAATTTTCAAGTGTTTTAGTCATTTCTATAGATGTATGAAAAAACAACATCTAAAGCTAAGTGAAGCAGACGAAAGATATTTGACGGAACTTTTGAACAAAGGTCAAGTGAAGGCAAGAATTATCA
>JACQDB010000062.1 GCA_016201275.1 Acidobacteriota bacterium
AAAAGCAAAACGATGTGAGGGTAGCGCAAAGACAAAAACGCAAAGGAATGTCGTGGTCAAAAAACGGCTCATTGAGCCTCGCATTGGTTACAGCGAATCTCCCTTCACCTTCCGCTGCACGCACGAATGATTTACAGTAACGAAAAACTTGCTAATATAAGTAAAAAGAGTGACCTAATAGAAATGTAAGAAGAAGCAGTAAAGAATCGGTTGTGAGGAAAAACGCAAACAAATTGGTGGGAATTAATAAGGGATAAAATAATGGAAATGACTTCAATATTACTTTCGGCGATTTCTAAAAGGGTAAATTATCAGAGTTTCAATATGTGGTTTAAGCCAATTTCATCAATTACTAAAGATGAAGATAATATCTATTTAAAAGTTCCAAGTGAAGTTTTTAAAGATTGGATCAATAACAATTATATGGATATTATCGAAGAATCCCTGCAGGAATTAGAGATGGAAGGCTATAGAATCAATTATCAGATTGAAGAAAAAGCCAATAAGGACGAGAAGGAAGTAACCTTTGAAAGAAAAATCCCTTTACAAAAATATAACCATAACAGTTCCCACGAAGTGGGCAGCTTAGGGATCGCTAAACCTTTGGAAATAGATCATGTCGAATTACGATTAAACCCAAAATATACTTTTGATACCTTTGTCGTGGGTTCGTGTAATCAATTTGCCCATGCGGCATCGTTGGCAGTCGTAGATATGCCTTCAAAAACTTATAACCCCTTATATATTTATGGAGGAGTAGGACTAGGAAAAACTCATTTAATGCACGCTATAGGTCATTCTATTAAATCAAGAAATCGAGCTTTGAAATTGACCTATATTTCCTCAGAAAAGTTTATGAACGAACTCATAAATGCCATTCGGTATGACAAAACAATAACCTTTAGGGAAAAATATCGAAATATAGATATTCTGTTAATGGATGATATTCAGTTCTTGGCAGGGAAAGAAAGAACTCAGGAGGAATTCTTTCATACGTTTAATGCGCTTTACGACGCTCAAAAGCAGATTGTTATATCAAGTGATTGTCCACCCAGAGAAATACCGACACTGGAAGAGAGGCTACATTCGCGTTTTGAGTGGGGATTAATCGCTGATATTCAGCCACCGGATTTGGAGACGAAAGTAGCCATATTGAAGCGAAAGGCTGAAATTGAGAAAATCAGTCTTCCAGATAATGTGGCGCTATTTATCGCCAGTAAGATTAAATCAAACATCAGGGAGCTAGAGGGCTCTTTAGTAAGACTCGTGGCTTATGCCTCATTGAAAGGGCTACCCTTGGGAATTGAACTGGCTCAAGAGGTGCTAAAAAATATCATAGAAGAAGAGTCGAGCGGAGTTACTATAGAACATATTCAGCGGACTGTTTCGAGCCATTTCGGTTTGAAGGTGTCCGATTTGAAATCCAAGAATAATTCAAGAAGTATAGCTTTTCCTAGACAGGTAGCAATGTATCTATGCAAGCTGCTTACGAAATCGAGTTTACCTGAAATAGGAAGAGAGTTCGGTGGAAAACACCACACTACGGTTTTACACAGCATAAATAAAATTGCCAACCAATACGAAGCGGATAAAGTTTTCCACATACTTATCAACAACTTAATTACTGATATTAAATAAGATACTCACTTTTTCCACACCCCCACCCTGTGGAACCCTTGTGGAACCTGTTGAAAACTTATAGGCATAGCAAAAGGTTCCACAGGCAACAGGCTTTTTCCACAGAATACTAACAGCTTTTTCCACAGCCTTAAAATCAAACTGTTCCTTTACTTACAATAATTAAGGTAAAGGCTCCACTTTTCCACAGGCACTACTACTACTACTAGATTAAAATAGAATATTTTTAATTAGAAAGAATAGTAAAAGAGCCCCAAACTATGTTCCGAGGACAGTGAAAATCATCCACCAAATTTCCTACCGAACTCCATGATTAAATCGTCAAAAGAATAGGAAAAGTTTCTCGATTTACTTTGCCCAAACAATTGCTTCAAGATTAATCTGTTGGCTAGGTGATGCAATATGCTAGACTTTCCCACTTATGAACGCTGTTCGTGAATTGCAAATAGGTCAGGTAAAGGTAAGCCCTGCACTGGTGCTTGCACCGATGGCAGGAGTGACGGATTCCTCATTTCGTCGCTTGATTAAAGAACTCACTGGCGTTGGGCTGATCGTCACAGAGTTCATCTCGGTCGAAGGACTAACAAGGGGCAACTTGAAAACTCACCGAATGATGAAGTTCTTACCGGAAGAGCGCCCACTTTCGATTCAAATTTTCGGTTATGATGAAGAACGTATGGCGATGGCTGCCGAGATTATTGAGGAGTCAGGCGCAGATATCGTGGACATCAATTGTGGTTGTCCAGCGAAAAAAGTTGTGAAAGGTGGAGGCGGGTCGTCCTTGTTAAGAGATTTGCCGCAACTCGAAAAAATACTGTTAAGCATACGGCGTCGTGTAAAGATTCCGGTTACGATGAAGATTCGCACAGGTTGGGATGACCATAGCATCAACGCCGTGGAAGTGGCTAAAATTATCGAAGGCAGCGGCGGCAATATGGTAGCCATTCATGGCCGAACCCGTATGCAAGGTTACAGCGGACGTGCCAATTGGGAGGTGATAGCGGCGGTCAAAGAAGCTGTCAAAATTCCCGTTGTCGGGTGCGGCGATGTAGTCAATGCACAACAGGCTATCGAACGATTTGCAGAGACCGGAGTGGATGCCGTGATGATCGGTCGTGGCGCGATTGCTAATCCCTGGATTTTTCATCAGGCGGTTGATTTGATGGAAGGCCGAACTGCGTATCAGCCAAGTCTGGCAGCAAAACATAAGGTACTGCTTCGCTACCACGAGCTATTAAGAGACGAGATGCCAGAGCGCGCCTTGTGCGGCAAATTGAAACAGATGTGCGGCTACTTCACACACGGCTTGGCCGGTGGGGCGAGACTTAGAGAGCGGGTATTTCATTCGCAATCCATCCATGAAATCTTCGATCAGATAAATGAATATTTCGCTTCGATGATTGAGCGTAGCGTGCCGCCTGATGTACTCTTTGATCCGCAGGAGTATAAACATCAACACGCCCGCGACCCGAAAACTTCAGAGTTCGCACGCGGCGTAGATGTAGGAGTTTAAGAAAAGGAGTGGAAAAACCAATGCAGAATCAGATGCAAATTTGAGCTTGCGCCAAATCCGTAGCGCAAGTTTTGCGACAAACAACAAACGGCTCGCGGCTTACCACATAACCCTTCCAATGGCGGGGCGTGGCCATGCCCCGAACTCAACATAACGTAAACAAGAATACGGAAAGCGCGTCTTCCAGCTTTCTCTACAAATTCATGAGCATAGTCGAGAGGCTTGATTCGTGGCCTCATGGTTCAACCTGAAGAGCGAGTCTGCTAGAGAATTTGACGAGGCGTTTCTTGAACAAGAGAGGATTTTGAAAGGGGATTGGGATGAGAATAGATGAAACGAATTTTTTAGATGGCTTGAATCCTATCATGGAAACGATCATTGCGCCGCAAGCCGCAGCCATAGATCAAAGCGGAACTTTTCCGAGTGCGGCGCTTGTTGCACTCGGACAGTCGGGCTTGCTGGGGCTGATTAGCGCAAAAGAAGTTGGAGGCTTAGGGCAATCGCATCGCGCTGCAACGGAAGTGGTCGAGCGCATTGCCACGGTCTGCGCGTCAACGGCGATGGTTGTTTGTATGCACTACGCTGGAACTGCGGTGATCGAAGCACACGGCAAACGCGAAGTGCGCGAAGCCATTGCCAAAGGGCACCACTTGACAACCCTGGCATTTTCGGAAGCCGGTTCGCGCAGTCATTTCTGGGCACCACTTGGCACCGCTACGAAAATAGAAAACGGCATTCGTCTTGATGCCCAAAAAAGCTGGGCGACCTCTGCCGGTCAAGCCGATTCTTATGTCTGGTCGAGTCGCGCTTTACAAAGTGAGGGCGTCACTATCTGGATGGTTCCTGCTAAAACATCGGGGCTACAGATTCCTGCGCCGTTTGATGGCTTGGGATTGCGCGGCAATTCTTCGTCGCCGGTTTATGCCGAAGGCGCAAGGATTGACGAGAGCAACAGGCTTGGAGCCGATGGCGCAGGCTTTGACATCATGATGGGCATTGTGCTGCCTTATTTTCAATTGATGAACGCAGGTTTTTCTGTAGGCACTATGGCAGCGGCGACGACCAAATCCATAGCTCACATTACCACTACACAATTTGAACATCTGGGGCAAACGCTTGCCGATTTGCCCACCATACGCGCTTATCTTTCGAGAATGCGAATCAAGACCGATTCAACACGCGCTCTGTTGCTGGATGCGTTGAACGCTTTGGAACAGGGGCGCGAAGACGCGATGTTGAGAGTTCTGCAAGTCAAAGCTGCTGCCGGTGAAGCCGCAACCGAAGTTACAGACTTGGCGATGCGCGTGTGCGGTGGCGCGGCGTTTCGCAAAGAGGTAGGCGTTGAGCGCCATTTCAGAGATGCGCGAGCGTCAACGGTGATGGCTCCGACAGCGGACGCGCTCTACGATTTCATTGGCAAGGCGCTTTGCGGATTGCCGCTATTCGGTTAGGAGGAGGATGAAGAAATTATGGCTGACAGAGAAACTTTTGTGCTGGGAGCGGTGGCTTACGATCCGAAGGTTGTAACCATATGGGAAGGCTTTAAAACCTATTTTGCGCGCCACGGGTTGCCCTTCGATTTTGTTCTCTATTCAAATTATGAACGCCAGGTTGAAGAACATCTGGCCGGTCGCCTTCACGCGGCTTGGAATTCGCCGTTGGCTTGGATACGCGCAGTGCGAATGGCTCGCGCCACAGGCAAAGAAGTCGAAGCCATAGCCATGCGCGATAGCGACCAAGACCTTACTTCGGTCATCATCACGCGAGCCGCTTCCCGTATTCAAACGCTCGCCGATTTGAAAAATAAAATTGTAGCGGTTGGAGCGCTCGATTCGCCGCAAGCGACTATGCTGCCGCTTCATCATTTGCGCTTGAATGATCTGACGCCAGAAGTAGATTTCGCAGTGCAGTACAACGATTTGCTGGGCGGCAAACATGGCGACCACATAGGCGGCGAGCGCGAAGCGGCGCGGGCTTTGATGAATGGCAAAGCCGATGCCGCGTGCATCATTGATGCCAATCATTTGTTCTTTGTCAAAGAGGGAACTTTGCCAGCGGGTGCAACGCGCATACTGGCGCAGACAGCCCCTTTTGACCATTGCAATTTCACCGTTGTAAAGGGCGCATCGGAAGATTTGATTGCACGGTTTCGTGAATTGCTGTTGGCCATGACTTACGAAGATGCAGAGGTTCGACCGCTGCTTGATTTGGAAGGACTCAAGGCTTGGAGAGAAGGACGAATCGAGGGCTATCGCGCTTTGGAGGCCGCCATTGACGAGATGAAGTTTTATGATGAAGATGGAAAAATCCTCAACCCGAATTATAGATATTAAAGAACTGACGTTCGACAGCGGCGCACATCTGTTGATAAACCGTGCGCTGGCCGACACGCCGATTGGCGAAACGCTTGGCCTCAGAGGGCGCGCTGCGGAACTTGCTGTGCATCTGCGCGGTTGGTGTCGCGCCCAGGGTCACGAAATCATTTGGCCTGGGTCAACCCTCGATCCAGTAGTTGCGCCAACCTCAACGCAGCGCATCAAGCAGCAAAGCACCATCAACAGGGACAGCACCACAACAACGCTGGACGAATCTCCACTCGTGGCGTGGATTGTGCGCGGCAAGGCCGGCACAGGGCGTTGGTTGGGCGCGCAGCGTGCAGGGCTTGCGAAGGCTAATCTAGGCGACGCGGTTGTAGATTTGCCTCCGGCAAATTGGGGATTGGCAGCGCGTGGCGCAACCGTTGAAGCGGGAACGCCGGAGTTTCATTTTGGCCTTGATACCAAAGCCTCTGTGTGGGCGGAAAACCTTCCGCGTCTTTATGCACAAGCGGCGGCGGCGCAATGGGACCCGGCAACGGCGATTAATTGGACGGAAGCTGTCAATCTTTCCGAAGAGGTCGAAACCGCCGTCGTGCAAATCATGACCTACTTGATTGAAAATGAAACGGCGGCGCTGCTGGTCCCGGCGAAATTCCTGGCGCAAATTCACCCGCACTTCCGCGAAGCCATGCAGTTATTAGCGATTCAGGTTGCCGACGAAGCCCGTCATATAGAAATCTTCACGCGCCGCGCTTTGTTGCGTAGAGAGGAGTTGGGTTTATCAACCGTCAGCGGTCAGGCGTCTTTGAAAACCTTAGTGGATGAGCCGGATTTCACTTTGGCATCTTTTCTGTTGGCGGTTCTCGGCGAAGGCACCTTTTTGAATCTCTTATGGTTTCTTGAGCAGTACGCGCCCGACCCGTTGACGCGCCGCGTCGCCCAACTGGCGGCGCAAGATGAAGCGCGCCACGTAGCTTTCGGAATGGCGCATCTGCAATATCAAATTGAAAGAGATAAACGCACGCTGGAAAGATTGGCAGCCGCAATCAACCGCCGCCACGATGCGCTGTCGCAAACTAGCGGCTTGAATGAAGAGGTGTTCGATGCTTTGGTTATTCTCGCGGCAGGCGAATGGACAGCGGAAGCGATTGCTACAGGCTTTGCCAAAGTTCTGCGCTTGCAGGAAGAGATGGACGCAAGCCGACAAACGCGCCTCTTACGTTTGGGCTTTGCGCCCGATGAAGCAAAAGCGTTGTCGGCGCTGCACACGCGCAATTTCATGTAGAAGTTTCAGCGGAAGGCGAAGAGCAGTGCAAAAGCGTGTTGGGTTATAGAGGTTTTGACCCTTTATTCTTGGGGCGATTTCATCTTCAAATCTTCAAGAAAATTCTTGTCTTTAGTGCCGATGTGACAAACCATGCAGGATTGTTGACCGCGTTCAGCAAGGTCGGAGACCAGTGCGTAAGTCAACCCTCGATCTGCCCAGGTGATGACTTTCAATCCATCAACCGTGTCATAATGAAAGGTCAAGCCGTGCGAAGAAATCTCTTCGCCGCCCGCCGGTTGCGCTACATCGAAAGAAGTAACGACCAGGCTGATGGGACGTTGATTCATTTCATAAGCGACATAAGCGGCATAGTCATTGTGAAAACTGACGAGCCGCGCCCCTTCCAGATTGTAGAGTTTGTTCTGACCGGAAAGTTCTTGATAATTGGGCAGCGTTAAACCGAAAGTGACTTTGCCAGCGAACCATTGCGAAATCGCTTCTGGTGAACCTGTGGTAATTTCCAGCGGCAAGTTTCCACTTTGATGCCGCATATGCGTCTTCACCGCCATCAAGGCAAAATCTGAAGGCGATTTGAATTTCTTGCGATCAAACAGCGAACGAGTTGTCCAGACAAGGCCCAAAGCCATAAACGCAAACAGCACGGCAGCGACAACAAGGCGTTGCGCGCTCCACTTTGATGCACCCTTTTGCCAGAGCGATTTTTGAATGCGGCGGCGCAAATCGGCAGGCGTTGCGTAAGGCGCTGGCGAGTCTTGCAAAATCTTTTCGACGCTGGCGCGCAATTCTGGCGAAGCTAGATAAAGCGGTCGCGAGTCGCGCACCAGTTGCACCAGACGACGTTGTTGCGTCAGCGCCTGGCGGCAGGATACACAACTTTCCAGGTGCGCTTCCACCGCCACTTGTTCGCCATCGCGCAATTCATCGTCTAGATAAAATGCGAGGCGCGCTAAAATTTCTTCACAATTAAACATTCCCTACTCGCCTGTAAAACCAAACTGCTTACCAAAAATGTAGTGACAAATTCAATCTATCAACGGCTACTTCAAAATCAAAAACGATTCCTCGTCGCATCAATCACTGTGAAGTCGCCGTCACCAGGCCGAAAGCTTCACACAATTTGCGTTTGCCATTGCCCTAACAACACGCGCAACTTTTCTCTGGCGCGTCCGATTCTTGACATCACGGTTCCCGCCGGACATTCCAGAATCGTCGCGATTTCCTGATAGCTGAAGCCTTCGATGTCGCGCAGCACCACGACCTCGCGATACACCACGGGCAAGCGTTCAATGGCAGCGCGCACCTCCTGGCGTTCCAGCTTGCTCACATAAACATCATAAGGATTTTGCGCCGCTTCATCCTTGAAGCCGTTGCCTTCGTCTTCTTCCGAATCAAGTTCGATGAAACTGGGACCGACGCGGGCGTGGCGCAATTGATTCAAACGGATGTTTCGCATAATCGCAAACATCCAGCTTTTTAAGTTACTGTCGGGCAACAACTGCCCAAAAGCGCGAACGGCGCGCAGATAGGTCTCTTGCACCAGGTCTTCGGCTTCCGTCCGGTTGCGCGTCAACGACATCGCAAAGCCATAGAGCGCATCCAGATGTTCGAGCGCCGCCTGATTAAATTCGACAGTGTTCGCCTTCGACTCTTTCCCCAAGCCTTGCCTCATCTTGATTCACAGAAAATTTGGCTTACACCAGAAATAACACTCAACAAAAACGATTATTCCCAAAGCCGGAAATATTTTTCAACCGGGCTGGAATAAATTATTCGGTCGCGTGTTATTCAGGATGCGACTGAGTTCTTGAGCATCAATCGGTCGTCGGTTCAATCGTAACGCACATTCAGACAAGGCGCGAAAGAAATTTCGCAGACTTTCATTTTCGCCCTTATTTTACGGGCTTTTTTGCGAGTTTGCGAAAACTCCGAAAGCATCAGTACCGGGCGCTACAAAGCCCCGGAACCGTTGTTGTCGGTCTGCTTGACCAACGCGCAGCTAATGAAGATAAAGAGGCCGCTATGAAATTCACAAGCAAAAAAGAGAGATGGGGCGCAAAAAAAAATTCGCGAGTTCAGCTTGCCGTGGTGATGCTATTCGCGATTGGCGCTGGCCTGATGGTTTTCAATTTTGCCAGCACCAGAAAAATTTCGGCTGATGCCAACGCCGCACCGAAAGCGTTCGTAATGACTTTGCCGAAAGGTTTGCCCGCCGATTTATACAAAGAGTTGATACCGAAAGATAATCCTATGACGGCGGAAAAAATTGCTCTCGGCGAAAAACTTTTTTTCGACAAGCGGCTCTCCGTAGATAACACCGTCAGTTGCTCGACCTGTCACGACCCGGCAACGGCGATGGCGGACTCTAACATGGTCGGCATCGGCATAGAGAATAAAAAAGGGGCGCGCAATTCACCTTCCGTTTTCAACGCCATGTTTAACGAGGCGCAATTTTGGGACGGGCGTGCGCCCTCGCTTGAAGAGCAATCAAAATTGCCCATCATCAACTCGTTGGAAATGGGCATGAAGGATCACCCTCAAGTGGTCGCCAAAGTTAAAGGTCTCAGCGAGTACGCGCCGTTGTTTGCCGCTGCTTTCGGTAACGAAGGCATCACCATTGACACCATAGCCAAAGCCATCGCGTCTTTTGAACGCACGCAATTATCGGGCAATTCGCCGTTTGACCGCTTCATGGCCGGCGACAAAAAAGCGATTTCAGAAGCGGCAAAACGCGGCTGGGATTTGTTCAATAATCAAGGGCGCTGCATCTCCTGCCATGCCTTCAATGAATCCACGCCGTTTTTCAGCGATTTCAAATTTCACAACATCGGCGTAGCCGCTAAAGATCAGAACTTCGCGGCACTGGCGCGGCGAGCGCGTAGTTTTGGGAGCGATAACTTAAAAGCAGTAGATGAGTTGGCGCTGTCACCAGGCTTCTCCGAATTGGGTCGTTATCTGGTCACCAAACAGCCGAAGGACATTGGCGCATTTAAGACTTCGATGCTGCGCGACGTTGAGTTGACCGCGCCGTATATGCACAACGGTTCGGAAAAAACGCTCCTCGATGTCATCAAGTTTTACAACAAAGGTGGCGAGTTGAATCCGAATCTTGACGGCGGTATGCGTCCGCTGAAATTGACCGATCCGCAGATGGATGATTTGGTGGAGTTTTTGAAAACTCTGACCAGTGATGACACGCGCCGACGCATGAAAAGTGTCAAGCCGCAAACTCGTGCGCCGTTTCCGAAATAAAGTGTGACCGGGCAAACGGGCTGGTCAGAGACTGCCTGGTGTCACATACGAATAGAGTTTCTCTCTCTATGTGAGGAAAGCATTGGGCAGTCTCTGAGCGTCCCGGCAAGCTTGAAGAAACGCCAACGCTGTCCGGCTTGTTACCGGCAAAATGAAAGGAGTCGAATACCATGAATCCACTGAAATGGATAAAACGCCGCGAAGCATATGTACGCCAACGCGAGCAATGGATGCAGGACTTGATGACCGCAGGGCAAGTCGAAGAAGGCCGTCGCAAATTCATGAAGATGGCAGCGCTCGCCGCAGGAGCGGCTGCAGGAGCCAGTTTCGTGCCACATAGCTTCACGCTGGTGGATGTGGTCAATGCCAATACCCAGGTCGGACAGCAGCCCTTCACCTTCGCCTACATCTCCGATTCGCACCTTTATGAAAAGACTTTGAATGAACGCTTCGTGCGCCAACTGGAACGCGCGGTCGCCGATGTGAACGCTTTAGACCCGCAGCCGGATTTTATTTTATACGGCGGCGATCTGGCGCAGCTCGGTCAACCGAGCGAATTGAAACTTGGTCAACAGATTCTCAAAGAGTTGAAAGCGCCGGTGAAGATGATGGTCGGCGAACACGATTGGTTTTTCGACCTAGGCGATTTGTGGAAAGAGATGTTCGGCGCGCCTTACTATTCTTTCGACCATAAAGGCACGCACTTTGTCACCTTGATGAGCGTCAACGAAAAAGATTTCTGGACGGCGAAAAAGTTGACGCCGATGCAGCGTATGCAGATTGTCGCAGGGCTAGACGACGGGCGGCAGAGCCGTTTTGAAGTTGGCGAAGAAGAACGCGAATGGCTCCGCCGCGACTTGGCGAAAGTACCAAAGACGACGCCGCTGGTGGTCTTCTCGCATTCACCGCTCTACAAATATTATCGCGACTGGAATTTCTGGACTGAAGATGCCGAGCCCATACAGGCTTTGCTGCATCCCTTCAAATCGGTGACGGTAATTCACGGCCACACGCATCAGGTCTTGACCAATCGCATCGGCAACATCCATTTTCACGGTATGCTTTCGACGGCTTGGCCGTGGCCGTATGCGCCAACTGGTTTGCCGCGTTTGACCGTGCAGATGAATCGCCCCGATCCGTTCAATCAAACGGAAGGTATGGGCGATGGCGCGATCACCGTCAACAAGAGCGGCTATGTAGATATGCGTTACGATATGTGGAATCGCAATCCGCTGATTGTCTCGGAGCGCTATCTGGCCTCGAACGGCACACAGGATGCGCCGCCGAAAACTACATTACCGTCGTATTGATTGTTCGGGCAGCGTCTGGGCCGAAACACTTGCTGCCCGAAACCCTATGATGCAATGGTGAATGACGCACTGTGATGAAAGGGATCAAGCTTGTTGTTCACCCTTCATCATTCTGAAAAGAGGAACAAGATCATGAAGAAAAAAGACTGGCTGAAAATCAGCGTGCTGGGAGTATGTTTAATTGCGGCAATGACGTTTTTCCGAGTGGCGCACGCCCAGCAGCAAGCCTTGCCCAAACATCCGCCGGTAAAGAGTGACGGCAAAAATCTGATCGTGCAATTGTGCGACGGGCAAACCAATATCGAAGTGCCGGGAGTTGATCCAAACGGGCGCTTGACGGCTGAACAGGCGCAAGCGGTGTCGCATCAATTGATGAGTATGTGGATGGCAAAGGCCGATAAAGCGACGGCGGATGCGTGGATGAAAGAAGCGAACGTAGCCACAGAGAGCAACGCTTCGCAGGACGCGCCAAAGGAAAAGAAGCCGGTCGCCAGACAAGGCACAGGGCGCACCGATAAAGCCGTGAGCGAGAAAAAAGAGAGCAAACAGCTTGTAGATTTCAGCGCCCGCGATTATTCCATATGGGACAAAGAACTGGCCAAAGAGATTGACTACGGCAATCAGATTTTCCACAGCGATCAATTAATCGGCTCCACCAATGGCATCGCCTGCGCGATGTGCCATCCGAACGGCGCGAACACCCATCCGGAGACTTATCCGAAATTTCAGCTTCAACTCAAGCGCGTCGCCCTGCTGCGCGATATGATCAACTGGTGCATTGAAAACCCGGCACGCGGGACTAGGCTTGCTGCCGATGATCCCAAGATGCGGGCGCTAGAGGCATACATTATGGCGCAACGCAAAGGTACGGCAATGCAGCCGGGCAAACATTGAAGTTGACGCCTTGAATTTGCTTTTGTGCCAGAGCACATCTCAAAGCCAACGCTTGCCTGTCCTTCAGCAATTGAACTGTTCCTCCAGTTCATCCCTATTTGGTGAAGGAAAAAACTCGCAAGCGTTGGCTATTTTTCTTTGGCATCCAGGGTCAGGCCGGAGGAAGCGTTTTTTGATTTTCTACAACTCTTGCAGCTTGCTACAGCGAACGAAGAACGAATAGAGATTCACACAGCGCGAACAGAAATTCATTCACTGATTATTTCACCCGCGTTACTACACGCACCACCGCCGTTGCCATTAGTTCAGCAGCGGCGGCTCCGATGGTCGTCACGTCTGCAACAAGCTCTCCGGTTGATAAAGCGAAAATCGTATCGCCATCAAACATAGTGTGAATCGGGCGTATGGCACGCGCCAGACCATCGTGCGCCATACCTGCGACTTTGCGAGCCTGCGCTTTGGTCAACGCCGCATCGGTCGCTACAACTGCGAGCGTGGTGTTCGAGAGGGCTGCTTGAAACGGATGCTGAAACGCTGGTGTTTTCGCCTTCGCCTTCGTAGGGGCTTGCGTCAACCCCTGCGTCAAAGCGCGCTGAGTATCGAGAAAGCCGCGACCTTTGGGCTTTCGCGCTCCGGCTAAGATTTTGCCGCTCGCCGGGTCAACAATATCGCCGAAGGCATTGACCACGACCAATACGCCGACGCTTATGCCGTTCGCCAATTTCATCGAGGCCGTAGCGAGGCCGCCGTTTGAAGCGAAATCCATGCCTAAAATTTTTCCCACCATAGCGCCCGCGCCTGCGCCGACTTGCCCTTCTTCGACGCCTTCATTCGAGGCCTTGACGCAAGCCTGATAGCCCATCGCAGCGTCCGGGCGAAGGTGCGCGTCGCCTATCGCCAAATCGAAAATCACCGCCGCCGGAACTATCGGCACGCGAGCAACAGGGGTGTTGAAACCGATGCCGCGCTCTTCTAAAAATTTCATCACGCCGGATGCCGCATCAAGTCCGTATGCCGAGCCGCCGGCGAAAACCAAAGCGTGAACGCGCTCGACCAGATTCGTCGGGTCGAGCAAATCGGTTTCGCGGGTTCCGGGAGCCGCGCCGCGCACATCTACGCCGCAGACTGCGCCCTCGGCTTCGCACAAGATGACCGTGCAGCCGGTTCGCGCTTCGCGGTTGTCGGCGTGACCGACGCGGATGCCGGATACCTCTGTGATCGAACTTTTAATGAGGCGTTTTGATTGTGCGGTTGATTTTTTCATGTGAATGCGAGAGCCTTTTTCGTTTCGTGTTATAATCGCAACGGCCTTGCAGATTGTACACGAGAGGAGAATCATCATGCATTCGCCACAGCAAGCTCACGCCAGTATGCACATCAAAGGTGGGCTGTTGCGTGCGCGCTTTCTCTACATCGTATTGAATCACGGCGTTGAAGGTTGGGCGAAAATTCTCGCACGGCTTTCCGAAGCCGACCACGATGCGCTGGCGGAAATTGACATAGACAACTGGTATGCGCTTGATCTGCTGGATCGTCTTGACCACGCCATTGCCGATGAACTGGGCGGCGATTCAGAAGCGTTGTTCACTACGCTGGGAGAATTTTCCGCGACCTCCAGTTTGTCCGGCGCATTCAGCAGTCTGCTCGATTCAGACATCCACGCATTCTTAACCCAGACCGCCTTGATTCATCGCTCATATCAGGATTTTGGCAGCGCGACTTATGAAGCTTTGAGCGCCAACAGCGGCCTGCTCAAGATCAATTATGCAGACGCGCCGACGGTGAGTTATTGCACTAGCGGCACCGCCTATTTTCGTCGCGCCATCGAATTGTGCGGCGCAGAAAATGCCCGCGTCACCCACACCCGTTGCGCTGGGCGCGGCGATGCGGTCTGCGAATTTTACGCGACCTGGCAGTAAATATTTTGGCGCAGCGCTGAGGTAGGGTTCGTCAATCGTAGTAAACTTCATCTATCCGATTCAGGCATGGCTATGACAATCACTTTTCCCGAACGCTTCAACATGGCGAGCTATTATCTCGACCATAATCTACAAGAAGGTCGAGGCGACCAGACAGCGGTTTATTACAAAGACGCGCAATATACCTATGCAGAGGTTGAGCGCATGACCAATCGTTGCGGCAATGCGCTGCGCTCGCTTGGCGTAGAGATGGAAGACCGCGTATTGCTGGTGCTGCCCGATTCCATAGAGTTCGTCGCTTCGTGGTTTGCCGTGGCGAAAATCGGCGCGGTCATTACGATGGTCAATGTCATTCTGCCGATGAGCGATTATGAATATTATCTGGAATACACCCGCGCCAAAGTTGCCATCGTGCACCGCGACGTGATGGAAAAATTCACCCCGGCGGCGTCGCATTCGCACTTTCTCAAACACGTACTCGTTGTGGATACGCACGTCACAGGCAAAATCGAAGGCGTCGCGGGCTACGCGCAAATCCTGCCCTTTGCCGAAACTGTAGCCGCGCATTCCGATGATCTGGAAACCGCCCCCACCTTGCGTGACGATATAGCCATATGGTTATTTACTTCGGGTTCAACCGGGCAGGCGAAAGCCGCTGTGCATCTGCAACACGATCTGCCGTACAACACCGAGTGTTATGCCAAGCGGGTGCTGGGCATCAATGAAAATGATCTAACGCTGTCGGTTCCGAAACTCTTTTTCGGTTACGCGACGGGAACCAATCTGCTCTTTCCGTTTGCGGTAGGCGGCGCAACGGCGCTGTTTTCAGAACGCTCGACGGCGGAAACCATCTTCGCCATGATAGAAAAATACCGCCCGACGATTTTGACCAGCGTGCCGACGATGATTAATTCCATGTTGCAACTGGACGGCGGACGCCGGCGTTATGATCTGTCTTCGCTGCGTTTTTGTTTGTCGGCAGGCGAAGCGTTGCCGCCGGAATTGTACACGCGCTGGCTGGATACTTTCGGCGTAGAAATTCTCGACGGCATAGGCTCTGCGGAGATGTTTCATATCTACATCACCAATCGTCCGGGCGATGTGCTGCCGGGCAGTCTGGGGCGCGTCGTCGAAGGCTACGAAGCCATCATCGTGGATGCAGAAGGGCGCGCAGTGCCGAGCGGTGAAATGGGCACCTTGAAAATCAAAGGCGATTCAGCGGCCTTGTGTTATTGGCACGCTCACGAAAAAAGCAAAGCGACATTTGCCGGTGATTGGTGTACTACCGGCGATCAATTTCGCGTGGACGAGCGCGGCTATTACTGGTATTGCGGACGCACGGACGAGATGTTGAAGGTCAGCGGAATGTATGTTTCGCCCACGGAGTTGGAGAATTGTTTACTCGAACATCCGGCGGTTATTGAGGCCGCTGTCATTGGCGCAAGCGATGAACAGGGGTTGATAAAACCGAAAGCCTTTATCGTAGTCGCCGATGATTATGAAGCGAGTCTGGACTTGGAAAGCGAATTGAAAGAGATGGTGAAAGGAAGGCTCGCGCCCTACAAATATCCGCGCTGGATTGAATTCGTGCCGGAGATTCCCAAAAACGAGCGCGGCAAAATAGATCGAAAAATATTGAAGCAATAAAACCAATGAAAGCCTTTCAAAATTTGACTTGGAAAGAAGCCGAAGCGCGCATCAAAGGTGGCTTGGTGGTCATCTTGCCGGTCGGTTCAACGGAAGCGCACGGGTTGCATTTGCCGTTGGCGACCGATGTGATGATTTCCGAAGAGATGGCTTGGCGGGCGGCGGTAAAATTACAGGCCAGACAAATTGATGCGCTGGTGTTGCCGCCAATAGCCTACAGCGTCACCGATTTCAGCAAAGCTTTTTCCGGCACCATCTCCATCAAACAGGAGACTGCAACGGCAATGATACGCGACATCTGTTCATCGCTTTATGAACAAGGCGTGAAACTGGTTGTCATCGCCAATTCGCATCTGGAACCACTGCACATACAATCTATCAACGCTGCCATCGAACAAGTTAAAACCGCGAGCGGTCACCGGGTCGCCTTTCCCGATAAACGCAAACGCCGGTGGGCGGAAAAACTGACGGAAGAATTTCGGCGCGGTGATTGTCACGCAGGGGCTTATGAAACCTCGCTCGTGATGGTGGCGCGGCCTGAACTGGTGCGCGAAGCGGTGCGTCAACAATTGGAGCCGGTAACAATTTCCATCGCTGAAAAGATCCGCGAAGGGGCGCGAAGCTTTATCGAAGCAGGCGGCAAGGATGCTTATTTCGGCAATCCGCGAGAGGCTTCCTGCGAAGAAGGCGAATCCAGTTACCAGGCGCTTTCCGATATGCTGGTCGAAGCGGTGATGGAGGCGTTGGCACAGCGCGCAACATAAAAAAGGCGAAGCAAAATTTCAATACCTTCGCCAACAAAAAATACGGCAATTTTCGTTACCATATATTGTAGTCAGTGCATTAGACGACCACAATATATGGACTTGGTTTTGCCGTTTTTCAAACCAAATTAGAAATTGGCGAAGGTATTGAAATTTACTCCACATCACTTCACGTTCGGCTGTGCTACAGCCAAGCGGCGGTGGATTATCCCGACTGCCACGCTTGCCGTCTGTACCGCGAAAGTGTTGTTTGCCATTGCCGGTCAAGCTCTTGCGAAACCGCTTGCGACTTTCGCTTGGCGGCGTTGAATCGTGGAGGTAAGAATCAACGCCGAACTCACTACAACGCGAAGATCACGAAGGCAAAGAAGCACGCAAGCACCTTCGGGTTTTGGGTAGTCTTCGTGGTTGAGAAACGGATTTTCATTCCTCTCCGAACCCTCAACCGAGGGTTTCCACTCCTTACCCTGTTGAACCCTTAACCAAAATTTTCGTTGACAGCAATTCGTAATGCGTATATTTTCTTGGCGCGGTTTACGAACATACCGGGTGGATAACAGCTTGTTTGATGGCTGTCTCGCATTGTAATCGTAAGGATTGCGTTGGTGCCTCTTTGATCTAGCTCTCTTGATTTCCTAGGCTCAAGAGAGTAGTTTTCGACGGAATTTTTTCATTAATTTTTGCTGCACTTTGGGGTCTTTCTTTCGCACCACTAAACGGTGAGGGGAGGGTGGTAGGAGTTCTCAGCCAGACTTTATCCCCGCACGCTCCGTGTCGTAAAGGTTTGAGCGCCAGCTTATACCTGATTGACAGAAGATGAAGGGCGCATACCTTCTGAAGCTGTTTCCGATTTGGCTACCGGGTCAGTGCCACATCTGTTGGGTTGAAGCATACGTTCGGAACACATCTTGAGAATCAGGAGAACAGGTAGCAATGACGAACCAGTCCCCGTTCAAGCGGCGGGAGTATTTTTTGCAGGCATATGAAACGGCGCAGTCTTATCATGACAAACTTGATCTTGAATATGATGACTATGTGAAGTGCTTGCTGCCCATCATCACCAAATATCTGGGGGAGGCTCCCCAGGAATTACTCCTCATCAAGTTTCTCACTCAACTGCACACCAGGGATCTCTATTTGACGATTGCCTGCGCCCACAAAAGCGAGAGGGCGTGGCAGCAGTTTGACAAGCTTTTTCGCGGCTATCTGTTGGCGTTGGCAAAACGGCTGTCGCCCAATATAGATGCCGCACGAGAGTTGTCCGACCTCGTTTTTACGGAGTTGTTTTTCGATGATCGCAGCAGGCGTCCGCGCATCGCGTCCTATGAAGGTCAGTGTGCGCTGTCGCGCTGGCTGAACATCGTGATCTCGCATCGTGCCAGCAATGAGCGCGCACGCAAATTCCATCAATTGGAAAGCCTCGAAGACGCGCCCGACATCGAAGATGCACATAGTTTGTACCAGATCGAGAAGCCGCTGACCGCCAACCGTTATCGCCCCATCGTTATCGAAACCTTCAAGGGCGCAAGCGCGAGTTTAACGGAGCGCGAGCAATACCTCCTCTTGATGCACTATGAACACCAGCTACAGAAGCAAGAGATCGCGCAACTGCTGGGCATCCATCCGGCCAACGTAGTGCGTCAACTGCAACGCATCTATGCAAAGCTGAAGCAGGAGATGATGACGATTCTCGCCAAAAAATATCACCTCAGCCCACCAGCCATTGCCGAGTGTGTTAGCGCTATGTTGGAGAATCCTGAGCATTCGTTGCTGGAATTTATCAAAGCCAGTTAGTCAGGCACTCCAACGGCATCGCAAAATGAATTGGCCGATTGTCTTTTTTTTGTCGAGGGAGTAGGATCAGGGGCAGTTCGGCGGTACTTCTCCCCCGCCATTTTCTGTGCGGTAGCTGTCTATAGAAACGAGGGGTATAGAGAGCGAGCAAGTTGAAAGGAACGCGCCAATGGGAGACCACTGCCCGGATACCGAAAGCCTTGCTGTTTATCTGGAACACAAGTTGTCCGTCAAAGAAACGGCGAAGTTGGAAGGCCACTTTGCCGGCTGTCGAATTTGCCGCGAGATCATTGCCCAGGTCATCAAGAGCGAAGCGGAAATACCCGCGCCAAACCTTCCAGGAGCAGTATCGTGCCGCTAATCCGGCAGCCTCTTCCCGCCCACCTCACCCTTGCCTGAAAAATAGACTCTCCTGTAACTTCCGTGAAGACATCTCAAAATGTTGTATGTTGTGGTGATAGGTAGCACCATATCTTGATACCTTTCACGGGAGTTACGGGGGAGGCAAAAAATATTTTCATAAATTTGCTCTCCAAGGCGCAATTTTTTCGAGTTCATCTGTCTATAGCCATGACAGGGAAAGCTTTGGAGAAATTCGCTGTAGGCAATTTCTAAACTCGCCCACCCCTGTCCGTCCGCATCACCGGGGCAAGAAGCAGAAGCGCGCAGTGCGTGTAGATCGCGTGATAGTTGAGGTGCGTCTGAGTCGAAAAGGAGAGGCAATGGCAAAGAGCAGAACCACGAGAAGCAAGAATCAACCGGCAACTCCGCCCGAGAAATCGCGCAACCGACGAGGCTTTGTCATTGCTGCAATCATTCTCAGTTTCCTCATGACGGGTGGGGCGCTGGCGCAATGGACAGGGGTCTTTCCGTTGACGCAAAAGCGTATCAAGCCGCCCGTTGAAATTGCGCCCGCGAATTTGGATTCCGCTTCGCCTGCAAAAGAATACATCTACGCGGGTGGCAAGCTCGTTGCCACCGAAGAACCACAAGGGGCAAGCTGCTCTTATACGATTTCCCCAACCAGTCAAGCGATGAGCGCCAGCGGCGGTACCGGGTCGGTGAATGTGAGCGCTGGTGCGGGATGTACCTGGACAGCCCTCAGCAACGATCTCTGGATAACGGTGACCTCGGGCGCGAGCGGCACCGGCAATGGTGTTGTCGGGTATTCCGTCACTGCCAATAGCGGGGCAGCACGCAGTGGAACGGTAACGATTGCCGGACAAACCTTCACCCTCAATCAGGCTAGCGCTCCAGGCTGCACCTATTCCATTTCACCGATCAGTCAAGCCTTCACAGCCAATGGTGGCACAGGGTCAGTCAGTGTGACAACAACCGCAGGCTGTGCTTGGACGGCGGCGAGTAATGCGGCCTGGATCACCATTACCACAGGAGCCAGCGGCACCGGCAATGGCACCGTCAACTACGCCGTCTCCGCCAATTCCGTAACCAGTCCGCGCACTGGAACCCTGACCCTCGCGGGGCAGGTGTTTACGGTCAATCAGGATGCGGCTCCCGGTTGCACCTTCTCCATCAGTCCGACCGCTCTCAATGTCAGCGCCGCAGCGGGAAGCGGTACGGTCAGTGTCACCACGACGGCGGGATGTAGTTGGACGGCGACCAGCAACGCGGCGTGGATTACGATTACCGGCGGAGCCAGTGGCACAGGCAATGGCACGGTCAATTATTCTTATAGCGCCAATGGCACCGCGCAGCGAACCGGCACCCTGACGATTGCTGGACAAACCTTCACCCTCACACAGGCAAGTTCGTGTACCTATTCCATCACTCCGACAGCGCAAAGTGTGCCACAAGCGGGGCTGGCTTCCGGCAGTTTTATGGTCAGTGCCACTGCGGGATGTAGCTGGACGGCTTCGGTAAGTCAAGCTTGGATTCATGTTTCGACCACATCGGGAATTGGTGATACCACGGTAACCTATTCGGTAGATGCCAATCTCACCTCAAGCATCAGAACCGGCGTCATACAGATCAGTGGCTCGGGCTCCAGCCTGACGCTGACTCAGGATGCCCTCGTGAACAATGCCGGTTTTGTCAGTCAAAACATTCCTAGCTCAATCTTCCCCGGTGCCGGGCAAAGCGTCACGGTCACCATGATGAATACCGGCAATATCAATTGGACAACCGGAAATTATGTCTTACGTTCGCAGAATCCGGCGGCCAACACCACTTGGGGCATCTCTGATATTTTGCTTCCCACCACGGTTGCCAGCGGCACGCAAGTCACCTTTACTTTTACCCTTACTGCGCCAATCGCTGAAGGGGTTTATAACTGCCAATGGCAAATGAGTACGACGGCGGCGGGAGGATATTTCGGGGCTTCGACACTCAATGTCGCCATCACCGTAAGCAATTCGGCACCGGCACCTGGCCCGACTAACCTGACAGCAACCCCTGGTGTGAACAGCATCACGCTCAACTGGCAAAACAATGTTGCCTCCAATTACATCGTCATCGAACGCAAGGTCGGTAGCGGAACTTTCTCGCAACTTACCACGGTTGCTGCAACCGCCACCAGTTATGTGGATTCCTCGTTGCCAGCCGGAACCTACACCTATCGAGTCCGGTGCTTTGTTGGCAACGGCAGCGCTTCAACCTATTCCAACGAAGCCAGCGCCACAGTAGGTGGGACAGCACCGGCAGCGCCTTCCGGGTTGACGGCAGCGCTTGGCGTCGGGCTACAGGTGAATCTGAGTTGGGTGGATAACAGCAACAATGAGACCGGCTTTAAGATTGAACGCCGCACCAGCACCGGTAGCTATGCGTTGGTCGCTACGGTTGGTATCAATGTTGTGAGTTATCAAGACAACACGGTTTCCTATAACACGCAATATTTCTATCGCGTCAAGGCGATCAATGGGGCGCTGGAATCCGCCTACTCCAACGAAGCAAGCGTCACCACCGGCCCGCCGCCGCCGCCAACCGCGCCCAGTACGCTAACCGCTACGGCGCTCTCCTGTACACAGGTTAATCTCTCCTGGCTCGACAACAGCAGCAATGAAGATGGCTTCAAAGTCGAACGCAAGACCGGCACAGGAGCCTTCAGCCTCATTGCCACCTTAGCCGCAGGGACACAAAGTTATTCCGACCTGACGGCGGCGGCGGCGACGCAGTACACCTATCAAGTGCGCGCCTACAGCACAGCGGGTGGGGATTCCACGCCGAGTAATCAAGCAACGGTCACGACGCCCGTGCCGCCGACTGCGCCCACGAGCTTAACCGCCACCGCGATTTCGAGTTCATCCATTACGCTCAGTTGGATGGATACCAGCGCCACCGAGCAAGGGTTTAAGATTGAGCGCAAGACCGGCACGGGGGCTTTCGTTGAACTCCCAGCCAGTGTGGGAGCTAGTGTGCAAACGTATTCGGATACCGGATTGACGGCTTCGACGCCATACACCTATCAGGTGCGTGCCTATTCGGGAACGGTCTTTTCGGCTTATGCAGGCCCGGCGACGGCAACTACTCAAGCCGCAGGCAGCGGCGCGCCTTGCCCAACCGTCAGCGTCTTGTCAGGCAGCGGCACTTATGGTTATGCGGAAGGCAGTGGCACGGCGGCGCAGTGGCGCAAACCCGTAGCCGGGGTGGTCGCCAAAGACCCGTTGACGACTTGGAACACGCTGTTTATCGCCGATACCGAAAACCATCGTATCCGCAAGGTCTATCTGGAAGGCACCAGCGTCGGACAATCGAGCCTGATTGCCGGCGACGGAATCGCCGGGTATTCCGAAGGCGCAGGCTTTGCACCAAGCGCTCGCTATAACAATCCGTGCGGCATCGCGGTGCTGGTCAATGCCCAAGGTCTGGCCACTACCTTGTTGATCGCGGACACCAATAATCATGTGATTCGTCAGTTGACCTGGGGCGGCAATGGCAGTTGGACGCCGAGCCTGTTTTGCGGCGCAACTCCTGGCAGTGCCGGTTATGTGGAAGGCGGTTCCACTACCGCCAAATTCAGTTCCCCGCAAGGTATTGTGGTCGCTCCCGATGGCAACATCTATGTTGCCGATACCGGCAACGGGGTGATTCGCAAACTCGATCAGTTCGCCTTCACCACTACCCTGGCTGGCGGCGTCAATCAGGGAATAGGCACCCCTGTAGGAATCACGGCGTCTGCCAACAGCACCTTGTATGTCAGCGATTCCTCCACCCACCGAATTTTTCAGGTGACCAGTGCTGGCAGCGTAAGCGTGCTTGCCGGTTCCGGCCTTGCCGGGTTTGCCGATGGTACAGGCACGGCGGCGCTCTTCAATACGCCGGGGCAACTGGTGTGGGCCAATCCCACAGGCGGAGCGGTGTTGTTTATCGCCGATCAAAACAACCATCGCATACGGCGCTTGTTGCTCACCACCAATGCTGTCAACACCCACGCCGGAACCGGACTGGCGGGCTTTGCCGATGGCAGTTGCAGCGTCGCGCAGTTTAACGCGCCTCGCGGTATGGCTTATTTCAGTTCTTCCAGTTTGTTGTATGTCCTGGACACCAACAACAATCGCATACGCAAATTGCAGTAAAACCCGTTGGCCCTTGAGCCAATCAGGCGGAGAGAGATGATGAAATTGACTCGCAGACAAATCAGCATAGGCGCAGGAGTGCTTGTGGTACTGTTGGCCTCGGTTGGCTTCAGTCGTCCCGGACGGGCGGCTTTCGGCAAACTATATGCGGTGTTGGGCGGCAGCACGATAGGCCGTCCGACCCCACCGGCTGACGATGCCGAAAAACGCGCCAAAAACAAGCAAGGCTGGAATAAACCACCGCAGAGCGCCGTGATGCTGGGCACCATCACCTACTTTGACCCCACCGGAGCGGTCGCCAGACAGGGCAAGGTCAGCCTCTATCGCCAGTACCCGGAGAAGTTTCGCATAGACATCGAGCATCAGGGCGTGATTATTGCCCGAGGCTTTGATGGCGACACCACCTGGCAGGCGCTGGCCCAAGGGTTGAGCGAAAGACAGCAACGCGACATACGGGCGTGGCTGCGAGTATTTCCAGAACGCTTGTTTCTGACTCGCGGACGCGGCAATGCCTATCGCGAGGTCGGCACGATTGTCGAGGACAGCACCCCTGAACAACCCGGAAAAATGCCCACCGATTTCCGCAAGTCGTTGCAGGAAGTTGAAGTCGAAGACGAGATTGGCGAGAGCGGTCACCAGCAGCGCGACACGCAGCCAATCACTTATTTGATAGACCGCGAAACTTCCCTGATCTATTCAGCGCGCTGGTTGGAACCCGATGAAGTGACACCGGGCAAAGCGGCAAAAGTTGCAGTCTCAAGTCAGGAAGTGCGGGTAGATTTTGGCAACTGGCGGCAAGTGGAAAATATCTTGTGGCCGCTGAAGCTGACGCGCTGGCAGGGCGGCAGACTGGATTGGCAGATCGAACTTGATGACGTGCAAGTCAATCGTCCGCTCATCAATTCGTTATTTCAACAACCGTGAGCCGATTCGGGGCGAAGGTGGTTGTCAGCGAGCAGTCATCTGCTTCTGCGTGCGGCGGACCACCCCGCACGGATTCGCTTCACGAGAAAAGACGGAGCGGAGGCGACGCGTCGCCGCCGCATAACTAAGCCAGGAGAAGAAATGAAACGAACATCTTTTGATCGGTCCAGCGGCAAAGACTCGCATCGTGCTGGATTTTTCGCTATCGGCGCACGTCAGTTGATCACTCTAGCCTTGGCGATTTTTTTGCTCGGTTGTGCCACCACCGTGCTGGTGGTGCGCGCCTACAACCGAAACCGCGAGGCAAAGAGCGCGACAGCCAAGGCCAACTCCGTAGCCAGCGCCCCGACAACGGCCCTGCGTCCAGTGCAAAGCGGCCTGTCCGGGCCCATTCAACTGGTGCAATTTGCGGTCTATGATGTTGCCATCTATCCCCAACAGGTAACCGTGTCGGCAGGTAAGGTCGGCATTCAGATCGAAGATTTTTCTGGCGGTACGGCGGGACTGGTACTGGAACAGGTGGTGGGCTTATCGCATACGCAAGTAAGCGCGGTCGCACGCGAAGGGAAATTTATGCGTGGCAGACAGAATCTGCAACTGGTAGCGGGGACTTATGAAGTTTATGCCGCCGAACGTCCACGCATTCGCGCCACCTTGATCGTTACAAAATAGCGGGTCGCGGCGGCCAGCCGTGCCATAGGTCACCCAGATAAAGAGTCGTAGAGCCGAGACCGTATCGGCGTTCAGGATAGGAGCCAGTATGATGATAAAGAAACAAGGTCAATCTTTCCCTAATCATTCGCTTGCCGCATTGCTACTCGTGCTGGTCATGGCGGTGGCGGTGGCGGCGCAACAAAACTCGTCGCAATATGATAAAGGCACCCCGCCACAGCACGCGGCTGGCATTTCGCCGCTTAACAGTTATATTTCGGCAGACCTTGGCACCATCAATCTCAGCAACGGCTCACTGAATTTCCGCATCCCGATTGGTCAAGTCGGCGGACGTGGCTTCTGGTTACCCCTGACATTAAATTACAGCAGCAAAGTCTGGTCGGGATCAAAAGGAACTTATTACAATCCGGATCCGGCACCGGGACATACGGCTTCCTCGGCCTATGCCAAGTATGACGACTTGGTAGATTTTTCGGATGTCTATTCAAAGGTTGCCCCCGGTTGGACGGTTGGCGCAGCGCCAACGCTCAGGGCGGTTGGCACAGGCATTGGTTCGGTCAATAATTCGGTCAATGGGTGTACCGATTTTACTTGGGTAGTAGTCAAGCTGACGCTCGTGCTGCCCGACAAAGGCGAAATTGAATTCCGTGACGATCTATTGGACGGGGCACCGACCAACGCACAAGTCAATTCGCAGAGCGGATGCCGCGATATGGATAGCTACAGAGGCATACGCTGGCACGCCACGGACGGTTCGGGGGCGGTATTTCTGAACGATACCGACAATGGCGTGATTAATGGCGATCTATCCGGCGTGGTCATTTTGGCTGACGGTATGCGCTATCATTTCATTAACACATCAATCAATAATGGCCTCAGTTCCGCTTATCTGAAAAAGGTTGCGCGGTGCGATTGGATACGAGACCGGAATGGCAATAAAATTAATATTGCCTACCCTACCAGCACGCAAGTCCAATATACGGATCCATTCAACCGCATTACTACCGTTGATTATAATTATGCCTCTACGACGGGAGCCATCCTGACGGTGACCTTGCCCGGATATAACGGAGCGACGCGAACCTATACGGCAGTCGCCGGTTCCATGCGAAATTATTATCGTCAGGATGCGGCAACTTTAGTGGGCGCACAATGGGTTTTTAACGGCTCTTATCCAACTGGTGTGATAGGCTTGGAACTTTTCCCTGGCTCTCACGAATCAGCGGTGGAGCGCATAGATGATAAAATTATGTTGACCCAGTTAAACCTGCCGGATGGGCGTTCGCTACAATTCAAATACAATCAATTTGGCGAAGTCGCCGAAGTGGTGATGCCAACCGGTGGAGTTGTGCAATATGATTTTGCCAGCGTCACCTATGACGTGAATACCGGAAAGGGTTTGCCAACTGGCAATTCTCTGAATGCTGAGGTTTTCGCGCCTCAGGGCGGCGGCAGCGTAAAAGCAGTAGATCGCGCCATCGTCGAACGGCGCACTTACCCCGATGGCAATACCGTAGGCAATCCCGAAGGACGATGGACTTATGATTACAACGCGGTGTTAAGCAACAGCATAACAACCGGCAATACGCAAGTAAAATGCTATTCGGGAGCCGGAACCTTGCTGCTGGATGAGCGCCACTACTTTAAAGATGCCCAGCGTTTCCTGTCATCAAGCGGTGGCGGTGTTGACGGCACAGGCTACTCCTTGTGGTCAACCGGGCTGGAGCGACGCAGCGAAATGCTCAGTAGCACTGGCGCGGTGTTGGCAGCCAGCGAACAGGATTGGACTCAGCGGACGACAATAAACTGGACGACGGGTTATCCAGCACAACAGATCGCTAGTGATAATCGCATCACCGAATCGCGCAAGATACTCGATGATGGCAGCGTTGCCAAAGTCAAAACTTCTTATGACACCCTGGGCGATACGCATACCAATAGCCCGAACCGCGTCGAGGAATATGATTTCGACAACACCTTGAAGCGCTATTCTACGACCACCTATATTACGACTAATAACTATCTGGGCAATCATCCGCACCTTTTACAATTGCCGTTGCAACAGTCGGTTTATGATGGCGCGACCAATCAGGAGATGGCGCGCACGACTTATGAATACGACAACTATACCAGTGACGGCAATAATCTGCCGATGGTGGCCTATTCCGATATCGCGTCGGTGCTGGGGCGCGATGCGTCCTACAATGATTCCACCCTTGTTGAGCGCGGCAATGTGACGCGGGTGACGAAGATGGTTACGGCGTCGAGTTCGATCAGTTCCTACACGCGCTATGATGTGTTGGGCAATGTGGTGTCGGTGAAAGACCCGAAAGGCAATGTCAGCACGATCAGTTACACGGATGATTTCGGCACCGGGGCGAGTCCCGGTTTCGGCAGTCAGGGAACGGGTGGGCCGACTTATGCCTTGCCGACGTTGATCACCAGTCCGCCGCCCAACGCCGGAGAAGCGGCGCACACGGCGCGCAGTCAGTATGATTTTGCGACGGGATTGTTGACCGGCTTCAAAGACCGCAACGGCATCATCGTGCAGTCGCTCTACAACGATGCCTTTGATCGCCCGACGCAAGTCAACACGGCGCTCGGCACGGTGCTGGAAAATCAC
>JACQDB010000063.1 GCA_016201275.1 Acidobacteriota bacterium
GCGTTCGAGGAGGGGTTTTCGCGACTTTGACGACGACAGTCTTTACAGAGAAATTTTTGTTTGCCATTGGGAGCCAAGCCATTGCGAACCAGATTGTTGCTTTGGCAGTGACGACATTGTAATTGGATAGTGACCATAACTTAGATAGTTTAGCTTATCATTCTTAAATGAGCCACTACCGAAACGCGAAGGTGGTTTTGCCACTTGTCTGGTCAAGCCGGTGCGACCTTCGGCGCTCTTCAACGTGCTGCTGGCGGTGCGCGCCGCCAAGTCCGGTGGGCTGGATGCGCGCACCGGCGTGCGTCATGGCAGCGCCGCACCGCTGCTGCGTTTTGCCAGTCGCGTGCTGGTCGCCGATGACAACACCACCAATCAACGAGTAGCGCAACTGGCGCTGGAAAACCTCGGCTGTCACGTTGATCTGGCCGGTAACGGCGCGGAAGCCATCATCATGCTACAGCAACTGCCTTATGATCTGGTTTTCATGGATTGCGAGATGCCGGAGTTGGACGGCTTTGAAGCGACGCGGGAGATACGCCGCATAGAGGCGCGCATCAGCGCTGGTCAATTGGCGGCGCTGCCCGGCTCTTCCTTCGCCTATGCGCCAACGGCGCGTCCGCGCATACCGATTGTGGCGATGACGGCCAAAGCGCTGGCCGGTGATCGGGAAAAATGTCTGGTCGCAGGGATGGATGATTATCTGGGCAAGCCTGTGCAATTGCCCGCTTTGCTCAAGACCCTGGAGCGCTGGTTGCCAATGGTGACGCCTGCGGTGGGCGCTGCCAGCGAGGGCGCTGCCAGCGAGCGCACGGCAACTTCGGAGTCTCTGGTCGGCCCGTCTTCGCGGTCAGCAAACGGGGCGCTTGACCGCGCCACCATTGCCCAACTGCGCGGGTTGGCGCAACGCGGCAACACGACGTTGTTTGCACGCATATTGGAATCTTATCAAAGCGATGCAGGGAAATATCTGGCGACCTTGCGAACGGCGATTGCCGAAAACGAGGTGGCTGGCGCAGGGCGCGCCGCGCACGCTTTGAAAGGGGCGAGCCTGACCGCCGGAGCCTTGACCGTAGCCAACCTCTGCCGCCAGCTTGAAGCCTTGATTACCACGAACAGCTTGAGTGAAGCCACCGCGTTGTTGATTAAGTTGGAAGTGGAATTGCAGCGCGTCTATGCGGAAATCGCGCAGGAATTGCAAGCCGCGCCGTCCACTTGAACCAGGCGGATAGCGCGTCGGAAATATGGAGGACTGACAGATGAACGTAATCATTGCCGAAGACGATACCGCCTCGCGGCTGCTGTTGGAGGCGATTCTACAGAATGCCGGTCACGAAGTCGTGGCCACCGAAAATGGTCAACAAGCTTTAGCGATCTGGCAACAGCAACCTTGTCCGGTGTTGATTACCGACTGGTATATGCCGGAGATGGATGGCTTGATGTTGTGTAGGGCGATTCGCCAAACCGCCGCCGCCCCTTACACCTACATCGTGTTGTTGACCGCGCACGGCGGCAAGGCCAACTATCTGGACGCTATGCAATCGGAGGTGGACGATTTTCTCACCAAGCCGGTGGACGAAGAACAACTCGTTGCTCGCCTGCACGTTGCCGAGCGCATCCTCGGCTTGCGCCAGCACGTCAAGCAGTTGGAAATCCTGTTGCCAATCTGCGCCTGGTGTAAAAAAATTCGTGACGAGGGCGACCAGTGGACCGATATGGAAAGTTATATGATCAAGCGTACCGAAGTGCTTTTCAGTCACGGCGCTTGCCCTGAGTGCGCCGAAATGTTTTTGAAGGAAGCAGGAATTACCTCTTGAACCTCAACGCATCTGGGAACGATGGCAGACAAAAGCTGACGATTATGACAACACCTGTGCATCTCTTACATCTGGAAGACAGCGCGGCTGATGCGCGCCTGATTCAACATCAACTGGAGGTCAGTGGTCTGCTCTGCGACATCGTGCGGACTGTCAATGAACAGGAATTTACCAAGGCCCTGACCGAACAGACTTTCGATCTGATTCTGTGTGACTACAGGCTGCCGGGCTACGATGGCGTTGCGGCATTGGAACTGGCGCAACACCTTCATCCGCACACGCCGGTGGTGATGATTTCCGGCGCGTTGGGCGAAGAAGAAGCGGTGCGCTGCCTGCATCTGGGGGCGACCGATTATTTGCTCAAACAACGCCTCGAACGACTGCCTAATGCCATACGCCGCGCCCTGAACGCCGCCGCCGAAAAACGCCAGCGCCAACTGGCCGAAGCGGAGTTGCGCGACAGCGAAGCGCGCTTTCGCCAACTGGCCGAATACAGCAGCGAAGGCTTTTGGTTTGTGGCGCTCCATCCCGAACGTATGCTCTATGTCAGTCCGGCGATGGAAAAGATTTGGGGAAACGCTGCCGACCATTTTTTAGCGGCAGCGCGCTACTGGTTGAGCGCTATTCATAGCGAAGACCAGCCGCGTGTGCAGGCCGCCTGGGAAGCTTTTGTGGCCGACCAGTCGCCGCGCTTTGATGAAGAATATCGCCTCCTGCGACCCGATGCGTCGTTGCGTTGGGTGCTGCACAGTGGCACGGCCATTCGTGATGAAGGCGGCGCAATCATTCGTTTAAGCGGGGTGGTGCGCGATGTCACCGAGCGCCAGCAAACCGCCACGCTGATGCAGCGCGCCCAGCGTTTGGAGAGCCTCGGCGCGCTGGCCAGCAGTGTGGCGCACGATCTGCATAACACCCTAGCCCCTATCGAAATGGGCTTGGGGCTGTTGCGTATGCAAGCTGCCGAATCGTCATCGTTGTTGGATATTATGGAGACCAGCGCCAATCGCGGTATTCACATGGTGCAGCAACTGCTGACCTTTGCCGAAAGCGTGCAAGGCAATCGCCTGCCCGTGCAACCGCTGCAATTGCTCGAAGAGATCACCAGCATTATTCAAGCCACTTTGCCAGCCACCATACACTTGCGGATCAGCGTAGAGCAACATCTGCCGACCGTCAACGGCGATGCCGTACAACTGCAACAAGTGTTGCTGCACCTGTGCGCCAATGCCCGCGACGCCATGCCCACAGGCGGCAATTTGACCGTCAGCGTAGAAAGCGCCGAAATTGACGCCACCTATGCCGATCTCATCGCCGATGTGAAACCCGGTCTCTATGTCGTGTGGCGCATTGCCGACACCGGCACAGGCGTGCCGCCGGAAGTCATAGACCACATCTTCGAGCCGTTTTTCAGCACCAAAGAAGGAGAGCAAAGCGCCGGTATCGGGCTGTCCACGGTCTTTGGCATCGTCAACGGCCACGGCGGTTTTGTGCGGGTTTATTCCAAGCCCGGCCAGGGTTCAACCTTCACGGTTTATCTGCCTGCCAGCCCCGGCAGCGTCTTGCCGAAAGTTGCCGCGTCCACCGATAGCCCGTTCAGCGGCAACGGCGAAACCATCCTCGTGGTGGATGACGATGCCAGCGTGCGTACCATCTTGAGTGCCCTGTTGCAGGTGTTCAACTTTCAAATCATCACCGCCGCCGATGGCACCACAGCGCTCATCGAAGTGGCCTCCAGACGCACGGAATTGCGCGCCGTGATTACCGATTTGAATATGCCGCACATGGATGGCCTCACCTTTTTGCGCGCCTTCAAGCGGTTGTTGCCGGAGGCCGGCGTCATCGTCATCAGCGGACGCCTGGAAGACAACGAGGTGGAAGAGTTTCAAGCGCTGGGCATCAATGCCATAGTCGAGAAACCGTTCACCAAAGAAAAACTGGTGACCGCGCTGCGAACCATGTTTTAAGGCATCCGCAGGGGGTTGGCAAGGATGGCTCGACGAAACGACATCACCGCACCACGAAGCACACGACGCCAAAGAAGCACTTCAGCGCCTTCGTGATGTTGGGGGTCTGCGTGGTTGATAAACGGATTTGATTTTCTATCCTACGCCACTGCGTGCGACCGCTGGTGCTTCTCTGCTTGTGCAGCGTTACGCTACCTTGTAGGATGACTCTCAGTGGCAAAGCCGTTTCGCTAGGATTGTGGATGAAATAAAGTGCAACCTGGTAGGGGCGACCCTGCGGTGGTCGCCTCTCCTTGAAAGCTAATAGATTTCGAGGAGGGGCGACCACCACAGAGGGTCGCCCGTACAGGGCATTGGAAAAGCCCTCAAGTCTTGCAGGTTATATCAGCCACCATTTTTAGATAAACTGGAAACGCCATCGCTCTTCAGCAAAGTTTGCGGTACTTGGTATGCAAAAACACGACTCCCACACGACGCCGTTTCAAGAGGACGACAAGGCTGCAAGGCCGTTGGCGGACGCCGCTCTGCTGGCCAGTCCAACCCATTTAGCCAGCATCATCAATTCGGCAATGGACGCCATCTTGACCGTGGATGCGACGCAACACATCGTGCTGTTCAATGAATCGGCAGAACGTATGTTTGACTGTCCGGCGCAGGAAGCCTTAGGCCAGCGCCTGGACAAATTCATCCCCGAACGCTTTCGCCACGGCCACCACCAGCACGTCCAAAACTTCGGCGACACTCATCAAACCCGGCGTTCGATGGGCGCTCTTGGCACTGTCTTCGGACAACGCGCCAATGGCGAAGAGTTCCCTATCGAAGCTTCGATTTCGCAAGCCTCCGCCGAAAGCAATCAATTTTATACGGTCATCATCCGCGACATCACCCAACGCTCGAAAATCGAAGCGCTGTTGAAAGAGAAAGCCGCTTTGCTCGATCAAGCGCAGGACGCCATACTGGTGCGTGATTTACACGACCGCATTCTGTTTTGGAACAAGAGCGCCGAACGCCTCTACGGTTGGACTGCCGAAGAGGTCATCGGTCAAAACGTGCGCGAACTGATTTACCAATCCCACCTGCATCCCTTCGAGAAAGCCAAACAGATCGTGTTGGCAAACGGCGAATGGGTAGGCGAGTTGCAACAGGTCACCAAAAATGGCAAAGAGTTGATCGCCGAATGTCGCTGGGCTTTGGTGCGCGACGAGCACGGCAAGCCGAAATCCATTCTCGTCATCAACACCGACATCACCGACCGCAAAAAACTGGAAGCCCAATTTCTGCGCGCTCAACGCATGGAAAGCATCGGTACGCTGGCCGGGGGCATCGCTCACGATTTGAACAATCTGTTGTCGCCCATCTTGATGGCGATTCAACTGCTGCAACGCAAGGCCAGCGATGACGAGAGCCTGCGCCTGTTAAAGACCCTGCGCGTCAATGCCGAACGCGGCGGCGAATTAATCAAGCACGTACTGGCGTTTGCCCGTGGCGTCGAAGGCGAACGCATAGGCTTGCAACCCAAACACCTGATCCGCGAAATCGTCAAAGTCCTGAAAGACACCTTGCCGAAATCCATAGACGTAGGCTTTGCGTTTCCCGAAGACCAGGAGCTATGGAACATCAAAGGCGACGCCACCCAGATTCATCAGGTGATTATGAATCTCTGTGTCAACGCCCGCGACGCCATGCCGGAGGGCGGCAAAATCAAAATCACTTTGGACAATCGCACCTTTGATGAAAACTATGCGCGTATGCACCTGGAAGCCCAGCCCGGTCGCTATGTCGTCATCGTCGTCGAAGACAACGGCATAGGCATTGCCGCGCCGCTTCTGGATCGCATCTTCGAGCCGTTTTTCACCACCAAAGAGCAAGGCAAAGGCACTGGCTTAGGGCTTTCGACAGTGCTGGGCATCGTCAAAAGTCACGGCGGTTTCATCAATGTGTACAGCGAAGTCGGCAGAGGCACGACCTTCAAACTCTACTTTCCCGCCAGTGAAGCGGGGTTGGCAAAAGGCTGGTTGGAAGAGGCTCCCGAACTGCCGCTCGGCAACGGCGAAGTGATTCTCGTGGTGGACGATGAAGAGAGCATACGCGAAGTCACCAAAAGCACCTTGCAGGCGTTTGGCTATGCGGTGCTGACGGCAGGGGACGGCACTGAAGCGGTCGCCTTATACGCGCAGAACCGCGACACTATCAAAGTGGTGTTGACCGATATGATGATGCCGTTTATGGATGGCCCGGCCACCATTCGGGCGCTACGAAAGATGGACGCCCAAGTGAAGTTCATCGCCAGCAGCGGCCTTACCGACAACGGCAAAAGTTATGAAGCCGCCGACCTCGGCGTAAAAATATTTCTCAACAAACCCTACACAGCGGAAAAATTGTTGCAGGCGCTGGCCGAAATCCTGAAACCGAGTTGAGCCAGGCAAACCGCTTTGCGCTTGTCTGCACTGGGACAACCAACTCGCGCCGCTCAACTCTGGCTGAATCAATCAGGCTGCTGCGCCGCTGCAACATCTCCCCACGGAGAACCGAAACGGTTGAGCCATTGCCCCGCAGAATTTTTTTGTCAGAGATTTTCTATGACCGATGAAGGCGCGAGGTTGCCGAAAGATTTCCCCGACTATCTGCGCCACACCGATGCCGATACGCCGGTGCCAACCTGGGCGCAGGTGACGCGCAGCCGCGCCGCGAAAAATGATTTGATGATTGCTCACCTGTCGCGCCTGGTCGCCGATACCACAGACGCAGCGCTGGCACAGGCAAAGTGGGAAAGCTGGCCAGGCCCTTATCAACGCTCGGTCGCCTTACTGGTGGACAAAATTTATCACGAAGGCTGGCTCGATTATGTGGGCGCGATACAGGGATGGCCGTGGGATGGCGGGTGTTTTTTTCAGCCGCGTCACCGCGATCACGCGGCACTGGTCGCCCGGCTGGACGCCAAAGCGACCGGCAATAACGGCGCTTATATTCAAGGTCGCCTGGACGCAGGCTGGTTCGCTTATCTCACCCACCGCCATCATCGCGGCTGGGTCAAAAGCTGGATGGAGAGCGATGTAGCAATGGCCGCTCTGCACCTGGGAATGTTTGATGACGGTTTGATGGAAGCGCATTTCGATGTCTTCAACGCTCTCTACATCAAAGGCGCGCCGCGCCGCGAAGTCGTGCGAATTCCCTTGCTGGGCGCTTTCAATCGCGCCATGTTCAAACTGCACAGACGCTATGAACTGAAGCCGCAGTACGCCGCGCTGGCACGCACCTCGGCAAACTTTTATCACTTGATGCGCGGCAACGTGCCGCTGTCGTTTTGAATCAAGATGCGCCGCGCCGCGCTTAGCTCGACTTTGTACAATTTCAAATTGAACCACACCAATCAAGCGCTGACCTTGCGGTGCGCGCTTGGAATGATTGAACCACACCTCAACAAGCTGAGGTTCAATCATTCCAAGGGGTGAAAAAGCCGATGAAATCAAGCTGCTTCGCCGCTGAAAAATCTAGCAACTGCGAGCCGAGGCCGTGAGGCCATTCGTCTGAATCCCCCAACGGAGAGCCGAGGCCGTGAGGCCATTCATCTGAATCCCCCCAACTGCCGTTGGGGGATGCTTAAAATCCAACCTACACACCAAGCAAGCAAAGTTTTTTTCAATCCCCCCGATGGCAATCGGGGGATACTTAAAGTCCAGCCTTGAGCCTCGGGCAAGGTTGGACTTCAAGTATCTCCCGACTACCTCGGGGGGATTCGTTTATCGTAGGCAGCGTTTCGTAGGTAGGGCTTTAAGCATCCCCCGACGGCAGTCGGGGGGATTGGTTGAGGTTGCACGGTGTTTTGTAGGTTAGATTTTAACCCTCCCCCGATTGCCATCGGGGGGATTGGCAAGCTCGGTTCGCCTCTGAAAAATGTACACAGTCGAGCTTAGGATGGTGGATGAAATCAAGTGCAAGTTCAGAGTTACGCCTTTAGGCGTGAAGCGTCTGCGTCAACTCACGCCTACAGACGTAACGCTGAACCTCAAAAACTGCGTCTTATTTCATCCACCATCCTTACGATGACGGCGCTCATTCTTTATCGAATAATTGCGTAGTGTGATCGGTGACGCTGGGCGGTTCGACCATCTCCGCCGTGTTGATGCGTTGCGGCGTCGGATTGGTTACGCGAAACGGCTCGGCGTTCGGCAAAGCTTGGCGGTACGGCGGCGGGGTGAAGACGTGCGGGTGAGCTGGAACGAACGGCGCAAGGTCGTCATCAAAAATGCGTGCATACAAAAACCGACACAGCCCCGCCAGAAAGATGGTCAACGGCACAATCAAAGGGCCGGGATGATCGGCGGGGCCTATGGCAATGGCGAAAAAGATCGGCGTCAAGACAGCGCTGATGAACATCAAAATCGCCCCGGTTTTTATGCCTTTTTTGCGCCGCGACGGTACGAATGGCGGCGGCATCGGCGGAGCCAAAGGTGGCGTCAACAGGCCGTTGTTCTGCATCAACTCGTTGACCACGCCCATTTGAAAACCGCAGCGCGAACAAAAACGCACATCGGCGCTGGCTTGCTCTTTACCGCATTGTGGACAGTACATAAAATCCCTCACTTCCGCTTTCAAGTTATGCTGCCTGCTGACAGCAAGTTTACGCACAGCATAGCGCCGCAGTTCACTCGGTTTCAAACCGGCGACCACATTTTCAGGCTCTCCCGTATTTTCCGTGCAGGGCATCAACATATTGGGTTATACATCGCCGTGGCATACAACATTTAGAGCGCCTTCACGCCAAAGACCAGAGACCCCCTTTTCACCTTTTGCCGGGTGCAAGGAAAAGTGAGAAGTAGGGTACTAATCGTATGGTGCGGTTGGAGCGCTCACGAAGTGGGCGCAAGCATAAAGCCAAGGGGGTTAGCCCGTGGACGAGCGTCCATTCGTATGGTTAGCCCACTTCGTGGGCGCAAGCATAAAGCCACGGGCGTTAGCCCGTGGACGAGCGCCCATTCGTGTGGACGAGCGCCCAGCCGTATCGTTAGCCCGCCAAGCGGGTGATAGATAATTGGCTATCACCCGCTTGGCGGGTTAGGAGGCAATTACGATTCGCACTTTTACTTGCACCCCCCTTTTGCCTTTTGCTTGTGTACCTTTTGCCTTTTCGTCTTGGCCTTTCTATAATCTCTGTCGCTGCACTGCACTCATCAAATCAAGCGTCAGCGGTCATTCTGAATTCACTTCAAGGAGGCGCGAATGTCTATTCCACAGGAAAAAATGTTAATCCCCAAAGTTCAATTGATCCCCTCGCCGGAACAGGTCATGGCGATGCTGCGCGACACCGGCGCGCTGCGTGAAGGGCGCTTTCAATATGCCAACGGTACGCAAACCCGCTACTATTTTCAAATGCCGCTGGCGATGCGCTATCACGGCAACGCCCGCGTCTTCAATGTCGCGTTGTCGCGGATGTTCCGCAAAGAGCCGGAGGTCTTGGCGGCGCTGCCCAATTGCGCTGTCGTCGCGCCCTCGGCGGGCGGCATTCCAGTAGCCTTTGGCATCCGCGAAGCTTTGAATGCCGATCAGATTTTCTGGGCGGAGAAAACCACAGACGGCAGTTTTCAATTTCGTCAATACTTCGATGTGAAAGGCTTGAAGTGCATACTGGTGGACGACATGGTGCGGTCGGGCAGCGTCATGTCACGGGTGGTCAACTTCATCCACGATGCCGGAGCCGAGGTCGTCGCCTGCGGTTCGCTGGTGCGCTTTCACGATGCCAAACTCGACATCGGCGACATTCCTTATTTCACCCTTCTCGACATAGACGTGAAATTTTATCAACCCGACGAATGGCCTGCCGATCAGGCGCATCTCCCCGTGCAGGAAGTCTGGTTCTAAACTTGTTACCGTCGCAACGCCGTTGAGTATAAAAAAAGCCAATAAAACCGGGCGTTTTTACACTCAACGGCGTCTTGAAAAACTCCGTTAGTGGCACCACCGAGCGAGCCAAGAAATGGTTTCGTCGTCCTGCCTACAGGCAGAAGCGTTCGCTTGCAAAATCTTTCGTCTGCAAGCGGGAGGACGAAACGGCTCTCTTGATTGCGCCATTACCAAACTCCATACGACTGCTGAGAGGAAAAACCCAAATGAAAAACTCACTGTATCGTTCCCTACTCCAGCGCCTTGCGCCAATGGCGTTCGCCCTGCTCTGTCTATGCGCTTTTGCCAGTGCGGCGGTGGCGCAAACCACTGCGACCGCCCTCGCCGATAAAACCGCTACGGTTTACGGCGTCAAGATTCATTATCAGGAAGCGGGCAGCGGCCCCGTGTTGGTGTTGCTGCACGGACTCGGCGCGGACGGCTCCAGTTGGGCTGCCAACATCGTCCCGCTAGCGGCCAAGTATCGCGTCATCGTTCCCGATCAAATTGGTTTCGGCAAATCCGACAAACCGTTTATCAGTTATCGCGTCGGCACGTTGGTGGATTTCTTAAATGGCCTGCTTAAAGAGTTGAAAATCGAACGCGCCTCGCTGGTCGGCAATTCGCTGGGCGGCTTCACCGCCGCCGCTTACGCGCTCGCCTATCCTGACAAAGTTGACAAGCTGGTATTGGTTGACGCCGCCGGATACGCCGTGCCGAAAGAGACCGACCCGCGCACCTTTCAAGTCTTGAATCCATCAACCCGACAAGGCGTCAAGCAGGTGATGTCGCTGATCTTTTATGACCAACAGAGGTTTGCCAACGAGGCCGTGATTGACGCGATTTTCACCAAAAAGATGATGGCGGGCGATGGCTACACGGTGCAGCAATTCATCGAATCCATACTGCGCGGTGAAGATGTGTTGGATGGCAAGCTGGACAAAATCAAACAACCGACGTTGCTGGTTTGGGGGCGCGAAGATTTATTGACGCCGCTGGCGATGGGCGAACGCTTCAACCAAGACATCAAAGGCTCACACCTGTTCATCCTCGACAAATGCGGCCACGTTCCGCAAATGGAAAAAGCCGCCGAGTTCAATGCCAATGTGTTGAAATTTCTGGCTGGCGAAAGTCTGACCGCAACAGGTGGCAAGCCGTAGGGAAAATGGCACCACAGATGAACACCTATAGGTGGGGCTAAAAAAGTAAGGCGGAAGTGGGAACGATTGAACCTATGAGTAGCGCTGTAGGAGCGACCTGTCTATAGATTATTGACTACGAGAATTTCTCTAGCTCCATAGGAGCGACTTGTCTGTAGATATTGACTACGAAATTTCTCTAGCGCCGTAGGAGCGACCTCGGCTGGCGCAGCAATCAGGGGTCGCTCCTACGGCGCTAGAGCGGTTTTGGTTTGAGATTACGGAAACCTCAAACCCGTTGAGCGGCGGTCGAAGACCTTCGCGCGGTCGAAGACTGCTGCTCAACGATAGGGTGTTCCGTACACACCTATGAAAACCGCTCTAGGAGGGCGGATGAAATCAGCTGCAAGACCTGCGTGATTTTCCCATGCCCTGTACGGGCGACCCTGCGGTGGTCGCCCGTACAGGGTTGCACTTTATTTCATCCACCATGCTTATAGCGGCTTGCAGAGGTGTGCGATGGGTTGAGAGGCGGTCTGTGACCGCCTCTCAACTAGGTGTTGTGGGTGTGGGCAAATGCCATTCGCTATATTCCGTCAAAAATTCATGCAGGCGTTGGCGTATCTGGTCGCGCACCTGGCGAAAGGCCGCCAGCCGTTCGGCATACTCGCCGCCAACTGCCGCAGGGTCGGCAAAACTCCAATGCAGGCGCGTCGTTTGAGCCGCGAACACCGGACAAGTTTCTCTGGCGTTGTCGCAAACCGTAATCACATAATCAAACTCCTGCCCAAGAAATTCATCCACCGCTTTCGAGCGCTGCGCGGAAATATCTATGCCGAGTTCACGCATCGCGGCGATGGCTTCCGAGCGCACAAAAGACGGATGCGTACCGGCGCTGAAAACAGCAAAGCGGTCGCCCCCATCGTGGCGCAACAAACCTTCCGCCATCTGGCTGCGCGCCGAATTACCGGTGCAGAGAATTAAGACTCTTTTCGTGTCGTTCATATCGTTGCAAAAATTATTTCGTCGTCGCTAATATATCGCGCTTTCTTACTTTTGCCTTGTCCCTCAGGCAGGCTTTTCGCCGTACACCGTGACGCTGATGATGCGCCCACTCGAAGCCCGATAGGCTTGCACTTCCGCTGCGCTCAATACCGTTTGCAAGGTCTCATCGGGAACATCTATCAGGCGTTGTTTCGGCAGCGCGATATTGGCAAAGCCGCTGGCCTCGATGATCTGCAAATACGGCGCTTTCTGCATGGCTCCGGCAACGCATCCGGCATACGCTTCGGCCATCTGTTTGAAGCGTTCGTTCAAGTCGCCTTCCACGATAATGTCGGAGATGCTGAAGTGACCGCCGGGTTTCAGGACGCGAAAAATTTCCGCATAGACTTTGGCTTTATTCGGCACCAGATTGATGACGCAATTGCTGATGACCACATCAATCGAATTATCGGCGACGGGCAAGGCTTCGAGGTCGCCCAGACGAAACTCGACATTGTGAATGGCGCGCTTTTCGGCATTGTTTCTGGCTCGTTCAATCATCGGTGCCGTCATGTCAACGCCGATGACGCGACCGCTCTCGCCGACTAGCGAGCTGGCGATGAAGGCGTCGTTACCAGCGCCCGAACCCAAATCCAGAACCGTATTGCCGGGCTGCATACGCGCCGTTGCCGTCGGTATGCCGCAACCTAAACCTAAATCGGCATCCGCTATATAGCCGTCTAGCTGCGCGTAATCTTCGCCGACAAACGATACCGGCGTAGCGCAACAACCTTCTGCGGTCTGTTCGGCAATCGCGCCATAGCGTTGGCGCACCGCTGCTTTAATTTTCTCTGCTGCGTCCATAATGCGTTGTCCTTTCTTGGTTGTGGGAAGAGAACGCCGCCTCCTCGCCGCGCCATCCCCACAAGGGAAAGTTTAGCGCGGGGATAAGCGCGACGGCTCTTCGGGTTGATGCTTAACGCGACAGCTTGACGGTTTCGACCGGCGCGCAGCACGACGGCGCACAACAGGCTTGCGCTTCAGCGTTCGCTGTGAGCAGGGTCTCGACGTTTGCCGCGACGGTTTTTTCCGGCAGGTTGTCTTCCAAAACGACGAAGACTTCCCATTCGTTGCCGTCCGGGTCCTGCACCCAGGTCTTGTCTTGAATGGCATAACAACAATCGGTCTGCATCTCGTCGCGGGTCGCCAATCCGGCCTCGCCCCAACGCTCGCGCAGGGCCAGCACGTCGGCGGTCGAAGCGACCTGTAGGCCCAAATGCGACAGCGCGCCGCGTTCGTCGAACGCCACTTCATTGAGCGTTAAATTGAGCGGCGGATTCTGCACGTCGAACTTGGCGTAGCCGTGGCGAACCTTGCTGGGCGTTATGCCCAATAGCTTTTGGTAAAACGCTATGCTGCTCTCGACATTCCTGACATTCAAAGCCAGATGGGCTTTCAAAATCTGCACACTCTGCGGTCTGGTCACTTTTTCCATTGTCGGTTTCTCCTTCTGTAAACTTTTTATTTTCACATTCGTTTTAACGAATGTATTGCATCATACGTTCCGTGAATATATTTGTCAATACGTATATAAAATTTCAAGGAAACTATTTCTGGTTATGCCGAGGGCGTCCGTATTGCTCGGTTTTGGCGCGTTGATTTAGCTATATACGCCTGTGTTTATTGAGTTTATTGGTGGGTGGCGAAGAGGGTGGCGGCTTCCCTGCCGATGGAAAGAAGCCGCCATCGAAGTGCGTGCAAGCTTTGGCGTAGCAAGGCCAGAGCAAGCGCTCTGCGCTACAGCGGTGGATAGCACACCAGCCGCAGCCCGGCTTGAGTGCCAATCTTAGGCGGGGCAGTAGCGGCTGAAATTCCGCTTGCGCGTAGCTGGCGAACCGGCGCAATCAGAACTTATAAATCACGTCGAACTGCATACGATTTTGAAACCGATTGAAGGGCGACAGTAAAACCAGCCGCTTGACGCGCTGCGAAAACAGGCCGCTCCACTGCAAGGTCACGCCGTTGGCAAGCTGATACGCCACTGTAGGCATATGGGCGCGACTGTTGGAAGCCAGAATGTCGCTAAAGTTAAATGGTACGAGCACCGCATCCTGCTCAATTCGGGTATAGGTGTAGCCCCATAACCAGTCGCCTTTCTCTTTGGTCTGGCCAATCATTGCGCCCACCCAGTAACCGTCTTTCTCATCGGCTATGCGGCGGCTGGCATTGTGTACATAATCGAAAGTAAAGGTGACGGGGTAACGTGAGGTGGCTTGCCAAGTGAGATTCCCCAGAAAATTGACCAGATGGAAATTCGCCAGAAAACCGATAGGCGCGCCTGCGCCATTTCGCAGAATGCGGTTCGTCGTGCCAAACGCGCCGTTCTGGTTACCGGAAGAGGCTGCGCCGTTAAAGATGCCGCCGTTCACTTGCGTCGCCAGAGCGCCCAGCCCCTGCAATACTTGATCGGCGTGGTTCCAATCATAGTAGCTGAGGTTGGCATTGGCCGAAACTTTATTCGAGACCTGCCAATCGGATTGCAACTGTCCGCCATACAGCACGCCGTCTTTACTGCCCGACAGTTCGTTGAAGGGTAACTGGAAAGCTACCAGTTTGACCTGTCGCAACGGGGTTTTGGTTTTGAAATAGACGGCTTCCGACGCGCCTTCGACATTGACATCATCATCCCACACCATTTGAGTGCGGCGGAAAGTTGGCTCGAATTTCCCGGCGATGAGTTGCGCGCCCAGGCGTTCGGTCTTGGTATCATAGCGTAGAAAAGCCCGTTCGAGAGCAAACGGTTTTCGTTCAAAAAAATCGGTGAGCGTCTGATTGCTGCTGATCGGATCGGTGAAGATGCCGGAAGCCAGCCGCAGCCCCCAATCATAATGTTTATTGATGGTGCCATCGAGAGCCAGGCGAACGCGCACGCGCATCCGATTGCGATCCGCTGAGGGCTTCAAATCATCAAAGCCCTGATTGCGAAAAGTCTCTTGACGAAAACGCAAATCGCCACTGAAGCGTATCGCGCCAAAATTTTTATACAGCTCTTCGACTTTCTTTTGCGTCTCCGCAGGTAACGTCTGGCCTTGGCCGGATGTCGCAGTTGGATGACTCGCCGTCACGCCCTGCAACGACTCAGACGCAGGCGTGGCAACAGGGTTTGAGCCGCCTTTTTCAACCAACTCGCGCAACGCCTGAATCTCGCGCTGCTGGTGTTCGATGATTTGCTCCATCGCTTTGAGACGGTCTTCGACACTGGGTTGGGTTGGCGCACCTGCTTTGCCATTGTCCGCTGTTGGTTTCGCGGCAACGCTCTTTGTCGTAGTCTCTGCATCCGCCCTGGCGGTCACAGGTTGTTGCACGGCCAGTGCTTCCCCGGCCTTCATCACAGGAAAGGCGAGGATTACCAGCAGACAGAAAAATATTTTCGAGAGGTTTTGCATGATGATCTCCTTTGCAGCGGTGGCAGGGTTAGAAAGTAAGACTCGACCGGCGACGAACTTCGCAGTCCTAGATGAAATAACCTGCAACCTGGTATGGTTGCCCCTACAGGGCATTGAAAAATCACTCAAGTCTTGCAGCTTATTTCATCCACCATCCTTAGTTCCTACGGAGCGAAACAGCGGTTCAATGGTTACTCCTTCAGCCTTACATTTTTACCACTACCGAAATGATATTGTTTTGATTAACGGTCTGCCTCGTTTTCTATGTAGCCATCGTCGAGAGGCAAATCTCCATTCGTGAGCTAACGAAATATAAAGAGCTTGGTCGGCAGCCGATCCGGGTTCGGTTGAGGCGCGAACCGAAGCCCTAACTTGCCGCTTCATGACGACAAGTTGATGCCGTTGCCACGACCATCGAATGGTGGTTGACTGCGCCAACCTCTGACTACCAAACGCTGTGCTTAATCACCTGACCGCGAGCCATGTAAACAATCTGCTCGCAAATATTGGTCACATAATCCGCCATGCGCTCCAGGTGTTTAATGACGCCTAGCCATTGGACGCCACGCGCTACGGTGGAAGAATCGCGGGTCATCATCTCTATGAGTTCCGCATAACACTGATCATAATAGGCGTCCACTTCATCGTCGTTTTGAATCGTGGCCTGAGCTTTTTCCGGGTCGCCCGCCGTAAAAGCATCCAGTCCATCAATGAGCATCTTCTGCACGACATGAGCCATTTTCTGAAGATCAAAGGCGAACTCGATGCTCGGTTCGTTGTTGAGAGAGAGGGCGTGCTTGGCAATGTTGACGGTGTGATCGGCGATACGCTCGACGCTTGGTGCCACCCGCGCCGCAGACACCACAAAGCGCAAATCGGAGGCGGCGGGTTGCTTGAGTACCAATATATCCACGCACATCTGGTCTATTTCCAACTCAATTTGATCAACGATGTCGTCTTCGCGTATCACGCGCTCGGCAAGCTCTGAGTCGCGCTCCAGGAGGGCGCGCATGGAAAGCATAATGGCTTTCTCGGCGGCTCCGCCCATCAGCAACAACTTATCCCGCAAGCGATGTAAGTCCTCTTCGATTAATCGTTTTTGCATATGCTTTGCCTCACTGATTTTCGGTCTCAACCGAATCGCCCGGTGACGTAATCTTCGGTCATCGGTTGGTCCGGCCTGGTGAATATTTTTTCGGTCTGGTTAAACTCCACCAGTTCGCCCAGCCAGAAGAAGGCCGTCAAGTCCGAGATTCTGGCGGCCTGCTGCATATTATGCGTGACGATGACGATAGCGTATTGCTCTTTGAGTTCAACAATCAACTCCTCAATCTTCTGCGTAGCGATTGGATCAAGCGCCGAGCAAGGTTCGTCCATCAATATGACTTCCGGTGCGACCGCCAGGGCGCGGGCAATACACAAGCGCTGTTGCTGGCCGCCTGACAAGCCGTAGGCCGATTCTTTCAGCCGGTCCTTCACCTCTTCCCATAATGCCGCAGCTCGCAAACTGGCCTCGACGCGGCTCTCCAACTCGGCTTTTGAATGCGTCAAGTTATTAATCTTGAGACCATAGGCAACATTGTCGAAGATCGAACGCGGAAAGGGATTCGATTTTTGGAAGACCATGCCGATACGCCGCCGCAACGATACCACATCGGTTCTGGGCGCATAAATGTCTTGCCCGTCAAGTTCGACACGCCCTTCGAGCCGGACGTTGGGGATGATGTCATTCATACGGTTCAAGGTACGCAGCAAAGTGGATTTGCCGCACCCCGATGGACCGATGAACGCCGTGACTTGATGATTCGGTATGGTGAGAGAAATATCTTTCAGGGCGCGTGTTTTGCCATAATAGAAACTGAGATTCGCTATGCTCATCTTGGCAATCACAGCAGGGTCTTGCCCTCGGATTTCAGCCGCCGCCGATTTTCTCTCTGGAACAGACGGGGTGCTGGCGTTTGGTGAAACCAAGCTGCCACTTTGCATATTGCGCTCCTTCCTTTGCAACTCCTGTTCATTCATCATAACTTTGGCGCGGCGCAACTCCTTTCCGGTGTGTTGGTGGCTTGGGCTAGGGGTTACTTGCCGATTCCGCCGCTGATCTTTAACGTGTGGCTTACCGCTTCACGCGTGGCGGTTGCGCGTAAATATTTTCACCGCTATGTTGAGCGCCAGTATCATCCCTACCAGCACCAGCGTTGCCGCCCAAGCCATAGCGTGCCACTCATCATAAGGCGACGCCGCGTAGTAATAGATTTGAAACGTCAGCGATGCCATAGGGTGCAGTAAATCGGTGCTGAGATAATTCAAACCGAGAGCGGTAAACAGCAAAGGCGCGGTCTCTCCGGCAATGCGCGCCACCGCCAACATAACGCCGGTGGCCACGCCACTGGTGGCCGTGCGTAACACGACGCCTATCGTCACCCGCCATCGGGGCGCGCCCAAAGCCAAAGCGGCTTCGCGCAGATTCTGCGGCACCAAACGAATCATCTCTTCGGTCGTGCGGGCCACGATGGGCGTCATCATAATGGCCAGCGCGACCCCCCCGGCTAAAGCGGAAAAGTGACCCATAGGCTTCACCATAATCGTCCACACGAAAACCCCTACGACGATAGACGGAACCCCCGTCAAAGTGTCTATGAGAAAGCGCAGCAGGTTGCCGAAGCGATGCGTGCCGAACTCCGCCAGATACACGCCAGCCAGAATACCCACAGGCACACCGATGAGCGCCCCCAGCGAAATCAGTATCACAGTGCCAACGATGGCATTGGCAATGCCGCTATTGGGTTCGCCAATCGGCTTGGGCGTATTGACCAAAAAACTCCAGTTCAACGCACGCACACCATTGGCAACGATGTAGCCCAGAATCACGACCAACGCCCCGATTACCAAAAGAGCGCACAACGCGGTCAGCACCGTCATGCTATGGTCAATGAATTTGCGCCAGCGCAGACTATACATGGGCAGCGCTCCGGGAACCGCGTGTTACGCTCCACACCAACAGTCTGGCCAAGGCGTTGATGAGAAAGGTGACGAGGAATAGAATCAGCCCCAACTCGATGAGCGCTTGCAGGTAGATGTCCGAGGTGGCTTCGGTAAATTCGTTGGCTATGGCGGAAGCGATGGTGAACGAGGGCGCGAACAGCGAGGCGGAAATTTCAGGCCGATTGCCAATCAGCATGGTCACCGCCATGGTCTCGCCAATGGCGCGACCGAGACCCAAGATGATGGCTCCGGTAATCCCCGACCGCGCATTTTGCAAAACGATGCGAGTGGCTTCCCACTTGGTCGCGCCTAGCGCCAAGGCCGCTTCACGCTGCGTACCGGGAACCGCCTTGAGTACATCCGTGGTGACCGCCGTAATAATCGGCACGATCATAATTGAAAGAATCAGCCCGGCAGTCAAAAGTCCCAGCCCGTTTTGATTGCCTTGAAAGAAGGGCAAAAACCCCAGCGCCGCTTGCAAGCGCGGATAGACCTGATCGCGCAATAGCGGGGCGAGTATGAAGATGCCCCACAAGCCATACACCACCGAAGGAATAGCAGCCAGCAGTTGCACAAGGAAGAGCATCGGCGGGGACAATGCACGCGGCGCTTTTTCAACCAGAAAAATTGCTACCCCCAAGCTCACGGGAACTGCTATCAGCAAAGCGATAAGCGATGAAATGATGGTGCCATAAATGAACGGCAGCGCCCCAAACTCACCGCTGACCGGATCCCAAATCGAACGCCAGATAAAACTGAAACCGAATTTCTGGAAAGACAACCTTGAATTGAGCGCCATCTCTACCATCATCAGCACCACCAGCCCAGCGATGGCGAGAGCGAAAAACAGCGTCGTGGTTTGAAAGAGCGGGTCGCCCAAACGCGACCACTTGCCTCTAGCTGTACCGCTGAGGTTTGGTGGCGGTACAGACTCTGGCAGTTTGTCCGAGCCTTGTAATTCAGCAGCCTTGGAATTTGTCCCTGTCAACATGGTTTTCAATGTCGCGTTTTGGTGCTGTTGCAAAAATTAGGATGCGGTAAGAAAATACCCAATAAAAACAAGCATTTTTCGCTGCCCTGATTATTTTTGCAACATGATCCGCGTTTTCAATGCCGCCGCTTTTCTGGCGGTCAAGCCGCTACCACTTCACCAAGCTGCACCGCTTGTGGGAGGCTTCTGCTCGCTTTCATACAGAAAAAATATCATGCCGTTGAGAGGCGGTTTCCGACCGCCAGAATTTGCGGTTGGAGACCGCCTCTCAACCAGGTGTTGTAGCCGTAGGCAAATAAAATTCGCTATATATCAAATGAAAATCGCTATATATGATTTTATTTTCTACCTCGCCTTTAGAGCGGTTTGTGTTTGAGATTACGGAAACCTCAAACCCGTTGAGCGGCGGTCGAAGACCTTCGTGCGGTCGAAGACCACTGCTCAACGATAGCGCGTTCCATACACACCTATGCAAACCGCTCTAGTTTGCGCGCAGTGGTTTGCCCTGATGGGTTATCAATTTGATTTTCTGTTCCGCCTTCGCCACCACTTCCTGCGGCAACGGGGCATAGAGCAGACCCTTCGCCAATTGCTGGCCATCGTGAATGGCCCACCAGAGAAAATCTACCAGTGCCTTGCCCTTTACGGCATCCTGTTGATCTTTGTAAACCAGAAAATAGGTGAACGAAGAAATCGGATAGGCGTCCTTGCCTGGCGCATTGGTGATTGAGACGCGTAAATCATCCGGCATCTGCATCGCCGCGCCCGCCGCCGCTGCGGTAATCGAGTCAAGCGACGGACGAATAAATTCACCCGCAGAATTTTTGATCCAGGCATACGGCAGCTTGTTTTGCTCGGCATAAATCAGTTCAACATAACCTATCGAGTAGGGCGTCTGTTTGACTTGACCGGTGACTCCTTCATTGCCTTTCGCGCCCAAGCCAACAGGCCAGTTGACCGACGTACCTGCGCCCACTTTCTCTTTCCACTCCGAGCTTACTTTCGAGAGATAATCTGTCCATACATAAGTGGTGCCGCTACCATCCGAGCGATGGACAACGGTAATCTCTTTGTCCGGCAAACTCACACCGGCGTTGGTGGAGGCGATCATAGCGTCGTTCCACTTGGTAACTTTTCCTAAAAAAATTGCCGCCAAAGCGTCAGGAGCCAATTTCAAGTCGGCTTGAACACCGGGCAAGTTGTAGGTTATGACATCAGCACCCAAGACCGTCGGTATATGAAGAATCTCACCGGGAGCCGCTTTCAATTCTTCATCCTTCATCGGCGCATCAGAGCCACCGAAATCAACCGTCCGAGCCGTAATTTGCTTGATGCCGCCGCCAGAGCCTATAGACTGATAGTCGAATCTGGCAGTGGGAGTAATCTTATTGTATTCGCTGAACCATTTTTGATAGAGCGGATTCGGAAACGTCGCGCCCGCGCCTTGCAAGCGAACTTCGGAAGAACCGGGGTTGGTTGAAGAGTTACAGCCGACTAATGACAGCGCCAGAAATCCGCTGATAAACAGTATCGAAATTTCTCGCGCTACTCGAATGACATTAAACATGATGGAAGCCTCCTGCGCTTTGGCAATGAATTAACTCCAAATACGCAGTATAGGAAGGCGAGGTGAAACCAATGTGAATTTTAAGTTAATTTCATGTTAATTCCCTTCCTGCCCGAAAGCGCCTTCTCGCAAGTGATGGAAACGCTCTTTGGTCCGCAATCGTTGCACCGCATCTCCTGATAGTCAGCGCCAACTTCAGTCCTCCTCTGGCTCTAACTTCGGCCTCAACTCATATATCCGCTTTTACGGATGTATTTTTTTTCGACGCTGCAAATATATTCGCCAAGACTTATATGAAAGGTTGTGGTAAACTAATTTCTGCTATGTCAGGAAAAGCGAAAGGGTTTGAAATCGAGAATCTGTTCAGCGCCTTGGCTGACCGTACACGCCTGCGTTTATTGAGTTTAATGGCTGATGGTGAAGTTTGCGTCTGTTTCTTCGTAGAAGTTTTGAAGCAGAGTCAGCCGAAGATTTCGCGCCATCTGGCGTATCTGCGAAACGCTGGAGTGGTGGCCGCCAGACGGGACGGCAAATGGATACACTATCGCATTATTGAGCCTGCGGACGAATACCTAGCGCACATCTTCCGCGCAGTCCGCACCTGGCTTGCTCAAGACCCAGAGATGAAGCGCGACCGCGAGCGGCTGGAAAAGGTTTGTTGCGGGGTGCGCGTTCCTGTGGCCTTGAAACGTGCGCCGCTGCCGATAGGTTTGCGGAACCGACAGGAAGCCGACCGTTCTGAACCAACCGTGGCGGAGGACGAGACCTATCCGGCGCAGCGGCGCAACCCTTCAACAACGGACTCAAGCTGGCTTGATTACGATTAGCGCGGCTTGCTCCGGCGCGTCCTCCGACACATGAACTTCCCCCAAGCCAGCGGTTGCCTGTTCATATAGCGGGTTGCAGAGGTGTGCGCTTGGTTGAGAGGCAGTCTCCGACCATCGCATGGCGGTCACAGACCGCCTCTCAATCAAGTGTTGTGGTCGTGGGCAAATGAACTTCGCTATAAAAACGTAAGAGGTCGGAGAGAATTATTCTCTCCGACCTCTTTTAGATCAATTTGCGATTGCTTGCACGGGCGACCCTGTGAAGGTCGCCCGTACCGGACTTTGCAAGGCGCGCCAAGACTTCAAGCTTGCTGCGCCGGAATGCTCAGAACGTATAGCGCAAGGCGAATTGAATTTGGCGATTGGTGCCTAGTCCTACGGTGCGTTCGACCGTGCGATTCAGCACGCCGAAGTTGCCTGCTGCAGCAGCGCTGAAGGCTTGGCCGGGCTGCAACTGATTCGTGCCGGTTCCCAAAGCATTCGGCAGCGTCGTTGGCGGGTTGCTGAAATTGGTTTTATTGAAGAGGTTGAAAACTTCAGCGCGAAATTCCAGATGCGACGATTCGGTAAGCGCAAATTTCTTATTGAAAATCATATCGAACTGGGTGAAGCCCGGTCCGCGTAAGGCATTGCGCGTCAAGTTGCCATAGGTGCCGGGTTGCGGAATGGCAAAGGCCGCAGGGTTCAAAAACGCACGGTCTTTATCAAGATACGGATTCACGCCGGGAATCAAATCCGGGCGACGAACATTTCGCGAAGCGCCGCCGCCCGGCGTGTTGAGGATCGCCGTGCGCCCCGCTGCTGGACTGCTGAACACCTTGCCGGTCGCGTCCACATAAACCACATCGGGGCGAACAACGCGAATCTCCAGCGGCAGTCCGGCTCTGGCGTTGAGAATCGCGCCCAGTTCCCAGCCGCCCAGCAACGCCTGCCCCACGCCTTTCAAGTTGCTCAACAAAGCGCGCCCCTTGCCTATAGGCAGCGCATAAATGGCGCTCAAGTTAAAGGTGTGGCGGACATCGAAATTGTTATAGCCGTTGTCGTAATCGAAATCGGCGACTCTGCCGCCAACCGGTGCCTCTTTAGCAAAACGCGCCAAGTTACCGGAAGTCAAAGCTTCGTTCGCCCCTGCCGTGTTGCCATAACTTTTCGATAAGGTGTATTGCGAATTCAGCGTCAGGCCACTGTTGAAGCGGCGCGCCAGCGATACTTGCAAGGCGTTATAGCTGTCGTGGCCGCCGCTGGTTTTATAATCAATCTCTGCGAAAGGCCGTAAAATCGTGTTGCCCTGCACAATGTCAAACTCGCGTATGACGATGGCATTGCCTGCCGAGTTGGGGTTGGTGCGAACGGCAACAATTTGATTGGCGACACTACGCAGAAACAGATTTCGCCCCTGGCTGCCAACGTAAGCGGTGGTCAACACCATTTTATAGAACAGCTCTTGCTGCAAGGAAAAGCTGTATTGATAGACGCGCTCAGGCACTTGGTAATCCGGCGCATAGGCACGCGGTTGATACTGGCGATTATTGGGATTGTTGACGAAGTTGGCAATCAACGTATTGACATCGGCAGGAAAAGCGCCGCCGGAAAGCGTGGTGCTGATGCGATCACTTTCAATCGGTTGAATCAGGTCTTCGGTCTGCCCTGGGCCGTTGTAGATACCAAAGCCGCCACGCAGCACGGTTCTGCCGCCGCCAAAGAAACCGCTAGCGCCGGGGCTGGGCGACCAGGTTAAGGCGAGGCGCGGACCGAAATTGTTCGTCTTCGAGTGATAGGCATCCCGGTTCGGCGGCAGGAGGATGCCTTTGGTGATGTCAAACTGCACGTTCAATCCCCGCGCTTCTCTGAGCGGCGTGTAATACTCGTAGCGCAAGCCGTAACTCAAGGTCAGATTCGGCCTCAATTTCCATTCATCCTGAGCATAGCCTATATAGTATTCCTGTTCGGCTTTGCGAGTGCCGACCGCGCCGTTATTGAAGACCGACGGGGCGCTCACATCACCCAAAAGTTGAATGGATTGGGCGCGATTTGCCAGAAAATCATTGAGATTGGAGAAGGTATAGGTGATGCCGCCCAGCCGGTCGGTATAAAGGCGCAGCAGGCGCGTTTCCACTCCGAACTTGACATTGTGACTGCCTTTGACCCAATTCAGATTATCTATGAAGGAAATCGAATACGGCGTGTAGGGCGCGCCGCGTCCGTTGGTAGCGCTGTTTTGGCGCAACAGGCCGCCGGGTACGGCGATGCCGGAGGTGGAGCCTTGTCCGGCGATGCCGGTGTTGGCGACGCTGCCGCTGAGGTTGACGGTGAGGTTGGAAAAGTCTATGCCGTTGATGACTGGCGCAACGCCATTGACCCGGGTGAGCGCGCCGTTATAACCAAGTTTGAACTCATTGATCAGCGTCGCGCCGAGAGCAGATTGCAGCGCGACGACGCCGTTTTGCGGAATCGCACGCACCACAGCGCGGCGTCCGGTGACGCCTTCCGGCTGGTTGTTATCGCCCTGATCGCGGAAGAAGCGCGCATAGACCGAATGCTTTTCGTTGAAGCGATAATCGAAGCGCAGGCCAACGGAATTTTCATTGACATTGTTGCTGGCATTCAATTGTGCGATGTCAAAATCGGGATTGGTCGAAGCGCCCGCCAGTATGACCGTGCCGGGGCCGCGAAAACCGTCCAGCAAAGGGCGTATGGCCGGAACCGCACGGGCAAAGACGTTGGTACTCGGCACGGCTTCGACAAAGTTGATGCCCGAACGCAGGCGATAGCCTTCGTAGTTGAAAAAGAAGAAGAATTTATTTTTGAAAATCGGGCCGCCCACCGAGCCACCGAACTGATTCAAGCGCAATTTGGATTTTCCCGTCAGATCAAAAAAGTTGCGCGCATCCAGTGCTTCGTTTCGCAGGTATTCAAAGAGCGAGCCGTGCAATTGATTGCCGCCCGATTTGGTGACGACGCTGATTTGACCGCCGGTTCCCGTGCCGAATTCAGCCGGGTAGTTATTGGAATCCACGCGAAATTCCTGCACATTTTCCAGGCTCGATTGCAGACGGAAGGGCGAAGGGATTTCGCCGTTCAGGTTGCCCGGAGCCGCGTCAATGATGGCGGTGCCTTCGATCCCATCAAAGCGTATAGCGTTTTGTTGGAGCGCACGACCGCTGAAACGTATATCGCCAAACGTACCAGAGCCGCTGTTGAGCGAGCCGGGCGCTTGCAGATACAGTTGCGACAGTTGCCGACCATTGATCGGCAGGCCGCTGACTTCGCGTTCGTTGACATTGGCCCCGATGCGGGCGGAACTGGCATCGGTAATCGGTTCCTGAGTGCCGACGACGGTGACGACTTCATTCAGCGATTGAGGTTTCAACTCGACATCGAGAGTCAGTTCCTGACCAACGGAAATTTGCACCTTGGTGAATTCGGCTTTGGCAAACCCTGGCGCTGCAACGCTGACGGTATAAAATGAGGGTTTCAAAGCGGTGACTAGGTATTGGCCTTTGTCTGTAGAAGTGCTGCTGCGGGTTTCGCCAGTGCGTTCATTTTTTACGATGATATTGGCCCCGGCAACGACGGCGTTACGCGGGTCGCGCACGCTGCCGACGACGCGCCCTTGATCGTTCTGCGCGTGGGCGGCAAGAGGCATAGAGAGTTGCAGCAACAACGCCAACAACAGCGCCAGACGGGATGAGTGAGAGACTCGTTTGAGCGATAGATTTAACATTGATTTTCTCCTATGGTTGTGCCGAACGCCAGAGACTTGATGATGGAGAAAGCGCGGTTGAAACTTCCTGATAAATGAGCCAAAGCGTCTCCGGGGCGGCGGCATTCGGTGAACGATTTCGTTATGAGCAGAAATTGATTCAGCATTCAAAATTAATAACCGACGGCGTACTTCAAGAATTTTTTCGTGTTCAATTTTGAAAGTGGGAAGGTAACAAAGCGGAGTTAAGCGGCAATGAACGCAGAATGAACTTCGTGTAAACTCGACGCGGCAACGCCTCCTTCACCGCGCCACAGAACATCAGCAATTGGGTTTTGTGAAACCGCTTCAAGAGATCGGCCAACAGCGGTTTACGCTTTTTGCGATTTTGATTTGGTTGCGTTGCGGATTTTTTTCTCCTGCAAACGACGGGGCTTGTTGCGAAGGCTTGTGGACAGGATCGAACCATCTTCGTTGACGCGCTCGACGCCTTCCAAGCCTTCAAAGGCGATGGCAAGCATTTCGATCTCGCGGCTCTCACCGGCTTGCAAGGTTAGCGCTTTGCCGCTTTGAGCCGCACGTTCCAAAACCGGCAACGCCACACAGGGTTCGAGCGCCAGATTATAGGTCGCGCTCCACCACGGATAATTCTGCCCACCGCGAAAGACCTGCCAGTACCACAAAACTTTGAAGACCTCTGCCGGATAGCGCATGGCAAAACCGACGCGCTCTACGGTGTTGGTCACCGCAAACCAGCCATCGCGCAAACCTTCCAGAAAAATCATGTCCGCTGATTGCACTTCGGGCGGCGGCACGATGGAAAGATCAACCGGCGTGCCGTCTTTGCCTACGGCCAAAGGCCAAGCCGCCTCCTGATCAGCAAGCAGCCGCGAAGTCGCGCCGGTGTATTCGCTCATCGTGCGTATGCGGCAAGCGGGCAGATCAATGCGACAATGTTCATCCAGAAACGGCCAGCCGAGCGCCGGATGATGTCCCCATAAATAATCAACCGCCTGGCCGCCTTCGTTGGTGACGCACTCGTGAATCCGCAACATCGCTTCGTGGCGACGTAGCGACAAACGCTTCACCAGATAAAACGGCGTGCGAACGGCGCGCACCGAAAAGGTCACGGCGATTTCATCTGGCGTGTCTAGGGTGATGGCATAAGCCCACGGCAGCAACGCCACTTCGCCGTGTTGCCCTAGCTCTGCGCCTTGATGCACGGAAGGGTTGCCGCAATTAGGAAACAACTCCTGCCAGCCGCCTTCATAAACATCCATGAAGGTTCCGGCTTGGCGTAGGCTAGAGGGCAAATATGGCGGGCGCAAACCTTGGCGCGTGCGCCATAAAAAATCCATATCCTTCGGCTTATATAAAAATTCGATAATGTCAGAGCCTTTGTCGGCAACGACCGTAATTCGCAGCTTATCGTTTTCCAGTGTCACGCAACGATAGCCCTGATAAACCAACTCTCTGATGCGACAGCCGTAATTGCGATGCGAGTAGTCCGTAGTCATTCGTCCTTCGTCCTTAGCAGGGAATTTGCAAAGTGCATCATAACCGTTCTGCAAAATGACATCATAACCAAACAGGCTTTGAAGCTAAACCTTTTTGCTTTATAAAGACAGCTACAGTAGGCGTATGAAAGACGAAGGACGAAAAACGAATGATGAAAAAAGCAGTGGTGTTATTGAGCGGTGGACTGGATTCAACGACCGTGTTGGCGATAGCCAAAGACGCGGGCTTTGCGGTTTTTGCCATGTCGTTTCGCTACGGGCAGCGCCATGCGATAGAACTGGAAAGCGCTCGTCGCGTCGTTGCTGCGATGGGCGTTGAAAAGCATTTGATCGTGGATATTGATTTGCGCGCCATCGGCGGTTCGGCGCTCACCGCTGACCTAGCGGTGCCCAAAGAGCGCTCGAATGAAGCAATGAATACGGGCATTCCGATCACTTATGTTCCGGCGCGTAACACCGTGTTTTTATCTTTCGCGTTGGCGTGGGCGGAAACTTTGAACGCCGCAGATATTTTCATAGGCGTCAACGCGCTCGACTACTCCGGCTATCCCGATTGCCGTCCCGAATACATCGCAGCCTACGAGCGCATGGCAAATTTAGCGACCAGAGCAGGCGTTGAAGGAACCCTGAAACTCAAGATTCACACGCCGTTGATGGCCTTGACGAAAGCCGAAATTATTAAAGCTGGTCTGGCGCTTGGTGTGGATTATTCGCTGACTCACAGTTGTTACGACCCTGCGCCGGACGGCCTCAGTTGCGGCCAATGCGATAGCTGTTTGCTGCGCTTGAAAGGTTTCGCCGCCGCCGCCGCCCAAGACCCTTTGCCCTACGCCAAAGATTAGCCGCCCAAAATGCCGCCGCCTTCAAGCGCCTACGCTTTGACTCTCGTATTGTCGGCGTCGCGCTTCCACGGTCTGAATCAGAGAACCGGCGTTGGTCTGCCAAACTTGGGCGATCTCCTGATCATAACCGAACAAGACCCAGGGAGCTTGATGCGCCAGCCGGTCAACCAGTGCTTCGGTGTTGCTTTCGTTGCGATTGCTGCTCACCTCCAGAATCTTGCCGCGCCTGTCGCCGATCATCGTCGCGTAAGTCTTGCCCGTCGGTATGAAGTTGTAGGAATGCTTCGTCACCTTTTTATAGACCCAGACGATTTCATTGATAGACAGTATATCCACGGTAAAAGCGCGGGGAACTAATAACCAGGACGACGTAACTAAAACCGTCTTCAAATCCGCTGCATACAAGTTGGTGCGAATATCCGCATCAATATTCGCAGCGATGAGGTCGGGCGTACCGAAGCGCGCCAACGAACGCATCAGCGGATGCTGGTGAGGAGCGCGGCTTCTGGCCAAGGCTTTCTGCAAATTCCATAAGCCAAGAATAAACAGCGGAACGCCGATGGCTAAACCAATCACTCCCGAACGGCGATAGTTCGTCGCGTCGAGCATCACGGGAAGCAGGTTGCCGCGTATTTCCGGCTCTTTCCGTAGCAATTCCGGGAGAATCTGTTGCTGTTCAAAGGTCGGCATATCCACTATCTCGCCGCTGAAATAAATGCCTTTATCATCGGGCGCGGCTTTGACCAGCAAGGTTTTATCATCCACGCCGATCACCACATAACGCGCCTTCATCTCTTCGCTCACTTTTACGCCGTGCCGCGTTTTGACTTCCATATAAGCCAGGCCGGTCTCGGAAGAATTATTGCCTGGCACCTTCACAAAATTTGCCCACACTTCGCCCGCACTTCGCAACTTCGCCAAGGCCTGATCGTCCAGCGTCGCAGGGCCGGTAAATAAGTTGTAGAGATATTTTCCGTTGAACAGAAACAGACCAACCAACGCCAGCATGATGGCGAGGTTGATGATTTTGAGATTGCGATTGCAACGCTTGAGATGCTGCGCGATGATGCCCGTTTGAGAGCCGAACGACGGCACTGAAGTTGCCACTGGTGTCGCCCTCGTCTGAGGATTTGGAAGGGGCGCTGACGCTGGCAATTGCCGACCAGAGGTTGATGATTGCGGCGGTTGAGAGGTCGGCTGATTGGCCAGACGCGGCGGTTGAGAAGCGGCGGCTCCCGATGCCTGAAGCGGCGGCATGGAAGAAGGCGCTAGCGCGGCAAAAGCGGTATTGCAACGCCTGCACTGTTTGGCCGAGGCGAAATTAATCAATCCACAGTTTACACATTTTGTATTCATAGTTGGCTCCAGCAACTCGCGTGCGAAATCGCGCAGGGATGTTTTTTGGTGTAAGCCACAGAGCTTGGCAACGGCTGCAAAATATTGCAGCGTTAATTTGCGCCTGCTCAATATTTTTGTGGCTGTACGTGCAGGCTATCCGTAACAACCAGGGGCATATTTCGCAGCGATTATAAGTTGTATTGCTTGCACAGGCTAGACAAATTTCACGCGCCGTCAAAAAGTTTCTATAGTGTTTTCATCAGGCATTCAGTTTGGTTGAACTCCGCCACATTTGGTTATAAGCTTCGCGCCGCAGTTGATACCGTCATCAAAAGAGAACCCACTTCAATAAACTGGACACCAGTGTATGACCCATTCGGCGCGTGGTGGCTTTCGACCCTTGTCGCCTCTTTGCCCATACTGGTTTTGCTAGAGCAGTTTTTCTATGGGTGTACTGCCCCCCTATCGTTGAGCAGCGGTCTTCGACCGTGCGAAGGTCTTCGACCGCCGCTCAACGGCTTTGAGGTTTCCGTAATCTCAAACACAAACCGCTCTAGGCTTGCTCGCCGTTGTGCAAATCAAACCGCATTGGGCGGCGATGTGCGGCGCGTTGACCGCTAGGGCTTGCGCCAGTTTCGTCTTTGGGATGCCGGTCGCGCTTTCCTCTATGAGCTTGCTGTACGGCGTGGCCTTCGGTTTGAAGATCGTTTGGATAGTCGTCACCGCAGTCTTTCTCTACGACATATCGGTGCATACCGGGCAGTTTGAAATCCTGAAAGAATCGGTCGTTTCGATTACCGCTGACCGCCGCTTGCAAGTCTTACAGGTCGCCTTCTGTTACAGCACTGGCTAATATCCTGTGCGTCTCCGGCGCGAAAAATTTGCGGCCTCTGCAAGATGAATCCGCCCCAAATCGTGAGCAGAAAATCTGTCGAGTATCTGTCATCAATCAAGGTAGCGCGATTGCACGCGGTGCTGGCGTTCGATTTCTTCGAGGACGATTTCCGGCGGCAGTTGCAGATGGGTTAAGTTTAACTTGACGACGACCGCTTGGGCGATGCGCGCCGCCAGCATGGAGCGATTCGGCTCGTTGAGTTCATAACGACGATTGAGAAAAGTTTCGACGGCCTGCAATTCGCGGTCGGAGAGCAAGCGCGTGTTGGCCTTGAAGGGCGCGGGCGCGGCGCGCTGAAGTTTTTTCGCTTCGCTTTCCGAAAGCCGTATGATGTCATCAAGCGAAGGCGCTTCCGCAGCGCGCTCTTTTACCACCACGGTTCCGGCAACCAGATCGCCTATGCGTTTCGAGCGCGGGCTGAAGATAATGGTCGTCACGCCTATGGCATAAGAAAACGGCGGCAAAATATCTATGATCCGAAGCAAGTTCCTGATAAAGGCTTCAAAGAAGCGAATCGGGCGTCCGTCTTCGCGCACGACGCGCAATTTCATGATGCGTTTGCCGGGCGTCTGGCCGCTCCAGAAAGTTTCAAACAAGACAAAGTAGCCCCAATAAATCGCAAACAGTATTAGCACCGCAAGCGCCGCTATCCAAGTATTGAAGGTCGCGCCAAAATGCCAATCCGCTATCAAGCCTAAACCCAAAAACAAAACCACCACCAACAATGCCTGAATCAGATGGTCTATGGCCGCCGCCAGAAAGCGATTGCCGATGTTGGCGAGGATATAGTGCAACTCGACGCGCTCAGGTGTTTCAATTAATAGTTCGTCATCCAGCATAATCAATCAGGAGTTAGGAGTTAGGAGTTAGCTTTCAGGATTTATTGAAGCGCCTTGAAATCGGCTCCTGTAGCCTGTTTCAAGGCGTGTAGATATTTTGAATCGCTTCCTAACTCCTAACTCCTAACTCCTGTAGCCTTTCTAAAACCAACGCCATTACTCTTTGGTGAACCTCGTTCACGCTGCCGTCGGCATCAACACAGTGAATGCGGTCGGGGTGACGGGCGGCGAGTTGCCAATAGCCTTGCTGTACGCGCTGATGAAAATCGTGCTGCTCGTCGTCAAAGCCGGTCATCGGCGCGCTGTCGGTCAATTGCTTCTCGGTGCGCGTCGCTAATCTCGCCTGTGCCGCTTCCCGGTTCAACTCGAAAAGAATCGTCAGATCGGGAAGCAGTCCACCGGTTGCCAAATCATTCAACGCTTCAACGGCGGTAATCTCCAAGCCGCGCCCGTAGCCTTGAAAGGCTACCGACGAATCAATGTAGCGGTCCGAGATGACGATGCGACCGGCTTCCAGATTCGGTTTGATGATGTCGCTAACGTGCTGGGCGCGGTCGGCCATCATCAATAACACTTCGGCGACCGGCGACAAGCGCGAGTGTTGTTGAATCATCAAAGCGCGTATGCTTGTGCCGATCTCGGTGCCGCCGGGTTGTCGCGTCGCCAAGACCGCCAAGCCGCGTTGTGAGAGGGCAGCGGCAAGGCGCTCCAGTTGCGTGCTTTTGCCGCAACCGTCCAGACCTTCCAGAGTGATAAAAAATCCGCGCATTTGGGTGAATGAAAGTTGAAGGCTGTCGCCGTTTCGACAGCCTTTTCAAACGGTGATTTATGGACGTTCCGTTGCGCCTTTCGGTTCGACGTGCGGCGCGTGTTCGGTGTGGTCGCGGTCGGAATGTGAATGATGCGAATCGCGTCCACCGCCGCCGACCCGCATGACGGAAACGGTTGAAATCGCGTGCTTGAAAATTAACTGCTCCTGCGCTCCGGCTTCCAGAATCAGCGAGTATTTATCGAAACTCCTGATCTTGCCGGTCAGCTTGACGCCGCTCATCAAATAAATGGTGACCGGACTACGTTCCTTCCTGACCTGATTAAGAAAAGTGTCTTGAATTGTATTTTGTGTTTGTGAATTTTTTTCCATTGAACTTCTCTCCTCTCGCAATAAAAATCAAAGGCGATTGAGACCTGATTGTGTAGCGCCTCGCCAGAACTTGGCACTCCCTCTCGGCCTGGCAAAGCCGAAAGCGGCACCGCGAATTTCTGACAGGTACTGTGGTTTCCTGCTTTAGGCAAATTACTTTACGGCAAAACGCGCCTTTTATTATGCGTGGAAATCAGCGGCTTTACAACCACAGCTTTCGATAAAGCCTTCGGCTTGGCCGCTTGACACAACCTCTGCCAGCCTCCAAACTACCTGCTTATTTGATTCGCGAAAGCGAAAACAAGGAGAGTGTGAAATTGTTTGTCCTGAGACCATCCTCGCCATTTAAAACGGCGCAACTTGTGAACGCGCAGGAAAGCGCAACCCCTGAAGAAGCGTCCAGCGCCGCTTCAACCCCGAAGAATGAAGCCGCTATCCCTTTCGTTGATGCCGAGCCGTTCATAGATTTGGGCTTGCCGGTTCCCGCTTCCTACGCCACCGATATTATGCGCGCTCTGGTGCAAGACCCTTTTCGCGTCTTCATCTATTGGGAAGTGCGCGACGAAAGTTTACAAGCCTTGACTCGTCTGTTTTCCGCCGCCGAAGCGCAGACCTTTACCACGGTTTTGAAACTGCGCGATATGCAGGGCGGTCAGGAAGCTTTTTTTCATGTAGGCCGGCGCGGACGCTATTGGATGACGGTCTTTCCCGACCGCCTGTATCAATTTGAAATCGGTGTGCAGTCGCCGCTGCATGGCTACATTTCATTGATTAGCTCGAATGTTGTACACACGCCCAGAGGCACGATTTCGCCGGTCACTGCCGATGAAGCGGAGTACAGATTGGAGCCGCAAGAATTTTTCGAGATTCTGGAAAAATCGGGCTTCGGCCCTGAGCAGTCTTTGAATCTGACGGTCGCCGCAATGCCGGGAACCGCATTGCACGAAGAGGCGCTGGCCTCGACGATGGATAAGCTTTCCGACGAAGTGCGCGCCGCCATCCTGCTTGCCGGAAGCGGCGGCAAACTCACCGCCGAGATGATTGACGAATTGCCGGAATCCTTACGCGAGTTGCTGCGAAAACTGCTCGAAGAAAGCAGCGGCGAATTGGCGGCGACAGGCTTGATGCACTATTTGCCGGAAATTCTGCGCGAGACCATCGAAGACGACAGCGAATGGATGAGCGACCATGCACATCCGTTGCGTTTGACGCCGCGCTTTTTCGTCGGCGCATCGGAAAACGCGCAATGGCCGGAAGGCGAATGGCATTTGCCGAGTTTGCCGCGTCGTCCGAGCTCCGATGAAAAATCTCGTCGCCCCGATTTCGGCTCCAGTTTAAGCCTGCGCCATCTGCTTGACCCGCGCACTTGAGGTTCAGCGTGCGCGCTTGTGCCTGCGGTTTATCGCCGGAAAACCGAGCCTTGAACCTGGTCAAAAAAAAGTTTGAAATGGATTTGCAGCTTTCGCCAGTTCACAGTGAAGGAGGCAGTTTATGTCCAATAAAACTTCGGAACGAGTCCGCTTCACCGGCATCACGCCGGAAGCTTTTCAACACCCTTTAGACCGCACCGCTACGGAAAATCTCAAACGCGTCAAGGGCTTCGACTGGTTGTGCCGCAAGTTCGTCGAATACGGCATCGAGCGCATAGAGTATGTGCAGAACATCGGCGGTTCGGTGCGCGTAGGGCCGCGCCAGATGCCTTTGTTGTATGAAATGCTGCGCGAGAGTTGCGCGGTTTTGGATGTCGAAGAGCCGGAACTCTATATCAGCAACGGCGGCGTCAACGCCTACACTTCGGGACACGACCATCCATTCATAGTGGTGCAGACCGGCTTGATTGATTTGATGACTGATAGCGAAGTGCTGGGCGTCATCGCTCATGAACTAGGTCACATCAAATGCGGCCATGTGCTGTATAAAACCATGGCGCGAGCGATCAAGCCGTTTTTTGAAATGCTGGGCAGCGCCACCTTGGGAGCCGGTAAACTGGTCGGCGCGGGCATCGAAGCAGCTTTGGGCGTATGGGATCAACGGTCGGAACTCAGTTCCGACAGAGCCGCGCTGCTGGTCTTGCAGGACGCCGCGCCCTGCGTTTCGATGTTGATGAAACTGGCGGGCGGCACGCGACGCCTGCCCGAACAGTTGAGTCCCGAACAATTTCTCAATCAGGCGCGCGCCTATAAAGAAGGCATGGACGACAAGATGCTCGACCGCTTCTATCGCTTCGTCGGCAGCATGGGCATTTCGCATCCCTTCCCCGTCGAGCGCGCCCGGGCGTTGGATGAATGGGTCAACAGCGACGACTACCAAGGCATACTTGCCGGAAATTACGCGCGTCACAAACAATTGTTGTTGACCGGCAAAACCTGCCCGACCTGCAAACAGACCACTGCGCCGGATGCCAAGTTCTGTGACAATTGCGGCACGCCCATCAAAACTCATTGAGGTGATTTGGAAAAGACGAGCTATGCAGCCTTAACAACGCCGAAGGCCTCAAGAATTATCTGGCCTGGTGGGAGTCAGTAGCCAAACAAGGCGTCCTGGGATTTGATAAACGCCCGACGCAGGTCGTCATTCCTGAACTCAATAATATCAATCGAATGTTCACGATTCACGCAGCGCTGGAACAAAGCGGCTTCAAAACCACCGAGATGGAAAAGCTCATGGGCGGCAACTGGCTGCGCGTATTAAGTAGTTCGCTTGGATAGGAAATCGTATGAATATAAGCACAATCAGCGAAACAGGAAAAGGCATCCTTGTCGGTGTCCTAGTCGGGGTCATCGTCGGGGTTGGCGGCTATTTGCTTGTGAGAGGGAACCATCAATTGGAATATAAAACTCTCGCTGTAGGTGAGTTCGGCATCGTTATGTTCGTTGTGATTCCGATCCTTACAGGATTCTCCATAGCCGTGGTGACCAAACCGCCTTATTTACGAAGTGGCGTCATCGTTAGTGCAATCCTTTGTCTGGCGCTTCTCCTTTGCTTTGGTCTGGAGGGCTTATTCTGTTGTGTGATGGCGTCCCCTATTCTCGCCTTCAGTTTAAGTATTGGCGCAGCGATAGGCTATGTTGTGCGAAAACATATATTGGTGAAGGCGAAAAACCAAACTCAGGTGAACCTTTTGGTTCTGGCGGTGATTCCGTTTTTGATCTCTGGAGCCAATCAGATTGAAAAGCCTTTTAGACAAGAGCTTCGCCAAGAAGTGATCACCAGCGAATGGCAACTCGCGGTGCCGCCGGAACAGGCTTGGAACTTGATTAAAGAAATTGATCACCTTGACGGCAACCAGACGTTTCTTCATTACCTTGGCCTACCTACCCCCACAAGATGTACGTTGGAGCAGGAAACTGTCGGGGCTTTGCGAACCTGCTATTTTGAAGAAGGATATATTGCAGAGCGGGTGACCGCGTGGAATCCGCCGCAGTCAATGAAGCTTGAAATCACTTCGTGCACCTTACCGGGAATTCACTGGTTGAATTTTGTTGATGCAAGCTACGACTTTATTCCTCAAGGAGATTCTACTTTGGTCATACGCAGAACCACGATTTCATCGAAACTTTATCCGGCGTGGTATTGGAGACGCTTTGAACATATGGGCGTCAAGGCCGAGCATGATTATTTGTATTCGACGTTGAAGAAAAAAGTGGAGGAACTTTCCCAACAAAACTGATAATGTATTTGCCGTCGCTAATTTGAAGTTAGCCGGAATAATTTATGGAACAAGGACTGCTCGCCATCGTTTTGCACGCGCATCTGCCGTTTGTGCGCCATCCTGAATATCCTGAATTTCTCGAAGAAGAATGGCTCTTTGAAGCCATCAGCGAAACCTATTTGCCGCTGCTTCAGGTCTTCGAAAATATCGTCGCCGAAAATATTCCGCTGCGTGTCACTATAGGACTGACGCCGCCGCTTTGCGAAATGCTGGCCGACCCGCATCTACAGGAGCGCTACTTGCGCCACGTCAACAAACTCGTAGAACTGTGCGAACAGGAAGTCACGCGCACGCGCAATCATCCGGCGATGTTTGAAACGGCGCAGATGTACCGCAATCATTTTACCGCCTCACGCGATCTGTTCGAGAATAAGTATCAGCGCAATCTCCTGAACGGCTTTCGCGCTCTGCAAGACGCAGGGGCGATTGACATCATCACCTGTGGCGCAACGCATGGCTTTCTGCCGTTGATGACGCGCCCGGAAGCGCGCCGCGCTCAAATTCAAGTGGGCAAGCGCAATTATGAAAAACATTTCGGACGCGCCCCGCAAGGCATATGGCTTCCCGAATGCGCCTATGTTGCAGGCATAGATCAATTGCTCGACGAAGCCGGCATATGCTTCTTCTTTGTGGACGCGCACGCCCTTCTGTTCGGTTCGCCGCAACCGCGACGCGGCATTTACGCGCCGACCATCACCCCTGCTGGCGTTGCCGCATTTGCCCGCGACGTAGAGACCAGCGAACAGGTGTGGAGCGCCGACATCGGTTATCCCGGCGACCCCGATTATCGGGAGTTTTATCGAGATTTGGGCTTCGATGGCGACTACGAATACATCAAGCCGTACCTGCACAGCGATGGCGTGCGGCGCAATCTGGGCATCAAGTATCACCGCGTCACCGGCAAGGTGGAGTTGGGATTGAAGCAACCTTATGTGCCGTCTTGGGCGACCAGTAAAGCGGCGCAACACGCTGGTCATTTCATGTTTCACCGCCAGGCACAGGTGCGTAGTCTGCGTTCGTGGATGGGACGCAAGCCGTTGGTCGTGTCGCCTTACGATGCCGAATTGTTCGGGCATTGGTGGTTTGAAGGGCCACAGTTTTTGAATTATCTGATTCGCAAAATTCATTACGACCAGAGCGATATAAAATTGGCGACGCCTATGGATTATTTGAACGAGTACCCGGAAAACCAACCGCAGGAAATCAGCGCTTCGTCATGGGGCGCGGAAGGGTATTATCGCGTCTGGATCAATCCCGAAACCGAATGGATGTATATGCACCAGCACGTCGCCGAAGACCGCATGGTGGAACTCGCCAAAGCCAACCCGCAAGCCGAAGGCACACGGCAACGCGCTTTGAATCAGGCGGCCAGAGAATTGTTATTAGCCGAATCTTCCGACTGGGCGTTTATCATCACCACGGCGACTTCGGTGCAGTACGCCATCAAACGCTTTCGCGATCACATACATCGCTTTAATAAATTGTACGAGATGATTCAACGTCACGAGATAGATGAAGCGTGGCTGGCGGAAGTCGAAAGCCGCGACACCATTTTTCAAGAGATAGATTATCGAATTTACGCCTGATTTCGTGCTTTGCTTTTCTCCTACTCCCTTCAGCCCTATTGTTGCGATAATTTCATCGTAATCCGCTAGTCGTGTCTCTTTCGCAAGGCATAAAACTTGCACTTTACTTTGGTGACGCCAAGGGTTGTATGCAGAAAATACAGCCCTTGTGCGAAGACCACACACTGATTTTTTGACAGGTAACAAGGAGGTGTCACGTATGCCAAGAGGCGATAAATCGAAATACACGGAAAAACAGGAACGTCAGGCCGAGCATATCGAAGAAGGCTATGAAAAACGCGGCGTGCCGGAGGATGAAGCTGAAAAAAGAGCCTGGGCGACAGTAAACAAGATGTCGGGCGGCGGTAAACAATCGGGTTCCGGCAGAGGTCACGCTGAGAACAAAGAACCGGCCAGGAAAGGTGGCAGAAAAGGCGCGGCAGCACAAAGCCACGAGACTCGCGTAGCGGCAGGCAAAAAGGCTGCGGCAACCCGCAAACGTCACGCCGGTCAAACGGCTTCTTGATAGCCAAAGCGATTTTGAAACCATCGGCTGCCGGTTGCAGGCAAGTATATCGGCAGCCGAGTTTATACGTTTTAACGGAGGACAACCGATGAGTTTAATTGAAGACTGGTATATTTATCATTCCAAAGATGACCTGCACTGGGCGTTACAGGAAGGCGGCCCGTATGACGACGAACAATCCAAAGCGCACGTCAGAGAAGATGAAGCGAGAGAGCATGAAGTCGGGCTGCGCGTCGCTCGTATCGCCTACCCGCACGGCGCGCTTCCCGATAAACAAATCGAACGGGCGGCGCTCGATCAAACCACGCCCAACCGCGATTTGTAATCCTCAACACGCGGAAGTGAAGACGGTACGCGATCTCCTTTCACATTCATCAAGCGTTGAGTAACCAGGTGCGGCGACTAAACCAAGCGCCACGTCTGGCTACTCATCAAGTGCCTCGCGTTGACACTCTTTGCAACGCTCCTCTATCATCAGCTTTAATTTAGCGGATGATTTGATCCTCATGAATCTGTGATTTCGAGGCGGTTTATCGAATCATCGGCAATTAGTTTTGAACCCCGAATGTTCCCTTACGAATTGAGGAAAAGTATGAGCGCAACAGATGTGACGAATCGTTTACAGGAAGCCGAAATGGAATGGGAAGAGCGCACGCTCAAGCCGGTATTGAAAAAAACGCCCGAAAGCCGCCAGGTCTTTACCACCACTTCGCTCGCGCCGGTCGAGCGCCTTTATACACCCAACAGCCTGCCCGATTTCGATTATGAAACGGACTTGGGCTTTCCCGGCCAGCCGCCTTACACACGCGGCATACACGCCACAGGCTATCGCGGCAAGCTCTGGACGATGCGCCAATTCGCCGGTTTCGGCTCGGCCTTTGACACCAATCAGCGTTTCAAATATCTGCTCGAACACGGTCAGACAGGGCTTTCCACCGCCTTCGATCTGCCCACCTTGATGGGCTACGATTCCGACCATCCGTTCAGCGAAGGCGAGGTCGGCAAATGCGGTGTAGCGATTTCTTCGCTCGCCGATATGGAAGTTTTATTCGACGGCATACCGCTCGAACAGGTCACAACTTCCATGACCATCAACGCGCCTGCTTCGATGATCCTGGCGATGTTTTTAGTCGTCGCCGAAAAACAGGGGGCGGACTGGCAACGGGTTGGCGGCACTTTGCAAAACGATATTTTGAAAGAATACATTGCCCAGAAAGAGTGGATTTATCCGCCGCGTCAAGCCATGAGACTGATCGTGGACACGGTCGAGTTCTGCACCAAAGAAGCGCCGAAATTCAACCCCATTTCGATCTCCGGTTATCACATACGCGAAGCCGGTTCGACCGCCTTGCAGGAATTGGCCTTCACCCTGCGCGACGGCATAGAGTACGTGCAATACTGCGTCAATCACGGCCTGGACGTGGACGACTTCGCGCCCAGACTTTCGTTCTTCTTCAATTCGCACAACGATTTTTTTGAAGAGATTGCCAAGTATCGCGCCGCCCGTCGCATCTGGCACAAGGTGATGACCGAACGCTTCGGCGCTAAGAGTCCGCGTTCGTGGGCGCTCCGGTTTCATACGCAAACCGCAGGCGTATCTTTGACCGCGCAGCAGCCTTTGAACAACATCGTGCGGGTTGCCATTCAAGCCCTGGCCGGAGTGTTGGGCGGCACCCAATCGCTGCACACCGATGCTTATGATGAAGCGCTCGCCTTGCCTTCGGATGAAGCAGCGTTGATAGCGCTTCGCACCCAACAGATCATCGCGCACGAATCGGGCGCGGCCAATGTCGTTGACCCCTTGGGCGGTTCCTACTTCATCGAAAAACTGACCCGCGAAATGGAAGAAGGAGCGTTTGATTACTTCCGCAAAATAGATGATTTCGGCGGCATGATTGAAGCCATAGACGCCGGTTTCCCGCAACGCGAGATACAGGATTCGGCTTATCACTATCAACTCGCCGTTGACTCGAAAGATAAAATCATCGTCGGCTTGAATGATTATGTAATGAAAGACGAGCCGGTGCAGATTCCGCTTCTGCAAATAGACGAATCCACAGCAAAGTTGCAGGCCGAACGCTTGGCGAAACTGCGCGCCGAACGCGATGGCAAGCGCGTCGCAGAAACTTTGAAAGCGCTCACCGATGGCGCACGCCAAGGCCACAACACCATGTACTTGTTATTGGATTGCGTGCGCGCTTATGCGACCCTCGGCGAAATGTGCGATGCCTTGCGCCCGGTGTACGGCGAATATCAGGAGCCAGCCTTTTAAGAAAATCCTTGTGCAGCGAGAGCTTTTCGCTAGGCGTCTTTCGCTGCACATTGCTATTATCCCATCACTTCAACCCAAGCCGGTTTTCATCTTGAACTATACAGCCAACCAATCGTCTCATTATCCATCTGCTTGCCCTCATATTGATGTTGAACGCCTGGCAGTTTTCACGACAGGTTTACCAAGTGAAATTCAAACTGCTAGAATCAGGCTTCGGAATTGAATCAGGATAACAGGCGTTTTACATTATGGCAGATGAACGAATCAGAGTTTTACTGGCAAAGCCCGGACTCGACGGCCACGACCGAGGCGTAAAGGTGATCGCCCGTGCGCTGCGCGATGCCGGTATGGAAGTCATTTACACAGGTCTTCGCCAAACCCCCGAACAGGTGGTCAGCGCTTCTTTGCAAGAAGATGTTGACGCCATAGGCTTATCCATTTTATCCGGCGCGCACATGACATTATTCCCTCGCGTCGTTGAACTGGCACGCCAAGCCGGACTTGATGATGTGATTATTTTCGGCGGCGGCATCATTCCCGATGAAGACATACCGCGTTTGAAAGAACTCGGCGTTTCGGAAATCTTCACCCCAGGCACCCGCATGGAAGACATCATCGCCTATATACGCCAACACGCACGCCGCGCACAAAGTTGACGCTTCGTTGCACGGCAAATGATTCATCAGGCGGCAGCGCGACACTTACTTGGCGCTGCCGTTTTTTCGCAACACCTTGCCTGGCAGTTCACCCGTCACCTTCGCGCCGTCCCACACCTTCGCGCCGTTCACATATACCGTTTCGATGCCTGCCGTTAATACTTGCGGCTCTTTGAAAGTCACCAGGTCGAACACGCGCTCGGCATCGAAGATGCTCAAATCGGCTTTCAGGCATGGGCAAATCAAGCCTCGGTCTTTCAGTCCCGACTGAAATGGCGAAGAGGAATTGAAGCGAAACAAGGAAAAAGAAAAATCGGCGAAGCAATGCCTTGTTCATGGCGGAGATACTATTTCATCCATGCGGAAATCGTCCACAAAAAGCGACGCGAAATCAAAGGTAAAACTGAAGAAGCGGGTTCATTCGTTATGCTTTCGCTGGTGATTCAAATTTTATACTGAAACCTGGCAGCCTTTCACTTGGCGATTTGGCGCGACCTCTGCTGATCTACTTTTCGCGCCAAGTCGCCAAGAAGTTTTCTGCTTAATACACCGGAACCTAAATTTTCAAGTGTTTTAGTCATTTCTATAGATGTATGAAAAAACAACATCTAAAGCTAAGTGAAGCAGACGAAAGATATTTGACGGAACTTTTGAACAAAGGTCAAGTGAAGGCAAGAATTA
>JACQDB010000009.1 GCA_016201275.1 Acidobacteriota bacterium
ATCGATTGCAAAATGGCTCGTTGCCTGACACTCAACTTGACCTGGGGTGGCAAAGGATTAGGCATTGATTCATCATTCCTCATTACTTGATCTCAGGCTTCAATGATAACATCTTACTTGCTGCATGATTAATTCAGCCAGCCACCACTAGTCTTTTCAATTTCTTCAACTAAGATTTTTTTTCCATAGTTCAATTGCCTTGAAAATAGGATTATTTGAGACAGACGAGGACTCTGGCGCGAAGGTCTGGCTCTGAGAGTCCGCCAAACTTTGCGAAGATTGAACGTGACTGAGCAGCGACATTGGATAGACCGCCGCCGCCGTCAATGCTCTGGAAATTGCGGAGTCGCATTTTCATACTGTCCTCTCCTATTCCAAGCCTTCTAGCGATACTGTCAAGGGAATGACCTATCTGTGATGCGCCGTGTTTATAGAGATAGAGTGCTACCAAGTCATCGCATTCTGTCCATTTGTGATTCATTTCCTCTCCTTATCAAGGCTGTTCTTGTATTGTTACGATGTCACTTCAAAGTGACGCTCTATTCAATCTCGCTCATACTCGAAGAATCTGCCCGGATTAACCTTCAATGTATCGCATAGCTTTTCAAGCGTTCCTAAATCAATGCGCCGTCTTTCGCTATGCCAGAGCTTATAACAAATCGCATAGTTAATGCCGCTGGCTTGAGATAGGGCAAAGGGATTGCTATAGCCTTTTGATTCCGCCACGTCTCTGATTTTGAGTGTAATTTGTCCCATAGCCTGCCAAGAGTAACATAACTCCTTTTGTAATATCAACTTAACACTATTAAGATAGTTATAGTCTGAATTGAAAGTTAGTAGTAGTTTTGGTAATATAACTATGTTAATACTACTTTCAGAATAGGAAAAAGCAAATGGCAGGTCAGTTGATTAGAAGAGAAAGCGCAAAAGGTGAAGTGACTTGGTTAGTGAGAGTCTTTTTGAATCGGGATTCTCAAACAGGCAAGCGCAAATACCACAACCATACAGTTCACGGAAATAAAAAGGACGCACAGCGTTACCTGAATGGTGTCCTGAGAGAAATTGATTTAGGCGTCTTTGTTGAGCCTTCGGCAATGTCCTTGAGTGAATATGTTGACAAATGGCTGAAAGTCGCCGCCCGTCCGCGTGTTTCACCTCGCACAGCAGATGGTTATGAGGCTTTGCTACGCCGCTACATTCTTGAACCGCTTGGCATTAAGCGTTTGGACAGTTTGAAGGCTCTCGACATCCAGCGGGTTTATGGAGATATGCAGATGAGAGGATTGAGCGCGAGAATAATCAGGCATACTCAATCTGCCCTCCACAATGCTTTGAAACAGGCTGTTAAGTGGGGGATGCTTTCACGGAATCCATCAGAGTATGTTGAACTCCCAAAAGTACCACACAAGGAACGGCGCGTTCTCTCGCCAAATGAAGCTATGCGCTTTCTAAAAACAGCCAACGAAATGCCATACGGTTTGATGTTTGAGTTTGCCTTGATTACAGGAATGCGTCCAGAAGAATATCTGGCTTTGAAGTGGTCTGATGTAGATTTTGAGCGCGGGACAGTGACAGTACAACGCGCCTTAGTGCGTCATAAAAAGAATTGGAGTTTTCGAGACACCAAGACCAGTCGAAGTAGGCGGAAGGTTCCCCTTCCCGCTCAGTTGTTGCAAAAGCTTGGAAAGCATAAACGCAATCAGTTTGAAGCCAGAATGAAAATTGCCCCTGTCTGGCAAGCCAATGATTTAATCTTTTGTAGTGAGACAGGAACGCCTTTAATCATTCCTAATCTGACTTATCGCTATTTTCGCCCTATTCTGGAAAAGGCAGAACTACCACAGATTCGCCTTTATGACCTTCGCCATTCCTGCGCTACTTTACTTTTGATGGCAGATGAAAATCCAAAGGTAGTTAGTGAAAGGCTAGGACATTCAACCATAGTGCTTACTCTGGACACTTATAGCCACGTTTTGCCCACTATGCAGCAACAGGCTACAGTCAAACTGGAAAAGATGCTTTACAGTGAAGCAGGCACACAAAAAGAGGCTGGCACACAAGAGGCACACAGAGGGTAAATTTGATTTTGAGGAATTGCCTGTAAGTGTTGGAAATAATGGAGGCGGCGATCGGAATCGAACCGATGAATAAAGGTTTTGCAGACCTCTGCCTTACCACTTGGCTACGCCGCCGAATTCGGCTTCACAGGTGCGGAGCCGGATATGCTGCTTGCAAATTTTGAATTATCAATTGAAAAGCGAAGGAGGCTTATCGTCGTGCAACGTGAGCCAACCTTCGCTTAAATCTTGTGGAGCGGGAGACGGGATTTGAACCCGCGACTTCGACCTTGGCAAGGTCGCACTCTACCGCTGAGTTACTCCCGCTGACGAACGAATAATATAGCGTTGCTCCCCGGAAACTGTCAACTAGGTCAGAAAAAAAATCCTGAATGGGGGCAATGAAAAGTGAGACGCCAGCAAAAAGCAGCTGCCTTTTCCCCTATCTGAAAGGGCAACATTCTATAGCCTATAGCGGCTTGCCGAGGCGTGCGATGGGTTGAGAGGCGGTCACAGACCGCCTCTCAACCCAGGTGTCGTGGTCGCGGACAAATGAAATTCGCTATAGGGCATCGCGCTAGGCAAGCGCCAGTCCCAACGACTAGCCCTGCAAGGGCGCAATACTTTACGCCGTCAACGATTACGCCCTTGCAGGGCTTGGGAATGGCTGGCTCGTGCATACCCAGCCGGTTGGACTGGGCTATTGAATTGCGCCCTTGCAGGCGGCGGCGAACTCGCACTGATAAAAACTGCTTGGCAAACCGATAGCCGAAACCGAATCTCACTTTTAATGCGAATCAAGAGTTGAAATCAGCAATAAAGAATCAACGATTGACAAACTACAAGTGGGCAAAACTCCAAAAGCTGAGTTTATAAATCCCTTGATTTCAACACGGACAATTTTCAACTCTTGATTCGCATTTTTACTTGCACCCTAACGGCTCTGCTTATCACCTGCCAGCCGGTTCACTGCTGTGCCGCGCTTGGTTGTTGATAGAGGTACTTTTGAAAGTCCGTGAAGACCTTGCCTATATCTTCCGGCTTGCCCAAATCAGCCACCGCGTCGGAGATGGAGTTGTGATATTTGAGACGCAGCAGCGGCGTCAACTTCTCTTGAGCGAGTTCTTCGACGCCGACGCTCACGTAATGCGAAAGTACGAAAGCCAGAAAGGCTTGCTGCTTGCTGTTGAAGCGTGCGCTGATCTCAACCTCGGCTTTCGCCGCTCGTTCTTCGCGGCTTAGTGGCGGCAGGGCGTAAGCAACGTGCGCCAGCACATCGAAGAGGTCGCTCTGTTCAGCACCAATGACCTTCTGCATCTCTGCCATCTGTGCTTTGTCGAAGCCTTTTTCAGCCAAGCCTTCCAAGAGCCGGACGCGAGTGCCTGGGGCGCTCCAAAGGGCGCGCAACTCCTCCTCGTTCTTGAAGAACTCAGGCAATTTGCCAAAGAGCATTTCCAAAAATTGCTGCGCCGACATAGGCGTGCCGTCTGGATGCCAAAAGCTTGTCATCATCATGTGCTGAATGGTGCGCGTCTTGCCGTCGGCGAGTTTCACTTTGATTTTTGCTGGACGATGCCTAGACTCATTGCCCTCGCCACCCTCTGTCTCGCTTTCGCCATCGCCTGCCTCAATGCCGCTTTCCCCTTCGCCCTCTGTGGTGTTGTCCTCCGGTTCTCCATCCCACTCAGGGTCGCTGAAATGATGATGCGCTTTCACGAAATCATAAATCGTGAAGTATGCCTTGCCGTCGTAAAGCCGTGTGCCGCGCCCTATGATCTGCTTGAACTCAATCATGGAATTGATGGGGCGCATCAGCACAATGTTGCGGATATTACGCGCATCCACCCCTGTCGAGAGTTTTTGCGAGGTGGTCAAGATCGTAGGGATGGTCTTCTCGTTATCTTGAAAGTCGCGCAGATGCTCTTCACCCAACGCGCCATCGTTTGCCGTCACTCGATGGCAATAGTTGGGGTTCTTGATAGTCTTCATCTGGTTGATAAGGTCGCGCACGGCAAGCGCGTGGTTTTGCGTGGCGCAAAAGACCAGAGTTTTTTCCTGCTGGTTAATCATCTCCATGAACAACTTGACGCGGTGGGCTTCGCGTTCCTTGATCTCGATGATGCGATTGAAATCGCTCTCCGTGTAGCGTTTCCCAGCCTCCACTTCGCCTTCAATCAATTTGTCGTCGGGCGTGTAAACATACTCATCAAGCGTGGTAGAAATTTGCTTCACCTTAAACGGCGTCAAGAAGCCATCGTTGATGCCCTCTTTCAGCGAATAGACATAGACAGGCTCGCCGAAGTAAGCGTAGGTGTCCACGTTGTCCTTGCGCTTGGGCGTAGCCGTTAAGCCGAGCTGCACCGCCGGGGCGAAGTAGTCTAGGATGCCGCGCCAGTTGCTTTCATCGTTGGCTCCGCCGCGATGGCATTCGTCAATGATGATGAAGTCGAAGAAGTCCGGCGGGTACTCGCCGAAATAGGGCGAGGGCTTGCCGTCCTTGGGCTGCCCACTCATAAAGGTCTGGAAGATGGTGAAGAAGAGGCTGCCGTTCTTAGGCACTTTGCCTTTCTTGCGAATGTCGCCCGGTTCAATACGCACCAACGCATCTTCGGGAAAAGCGGAGAAGGCGTTATAGGCTTGGTTGGCAAGAATGTTGCGGTCGGCAAGGAAGAGAATGCGCGGACGGCGCGACGGTTCGCGGCTCAAATTCCAGCGACTGTGAAAAAGTTTCCATGCCAGTTGAAAAGCTATGAAAGTTTTGCCTGTGCCTGTGGCAAGGGTCAGCAGAATGCGCGGCGCGCCACTGGCTATGGCTTCCAGCACGCGCTCGATGGCGATGTCTTGATAAAAGCGCGAGCCAAAGGTGCCGCCTTTGTCCTCGAATGGCACTGCCGCGAAACGGTCGCGCCAGAAGTTCGGCGCGACAAAGGTTAAATGCCAAAGCTCATCCGGCGTGGGGTAGCGTTCCACCTCGCCTTCGCTGCCCTCTTGCATATCAATGGCGTAGATGCCTTGCCCATTGGTCGCGTAGGTAAATCGTATGGCAAGCTTGTCCGCGTAACTCTTCGCTTGAGCGACGCCTTCCGTGAGTGGCTTGTCCCACGCTTTGGCTTCGATGATTGCCAGTTTATGATTGCGATATTCCAGCACGTAATCGGCAATATCACGCGCCCCGCGCTGCCCGTGACCTTCTAGCCGACCCAAGGTGATGGGATATTCGCGGCGAATGCGACTGCCGACGACGACGCCCCAACCTGCGGTTTTCAAGGCAGGGTCAATATGCTCGGCTCTGGTTTCGGCTTCGTTCATAGCTTGCTCCAATGTGAATTCAAGCAAAAGCATTCTCGTGTTGAATCGGTTTGAATTCAAGCAAAATATTTCCGCATTGAATTGGTTTGGATTCAAGCAAAAGTATTTCCGCATTGAATTGGTTTGGATTCAAGCAAAAGTATTTCCGCATTGAATTGGTTTGGATTCAAGCAAAATATTTCCGCATTGAACCCGCAAAGCGGGTGACCAGCATATAGCCCAGGGTGTAGGCGCAGCCGCAACCCTGGGAATTATGCAGGATGTGATTGCCAGCCCGTGAAACGGGCGACAGACTATGGGCTATCGCCCGCCTTCGCGGGCTAGAACGCTTGCGCTTTGGCAACCCAAGGCTAACGCCTTGGGCTTTATGCTGCCGCCCGCCTTCGCGGGCTAATGATTGCTATGTCGAGACCCACCACGCTGGTATTGTCTCGCCATGCTTTCCACATCATTTTAGTTCGACTTTGTACAATTTCAAATTGAGCAACACCAATCAAGCACTGACGTTGCGGTTCGCGCTTGGAATGATTGAACCTCACCTCAACAAGTTGAGGTTCAATAATTCTAGGGGTTGAAAAAGCCAATGAAATCAGGCTGCTGCGCCGCTGAAAAATCTAGCAACGGAGAGCCGAGGCAGTTAGGCAATTCACCTGAATCCCCCCAACGGCAGTTGGGGGATGGTTAAAGTCCAACCTACACACCAAGCAAGCAAAGTTTTTTTTGCAATCCCCCCAACGGCAGTTGGGGGATGGTTAAAGTCCAGCCCTGAGCATCGGGCAAGGTTGGACTTTAACCATCCCCCGATTTCCATCGGGGGGATTCGTTTCTCGTTGGCAGCGTTTCGTAGGCTGAACTTTAACTATCCCCCGACTGCCGTCGGGGGGATTGGTTGAGGTTGCACGGCGTTTCGTAGGTTGGATTTTAACCATCCCCGACTGCCATCGGGGGGATTGGCAAGCTCGGTTCGCCTCTGAAAAATGTACAAAGTCGAGTTTAGAGTTCTCCGTTGAAGGCTTGATGCAGCAGCGCCTTTTTCAACTCATCCAGCGCCGCGAGCTTTTGCCGGTAGATGGATTCGAGGCGTTGGGTTTCTTCGTGTAAGGCATCAAGCTTGGCGGCGAAGTGCTTCTGCTTTGCAACCGGTGGAAGATAAACGCGGAACGCAAATAGGTGGTCACGGTTTACCTTGGGCATACCTGCTCGCGCCGAGCCAGCATTTGCATAATTGGTGAACTCTGGCGAAAGAAGCAGATGGAAAAGGTAATCACGGTCAAGTTGCCCCGCCTTGACCGACAAAGGATAAATGTCGGCACTGCACAAACCTTGAAAATCTGGTCGGGCGACCTTCATTAGGTAAGGACGAATTTTGCTATAGAGTACAGCCGTTTCATCAAAAGCGAACTTACCGGAAATTAATCCTTCTTCTCTCGCGGTCTTTAGTTCGATCAACTGCCCGGTCTTTGATTCGATGTTTGCTCCTCCCACGTGCAGCAAATCCACATACTCGTCGTAACGAGGATCAACGAGAACAGATGAGATCTCGCAGACCTCGGAAAAGCTCTTCTCCACCCACCCCTCGCCGCGTTGAGTGAAGACGGCTTGCAGGTGGCTTTCAAACAGCGCACGGGCGTTCTGGCGGTTCTTTTCGGCGTTGGCTTTGGCGTTGGCGATGCCGTCAAACGCTTCGTCAAGGATGCCGACGATGCGCTGCTGTTCGGGGAGCGGTGGAATTGTCACCGTCAAGGCACTCCACTTCGACTTGTTGATGATTGGCAATGTGGCTTGCCCTGAACTCAGTATTACACGCCGCTGAAAATTTTCAGTGAGCATCTGGTAATAGACGAACTTGTATGAAACGCCGTCGAAGGGCTTCAGCGAGTTGATTTGCTGGTTCGTCGTCACATCGCGGTCGCAATAGCCGCATTTCCCAATCGTTGCACCAATGCAAACCATCAACACAGAACCCGCGTCAACACGGCGTGCTTTCTGTAGTCCCACTTCGCTAATCCCGTCGTTGTCGTAATCCAAAGAGCCGTCTTGGTTGAAGTCTGCGGGTTTTATGAAGGGAATGAAGTCGCCAAAGTTCGATTTCTCGGATGTCTTCGGTGTTGACCCAGTCTGAGTGATGCCGATTTGCTCAAGGCTCTTCTCGACCCATCTTGCTTTCATAACAACCCCCGAATGGTTTGCAGCACCTCGGCGCTCTCGGCGTCTAGCGCGGCGATTTCATCCATAATCTCCAAAGGGCTGCGGTGCGCCACTTCTTCGCCGCCGTTCGGGTTCTTCACCGAAAGATCAAAGGTCACAGAGTCAATGCTCACAGCATCCACGCTCCACGATTTGGGCGAATCAGCGAAAGTCTTTTGCAGCGCGACGAACTCTTGCAAATCCGCATCGTTCAGCGGGTTGGTCTTGCCCAAATTACGTCCCGGATCAAGCTGATAAAACCAGACCTTGCGCGTTGACTCGCCTTTCTCAAAAAATAGCACCACGGTCTTCACACCCGCCCCTAAAAATGTGCCGCCGGGGCAATCCAAGACGCTGTGCAGGTTGCAGCTTTCCAAAAGCAGCTTGCGTAAACTGACCGAAGCGTTATCCGTATTCGATAGAAAAGTATTTTTGATGACGATGCCGCCGCGCCCACCGGCTCTGAGAATCTTGATGAAATGTTGCAGGAACAGAAACGCTGTCTCGCCCGTGCGTATAGGAAAGTTCTGCTGCACCTCCTTGCGTTCCTTGCCGCCAAAAGGCGGATTGGCAAGCACCACGTCGTAGCGGTCTCTTTCCTGAATGTCTGCGAGGTTTTCGGTCAGCGTATTGGTGTGTATGAGGTTCGGCGCTTCGATGCCGTGCAAGATCATATTCATAATCGCAATGACGTAAGCAAGCGACTTCTTTTCCTTGCCGTAAAAGGTGCGCGTTTGCAGGGTGTCCAGATCACTGGTGGTCAGGCTGCCCTTTGCCTTGAGGTAATCAAACGATTCGCACAAGAACCCTGCCGAACCGCACGCGCCGTCGTAAATGCGCTCGCCGAGTCGCGGGGCTATGACTTGAATCATAGCGCGGATGAGTGGGCGCGGCGTGTAATATTCACCGCCGTTTCTGCCCGCGTTGCCCATGTTCCTGATCTTGGCTTCGTAGAGGTGCGACAGTTCGTGCTTTTCGGTCTGCGAACGGAAGCGCAGTTCATCAATGTGGTCAATGATCTCGCGCAGGTTGTAGCCGCTGGAAATCTTGTTTTTAATCTCGCCGAAAATTTCGCCAATCTTATATTCGAGGGTGTTCGGTCCACTGGCTTTCTGCTTGAAGGCGTGCAGGTAAGGGAACAACTTCAGGTTGACGAAATCGCGCAAGTCATCGCCGCTCATTGCCGCATTGTGATCGAGCGAACCGTCCTTGCCCTTGGGCGCAGCCCAGCTTTCCCAACGATACGGCGCATCAAGAATGAAGGCGTATTTCTTCCCTTCCAACTCGGCTTCCATAGCTTTGTCTTGTTCCAGATTGTCTAAGTATTTCAGGAATAGCAGCCAAGAGGTCTGCTCGGTGTAGTCGAGTTCTGTTGTACAGCCAGCCTCTTTCCAGAGAACATCGTCAATGTTTTTAAATGCTTGTTCGAACAATAATCACCTATCTTTTGAAGTGCGGTTGCCGGAGTAGATTGTTGTATTTCCGGTGGGCAAACGCCCAAGTGAATGAAAGCGCGTTATCATACATTTCTGCTTTCGAGACGGCAAGATCATTAAGAAAAAAAATCTCTGGATATTCGCACACTCTACAAGAAAACATTGCGCCAAACTCTACCTTGTGGATAATTCGATACTGTTGCCTCGGTGATGAATTCAAGCTATGCAGAACTTCTTAAAAATTCTTGGACTGCCGATTTTTAAAATCCTTTTTGCCGTTGAATATCACGGGCTGGATAACATTCCCAAACAAGGCGCGGTGATATTGGCAGGCAATCATCCTTCTTACCTTGACCCAATTTTAGTGGCGCTGCCAATCAAACGCACCATTCGCTATATGGCTTGGGATGCGCTTTTCAAAATCCCTGTACTCGGTTGGTTAATCAAATCGCTTGGCGCGTTTCCCGTTGACATCACACGCGGCAAAGGCGAGTCGGCTTTTTTAGAAGCTTGCAAAGTTCTCAACAACGGCTATGCCTTGGGCATTTTTCCCGAAGGGCAGCGTTCAGAACAAGGACCAATGGGCGAACTGAGAAGCGGCACTGTGCGCCTTGCGCTCGAAACCGGCGCAGTCATTGTGCCAATCACTATCGGCGGGGCATCGAGAGCTTGGCCCAAATGGAAGCTTTTGCCAAAGCCCGCGAAAGTCATCGTGCGTTATCACAAGCCCATCAGCATCAGTCCAGCTGACAGAGAAACTCATCGCAGCGACAAAGAGTTTCAGCAAAAAATCATGGGCGAAATGGCAAAGCGCATCAATCGCTCGCTGACTCCGGCGCTGCACGGCGATCAAAGCTACGAGCGTTGGTACAGACAACCGCCATCGAACATCCGCATCTACGAATGGGCTCCGCTGATTGCTGCGTTGGTGGCGACGAGTATCACTTTCTTTCGCCACACGCTGGCGGACAATCTCCATCATCTATGGATTCCGCCGCTGGTTTATTACCTTTATCTAGCCGCCGATTTGCAGTTCATTAAACCGAGCAGGGAATCGAAGTGGCTACGCAACTCCATGCCGATTTGGTTGGTGGCCATCTGGCATACCTTTTTGACGCACGCTTTGCTGTTGCCTGTAGGCGACCAGAACGGTCTGTTTTTCGGCGTCACGGTGGCGGCATTTTTCGCCTTTTTCTGGGAAGACTATTTCACCTTGCAGAAATTCGTGCGCGGGTTGGTGCTGGTCTATTATCTAGCGCTGGCTATGCTGTTGCGCTGGCCGCATCCGTTGGGCGTAGGCGTCGCCATCGCTTCGTTCATCATCGCCTTCAGCCTCTGGTATCGGACGATTTATTATTGGGCAACAGTTGCGGTCGTGGGGCTGGGGCTGGCTTTTGCGTTGTGGATGACTACGAAAATAAGCCCGGTTTTATTGGTCTTTTCGGCACTCGGCGGTGCCGCCATCGGTTATCTGCAAACCTTCATCAATGCTGCATACGATATTCGCAAGGCCGGACAAATCGCCGCCAAGTAATCGCCCTGTGCGCTCAGTCCAGACAATTTATCTTGAGACGATTTGCCAACACTTGCTTATACCTGCCGCCGCCGGGGGCAAAGGGAGCGCGAGACGCACTCCCTACAGCCGTCAAGATGACGGCGTTACGACTCTTGCAAACTTTTTCGATAGTGTCATCACCCAAAACGGTCGAGTCTGGAAACCATAGACCCGCCGCGCCTTGGTTGCCAACCCTGAGCTACGGATTGGCGGCAAAAATTATCTCCCCAACAGATTCAACTTCATCACGAAGGCGTCTTCGGTGGGCAGGCGATAATAGTCGCGGCGGCGATTGACGAAATTGAAGCCGATTTTTTTATATAGCGCCTGCGCCGCGTCATTGGAGGCGCGGACTTCGAGCAGCACAAAGGAGACGCCGCGCATACGGCCTTCGTGAATCGCTGCTTCGATCAAGCTGCGCCCTATGCCCATACGACGATAGTCGGGATGCGAAGCGATATTGTTGACGTGCATTTCATCGGCCACCGTCCAGCCAGCGAAAAACCCCAGGACGCCGCGCCCCGCCAGATACGGCGACCGCGCCACCAGCATCACCGCATCGGGATTGGTGAACAACTCGCGTTTATAGGAGTCAAAACCCCAGCGATTCAAACCGGATTGCTCTTCGATGAAGACAACTTCCTGCAAGTCTTCCATCTTCATGTAGTCAATCGAAAACGAAATCTGAAAAAGGTTGGTTGGATTATTGGTCTCGCCTATCAACACCGCCTCACACCTGTTGTTTGATTTTCACATCCGCCGAACGTACATAACAAGCCTCTAGCGCTGCGGCTTGCACGGCTGCGCCATTGGCATAGTGTTGCGCCGCCAATCGCGCAATCGTTTCGGCTAAAAACCCCGACCCACTGTTGATGCGCCAGGAGGTCGCGCCGGACAAAGGGCTGGCGACCGCATCCTCTGCAGTTTGCTGAAACCGCATGATAACATCGGCATGGCTTAACGCTCCATCGCCGGTAAAAACTACTTCCGCAGTCTTGTCAATCAAGCGCAACGCTTCTTCTATAGGACAGGCCAGCGGTTGACTCAAGGCTTGCGGCAAGCCTTGCTCGTTGAACGAAAACATCTGCGTATAAACTTCGCCCCTGTACGCATTGCTCAATACGCATACGCGCTCTGCCGGATAAGCCAGCGCCGCCAGCGCCGCCAGCGAAGTCACGCCCACGGTGGGCTTGCCAGTGGCGGCGGCGAACCCTTTGATCGCCGCCATGCCAACGCGCAAACCGGTAAAGGCTCCGGGGCCTATGCACACCGCATACACATCCACCATTTCGATTTTTTTCCCCACTGCCGATAATAAAAAATCGGTCAACTCCCACAACCGCGCCGAGCGATTGTCATCGAGGTGCGCTCCGAAATTGGCCACTATGCGCTCACCTTCGCGAAGCGCCAGACTGGTCAATTGAGATGACGTATCAAGCGCCAGTATCAGTGGACGCCGGTTATGGGCTATGTAGGCTTGCGCTTCTTGGCTCAAAAAATCCTCTTGCCTGCGGGGGCTGTGGTTCTCGCAAACTTGCCGACCAACGCGCCGCCCGCCCCTGCCGGTTGTGTTACGATGAAGTCTGCGGCTTTCTGCGCCTGCTTGCTCGCACGGTTTATCGCGCCGTTATTATTATTTATCATCAAATGGACTGCGCCAATTTGACAGCATCTTAACAGGCGGATTATATATTTTGATTAAGGGATGAAACAATAGAAGACGCTCAATGCAACCCGTCAAGGTGAAAATAACTGGCAGAGCCTATGAGCAAAACGGCGTGACGAAAGAAGAGTACGATGGATAATTACATAGGCATTTTAACCGGCGGTGGCGATTGTCCAGGTCTCAACGCAGTCATACGCGCCGTTGTCCGCCGGGCGATGCAGGAAAAGATAGCGATTATGGGCATCTTCTCCGGCTGGCGCGGCCTGATTGACGGCAACATCAAACCGCTCACGCGCTATTCGGTGGCCGGTATTCAATACAAAGGCGGAACGATTCTTGGCACCTCGCGCTGCAATCCTTTTGATGACCCCGAAGGGCTGCAAAAAATTCGTGACAACTGGAAGAAGTACGGCTTGAGTTCGCTGATCGTCGTCGGCGGCAACGGCACGCTCTCCTGCTCTATGCGTATGTGGAAGCACGAAGGCTATCCGCTCGTCGGGGTTCCCAAAACCATAGACAACGACATCATGGGAACCGATTACACCTTCGGCTTTGATACGGCGGTCTCGATTGCCACCGACGCCATAGACCGTTTGCACACCACCGCCGAAGCCAATCACCGCGTTATGATTGTGGAAGTGATGGGTCGCCACACCGGCTGGATCGCTACCCAAGCTGGCATTGCCGGAGGCGCAGACATCATCTTGATTCCCGAAAAACCATTTCGCATTTCCGAGGTCTGCGACCTGTTACGCAAGCGCAAAGCCGTGGGGCGAAATTTCTCCATCGTCGTAGTCGCCGAAGACGCTCGCCCGCATCCTGATGAAGATTATTTAACCGCTGAACAACGCGACCGGGTTTACAATGAAGAGCATCTAGGCGGCATCGGTGCCATCGTCGGGCGCTGGATTGAAGACCGCGTCAGTTTGTCGTCACGAGTCACCGTGTTAGGTTACATACAGCGCGGCGGTTCGCCTACAGCCTTTGACCGTGTGCTGGCCACGCGCTTAGGGGTTCACGCCGTCGAGATGGTCTTGCGCGGCGAGTTCGGGCGTATGGCTGGTATGCGCGGCGTGGATATGGTCAGCGTCCCCCTCGAAGAGGTCGCCGACAAAGCCAAGCCGGTCAACGAAGAACTCTATCGCATAGCGGAAATCTTTTTCGGTTGAATTCTTGAGTATCGCTTATGGAATGGAAGATGATGGACAGAAGAATTAGGCGAGCCGAATAACTTATAGCAGTTCTCAAATGCGTGCGACCAGTGCCGATAAAAAAGCCCAATAATTACAGGCCAAAACACATCTTCCGAGTCGCACGCGACCGAAAGCCGCTATAAGAGAATTGTTGAAGTAGATATTCATCCTTCCTGAAAGTTGGTTAAGCATGAGTCAGAAATTGCCATTGTTGCTTGAAAACTAAAATCTTTGCCTCATTCAAGGATATCTCTAGTTGGGAAATCATCTTTCCTTACTTTTTGATAGCGATTTTAATTCAACTTTTTCACTTAATTCTTGTAAGGCTTTGGACACTGGCTCATCACTATAAATTGTGCCATCATCAAACTCGACTCGCTCTATCATAAACACCAATACAGCTTTCATCGGAGGGCCTACACTATATTCTTTGTGCAAATTATCAGAGAGTGCTATCACTTCAGAATTTTCATCTTCCTTGGATTCCGGCCAATACTTTCCCGGTCTTATCCATCTCTTTGGGTCTTTGCCGTCGAAACTGACTGAGTAATCTCCTCCACCCAACACATTGATAATACGAATAGTAAACTTCGCTATAGTTTTGCTGGTGCGATTACGAACCTTATAGTCAGGCAATCCCCCTCCTCCTATATGATAATAAGAATTAGCCTTCTCAAAGAGAAGAGGACAATTAGGCTGGTAGGCTATTACTGAAAGCGTATCCTCCCGAGGAGCAAGGAAAAATTGATGGGTTTCTTTTCTGGGATTTTGCCCTGCCCAACCTATACTTGCAAAATGCGCGATAAACAAAACAGAAGCGATCAAATTGCTTTTCATCTTTTCCTCCTAAACTCTATGTAAGTGCACAATAAATCTCTGTACAGCAATCTGCACGGTATCGCTTGAGAGCGGAAACTCTCTCGCAGCAAGCTGCGGGAAACTAACCCCGTAGAGATTAGAGTGCGGATAACCCAGATACCCGTGAAATATTAATCACACCTCAACTCAATAGTTCCACTACCCGTATAGACGTAGCCTAACGAATCTATTGCAGGTGAAAATTTAACGGTATTGTAATCAGCTCTAGTAAGTCGAAGAAGCCGGGCTTTTCCTTTTACTCCTTCAGTAATTTCTTCAAAACTCCACTCCAGTAATTTAAACTCATGATTCTCTGGATGTGGTAATCGGATAGAAGAACGGCTTGGGACAAAAGCACTATTTGATGGTTGGAATCTAAAATCCACCTCTACTTCAAAAGAACTTCCCTGTAGACAATCATTTTTTTCAAGGACTATTCTGATTTGACTATAGGAACCAGGGAATGTGTACTGTCTTCCATTATAATGCGCGGTAGTAGGAATTGGGCCAGCATATGGATTCCTCTGCTGATCTCCACGATCTCCGAATGGAAGGCAAGGAGGCGGCTCGAACTCCGGTCGTGGGCTTTCTGCAAACAGTCCCGATGGATCAATGAAATTCACTGGATTGTTCAGCACATAGCTGTAGCGATTCCATCTCTGCGGATTCTCGGCTCCTCCACTCGCTTTGTAGGGATCTGCCGATAGAAACGCCCCTGTGCTATTGCCATAACGCCGCTGCCACGCATAATCATTGCCCACTTCATTATCGCGCTCGTAACTCGTGAAGGCGTGTTTGTCACTCGCGCCGCTCACTCCCAAGGCTTCGCCATAGGGCAAGTGCGCTTGTCTGCCGATCACTGCGCCGCTGGCATTCAGCACCACTCTGGCGCTCAACGAATCGTTCAGGAAATAGCTCGTCACTCCCGCTTCAATCTTGGCGATCTGTTGCGAACCCAAGGTCACATATTCCGCCAACACGGCTCCCGTCGCCCCGTTGTACTCCGCCAGCAC
>JACQDB010000068.1 GCA_016201275.1 Acidobacteriota bacterium
GAGTTCTATAATAGCGAGCGATTGCATCAATCATTAGACTATCAAACGCCGGAAGCGGTCTATCGGCAAGGACAAAAAGCAGCAGCCGAGACCACCTTAATTTGACCGTTTTGTGGTCTTGATTTTGGGGAGTACTATACCCTTTAACCGATACCTATACCTTAATAACGATAATGGCTATGGAGAATTTATGAAGGGTGTTCGTTTTCTAAATGAAGCAGAGAGAGCGCCGCTGCTGACCAATGACGGGCGGAAATTGCTCAAGTGGATGCAGGAACATCCTCACGCCCCGAAATATAATTACCAATGCGGCGATCAACTCACCGCCGCAATGCTTGAACGCGTCAGAGCCTATGCACAAGAGTTGGCGGAGGCCAAACCGCAAGGGGCGATGAATGAAACACCCGACTGGGTTTTGCACTTCGCGGAACGCTGTTTGATCGAGGTGCCGTTTTATCGGCGGCGTGGTGGCCGCGCCGATGATTTTTTCGCGCTGCCAACTTGTAGTCGCAAAGATTTGGAAAACGAGCAATGGGCTTTTGTGCCGGATTCACAAGCGCTCGACGATTTAATTATGTACTACACTTCGGGGACGACCGGAAAACCGTTTTACATTTTGTCGCACCCGGAAGTATCGTCGAAGTATCTGGTCAAATTGCGCGCCGCGCTCGCGCACCTCGGCATCAGGCTTGAAGGCGGCCAGGGGCGCGTCTCCATTCTTACGCCGTGCGCGCAGAAAACTTCTTTGACTTATGCGACGGTCTCTGCGTATCTGGATGGCGCAGGCTATGTGAAAGTGAATCTCAACCCGGCAGACTGGCGCAAGCAAAATGATGCGGCGCAGTTCATAGATGATTGCCAGCCGGAAATTTATACCGGCGACCCGATTTCATTTTTGGCGCTGGCGCAATTGCCGCTGCACACCAGACCGAAAGCTCTGGTGTCATCGGCGATGACGTTGCTGCCGGCCTTGCGTAGCGATTTGGAAAAGCACTTTGAATGCCCGGTGCTTGATGTCTATTCGTTGAACGAATCGCGGTTCGTAGCCGCGAGTTTCGGCGTGGAATCACGCATTATTCCGCACGATGTGTTTGTCGAAATTCTGGATCCCGAAGGCCGCAATTGCCCAACCGGAGAGCGCGGCGAAATCGCTTTGACCTGCAACCGCAATCCGTTTTTGCCGCTGCTGCGCTATCGCACCGGCGATTACGCGGCGTTGAAGGTTGCCGCAGGTTCGCCCGTTCTCAGCGCTTTTGAAGGGCGACAACCGGTGATGTTTCGTAACACCGAAGGGAAAATCATCAACAACATAGAAGTCACTCAGGCGCTCGAAAATTTTCCGCTGACGCAATTTTCTCTGCATCAAAATGCCGATCACTCGCTGCTTTTTTGTAGGCGCGGCAACCGCGTTGAAGCGCGTTTCATTGAAGCCGCTTTGCAACATCTGTTCGGCGCTACGCAGCGCTTGACGATTGCCGAGTTACACGAAGATGACACCCGCAATGGCAAGCTGTTGTCCTACACCTCAGACTTGCCGGAACTTCCTTTCGCTGAAGTCGAGATGGCTTTTCCCTGAAATCACAGGCTCGCTTGGTCGGGTCTTGTTATGCAGTGACGACAGTGTTTCAACTTTTGAGCCGTCTGCCAAAGCGTGTACGAGCAGTCAGGGTTAAGGGAAGCGGAAAGACATAGCATACGGTTGAGCAGCGGTCTGTGATCGCCAGTTCAGCGGTCACAGACCGCTGCTCAACGGGAATTATGGGAGGGATATTTTCTTCCCCTTCCTAAAAAAGAATTTCAACGATGAAGAAAATTTCATAGTGAAAATACTCAACAGCTACAGCGGCGATGCCTGGTTCGCGTTGACAGAGGCCGCCAAAGGAATTTTATTCTTTGCCGCCTCAACGCAAGGCCGTTTCTTTTTCAGCTTGAATATACCCGACTTCTGGCCAGCGCCGGTCGGCTTGGTTGCTGAAAAATTATCGGTAGAAATAAACAGATGAGGAAAAAAAACCCGATGACACCAGGGGAACAAACCAAGATAGAGCAATTTCACGATCTCTATTACAACGGTCTGGAAGGCAAAAATGCTATTCATCTGCACACCTACTGGCTAGGCGTGCAGGTGCTGAAATGTCCGCTGGATTTATGGATTTATCAGGAGATCATTGCCGAACTTCAGCCGGATGTGATTATTGAAACCGGAACATACAAAGGAGGAAGCGCGTGGTTTATGGCGCATATCCTAGACCTTATCGGCAAGGGAGAGATTTTCACCATTGATGTCGCCGATGACCTGGCTAGACCCGCGCATCCGCGTATTCACTATGTAAAAGGGTCAAGCACGGATGAGCAACTGCTACATACGCTGATGAACCCGCGCCCAACAGACGAGACGCGCTTGATCATTCTGGATTCCCTGCACACCAAAGCTCATGTCTTGAAGGAGTTGCATCTCTGGTCGCCTTTCGTCAGCCCGAATAGTTACCTGATCGTTGAAGATACCAACATCAACGGTCATCCCACCTATCCCACTTTCGGCGCAGGCCCCTATGAAGCGGTAGAGGAGTTTTTCAAAATGAACTCTGATTTTATGGTTGATACAAGCCGAGAGAAATTTCTGATGACCTTTAATCCGCGAGGCTTCTTGAAACGCTTGCCCTAAGCTCGACTTTGTACAATTTCAAATTGAACCACACCAATCAAGCGCTGACGTTGCGGTTCACGCCTGGAATGATTGAACCTCACCTCAACAATCTGAGGTTCAATCATTCCAGGGGTTGAAAAAGCCAATGAAATCAGGCTGCTGCGCCTCTGAAAAATCTAGCAACGGAAAGCTGAGGCAGTTAGAGCGGTTTGCATATGTGTGTACTGCCCCCCTATCGTTGAGCAGCGGTCTTCGACCGTGCGAAGGTCTTCGACCGCCGCTCAACGGGTTTGAAGCATCCCCCGATTGCCATCGGGGGGATTCGTTTATCGTAGGCGGCGTTTCGTAGGTTGGGCTTTAAGCATCCCCCGATTGCCATCGGGGGGATTCAGGCGAATAACCAAACCACCTAGGCTCTGCGTTGGTAAACTTCGCAGCGGTGCAGCACTCGAAGTGAGTCCGCTTTTTACTTTCACCCTGCCAATTTTGCCCGACGAAAACGATGTCAAGGTACGAGGGGACAGGTTGATGCCGTGGCCCAACTTTTCGTTTTCATTTGCGGTGCGGGTAGCGGGTTTTCGGTGGTCTCCGCGAAATCGTATGATGACTTTGTACAAGCAAAACCAGCGTCACGATTCCATCGGCAAACATTATTGCCGGACGCCTTGACGATGCCCACATCAACGGCGTAACTTCTACCGAACGGTCAGTAGCTTGAAAATAGACTGTAAAAACATCATTCGTAGAGAGCGGAAAAATTCAGATTCAATGATGAGACCACAAAAGAGGATCGCCAGGAGCAGTGAGCCGGATCGCCGCGCTGAAATTTATGATGCTGCCGCAAAAATTATCTGCGACAAAGGCTTTGATGCGATGACCATGAATGAAATCGCTCAGGCCGTAGGCATGACCAAAGCGGGCATTTATCATTACATCGAAGGCAAACAGAATATGCTCTTTGCCATCATGAACTACGGCATGGATATGCTGGATCAAAGCGTCATCGGTGTCGCCAGTCAGGTTGACGACGCTGAAAAACGTTTGATTGCCATCATCCATAGTCACGCCAGGCTCATCACTCAGGGCAGCAACGCGGTCACCGTTCTGGTGGATGAAGTGGCGGGACTGTCGCCCGCCCAGCGCAAAAAAATTATCCAGCGCAAGCGTGTCTATTTCGATTTTATACGCGACACCCTGGAGCAATTGAAACGCGATGGCAAGCTCAAGGACGTGGACACCACGGTTGCCGCGTTCAGCATTCTCGGTATGCTGTTGTGGATTTCGCGCTGGTATCGCCACGATGGCAAGTTGACCGGCGACCAGATCGCCGACGAGGTTTTGAAAGTCGCGCTGGGCGGTATGCTGCGCTCGCCTTTGCGGGCGCTGCGAAAATAAGCGTCACAGTTTTTGCAAGTTGAAAAAATTTCGGCGCATGATTTTGTGATCGCCCTGTTGTAAGGCTTTTGACCCTGTGGCAGGAGGAAATCAGGAATGGCTACAGCCAGTTTAGCAGATCAATCGCAGACCTATAACACCGGTCAACTTTCCGTTTATGCCAGCAAGCCGTGGCTGGAAAATTATGACTATTGGGTTCCGGCCACGATCAACTACGCGCAGAGTTCGCTGTATCAAATACTGGCGCTGGCCGCCTCGTTGCAGGGCGACAAAGTTGCCACCGCCTTTCTGGGCGCGGAACTGACCTATGACCAAATCAAGCGGCAGGCCGATAAACTCGCCGCCGCGCTGTCGCACATCGGCATCGCCAAAGGCGACCGCGTAGGCCTCATGCTGCCCAATTGTCCGCAGTATGTCATCAGCGTTTTTGCCATCCTGCGTTTGGGCGCTATCGTTGTCAACATCAATCCGATTTACACGCTCCGCGAAGTGGATTTAGTCGCCAACGATTCCGGCATGAAGGCGCTCATCGCCTTTGATATGGTCGCGCCGATTGGGCTGGGCGTAAAATCAAACTCGCAAATCGAAACCGTCATCATCACCAGCCTGCTCGATTATTCGGCCAATCCATCGGCAGCCAACCCTGCGCCTGCGGGGGCGCTGTCGTTCGTCGAATTTCTCAACGGCGCGGGCGACGCCAAACCGCCAAGCGTGGACATCAACGCCAAAGAAGACATCGCCATACTGCAATACACCGGCGGCACCACAGGCGTACCGAAAGGCGCGATGATTACCCACTTCAACGCCTTCGCCAATGTGTTGCAGATTCATATGTGGGGACGGGAGTTTCATAAACTTGGCGAAGGGCGCATCCTGATGGTCATTCCGCTCTATCACATCTATGCGTTGACCTGTGGAATGTTGTTGGGGACCTGGCAGGCGGCGATGATGATTTTGATTCCCAAATACGATGTGAATATGGTCCTGGAGGCGATACAAAAATATGCGCCTACCTATTTTCCCGCCGTGCCTACGTTGTTCATATCGTTGTTGAATCATCCCGAAGCAGCGAAATACGGACTCGATAAAGTGAAGCGGTTTAACAGCGGCTCTGCGCCTTTGCCGGTCGAAGTCATCGAGCAGTTTGAACACCTGAGCGGCGCGATGGTTTATGAAGGCTACGGCTTGACCGAAGCTTCGCCAACAACCCACTCAACGCCGACGCTTGCCAAGCGCAAGATCGGCAGCATAGGTTTGCCGATTACCGGAACCGATTGCAAAATCGTTGATCTGGAAACCGGCGACAAAGAAGTGCCGCTGGGCGAAGACGGCGAGTTGTGCATACGCGGCCCACAGGTGATGAAAGGCTATTGGAACAAACCCGAAGAGACGGCTTTGACATTGCGCGACGGCTGGTTGTACACCGGCGACATAGCGCGCATGGATGCAGACGGTTTCTTTTACATCGTGCAGCGCAAGAAAGACATGATTATCGTCAGCGGCTTTAACGTCTATCCCGGCGAAGTCGAAGACGTGTTGTTCACCCATCCGGCAGTGATGGAGGCGGCAGTGATTGGCGTAGCCGATGAGTATCGCGGCGAGTCGGTGAAGGCGTTTGTGGTGTTGAAAGCCGACGTGCAAGCGACGGTTGAAGAGTTGTTGCAACATTGCCGCGAGCGACTGGCGAAGTTCAAAATTCCTGCGTCCATCGAAATCATAGAGAGTTTGCCCAAGACCAATGTCGGCAAAGTGCTGCGTCGCGTGCTGCGCGATCAGGAGGAAGAGAAGCGCCGACAGACAATCATCACTGACGAATAAAATCTTAAAAAAGCCAATAAAAAGGAGCTATTATGAGCGAACTGGTATCTTTGACCAAACAAGATGGCATCGGCATCATCACCATTAACAACCCGCCTGTGAACGCCTTGAGTCCGGGCGTGCCGGAAGGCATAGCCGCCGCGCTCGAGGAAATCGAAAACGACGAATCGCTCACAGGCGGCATCATCATCGGCGGCGGACAAACCTTCATCGCCGGAGCCGACATTAAAGAGTTCGGCAAAATCACCTCTGGCGAAAATAAACGCGGCGTGGCGTTTCTGCCCTTGCTCAAACGCATAGAAGATTCGCCCAAACCTTTGGTCGCAGCAATTCACGGCACGGCTTTTGGCGGCGGCCTCGAAGTCGCTATGGCGTTTCATTATCGCGTCATCGCGCCGACGGCTCAGGTTGGACAACCGGAAGTCAATCTAGGCATCATCCCCGGCGCGGCTGGCACACAGCGTCTGCCGCGTCTTGCCGGTGTGGAAAAGGCCGTAGAGATGTGTGCCTTTGGTGCGCCGATTAAAGCAGGCGATGCGTTGAAGTACGGCATTGTGGATCGCGTCATCGAAGGCGATTTGCTGGCAGGCGCGATTGCATTTTTGCAGGAGAAGATTGCCAGCAACGAGCCGCCGCGCCGGACTTGTGATTTGACCGACAAGCTCGGCGATGAAGCAACCAATGCGCCTATTTTTGCGGCGGCGAAGAAACAAGCGGCGAAGGTCAGGCGCGGACAACCCGCCGCGTTAGCCGCGATTGATGCGGTCGAAGCGGCGACCAAATTATCTTTTGAAGAAGGCGTAAAACGCGAGCAGGAATTGTTTCTTGAGTGCCTCTACTCGACTGCATCGAAAGCCTTGATTCATGCGTTTTTCGGCGAACGTGCCGTGGCGAAAATTCCTGACATTCCCAAAGCCACGCCGGTTTACGAAATCAAAAAAGCCGCAGTCATCGGCGCGGGAACCATGGGCGGCGGCATCGCTATGAATTATGCCAACGCAGGCATTCCGGTGTTGTTGAAAGAGGCGTCGCAGGAATTGCTCGACAAAGGCTTGGCGGTGATTCGCAAGAACTATCAGAACTCGGTCAACAAAGGGCGTTTTCCGCAAGAGGTCATGGACAAACGCATGGCGTTGATTACGCCGACGTTGACGTATGATGGATTTGCAGAAGCCGACATCGTTACCGAAGCGGTCTTTGAAGGCATGGCGTTAAAGAAGCAGGTCTTCGGCGAACTCGATAAGGTTTGCAAAGCGACCTGCATTCTGGCGTCCAACACTTCGACGCTCGACATAGATGAAATCGCTGCGGCGACAACGCGCCCGGAGATGGTCATCGGGCATCATTACTTCAGCCCTGCAAACGTGATGCGACTGTTGGAGATTGTGCGCGGCAAAGCGACCCGCAAAGAGGTGATTGCGACATCGCTGGCGATAGCGAAAAAGTTGAAGAAGGTCGGCGTTGTGGTCGGCAACTGTCGCGGCTTTGTCGGCAATCGTATGCTGCATCCATACGGACGCGAAGCGATTTTTCTGGTCGAAGAAGGCGCTAGACCGCAGGATGTGGACGGCGCGTTGTACGAATTTGGCTTGGCGATGGGCTATCTTTCGATGAGCGATTTGGCGGGCATAGACGTAGGCTGGCGGGTGCGACAGGAAGCCAAACACCTTGAAAAACCGGGCATACGCCAACCTTTGATTGGCGACAAGCTCTACGAGATGGGACGCTATGGGCAGAAGACCGGCGCGGGTTTTTATGACTACGATGAAAAACGCAACCGCATACCAAACCCGGAAATCGAAGCCTTGATTAAAGAGACGGCAAGCGAAGCAGGCATCGCGCAACGCGACATCAGCAAAGACGAAATCATCGAGCGCACCATGTACGCGCTGATTAACGAAGGCGCGAAGATTCTGGAAGAAGGCATCGCTTTGCGCGCCGTGGACATAGATATTATTTACTTGAACGGTTACGGCTATCCTTCGTGGCGTGGCGGTCCGATGTTTTACGCCGACACCGTGGGTTTGAAAAAAGTCTATGAGCGCATATGCGAATTTCAAGCGCAACACGGCGAGTTGTGGGAGCCTGCGCCTCTGTTGAAACGACTGGCGGAAGAAGGCAAAACTTTCGCTGATTTTGATAAAGGCGGCCTGACGGTTACAGCTTGATTACGGCGCGGACGTTTTGACGAAGCGACCAAACGTGAAAACGTCCGCATTGTTCACCAATATGCGAGTGTGACAATCGTTTATGATTGACCACGACCAGTTATTCAAAGAGCTAATCAAGACCTTCTTTGTCGAGTTCATTGAATTATTTTTTGGCGCGATGCGCGCTTATTTCGATGAAGCTTCGATAGAGTTTCTTGATAAGCAATACTTCACCGATCTGGTCGAAGGCGAACGACGCGAATCGGACATCATAGCCAAAGCTCGGTTCTGCAATGAGGAAGCGTTTTTCATCATTGCGCTGGAAAATCAGGGCGACGTTGAAAACCTCAAGAAGTTTCAGCAGCGCGTGTTCTTTTACTTTTCCTATTTTCATCAAAGCACGCGATTGCCGGTGTATCCGATAGTGGTGTTTTATGGGAGCAAGCCGAAACAGGCGGTCAGCGGCACGTATGTGGTGGCGTTCCCGGACTGGAAGGTGTTGGAGTTTAACTATCGCGTGGTGCAGTTGAATCGGATGAACTGGCGCGATTTCGTCAGGCGCAAAAATCCGGTGGCTGTGGCGCTGATGGCAAAGATGAACTTCAAACCGGAAGAGCGCCCCTTTGTGCAGATGCAGATCCTGCGTTTATTGACGACGTTGAAACTGGATGCGGCGCGAATGCACCTGATCGCTGGGTTTGTTCATACGTACTTGAAACTCAACGCCGAAGAGCAAAAGATTTTTCAAAGAGAAGTTGCTAAACTGGAACCACGAAGGAGGAAAAAAATCATGGAACTGACCACCAGTTGGAAAGAAGAAGGCATCCAGATCGGTATCCAGAAAGGGCTGAAAGAAGGGCTGAAAGAAGGTATCCAGAAAGGGATGGTGTTGGGCGAACAGCGAGGAGTTGAAAAGGGCTTGAAACAAGCAACTTTAACGACGACTTTACGATTGCTGAATCATCGGCTGAAACCGATTTCTCCTCGGCTGCAAAAACGCATTGAAAAATTATCGCTTGCCCAACTGGAAGAGCTGAGTGTGGCGCTTCTGGATTTTTCAAGTATCAAAGATTTGACGGCTTGGCTGAATCGAACACCTTAAAAAAATCGGTTATTCGTGAGACTGAAAAAGCATTCTTGAAAGGATAAACATTATGAGAGAAGCAGTGGTGGTGGACAGCGCACGAACGGCGCTTTGTAAATCGTTTCGCGGCTCGTTTAATTTGACGCGCCCCGAAGACCTGGCGGCGCACGCCCTCAACAGCGTGATGGCAAAGGTGCCGCAATTATCAAAGGCAGAAGTCGAAGACATCATCATCGGGTGCGGTCAACCGCACGGCAAACAGGGCAACAACGTGGCTCGCGTGGCAACCCTGCTGGCCGATTTCCCAGTGTCAACGGCGGCCATTACCGTCAATCGTTTTTGCTCGTCGGGCTTGCAGGCCGTGGCCATGGCGGCGCATCAAATCATCGTCGAAGGCGCAGACGCGGCTATCGGCGGCGGGCTTGAAAGCATCACCATGATGAGCCGCGATTTCGACCCGCACGCCGGCGTGCAGGAAAAATATCCCGGCATCTACATGGTCATGGGCGATACTGCCGAAGTCGTCGCCAAACGCTACAACGTCAGCCGCCAGGCGCAGGACGAATACGCTTTGTTGAGCCAACAGCGCACCGCTCGCGCTCAGGCCGAAGGCTTCTTCAAAGATGAAATCGCGCCCATGAAAGTCACTCGCGGCATCGTGGATAAAAAGACCGGCGAGATTGCCGAACGCCAAGAGTTCGTCGCCGATAAAGACGAATGCAATCGCCCGGATACTACGCTGGAAGGCTTGCTGTCATTGAAGCCGCACTTTGACCCGAACAGCGGCAAAGGCACGGTGACGGCGGGCAACACTTCGCAATTGTCCGATGGCGCGTCGGCCACGCTGTTGATGTCTAGCGAACGCGCCGCCGCGTTGGGTATCAAACCCAAATTGATTTTCCGAGGCTTTGCGGTTGCCGGTTGCGAACCCGACGAAATGGGCATAGGCCCGATTTACGCTGTGCCGAAATTGTTAAAGCGCCACGGCCTGACGGTCAATGACATAGACCTTTGGGAATTGAACGAAGCCTTTGCCGTGCAGGTGGTTTATTGTGGCGATTACTTGGGGATTGACCCAGAGAAGTTGAACGTCAACGGTGGCTCTATCGCCATAGGCCATCCGTTCGGCATGACCGGCTCGCGCATGGTTGGCACCATCGCCAACGAAATGCAGCGTCGCAAAGCCAAACTCGGCGTCGTTACCATGTGCATAGGCGGCGGACAAGGCGCAGCAGGATTGTTTGAAGCCGTTCTTTAGGATTATGGATGAAATAAAGAGCAACCTTGTACGGGCGACCACCGCAGGGTCGCCCGGCATGGGAAAATCACTCAAGTCTTGCAGGTTATTTCATCCACCATCCTTCGAGGAGCAATCACCGCAGGGTCGCCCGTACATTCAGGTGCAAAACGCCATAACTCGTATCAACAGGAAGTCACAGGATGAAGTCACGGAGAGAAAAATCTTTCAGTGGCTTCAGCGAAACTTGAATCTTATTCAAGTTTCGCGTAACGTACCAATCGCCTTCTCCGTATGAGGCAGCGCAGCAACCTTCACCAATGAAGCAATCAATTTGAAAAGGAGTCATCTCTATGTGGATTAGAAAAGGAGATCGAGACGCGAAGAAGGGCGTGATTTCACCCGTCCCTACGCAGATTGTCTCGAACGAGGAATTTATTCCAAGACCGCAAACCGAAAAACAGAAGAAGGTCGAACATCTCATCGGCGAAATGTCCGACGTGCGCGCCAAAAAACTCGGCCTGTCGCGGCGCGCCTTCATGTCAACTTCGATGGGCATGGCGACCTGCTTTCTGGCGATGAACAAAACTTATGGCAAAGCCTTTGACGTGGAGGAAGTCGAGACTTGGGAAGCCGATTCATTTGAAAAGAAATTTCCCAAGAGCGAATACTTCATCATAGACGTGCAATCGCACTTCACCAACGGCTATGCCTTGCGCTTCCGCGAAATGGAATTCGCCAAAAACATGGGCTTTCAAAATTTGAAAGACGATAAAGAATCCTACAGCTTCCACAACTTCGTCAAAGAGATGTACTTCGACAGCGAAACCGCTATGTGCGTGATCTCCGGCGTGCCGAGTATGGAAAAGAACAAGGACGCCAGCGGCAAAGTGTTGGAAGGCGCGGCGCGTGATAAAGGCGTGTTGCCCAGTTGGTTGATGGCGCAGAGCAAAAAGAAAATCAATGAACTGGCCGGGTCGCAACGCGCTTTGAGTCAAGGCAACCTTGCGCCCAATCATTATTGGGACAAGGTCAACAACCGGATGGACAAGGCCGCGACGCTCGAACAAATGGAGCGCGAAGTGAAGCAGTACGGCATAAATTCATGGAAGTGGTATTGCCACTACGATCCCGGTCAATCGGGCGGCGGCTTTCAACTTGATGATGACAATGCCATGTGGTTTTATGATCAGTCGCGCAAACTCGGTTTGAAACTCATCAGCACACACAAAGGTTTTTCGTATCAATCGGCGAAACTCGGTCATCTGGCCAATCCGAAAGATGTAGAGAAAGCGGCGCTGCAAAATCTCGATTTCAATTTCGTGGTCTATCATTCGGCGCTCAAACACGGGCCGAACGAAGGGGCGAACTGGTTGGACAAAGATCACAACAACTATGACCCAACGACTGGCGATTTCGAGTGGCACCGCATACTGATGGACATGAAGAAACGCAATCCCAAGATGAACAATGTCTATTGCGAAATCGGCAGTTTCTTCAATGTTTTGATTATTGCCGACCCGGTGTTGGCGATGCACGGCATAGGCAAGAACGTCAAAACCTATGGCTCCGATCACGTCGTCTGGGGCACCGATTGTTTGTGGTGGGGATCGCCGCAATGGGCGATTGAAGCCTTCAAGCGTTTTCAGATCAGCGACGAGTTGTGCGAAAAATTTGGTTATAAAAAACTCACCACCAAAGACAAAGCCAACATCTTCGGCTTGAACGCCGCACGGCTTTACAACGTAGATGTGAAAGCAAAACGCAAGGCCTTGCCGGGCGACACGCTGGAAAAATTGAAGGCCGAATACCTCGAGCGCGGCGGCCAACGCAGCAACGCCGCTTACGGCTGGGTGCGCGCCGACGATTAATCGTGAGAAAGGGAGATGGGGAGAAAGGGAGAAGGGGAGCGCCCAGACTCTTTGCCAGAATTTTTGCAGGTGTAATCAACGACTATGGCGGTTAAAAATATTTTCAAACAGAATCGTTCAGATGTTGATAAGCGAATCGGGAAATCTCCCCGTCTCCCTCACTCCCCATCTCCCCATCTCCCCGTCTCCCTCACTCCTCATCTCCCCGTCTCCCTCACTCCTCATCTCCCTTTCTCGACTGATCGCCTACGCGCCATCGTTCTCTGTGCGGCGGTTTTGCTTTTTACGTTTTTCGCGGTGAGCCGCATGGCTAGGGCGCAGCAAACGACATCATCGCCTACCGCAACGCCAGCGCCGCAACTCAATCCTGCCGCCTGGGGCAGCAATCACGCGGGCAAAGAGGTTCCCGAATTCGTCACTAGCGGCGAATGCTTGTTCTGTCATCGCAACGATGTCGGCACTACTTGGGGGAAGAATGCTCACGGCTTGACCATTGTGCAACGCGAAGACGCGCCGCAATTCAAAGAGATTCTACAAGGGCAATCGAAACTTGCGGCAACAGGCAAAGAGGTAGAATTTTTTTTCGGCAGTCGCCATCGCCTGCGCTTTTTGAAAAAGATCGGTTACGGCAAGTTCGCTCTTTTGAACGCGCAGGCAACGCTGGCGACGAACGCGAAAATCACTGGCTGGTTGAATGCCGACAATCCGACTTGGGACAAAGAGAAATTTGCTAATAGCTGTGCGGGTTGTCACACCACGGGCGTGGATGCCAAAACCAAAGCGTTCAGTTCATTCGGCCATGATTGTTATGCCTGTCACGGCGTCGTGGATTTGGAACACACCAACGATACGTCTTTGATTTGGCTTTCCAAAAAACGCAAGAGCGATGCGCTGGCGGTGACTTCGATTTGCGCGTCTTGTCATTTGCGCGAAGGGAAGTCGAAATCAACCGGCCTGCCGTACCCAAATAATTTTGTCGCCGGTGACAATCTGTTTCAAGATTTTCAAGTGGATTTTTCCCAAGCCGATAATGAATCTTTGAACCCCGGTGATCGTCACGTTTATCGCAATGTCCGTGACGTAGTGATGAATGGCAAGCAAGTGACTTGTTTGAATTGCCACGTCGTTCATGCCAATTCGAGTTCTAAACATCGGCTGACCGTGAAGACGCAAATCTGTAGCGATTGTCACGACACCGAAAAAAATATTTATAAACCCGCAACGCCTTACACCGTCAAAAGCGCGCTGTGCGAATACGACTCGGTAAAGATGAATTGATACCGAAGGCCAGCGGTTATTCGGCGGCGGCGGTCTCTCGCGTTTGCGCCTTGACGCGCTGGCGGTATGCGATAGCCTGTTCGAGAACCTTGCGGTATTCGTCAATCTCTACGTCCCGAAAACAGCAGACCAACAGCAGATTGCCTTCGGCGGTGAAATTGTCATCCCATTGCATGACCTCTTCATCCGACCAGTCCGTTGCATACTGCTGGATTTTTTCATCGGGCATCAAATCGAAATAGGTTCGTAGATTGATAATCGTGTCGTCAATCGGTTCGTTGGAAGGTTCCTGCTCGAAAAAATATTTTCTTTCCATATAGCGGCCTTGTGATAAATAAAATCGTAGGAGTTGAAAATTATCCATAAACCAGTGAAAATCTCAAGCACCGGGCCTTCTCAAACAGGAGATGTCGAATGAAATTTTTAAAGCCTAGTTTTGTCAAAATTTTGCAATTCAATTTAATCAACCTCGTTTGCCTGGTACTTTGCCTGTCCTTGGTTAACCAATCGCGGCAAATCGTTTCAGCGAATCAATTGTCAAGTAAACCGCGAACCGTAAGCATTCCGCAAGCCGTTGATGAGTATCCATTCGATTGTGTCTTATCCCTGCGTGACCAGAAAAATAGCGAAGTGTCGCACCTGCCATTCAACCCTTCAGCAAATATGTTTTCCGATGAGATCGAGCTTGCAGCCATGTATGCTGTAGTAGGACAGCAGAGCAAAGCGCTGGAGATCTTAGCGCAAGCAGAAAAATCCCTGACCCAGAGCAATGATATTTATCTGTGTCTAACCTTAGTGAGCGCGGAACAATATGACAGAGCTATAGAACTTCTAACCAAAATTGAGAAGCTGGAAGATCGGGTAGAGACATCGGTGCGTATCACGAAGGCGCTTGCCGAACATAAACAAAACGAAAAAGCAGCAGGGTTATTGTCTCAAGTGATTGCAAATTTTAAGCCTGTTGCGAGTAAGGCATTTATTTTATCTAACATAGCTGTTACGTATGCGAAGATAGGGCAATTTGAGAAGGCTTTAGAATTTGCCCGAAGAATAGAGAATAGATGGGCGCACGTTAAAACCGAAGCATTCAGTGAGATTGCCAATGAATACGCGAAAAATGGCAATAAAAGTGAGGCTTCTGCGATTCTCAAGCAAGCGCTTGACGCAGCAAGAATTGTCGGTAATGACGAAGTAAACTTGTTATTCAAAGCAGAAAACTTTGCCCAGATTGCGGCGGTTTATGTGAACAATGAGCAAAAAGCTGAAGCTTTAAAGGTATTGTCAGAAGGATTGGGGATTGCAAAAAAAACCGAAACTCAAAGTTTACCTTTGGAGAAACTTGCTGTCGTTTACGCGCAGGCGAAAGAGTATGACACCGCTCTCAATATCGCCAAATCAATAGACTATAAACCATCGGAGTTAGATGTTTATTTGGAAACCGCAAAGGAGATGCTCAAAGACGGTCAGTCGGCAAACGCTCTACCGATACTTGACCAAGCCTTTGAAGGAACTCGAAAACTCAAACGCGAAAACGATACCTTCAAAATTATCCGCTTGGCAGAAATCGCTATCGTCTATGCCAATGCCAACCAGACAGCCAGGGCTTATGATGCTCTGCATTTTGCTTTGCAGACCATCCGATTGGAATACTCGTCCACACAGATCGGCCATCTAATTGAAACGGCAAAGGGGTTCTACAAAGCAAATCTGAAGATTGATGCCGAATCAAAAGAGCAGTTACGAAAAATCTGCGCTAAAGAGCCAATCCCGCCAACCTCTTATGAATTGGAAAAACGTCGTAAATGCGAAGCCGTCGCCGACCACTTTATTCAACGATGGCACGAAACGCTCGACCTGAATGTGTTGTTCGATGAAATGTATATTGCCAATCCGCAACAGCGAAAGCGCAACGTAGCGATGTTTTATGGGGTCTATAAGTTTCTCGTTGGCTCGGCGGGGCCAGCAGTCGAACCAGGATTTAATGATGAGATTTTTCAAGCCGGTTTTTTTGCGTTCTGGAATGAAGTTTACTTGAGTGATGAAGGGCAATTAGCCATTCCGAATGACCAAGAATTTGATCGGCATACACAATTACCCCCTGACGTTTTAAAAGAGGAAGAAGCCCTGAAAACAACTGCCTTGAATGACAAAGAAATGTCTGTGAAATCGGTGCAAAAATTCATAGAGGTTACCAACCTGAAGCTGGCTTTTTTGAGAAAGCAATTTCCTCGTGAAGTGTTTGAATCGGCAACCTATCGAGCAAGTCTGCAACAAAGATATGAAGAACAGAAGAAAAACGAGTTTGAAAAAGAGTTTCAGATTATTCAGGGGTTCTCAGATTTTGGAGTAAAGGATGAGGTAGAAGTGTATCACCTGAAGCGCGGCGTTTTTGATTTTTACTTTATTGAAGAAGCCGGTAAACTCAAAGTCCTTACATTAGGCTTTGAATTGTAACAACGCTAACGAAACAGGAGAACCGACAATGGCAAGTCCGGATATTCAAACCGTGCGCGAGTTGTTGGCGAGCCGGCCACAAAGCGAAGAACTATCCATCGAAGAGACGCGCCTTTCTTTCGATCAACTGGGACAAAGTTTCCCTATGCCCGATGGCGTTTCGGTCTCTTCAGCAGCGGTGAGTGGCATCAATGCCGAATGGGTACGTGCCGCCAATGCCCGTGATGATGTGGTTATTTTATATCTTCATGGCGGCGGCTATATCGTCGGCTCGCTGGTCTCGCATCGGCATCTTTCGGCGGCGCTCAGTCAAGCCTCCGGCGCATCTGTGTTGGCTTTGGATTATCGGTTAGCTCCCGAAAACCCTTTTCCTGCGGCGGTCGAAGATGCCATAGCTGCTTATCAATGGCTGTTGCAGCAGCATAAAAAACCTAGTCAAATCGCCCTCGCCGGAGATTCGGCGGGCGGCGGTTTGACGCTTGCTACCCTCGTAGCCTTGCGCGATCAAGGTATCGCTTTACCGGCTTGCGGCGTCTGTCTTTCGCCTTGGGTTGATTTGACGAATTCATCGGAGAGCTATCAAACGGTTGCCGACCCGATGTTGCGAAAGGAAGGTTTGGACGAAATGGCGAAGGCGTATTTGCAGGGAGAGGACTTGCGGACGCCGCTGGCGTCGCCGCTCTATGCGGATTTACAGGGCTTGCCGCCGCTGCTCGTGCAGATCGGCACGGCGGATTTGTTATACGCCGAAGCGCTCGACCTGAAAGCGCGAGCCACTGCCGCAGGGGTGCAGGTTGAACTGGAAGTTTGGGACGAGATGATTCACGTCTGGCATCTCTTTTATCCGATGTTGCAGGAAGGTCGAGAGGCGATCACCAAAATCGGCGCATATGTGAAAGCACAAACCGCCTGACAGCGCTTAAACGGAGGGCTGGAAAAATGGCATGGCCAGATCTTCAGCCACGCGCTCGAACACGACTTCAACCGGCAATTCCAAACGGAGGTTTGCAAGCTTGCAATGCCGCAAACCGCTGATCATTCTCACCCCCTCTTCGAGTTCAACGAGGACGAGCGCGTAAGGAACCTCAGCGGCAAACAGCGGATGCAGCGGCGCGTGAGTCACTGTCCACGAAAAGATTTTTCCGCGCCCCGTTGATTGCACCCACTCCCATTCCATAGAAGCGCAGCGAGCGCACATGGCTCGCGGGATATGCCGCCAGACACCGCAGCCCCTGCACCGTTGAAAGCACAATTTTTCCTCGGCACACCGCCGCCAGTATTGCTTATTCAATGCTTCAACAGGCTCTGGAATCGCTTTCATCATATCCCGTCTCCCCTTCTTCGTTATGTTCTTGCCAAGATCGCCACGCTGCCATCGCCTAGATCGCCCCAGCCGGTCACCAAGCCGAGTTCGGCGTCTATGACCTGCGCGGCTCCGGCTTCGCGTCGCAGTTGGCGCACCGCTTCAACGAGGTGATTCATTCCCCAGACGTGCGCTTGCGACAAAAGGCCACCGTGAGTGTTCAAAGGGAGTTCGCCGCCCAAGTTGATTTTTCCATCACTAACAAAGTCGCCGCTTTCGCCGACGCCGCACAACCCCAACGCTTCAATCTGCAACAACACAACGTAGGTGAAGCAATCGTAGATTTGCATGAAATCCATATCGGTCGGATTTACTTCTGCCATAGCGAAGGCTCGCGGCGCGGCATTGGCCAAGCCAATTTTTAACAAGTCATGGCGTGAAGCGAGGTCGTCTGCCGGGAAGGGATGACCTTCGGCAACCCCAAGAATGGCTACAGGAGCCGGTTTCAAGTCTTTGGCTCGGTCGTGACTGGTAATCACCACAGCGCAAGCGCCATCGGTTTCCAGCGCACAATCGAACAGTCGAAAGGGTTCGGAAATCATCGGCGAGGCGAAATATTGCTCCCGTGTCATGGGCTTGCCACGCATCACTGCGCGTTCGTTCAACTGCGCGTGGCGGCGACAAGCCAGCGCGACCGCCGCTTGGTGTTCGTCCGTCAGGCCGTACAATTGTTTATGACGCATCGCCAAAAACGCATAGCCTTGAACGGGAGCGAGCAGGCCGTAAGGAAAAGCAAAGTCTCGCGTGTTGTTGGCGAACGGATTGACCAGCGCTTTGCCTTGCCGGGGCGCATCGGCTTTCGGGCGCAGCGCCGTGTAACCCAACCAGCCAAGCGTTAACAGCACATGATTTGCGAGGCCCGAACTCACAGCCATAGCGGCGCTCTGCAAAGCGGCAACCGGACTCGCGCCGCCCATGTGAACGGTCGCAGCGTAGCGCAAATTTTCGATACCTAAATTGGCAGCGAGTTCTTCGGCGGTGGTGAACATCGGCGGCGGAATGATGGCGTCAATCTCTTGCGGCAACAGCCCCGCATCAGCAATCGCTGTGCGTGAAGCCTGCAACATCAACTCAACTTCCGAATACGGCGAACCTTTCACATAATCGGTTTCGCCTATGCCAACTATCGCCGCTTGGTTTTTCAAACTCATTCCTGATCCTCATTTTTCTTCATGGGTTTGAACGACATTAACCAAGACCATTTTCTTCTGAACAGAAGAAGAAATACACCAAGTCTTGGAAATGCCTTCAATCGGTGTAGGCACCTCATCTGACAATTCTTGCTCTAATTCAATTTTTATTTTGGCGCTTAATTCCAGAGGTGAATCGTTGACCAAATTTTTTAACCATTTTTTTATAGCCGATTCTGGAGATTGTGACCTAACCTGAGAGATGTATGTGCCACCGGCATATTCCATAATGAATGTGTACAAGGCCATTGACTTCTACCTTCCAAAGTTTTGCGATTATCGCCCTTTGAAATTCGGTTTGCGCTTTTCGTGAAAGGCTGCGATGCCTTCTTTCACGTCGTCGGTGTAATTAGTCACCATCACCGACAAAGCCGCATCTTCGAGGGCGTTTTCCAAATCCATCGTCTGCTGTTTGTACATCATGCGTTTGGCGATGCGTATGGCGATGGGTGGCCCTTCGGCCAGACGCTGCGCCCATTGCTGTGCGGTTGGCATCAATTCATCATCGGCGACAACTTCGGTGACCAAGCCCAACTCTTGCGCTTGGCTTGCTGGATAGACTTCGGAAAATAAAGACATCTTCAAAGCCTTCTCCAAGCCCATGAATTTCGGAAACAGATACGCGCCGCCTTCGTCCGGGATGAGCGCAAATTTCAAACTGGTGTCGCCGAGTTTGGCGCTTGCGGCGGCGAGGCGAAAATCGCAACACAGCGCCAGCGTCAAACCTCCCGCCACCGCTGCACCGTTGATGGCGGCAATCGTCGGTTTATCAAAGCGCCGCAACAGCGTCACCAGCCGGTGCATATTTTCGCGCATCTCCAACAACGCCTCCATGCGGTGACCTTGATAACGTGCAGGATATTGGAAATCCCGCGAGATGTCGCCGCCCGAACAGAAGCCGCGCCCGGTGCCGGTGAGAATCACGGCACGAATTTGATCGTCGTCTCGCGCTTCATGCAAAGCGGCGATGATTTCATGCACCATCACTTCCGAATAAGCATTCAACTTTTCCGGGCGATTCAAGGTGATGGTCGCAATGTGTGCCTCTTTTGCGAAAATGATTTGACTGAATTCCATAGCCCCCCGGTGCGGCGAAACTCTGCCGGATGATTTCGGCAAGCACCTTGAAACGGGCTACCATAGCCACTTTCAAGGCGCTATAGCTTTAAGGAATTGGTTTCCACGGAAATCATCAGCAGCCTTGTACGAGCGACCCTGCGGTGGTCGCCCGTCGGTGAAAGCAACCTGATTTTCAGGAAGAAGCGACCACCGCAGGGTCGCCCGTACAGGTCGAAAGCGCCATTACTTGCCGGTAAATTTCGGAGCGCGTTTTTCCATAAACGCCCGCACGCCTTCTTGGTGGTCTGCGGTCTCGCCACAACGTATATGGGTTTCCGATTCGCGGTCGAGCATAGTGCGGAAATCCACTGTTGCCGATAGATTCACGTTGGCTTTCATGTAGCGAAAACTCGTCAACGGGCCATTGGCGATTCTTGCGGCGACATCTGCAACCGTGGCTTGAAAATCTTCCGGCACGACGACGCGATTGACCAGTCCAAGTTGATGAGCCTCTCTGGCTTCGATGATGTCGCTCAAAAAGAACAGCTCTTTGGCTTTCGGCGCGCCGACGTATTGTGTCAACAACCACGTTGTCCCGAAGTCGCCGCCGAAGCCGACCTTCGCGTAAGCCGTGCCGAATTTCGCGGTGTCCATTGCGATGCGTATATCACAGGACAAGGCGACGCCTAATCCTGCGCCCATCGCGTGACCGTTCACCGCAGCGATAGTCACTTTCGGCATATTGTAAATCGTCCATGACAACTCGTGGCCTTCGCGCAGCCAGTCTATTTTTTCTTCGAGCGTCTGTTGCGCGCCCTCGTTGCGCTGCGCCATCGCCGCCACATCGCCGCCAGCGCAGAACCCTCGCCCCGCGCCGGTGATGATGATTGCGCCAACCGTCTCGTCTTTGCTCCAACCCTTCAAGGTTTCGATGGCTTGAAAAATCAGGTCTCGACTCAAGGCGTTGAGTTTATCGGGGCGGTTAAAGGTCAAGGTCGCAACTTTATTTTCGACGTTGGTCAAAATTACTTCTTCGCTCATTTTATGATTCCTCCCTGATGGCGGCTATGGCTTCGATTTCGATTTGAAAGCCGTAGTGCAAATCTTTTACCGGAATGATGGCGCGGGCCGGGCGATGGTCGCCAAAGACTTTGGCGTAAGCTTCATTAACGCGTCCCCATAAATCTATGTCGGTGATGTAAACCGTGGTCTTCAAAACGTGATGCAAATCGCTGCCTGCGGCTTCTAAGATTGCCGCGACATTGTTCAAAGCCTGCTCGGTCTGTTCTTCTATGGAAGCGAGTTTGCGCTCGCCGGTTGTCGGTTCTATAGCCAGTTGTCCGGCGACATAAACCAGACCGTGATGAACGATGGCTTGTGAATAATGGCCTGCGGGTTGCGGCGCGTTGGTCGTAAATACTTTTTCCATGATGATTTCCTTTTGACGTTGAAGATTATTTTCGCACCACCAAAATCAAGCCGATGATGCAAAGCGCGAGACCTATGCCTTGCGAAAACGACAATTTTTCTTTGAAGAAAAAAATGCCTATAGGAATTAGCAGAACGGCTACGGCGATGCTGATGATGATCGAAGTGTTGCTGATATTCCAGCCGACTCGATAAGCCAGCAGGAAACCAATTTCGATAAATGCGGCTCCGATGCCTACACCAAACACCGCCCAATTCGATTCTTTGAAGGAGTTCAAAAAAGATGATTCAGTCGAATAGAACAGGGCGAAGATCGCGCATAGCACAATTCCGGCAAGGTAAGCGATGATGATGGCGTGGAGCGGAAAAGCGGTTTTGGGAATGGCCTTCTGCGATACTTGATAAACCAGCCCACCAAAAATAATCATCGCAATTGGCAGATAAAAAGATTTCATTTCCGTACCCATAAAATAGCGGCGGTCGATGATCGCCTCTCAACCAGCGGCGGTCAGTAGCCCGCCGCTCAACCAATCGCGCACCTTTGCAAGGCGCTATATTACTTTTGCCTTATAAAGTGCGCTGCATCACTTTGTCGGTTTGCGGGTCGCTGCCCAGTTGAAAGATTTTTTCGCCGACCTCGTGGAAACCGCACTTGCGATAAAACGCACGCGCTCGCTCATTGTGTTCCCAAACGCCCAGCCATATGGTGTGATAACCGAGACGACTGGCTTCAAACAAACAAGTGTCCATCAAGGCTTGGCCGACGCCTTTGCCGAAAAATTCCGGCAAGGTGTAAAGGCGTTCAAGCTCGATGGTCTGCTGATCGGTGACGCCAGCGGGAAGCTGGCCTTTTTTCAACTTGGCATATCCGGCAGCGACTTGCTCCACTTCGGCGATGAAGAAAAAAGCGTCCACATCGGCAAGCTCTGCGGTCAATTTTTCGAGAGTGAAATTGGTCGTCAGATAAGCCGCCATGTCTTCCGGCGTGTTGGCATCGGCAAAGGCGCGTTCAAAGGTTCGCGCACCTAAATCAACCAGCAGTTTCACGTCTGCCAAGTCCGCGTGCCGTATGGTTACAGAATTTGATTGCGACATAAAACTCATCCAACCGTACTGAATTGTAAGCTGAGAATTTCGGCAGTGAAAACGGACGCAAGCTCACGCGCCATCACTTGATGACCGCTGGCGCTCCAGCGTTGATTGCCACGCAAAAATACGCTGCCATCGTTTTCCTGCATCAAGTCATTGGCGTTGATTACGGTGACGCCGCAGCGTTTTCCTAAATTGAGTATCCTGTCATTTAGTGAGCGGAATAATTCCGGCGTCAAAGCATTGCTATCTCTGGTGTCTTCGTTGAAGCCGCCGGGACCCATTAACACCAGGCGGCAGCGGCTGTTTTGTTGGCAAAAGAGCAGGGCTTCTTCGGTCAAGCGCTCATATTCATCGAGGCTAACGACAGGCATTGCCACCGTCGGCATCAGTACCGTTTTCTGTTTGAACGATTGCAATAATTTGGAATTTTTACCAATGGTCAATTCTATCTTTCGCACAAAATTGCGCGCCAGATTCATCACCTCCGGTGCGACTAGATACAGCGAATTGACGCGGTAAGGAAGGGCGGCAAAGACCGCTGGTAAACTTAAAAAGATGATGTCAGGTTTCAACCCCAGCGACGCGCTCATCAAAGATTGCAAGCCCGTTGGGTGCAGCAACGGTTTGAAATCAACCTCGAATTTCAGTTGGGGAAAGCGCGCTTGTAACAGCGATGTGGTCAACACCGGATAAGAGTATTGCGCGCCGACTTCAATGCCTGCAGCGATACATTGACCAAGAAAGAGTATCTTGATCTTGTCACGTTGTTGCGTTGACGCTTTGACCCAATCTTTCAAGAGCAAGCTCCTTTGCCATTGCGCCCGCCGTTGTCGAAAAAAAACCTGAGCCAACGGCGGGCGCGACGACGGCAAAAATCAACAGGCAAATTCTGTGTTGGAGGTTACGACTTATGCTTTGGCACAACGCTGGCGCTGAGGCGGCGCATACCGCGCAGCCAGCGGTCATAATCCTCGGCCTTGCGTTGGAAATAATCTTTTACTTCGGGGTGCGGCAAAATTAAGAAGCGCTCTTCGGCAAGGCCTTTGACGACACCCTCGGCCACGGCTTCGGGCGTCAACGAACCGGCGACGAGAAAATTATCGCCCTTCTTATCTTCGCCCCACAACATACGCGTTTGCACTCCTAGCGGACACAGGCAAGAGACTTTGATACCTTGATCGCCATGCGTTATCGCCAGCCATTCGGCGAACGCCAGCGCCGCGTGTTTGGTCACCGAATACGGCGCGGCAGTGACCAACGTGAGCAAGCCCGCCGCCGATGCGGTGTTGAGCAAATAGCCTTCGCCGCGTGCCAGCATAGAGGGCAACACATGACGCGCTGCAAAAATATGCGCCATCACATTTACTTCCCAAAGCAGTTGCCACTCTTCGTTAGCGATTTCCGCGCCGCCATTCGCGCCGCCGATGCCAGCATTGGAGCAGAACAAATCAATCTGGCCAAATTGTGTGAGCGTCTGTTCGACCAGATTTTTTATATCGGCTTCCACGCCGACATTGGTTTTGATGGCGATGCCGTTGAGGGCTTGGGCCACCGCCTCGGCCTTCTCCATATCCAAATCGGCAACCACAACCGCACGCGCTTCTTCTGCCGCAAAGCGCTCACACAAGGCGCGCCCTATGCCTTGCGCCCCGCCAGTGACCACGACAACTTTATCTTTTAGATGCATCTTGTTCCTTGTTCCTAGTTATGGGTTACTGGCTCTGGGTCACCGATAACCAAGAACCAGGAGCCAATAACCAGTACCAAAATTATTCATGCTTCGACAATTCAATTTTGGCAATGGCGGCGCGATGCACTTCATCGGGGCCGTCGGCCAAACGCAGCGTGCGAGCGCCAGCCCACGAAGCGGCCAGCGAAAAATCGTCGCATACGCCCGCGCCGCCGTGCGCCTGCAAAGCGCGGTCAATAACGCGCAAGGCCATATTCGGCGCAATCACTTTTATCATGGCGATTTCAGCGCGTGCGACTTTGTTGCCAACCGTGTCCATCATATAAGCGGCTTTCAAGGTCAGCAATCGCGCCTGCTCAATCTCCATTCTCGATTCGGCGATGTCGGCGCGAATGGTGCCTTGTTCGGCTAACCTCTTGCCAAAGGCGACGCGGGATTTGACGCGCTCGCACATCTGTTCCAAGGCGCGTTCGGCCACCCCGATCAAGCGCATACAATGATGTATGCGACCGGGGCCTAAACGCCCTTGAGCGATTTCAAAGCCGCGCCCTTCGCCCAGCAAAATGTTTGCCGCCGGGACGCGCACGTTGTCAAAATCCACTTCGCCGTGGCCGTGCGGCGCATGGTCATAGCCGAACACCGTGAGCATACGTTTAATCTTTACACCGGGCGCATCCATAGGCACTAAAATCATGGACTGCTGTTGATGGCGCGGCGCGTTGGGAGCGGTTTTCCCCATAAAAATAGCGATTTTGCAGCGCGGATCGCCAGCCCCGGAACTCCACCACTTCTTGCCGTTGATAACATATTCATCGCCATCGCGCACGATGCTCGAATGAATATTGGTGGCGTCCGATGATGCGACATCCGGCTCGGTCATCGCAAAGCAGGAACGCATTTCACCGTCCAGCAGCGGTTTCAACCAACGCTCTTTCTGTGATGCCGAGCCGTAGCGCACCAACACTTCCATGTTGCCGGTGTCGGGAGCCGAGCAGTTGAAGACTTCGGGCGCGAACACCGAGCGCCCCATGATTTCGCACAGCGGCGCGTATTCGGTATTGGTCAGCCCCGCGCCATATTCGCTCTCCGGCAGAAACAGATTCCACAAGCCTTTGGCTCTGGCGACCGGTTTCAACTCTTCGATGATGGGTACGGGTTGCCAGCGGTCGCCCTCGGCGATTTGCGCGTAGTAGGTTTTTTCATGCGGATAGATGTATTCCTCCATGAAATCCTGCACGCGCTTTTGTAAATCTTTGACCTTATCGGAAAATTCAAAAATCATGTTTTTCTTTCCTTTCCAATTTGAAATGGTTACTTGTGGTCATGCGTGTTGGCAATGAATTCTACCACCAAAGTCGCCAGTTCTTCGCCTTTGTCTTCCTGGAGAAAATGGCCAGCGCCGTTGATGGTGGTATGCGCCTGGTTTTGCGTACCGGGAATCAGTTTTTGAAAAGCGCGGTCGCCGCCTCTGGTAATCGGGTCGCTGTCGCTGAAGGCGGTCAAAAAAGGCTTCGTCCAATTTCGTAAAACTTCCCAGGCCCGCCGATTCGCCGGTGCGGCAGGGTCGTCCGGCGAGATTGGCACAAGCAGCGGAAAGGCTCTGGCTCCGGCCTTGTACGATTCATCGGGGAAGGGCGCATCGTAGGCGGCGACCACCGCTTCGGAAAGCGGCTTGACGACCGCGCCTCTGACGATCCCCCCGGCGTGAAATTCCTCTACGGCTTGCGAATAGGCTTGCCATTTCAAAAAGGCTTCGGAAGGCGGCGTGTCGCCGGTTGGCAAAAACGTATTGGCGGCAACGATGCGCGCAAAGCGTTGGGGATTTTCCGCCGCCACGCGCAAACCGATCAAGCCGCCCCAGTCCTGGCCGAAGAGGGTGATCTCGGTCAAGTCGAGTTGGCGAAGCAAATCGCTAATCGCCTCCACATGAAATTGATATGAATAGTCCGATTGCTTGACCGGTTTATCCGACCGCCCGAAGCCGAACAGATCGGGAGCGATGGCACGATGACCTGCCTTGACGATGAGCGGAATCATCTGGCGATAGAGGTACGACCACGAAGGCTCGCCGTGCAACAGCAAAACCACTGCGCCGGTAACACTGCCTTCGTCAAGGTAGTGCATTCGTAGGCCCTTGATTTCAATATAGCGCGGCGCGAAATCATAACCCGGCAGCTTGTGAAAACGCTCGTCGGGGGTGCGTAAAAAATCCATAAAGACTCCTTTCTTCAAAGCAACAGCAAAAGTGTGTACGCCAGCTCGGTACGCTTCAATACCTGCTGGTGGAGGAAATAAAGTGCGACCTTGTACGGGCGATCACCGCAGGGTCGCCCGTACAGGACCTGGGAAAATCGCTGACGTTTTGCAAGTTATTTCTTCCACCCTTCTTACTAGAGTGTGTCGCAAAATTCCAGCAACAGCCCATATGTTGTGGATAGTCAAATCATCACATACAATATCTGGATAGAAAATCTATTGATGCGACACGCTCTATCTAGCGGTTGCGCCGCCATCAACGACGAAGTTTTGACCGGTTACAAAAGAGGATTCGTCGGAAGCCAGGTACAAGGCGATGCCGCCGATTTCATCGGGCAAGCCGACGCGTGGCAAAGGCTGCGTCGCTTCCAGATGTTTGACGTATTCTTCGTTCTTCCAGAAATATTCGCTGAAGTCGGTTTGAATTAAACCGGGCGCAATGGAATTGACGCGTATGTTGTGCTTGCCGTATTCCAAGGCGCAGGTGCGCGTCATCATCATCAACGCCGCTTTGGTGGCGCTGTAGAGCAAGCCGCCGGGTTGCGGTCGGAGTCCGGCTATCGAGACGATGTTGATAATCGAACCGCCCTGATGGCGTTCGATCATCTTCGGCACGACCAGTCGTATCAGGCGCAAGGCAGACAGCACATTAATTTCAAACATCTTGGTGAACATCTCGTCGGTGACTTCAAGCGACGGGCCTTGCCCGATATTGGTGGCGCTATTGTTGACCAGAATATCCACTGCGCCCACTTGTTTTTCGGTCTCTTTGACCAGGGTTGCGATGCTGTCGGCGCGGCCTATGTGACATTCCATCGGCACGATGGTTCCGGCCAGCGCAGCGAATTCTTGAGCCGTCGCGGCAAGATTTTCCATCTTGCGGCTGGCAATGACGACCTTGGCTCCGGCTTCGGCTAAACGATAGGCGATGGCTTTACCGATGCCGCGTCCGCCGCCGGTGACGATGGCTACCTTGCCGGTGAGATCGGCGTAATGGTTCATAAGTTGGTCTCCCTGGTTTATTGATTAAACGCTTGATTAATGAATTCGTTTGTCGCTGCTGCCAGCACTCCGCGCTGGGCTTCCTCAATCCGTGATCGCTTGATAGGCCAGCACTTTGAATTTGTCGTGAACGTCGAGTTGCTCATTCGGGCGCAATTGCACCAGCATGATGCCGATCATCTGTTCTTTCGGATCAACCCAGAAGGTCGTCGAAAAGAAGCCGCCCCAGGTGTATTCGCCCACCGAGCCGATTTTTGCAGAGGCCCCCAAATCGGTTCGCACCGCAAAGCCCAAACCAAAACGATAACCGTCAAACGGGCTGTTCCACATCACCAGATCGCCTATGTGATTGGCGGTCATGTACTCTACGGTTTTGCGGCTCAACAATTTCACGTTGTCAAATTGTCCGCCGTTGAGCAGCATCTGCAAAAAGCGCCAGTAATCTTCTGCTGTGGACACCAGCCCCGCGCCGCCCGAATAATATTTCTTGTCACCTTTGTACGGATAGCTTGCCGAATATTTCATCAACCCTTGTTCGACAACCTCATCACCATATTTTTCCAAACCGTTTTTCGTTGGCTGGTAGAGCGCCGCCAGACGATAGAGTTTGTCTTCCGGTAAATAAAAACAGGTGTCTTTCATGCCCAGAGGTTTGAAGATGCGTTCGCGGAAAAATTCATCGAGGCTCAGGCCCGACAACACCTCGACCAAACGCCCCGCCACATCTATGCCCAAGCCGTAATCGAAACCTTCGCCGGGTTGAAAATGCAGCGGCATACGGGCCAGCCTGGCGACATTTTCCGCCAGCGTGTCCGAGGTTTGCGAAAGCCCGTCACAGACCCCAGCCTTCTTGTACATATCGGAGATATAGGGCGTCCCTTGAAAGGTGTACGTGATGCCCGAAGTATGCGTCAACAGATGATGAATGGTGATGGGCTTATTGGCGGGGACTAATTTATACGTGGATGAATTGCTGTCTTTGTCTTTGCTGATGACCAGAACCTGGGGGTTTTGAAACTCCGGCAGATATTTGGCAAGCGGGTCGGTCAGTAAAAATTTTCCTTCTTCCCAAAGCATCATCAAGGCGACCGTGGTAATCGGTTTGGTCATGGAAGCGATGCGAAAGAGGGTATCGGGTTGCATTGGTCTTTGCGCCTCGATGTCGGCCATACCAAAGGTTTGCAGATAGGCGAGCTTGCCTTTGCGCGAAATCAGGGTTACGGCTCCGGCAATCTTCTGCTCATCCACATAGGCTTGCACGACCTGATTGATGCGGTTCAAGCGCTCGCCGGAAAAGCCTGCCTCTTTGGGATTGGCGGTTGGTAAACTTCTGACCGAGGTATCCGGCGTCAGAAAAATTAGCATGAAAAAAAGCGTCAAGAGCGGGCGAAGTTTGTATTTCATCGAGCCTTTTCCGAATCCTTTTCAGCGTATTGAAATCTCTTTCTCGGCGCTAATTATTTTCTCGCTATTCCATAGTCAAGACAACCTTGCCGTAAGTTTTTCGGTCTGCCAAATCCCGCAATGCCTGCGCCGCCTGCGCCAGTGGATAGCGATAGGCGACCGCCGGTTTAATCAATCCGTCTTCATACATTTTGAAAAGCGCGGTTTGCGAAGCCGCCAGATACGGCGGCTGCGCTTCCAGATGGCCGCCCCAAAAACAGCCAACGACGGACATATTTTTCAGCAGGATGCGATTGGCGGCAATCGTGGGAATGCGCCCACCGGCAAAACCTATGACCAACAAACGCCCAGCCGAAGCGATGCACTTACTCGATAAATCAAACACGTCGCCGCCCACAGGATCATAAATCACATCCGCACCGCGTCCGCCGGTGAGGGTTTTTACTGCCTGCACCCAACCGTCATCGTTGTAGTTCAGGGCGTGGTCTGCGCCTTGCGCTAAACAGAAATCCAACTTCTGCTGACTGCCTGCGGTGGCGATAATTTTTGCGCCGAAAGCTTTGCCCAGTTGCACTGCCGCACTGCCGACGCCGCCTGCTCCCGAATGCACCAGCAACCACTCACCGGCGTGCAAGTGGGCGCGTTCGGTCAAGGCAAAGTAAGAGGTTTGATAAACGATGTACATCGCGGCAGCTTCGTCGAAACTCATAGAAGCGGGCGTGACAAAAGTTCTGTCGGCTTTGGCGATGGTGTATTCGGCGAAGGCTCCAAGCGTGCTGGCGTGCACTGCATCGCCGATGGCAAGGTGCGAAACGCCTTCGCCGATGGCGTCAACCAGGCCCGCGACCTCGGCTCCGGGGATGAAGGGCAAAGGCGGTTTGGTTTGATATTTCCCTTGAATTTGCAGGATGTCGAAGAAGTTCAAGGCGGCAGCGCGATTGCGGATTCGCACCTCGCCGGGTTGCGGTTCGGGAAGCGCAAGCTCGGCGAATTGCAGCGCTTCGGGTTCGCACCATTGGTGTACTTGCCAGGCTTTCATAGGGCGAAACGATCCTTTTGAAATTTCGCTGTCGGACGCCAACACAATAGGCTTGACAGCCCGTCATTCGATTACTACTATTCACCTACCGAACGGTCGGTAGCGCGATAGAGCGGAAGCATTATAAGCATCTGGTGGAGTCTGCACAACCCCTTCAAGAGAATTGCCGAGGGCGCAGACCGCAAGTTGAATGGATTGCTGGAAGCGAGCGCACCGGGAGACATGAAGGCGAAGCCGATGCGCGGTTGCCGTCAGCAGCAGATGACCAGTTGCAACCCCTTGAGGTTCATTCATCGTCGCTTCGTGGCGAAATTATGCAAGCCGGTTGGTGGCTTGATGACGGGTGGCAAGCCTGCCCATCATCAAGCGTTGGAATCAAAGATAGACTTACCATGCCTGTAAACATCATCGTCTGTGTAAAGCAAATCCTCGACCCGGAAATCCCGTCGCGTGATTTTCGCGTGGACGCCGAACAGCGCGAAGCGGTGCGCGGCGCGGCCAATCTGGTCACCAATATTTTTTGTGAAAACGCTTTGGAAACCGCTTTGCAGTTGAAGGAAAAGAGCGGCGGCAAAATCACGGTCATCAGTTATGGCGCAGACAGCACCGAAGATGCGCTTCGCAAGGCGTTGGCGATGAAAGCTGACGCCGCCATTCATATATTGAATGACGGGCAAGCGCATCCCGACCCGTTGAGTGTGGCGCAGGTCTTGGCCGCAGCGATTCGCAAGCTCGGCGAATTCGATGTGGTGATGCTGGGGCGCGAGTCCGGCGACTGGGGCGTAGGCCAGACCGCTGGCTTGTTGGCTGAAGAGTTGGGCGTGGCGGCGGTCGCTTTCGTGGACAAGGTTGAAATCGGCGCGGACGGTTTGCAACTCAAACGGCAAACCGATGTTGGCTATGAACGAGTGGCGGCGACCATGCCGCTGGTGATTTCGATCACCAACGATGAACACAACGTGCCGCGCATACCCAAGACCCGCGACGTGATGATGTCGTTTCGTCAACCGTTGACCAAATGGACGCTGGAAGATTTGGGCGTCAACGCCGCCGAGGTGCGCGCTGGGAATCATTATTATGCAGTGGTGGATTTATTCATTCCGGTGCAAGAGTTGAATTGCGAATTCGTAGATGGCGACACCCTCGAAGCGCGCGTCGAGAAATTCGCCCAACGCATCATCGAAGTCACCGGCTCGATGTAAAGGGATAGGATTTGGGATTCGGGGACTTGATTTTCAAGAGAGCGAAAACCCTGCTTCCCAAATCCTTAATTTGAAACGCTGATTAATTTATGAATGACGTAATCATTTCGCTTTTTGCCAGCGCTGGATATGACCGCGCCGCGCAAGGCGTGGCCGGAGCCGGTCGTCGTCTTGCTGCTGACTGCGGCGCTCAACTGCACGCCGTCATCATCGGCGCGCCCGATGCGGCGATGAAAGCGGCGGTCGCTGCGGTTGCTGATGCGGTGACGATTGCCGACATCGGCGACTATCAAACGGAAATTTGTTTGTCGGCGTTGACGCAAATCTGCAAAACCTTAGCGCCGCAAGCTGTCCTGTTGAGCAACGATTTTTACAGTCAAGAACTCGCGCCGCGACTGGCGCACCGTTTGGGCGGCAGCGCCGTTGCCGATGGCCTTGCTTTGAACCTTGTGGAGGGCAAAGTGCGCGTCAATCGCAGCGTCTATGGCGGCAAGGCGATGGCGACGATTGAACTGCAACGCTCGCCCGCCGTGGTCTGGTTGCGTGCACGCGCTTTTGACCCTGCGCCCTTGCGCCCCGAAGCGACGACCGCGATTCAACCGGCGACGCTGGATTTGCCGACCCGCGTCAGCACCACAATCATCGAGCGCAAAGTCGAAGCGGGCGACGAAGCGCGTTTGGAAGATGCCAAAGTGATCGTCTCCGGCGGCAGAGGATTGGGCAGCCCTGAGCCGTTCAACGAACTGCAAAAGCTCGCCAATATTTTAGGCGCGCAGATGGCGGCTTCACGCGCCGCTTGCGATGCCGGTTGGGTGCCACCCTCGTGGCAGGTCGGCCAGACTGGCAAAAAAGTTGCGCCCGGTCTGTATCTCGCCGTAGCGATTCACGGCGCGAGTCAACATCTGGCAGGCATCTCCGACGCGAAGAATATCGCCGCGATTAACATTGATAAAGACGCGCCGATTTTCAAACAATGCCGCTTCGGGATTGTCGAAGATTATCGCAAAGTCGTGCCGCTGTTGATTGCACGACTCAACGCTTTGAAGAAATAGTTTTGAGAAGTCGAGCGCCGAATGCAGACGGAACAGGTTTGAGCCGCAAGGGTGAAGACGCCGGCACTAGCGTTTGCGGACGAGGTTGATTGACGCCGCAAAATTCCACTTGCACACGCTACGCCAAACCGATTGATGATGAATCCTGAACTTGCCACACGCGAAGTCTTTTGGAACATCCCGCATTCACTGGTCTGGGTGATGTACTTGATGTTTGTCGCTTCGATGGCGGTGGCGGCTTATGGCATTTATCGGCGCGTGCAAATCTGGCGGCGCGGTTTGTCGGCGAAGCGGTTTGACCGTCCGCTGGAACGATTGAAGTTGTTGTTAAAACATTCCGCCGCGCAGCAGCGCACCGTCCGCGAAAAATACGCGGCCATCTTTCACACCTTTATTTATACGGGTTTCATTGTGCTGGCGCTTGCCACAACGGTAGTGGCGATTGAATACGATTTGGGTTTGCCGGTAATGCAGGGGCGATTCTATCTGTATTTTCAATCGTTCATCGTGGACGTTTTCGGCGTGCTGGTGTTGATCGGCGTCGGCATCGCGCTCTATCGCCGCGCCATTGTGAAGCCCCGGAAACTGGTGTACACGGACGAAGCGACGTTGATTTTAACGGCGATATTTTTGATGGCGTTGACCGGCTTTCTAGTCGAAGGCTGGCGCATAGGTGCGACTGATGAGGTGTGGGGCAAGTGGTCGCCATTCGGCTACCTGTTGGCGCAGGCGTCGGCGGCGATGTTGAGTCGCAACGCCATGCGCGCCGCGCACTTCGGCGCTTGGTGGACGCACGCGGTACTGGTGTTTGGTTTTATCGCCTGGTCCCCGTTTACCAAAATGGCGCACGTTGTATTCGCGCCGCTCAATATCTACACGGCGTCGTTGCGGCCTACGGGCGCGGCGTTGAAAAATTTGGACATCGAGAAAGCGATGGAATCGGGCGCGCCTCTGGGCGTGAAATCGCTGGCGCAATTCACTTGGAAAGATTTAGCCGATTTCGATGCCTGCACCGAATGTGGGCGCTGCACGGGCGTCTGTCCGGCGCACACCGTCGGCAAAGAGTTGTCGCCGCGTGACATCATTTTGGATTTGCAAAAATTCATGCACGCCAACCCGCGCGCAGCTTTCGGCCTGCCAAATGGCAATTCATCAAACGGCAATAGCGCAAATGGCGGCGACCAAGCCGCAAGCCGCAAGCCGCAAGCCGCAAGCGAAGCGCTGCCCATCATTGGCGCGTTGGCGGCGACTTCGCCCGCAGCCTTGTGGCAATGCACGACCTGTGGCGCGTGCATGGAAGCCTGCCCGGTGTTCATCGAACAGATGCCGAAGATTGTGGATATGCGGCGCTTTCTGGTGATGGAAGAAGCAGACTTCCCGGACACCATGGCGGATGCTGTGACTTCTATGGAAACGCGAGGGCATCCGTTCAAAGGGACGCAATCAACCCGCGTGGATTGGACAGAGGGTTTGCAGGTGCAGACGATGGCCGAAGCCAAAGATGCAGAGGTGTTATTCTGGGTAGGTTGCGGCGGCGCTTTGATTGAGCGCAATCAAAAAACGGTGCGCGCCACTGCACAGTTGCTGCACAAGGCCGGTGTGAAGTTTGCGATTTTAGGGCGCGAAGAAAAATGCACGGGCGACCCGGCGCGGCGCATCGGTAACGAATTTTTATTCGAGATGCTGGCCAAAGAGAACACCGAAAAGTTGAATCACTACGGCGTCAAAAAAATCATCACCTCGTGTCCGCATTGCTTCAATACTTTTCGTAACGAGTATCCGCAATACGGCGGCGAGTACGAAGTTTTTCATCACAGCGAATATCTGGCGAAGTTGGTTGACGAAGGCCGTCTTGCGCCGCTGGAAAAGAACGACAAGAAGATTACTTTTCATGACCCGTGTTATTTAGGTCGTCACAACGGCGTCTTTGATGCGCCGCGCCAACTGGTGCAAATCGCTGCGCGCAACGCCCCCATAGAGATGGCGCAGAGCCGCGAAAATGGCTTTTGTTGCGGCGGCGGCGGCGGCATGAGTTTCATAGACGAGCCGAAAGACCAGCGCGTGAATCAAGAACGCGCACGCCAGATTTTAGCGACCGGCGCGGACATCGTGGCGGTCGGCTGTCCGTTCTGCACGACGATGTTGGAAGACGGCATCAACGCACGCAAAGGCGACCGCGATGTGCGCGTGATGGACGTAGCCGAATTGCTCTGGCAAGCGGTGCAAGATTCAACGACGAATGGCGCGAATAAAAATTAGTCATTTGGTAGAATGAAGTTATTATGACGAAACTTCTTGAAAAGGCTTTCAAACAGGCATCTAAGCTCCCCCTTGAGGAACAAAGGGCGATTGCTAAACGTTGGTTGCAAGAATTAGGAGAAAGAGATGCCGCAAATAAATTAGACAGCATCTTTGATAAACAAATAAAAGAACTACAGCGGTTTTTTCATTTAAGCGAAATGGAATCGGCTCGATTGTGTGGGCATCAATGGATGCCTAATCTTGGGATGATGACAAAACTTTATGACATCAAAAAGTCTCTGGAAGCTTTGCTGAAACCCGATAAGATTGGCGAATGGTTAGCAACGCCCAATCCCTCGCTCGAAGGAAAAACTCCGCGAGAGGTTATTGCAAGCGGTGATGCAGCGCGTGTTTTGGAAGAACTCGCGGCAGTCGAGTGGGGCGGACATAATTGAAGCCGACTCTTGAGCAATGCATAAAAAATGCTTTGAGTTTGGCGACCTCGTTTAAGGGCGTGTGCTTCAGAGTTCTTTCCCAGCGGTTTGCCACGCAAAAAGATGCGCTTTCTGCTAAAGGCAGCATAATTAAGGGTGGGAGATTTAATTTCAAAGGCAACTTTGGCGTTCTCTACTTGTCTTGTGATTCGCATACTTGCTTGGAAGAATCAACGCGCACTTCACAGAAACGCGCCATTACTGTTGCTAATGAATTGCCCAAAACTGTTGTAGGGATTGAGGTGAAATTATCCAAGGTGTTGGATTTAACGGACGCCAAGATGAGAAGAAGGCTTGGTATCAAGTATTCAGATTTGACAAAAACGGATTGGGAGAAGATTCAAAATAACGGGCAAGAAGCGATTACTCAAGTGATAGGAAGACTCGCAGGGCAATCAGGTTTTGAAGCCTTGCTAGTTCCTTCTTCAGTTTGGAGAGGAAAGAATCTGGATATTTTCATAGATAGATTGAGAAAGACATCAAAACTGACCTTAATCAATTCACAAGCTTTCCCGAAAAGACGACGATGATGGATGTTGCCGAGATGTAGAACAGGCTGCCAGCCTGTTTACGTTCTGAGACGAATGAAAACGCATCAGCAGGCTGCCAGCCTGCTCTACCTTTACAGAGGAGAAGATATGGATTTGAATTTATCGCCTGAAGAAGAAAAATTTCGCGATGAATGTCGTGCGTGGCTGGCGGCCAATGTGCCGGAGCCGTTTGCTGGCAAGGGCTTGAACGAAGAAGAGAATGCCGAGGTCGTTGACTATTTGAAAGCCTGGCAGAAGAAAGTTTTTGATGGCGGCTGGGCGGGTATCTCGTGGCCGAAAGCCTATGGCGGACGCGGCGCAAAGCTGATCGAACAGGCTATCTTTCAAGAGGAATGGGCGAAAGCCGATGCGCCTATGTTAATCAACGTGCTGGGGCTTTCGTTGATTGGCCCGACGATTATTGCGGTTGGCACAGAAGCACAGAAGCAGCGCTTTCTGCCCAAGATTCTTTCCGGCGAAGAAATTTGGTGTCAGGGATTTTCTGAACCAAACGCTGGCAGCGATGTGGCCGGACTGGGCACCAAAGCGATACGCGATGGCGATGACTTCATCATCAACGGCCAGAAAATTTGGACGAGCCTGGCGCACGTTTCCGATTGGTGTTTGTTGTTGGTTCGTACAGACTTTGAAGCGCCCAAACACAAAGGCATCACCGCGCTGTTGGTGGATATGCACAGCGCTGGCGTGGCGGTGCGTCCCTTGCGGCAAATGACCGGCGATTCAGGATTCAACGAAGTCTTCTTCTCGAACGTGCGCGTGCCAGTGGCCAACGTCTTGGGCGAAATCAATAAAGGCTGGCACACGGCGATTGCCACCTTGATGAACGAGCGCGCCAATCTAGGCGCAGGCGTTTACGTAGGCATCAAGCGCGCTTTGGATGCGTTGATCGAGCGGTCGCACCACATCAATCGCGGCGGTCGTCCATCGGCGCAAGACCCGGTGATTCGTCAGAAAATCGCCCAGGCTTATCTGGAACTGGAAATCTTCAAACTCAACAGCAACCGCGCTCTGAGCAAGATGAGCAAGTCGGCAGTGCCGGGACCGGAAGGCTCGATCTTGAAAATTTTCTGGAGCGAGTTGAACCAGCGCGTGCAGCAAACCGCTATGGAAGCGCTAGGGACTTATGGTCAGTTGCAGGATTTCGACGAGGGCAAATGGGTGTACGGCTATTTGCGCTCTCGCGGCAATACCATTGAAGCCGGCACCAGCGAAATTCAACGCAACATCGTGGCCGAGCGCGTTCTCGGTTTGCCCAAGAGTTATCAAAGTTAGTCCTTAGTCCCTAGTCCTTAGTCCTTGGTTTTGTTTGCGACAGAACTGGGCGACGGGGTTGGGGACTAGGGACTAAGGACTAGGGACTAAGGACTAAAATTATGGACTTCGATTTAAGTAAACCGCAAAAACTATTGCAGGAATCTGCGAAAACCTTTTTTTCGCGAGAGTGTTCGCCGGAGCGCGTGCGCGAATTGATGGCGACCGAGACGGCGCACGATGAAGCGTTGTGGCGCGCCATGGCCGATCAGGGCTGGACGGGTTTGATTGTGCCGGAAGCATATGGTGGCCTGGGTTTGGGCTTGGTCGAGCTTGCCGTAGTGGTTGAAGAGATGGGGCGAGCCAATTTACCGGGCGCATTTATTTCGACTTTGTGGGCGGCGGCGTTGATGGAACGCGCCGGAAGCGAAGCGCAGAAAGCCGAATACCTCGATGCCATTTCGGCTGGCGAACTGAAAGCCACCGTAGCCTTGTTGGAAGCGAGCGCCGATTGGCATCCGGCGGCGGTGCAATTGCGCGCAGAGGTCGAAGGGCAAGGCTATCGTTTGAACGGGCGCAAAGAGTTTGTCACTGATGCGGCGATAGCCGATGTGATTTTGGTGGCGGCGCGAACGAGCGGCGGATTGATTATCCTGGTGGTGAAAAAAGACAGCGCCGGAGTCACCATCACAGAGACACCGGCGATGGATGCGACGCGCAAACTTTACACCGTGGAATTTCAAGAGGCGCACATTGAAGCGGCGCTCACGAACAAGGTGAAAGACGCCTTGGAATATTCGATGGGCGTTGCCGCGATTGCTTTGTCAGCGGAGATGCTGGGCGGTATGCAGTGGACGCTGGACACCACGGTTGAATATGCCAAGACGCGTTTGCAATTCGGTCGCCCGATAGGCACCTATCAAGCCGTGCAACATCATTGCGCCGATATGTTATTGATGACCGAGAGTTCGCGTTCGGCGGTTTATTATGCCGCGTATGCGTTATCCGAAAAAGATTCGATGGCGCGCCACGCGGTCTCTATCGCCAAGGCCTATTGTTCGGACGCGGCGCGTGAAGTTGGCAATCTGGGCATTCAATGTCACGGCGGCATAGGTTTTACCTGGGAACACAATCTGCACCTGTACTACAAACGCGCCAAGTCTTCTGAAATCATGTTGGGCGACGCGACCTATCACCGCGAAGAACTGGCGCGTCTGGTGATTGACCGGGCGGCGGATTAAGAATGGGAATGTAAATTCGTTTCCCCATCACGAAGAACCCCAAGAACACCAAAGCGATTAACATAATTTCTAGCTTCGTGTTTTTGGGGTTCTTCGTGGTGAAGGATTTTGGTTTTTGATCTTGAGGCTTTCATGTCAACCTTCAACGTCACTCGCGCTCATCTCAAGACGGCTTGCGACGAAAAGAACTGGGATTTGCTCGACAAGCTGCTTGAGATAGATGCGTCGAAGATTAACGACAATGCGCTCTACACAGATACTTGGGGCGAATGGTGGGGAATGCTAATCGAAGCGGTGAAGGAAAATTCTGTCGAAGGGGTTAGCGTTCTGCTCAAGCATGGCGCGCAACCTGACGTAGCAAGCTGGGGCGATGGTATCCCGCATACTGCTATCGAAATTGCCGAAGACAAGCCCGAAATACTGGCATTATTGCAAGCGTCAGAGCCGGTGGAGTATCTGCGCCAGACCGACCCGCCGTTACCGCAAGGCGAGTCAGAAGAAGCAAGCGCCATCAATCGGCAGGGCGAGATACGAGAAGCCACCGGCCTCGTCTTTCAAACCGATGCGTGGAAGCAATCCGACTAGCGCGTGAAGGCTACGAATCGGCGTTGACGGCGTGGTACAAACTTCGCCAAGATTCGTGCAGCAGCGCTTCGATCTTCTGCCAATCGGCCTCAGAGACGCCTCCGGCTTCGGCTTTGTCATCGCGTATGGTCATGGCTTCGGCGCGCAGGCGTGCGTGCGGCAACATTTTTTCAACCGGCATCTGATAGAGTTCGGCGGGCAATTCGGCAAGCGCCTTTTCCAAATCTCCGGCGGCGTGTTTCTTGCGCTCACGATGCACAATCCACCATTCCAGTTCCAGTTGCGCGGCGCGTTGCACATCGAAATTGACATCGCTGACTTTGCGAATTTCACGATAAAAATTGACCAGATTCGGCAGCGCCTTTTCATAATCGGCGCGACTGCGACCGTCTTTGAAAACGAAGGCGGCTTTTGCGGCTTGATAAGCGACGGTGTTCGAGCGTATGAGCGGCAAGTTGTATTGGGTGCGGAGCAGTTCGGTCATCTGATTAAATAACTTCACGCGCTCTTTCTGATAATACGACCGCCACATAGCGGTTTCGAGGCGAGCGATTTCATCGGCGTCAAAACTTCGCATCTTGGAACTGCGAGGCGCGTATAAATCAATAACGACCCAGAGAGCGAGCGCGCCGACGAGGGCCAGCAAAATCCATTTTATCTTTGACCGTTTTTTCGGTTTAGTCGTGGGCGTAGTTTCCCTTTCGCTTACCGCTTCAGCTTTGCTCATGATGGTTCTCCGTTTGATTATGGTGATGCAATGCTGATTCATTGCACCACTCTTTACGACGCCTCGCGGATAGTGGTTTTGAAAAAGTCTGGGGTCGGGCGTTTCATCGCGCCGGTTGATTCTGATAGTGATGCGAGAAGGAAAGCGCAGGCGAATGAGAAGGCAAGAGGAATTGCAAAATTTCCTCTTGCCGCCTCAACTTTACTCAACGATTTTGATATGCAGTTCGGCCAGTTGCTCAGGTGAAACTGGCCCCGGTGATTCAATCATCAAGTCGGTAGCGCTGGCGGTTTTTGGAAAGGCCATCACTTCACGTATAGAAGTTTCTCGCGCCAATAACATCACCAAGCGGTCGAAGCCGAAAGCGATGCCGCCGTGTGGCGGAGTGCCGTATTCCAGCGCGTCCATGAAGAAACCAAATTTCGCTCGCGCATCTTCATCCGATAATCCCAACGCTTGAAAGACGCGGCGCTGCACGTCACGCGAGTGTATTCGCACCGAGCCGCCGCCGATTTCGACGCCGTTCAACACCAGATCATAAGCCTTGGCGCGCACCGATGCCGGGTCGGATTCCAGACGGCTCAAATCTTCATCTCGCGGACTGGTGAATGGATGATGCATGGCGTAATAGCGCCCGTCTTCCTCGTGATACTCGAACATGGGGAAATCCGTCACCCACAGAAAACTGAACTTGTTGGGGTTGATCAAACCTTGGCGCTGGGCAACCTCTGAACGCAAGGCGTTGAGCGATGCCGCCACCACCGCAGGCTTTCCGGCGATGATGAGCAACGCATCGCCCGCCTTGGAACTGGCTGCAGTAGCCAGTTCTGTGACTTTCTCTTCACCCAGAGCTTTCGACAACGAAGAAGCGACTTCCCCCACCGAAGAGGTTTTGATATAGGCCATGCCGCCTGCGCCGTAGCGTTTGGCGATTTCCGTCAAATCGTCCAAATCCTTGCGCGAATAATTGCCGCAGCCTTCGGCGTTGAGGGCTTTGATTTCGCCGTCCGCCGCCAGCACATCTTTGTAGAGCGAAAATTCGGTGTCCGCAAGTTGCGCCGATAAATCAATCAACTCCAGCCCGTAGCGAGTGTCTGGTTTATCGGAACCGTAGCGCCGCATGGCTTCCGCATAAGTCATGCGCGGGAAGGGCAGTTCGACTTTGGGTTCGACGAGGCGAAAGATTTCGGCAATCATCGGCTCCAAAGTTTTGAACACATCTTCGGGGCGCACGAAACTCATCTCGATGTCTATCTGAGTAAATTCCGGTTGGCGGTCGGCGCGCAAATCTTCGTCGCGGAAACAGCGGACGATTTGAAAATATTTATCGAAACCGGAGATCATCAGCAGTTGTTTGAACATCTGTGGCGATTGCGGCAGGGCAAAGAAATTGCCTGGCGACAAACGACTAGGCACGATGTAATCCCGTGCCCCTTCGGGCGTGGATTTGATCAGCATAGGCGTTTCGATTTCCAGAAAACCGTTGTGATCCAGATAGCGCCGTATGGTCAACGCAGCGCGATGCCGCAGCCGTATGTTGTCCTGCATTTTGACGCGACGCAAATCGAGATAGCGATATTTCAAGCGCGTGTCTTCGTTGACACGGGTCTGGTCAATTTCAAAAGGCGGCGTCTTGGCTTCATTGAAGATGAAAATTTCTTTCGCCAGCACCTCGACTTTGCCGGTCTTGAGATTCGGGTTCATGGTGTCTTTGTCGCGCATCACCGCTTTGCCAGTGACAGCGATGACAAATTCGCTGCGGAGTTGTTTGGCTTTGGTGTGCGCTTCGCCATTTTTATCGGCGTCGAACACCACTTGCACGATGCCTTCGCGGTCGCGCAAATCCACGAAAGTGAGTTTGCCGAATTCGCGGCGACGATGCACCCAGCCCATCAAAGTCACGGATTCTCCGGCGTGTTCAGGCCGCAGCTCTCCGCAATTATGCGTTCTTTTTAAGTTGTTCAAATTATCTAGCATAAAATCTGTCGTCAACCGTTTCGTAGTACCAAATTAATCGTAGATAAGACTGCCGTGCGTTTCCGCCTGAATCTGATTGATAAAATCATGTGCCCCTTTGTGCGCCGGAGGCGCAAAGGAGATTAGCCAGCGGTGAAGCCGCTGGAATCCATCACAGCGTGCGACCTTGCGCCCCAGCGGGGCGCGGGATTTTACTTTGCACATTTTTTTTCAAGGAACCTCAGGCGCTACTCCGAAACCGAAACTTCAACTCAGTCTTTTTTGAGTATCGCAATAATTTCGGCTTCACTGCACGTTTTCTGCGCGCTCTTCTGCATATCGCGCAGGGTGTAGCTCTGGCTCTGGATTTCATTGTCGCCGATAATCAGCGCGTAGTTTGCGCCGAGGTTGTCGGCCAGCGCCAGCGCTTTTTTCAACTTGCGGCCTTCTAGGTCAACCACCACGCTGACGCCTTCTTCGCGTAATCGTCGCGCCAGCGCGAAGGAATGTTTGCGCGCCGCGTCGCCCAGATAAGCGATAAACAGCGCCGGTGATTCTTTAGCACGCGCTACACTGTCGTCGGGCAGGCTGATTAAAATTCGCTCAATGCCCGAAGCGAAGCCGAAGCCTTTGGTTGGCGGACCGCCGAGAATTTCCGACAGACCGTCATAACGCCCACCGCCGACGATGGTATTTTGCGAACCGAGTTTGCCGCCGCCAACAATTTCAAAAGCCGTCTTCGTGTAATAATCCAACCCGCGCACCAGCCTGGGCGTGATGCGATAAGCGATAGCGCGTTCATCCAGCATCGCGCAAAGTTCTTTGAAGTGCGCGTCGCATTCTTCGCAGAGCATATCGGTGAGGCGCGGCAATTGGTTCAAATACGGCTGACACGATTCCACTTTGCAATCCAGCACGCGCAGCGGGTTGGTTTCGTAACGACGATGGCAATTGCCACACAGATGCGGCAGTTTGTCTTTCAGGCTCTCTTTCAATTTCGCTATGAAATTCGGGCGGCATTTTTCATCGCCGACCGAATTCAGAAGCAACTGGGTGTCGCTGATGCCCAGTTCTTTGAAGAACCAAGTGAGCATCTCGAAGACTTCGGCTTCAATGGCGGGGCTGTCGCTTTGGCCTATGATCTCTACGCCGAGTTGCGCGAACTGGCGATAGCGCCCTTTCTGCGGGCGTTCGTGGCGAAACTGCGCGCCGATGTAGTAGAGCTTGGTCAACCCCGTATGATTGAACAAGCCGTTTTGAATGTAGGCGCGCACCACCGAGGCGGTTGATTCGGGACGCAAGGCAATGCGCTCGCTGCCTTCTCTGGTTTCAAAGGTGAACATCTCTTTGTTCACGTCGGTTTCCGTGCCGACGCCGCGTTCAAAGAGTTCCAGCTTTTCAATGATCGGCGTGCGAATCTCTTCTATGCCGTAACGCCGGAACGCTTCACGCGCTGCGCTTTCGACCAGATGCCAGCGTTCGATTTGTTGATAAACCCGGTTGGGTTTGACGAATCGCGCCGGTAAAACATCAAATGTGCCTTCTACCGTTTCAATCATTTTTTCAATTCAAGCTTCGCTTAAATAAGCGTCTTTCAACTGCACGTAATGCTGCCAGTTTTCCTGTATATGTGCGACTTCATCGAGCCTCAATTGTCGCCGCACTTTTGCCGGTGCGCCCATCACCATCGAACGCGGTGGAATAATCGTTCCCGGCGTCACCAACGAGCCTGCGGCGACTAATGACTCTTCGCCAATCACCGCTTCATCGAGGATGATCGAACCGATGCCAATCAACGCGCCATCCTGCACTTGGCAACCATGCAAGATCACGCCGTGGCCGACCGTGACGCGATTGCCGATGATGGTTGGAAACGCGCCACTCGTCACATGAATAATCGTGCCGTCCTGTATGTTGGTGTGATCGCCTATGCGTATGTGAAAGACATCACCGCGCAGCACACAGTTGAACCAGACGCTGGAATGTTCGCCGATCTCCACATCGCCGATGATGTGAGCGCTGGCTTCTATGAATGCACTATCGGCTATCTTCGGCATTACGCCTTGGTACGATTTCCGCATCACCTTCTCTCGATGATTCGCCAGTGAGGAATCCGGGTCAGAAACTAGCGGGCAGCTTGGCAGTTCACTGTGGGCAATACCTACGACTACAATCTGACGCACCCTATACAGAAAGAAAGAAAACTAGCACACCGCTTGCAGTCGTCGCAAGTTGACACTACTTTTGCCTATGTCATAGCATCTTTCTTGATGAAGCCGTTATTGACTGCGCCACCAAATTCGACTTCGCGGGTTGCTCTCCTGCTGCTGGTTTTGTTGCCGGTCTGCTTTGCCGCCTGCGGCAAGCCTTTCAATGTACAGCCCAAACCGACGATCATCGCCGCACCGCCTGATGCGTCCGCAACTTTGAAAGCGACAGCCGAGGCCAACGGCTTACAGGTGCAGGCTCACGCCATCACCGATGAAGATTATCTGTATGACACCTTCGATGCGAATCTGATTCTGGCGGGCGTGTTGCCGGTGCGCCTGCAATTTGGCAATACCCGCAGCGCAACGGTTGACTTGAGCCAAGCCAAACTGGAACTGGTCGCGCCGAACAAAACCTACAAGGTCATAGACTCGCACAAGGCGTACAAAAAATTGATGTCCTATTACGGCATACGCATTTATAACAAACACGGCTTCAAAACCTCGCGCCAGGACTTTGACACCTACGCGCTTGATTTGAAGAAGGCGTTAGCGCCGCATGAAACCCGCGAAGGCTTGATTTACTTTGCCGTTCCAGACGCCCTCATCAAGAGCAGCCGCTTGACCTTGTTGGCGCGGAAATTGGGCGCAACGCAGGCCCCAGGCGATTCCACGCTTGAACTGCTTTTGAAATAGAGAGCATTGGAAAAGCCCTCAAGCCGTGCCGGTTATTTCGTTCCCAAGCCTTGGGAGTGGTTTTCACATTTTTCCATATCGCCTCGCAAGGCGATAAAATGAGGTGCAGGTTTTTATGACTAATTTAATTCGCTTGTCTGGGTTTGCCCTGTTTTTATTGGGGTTTTCTTTCATTCCGCAATTCGCTCTGGCTCAGGAAAACGCCAGACCGGAAGCCCCGGACGAAGGCCAGCGATTGCTTGAGCAGGGAAGAGATTTTGCGAAGAACGGCAGAATTCAAGAAGCCATGCAAGCCTTCACGCGAGCGGCGGAAATCAAGAATGGGCGCTGTGCCGAATGTTTTCAAAGCATCGGCATGATCTATTTCCAAGTCTCGCAGTACCAAGAGGCGGCGACAGCTTGGCAAAAAGCCATCGCTCTCAAACCCGATAATGGAGGCGTGCTGTTGAACCTTCTCGGCGTAGCGCTCTATTTGCAGGACGACAAAAAAACGCTGCCGGAAGCGATTACGGTTTTTCGCCAGGCTATCGAAGCGAGCCAAGACAGTCTGCCCAAAGCGCATTACAATCTCGGTTTCGCCTTGATTAAAAGCGGCAAGGAAGCGGAAGGCGTCGCGGAGTTGAAAAAATACTTGGACTTGGAACCGAACTCGCCGACTGCCGAAAGCGCCCGCGAGGTAATCAAGCACCCGAAACTCGCCAGCGTTCAACCGGCGACCGATTTCAAAGTGAAAGGTACGGATGGCAAAGAGCTATCGTTGAAAGCGCTGCGCGGCAAAGTGGTGTTGCTGGATTTCTGGGCGAGTTGGTGCGGCCCTTGTCGTCAAGAGATGCCCGCCGTCAAACAGGTGTGGCAAAAATACGGCGGCGAAAATTTTGTCATCATCGGCATCAACCTCGATGATAGTAAATCGGCATTCGCGTCGTATATGAAGAGCGAAGGCATCACCTGGCCGCAATATTTCGACGGCCAAGGATGGGAAAATAAAATCGCCAGACTCTACGGCGTCCACGCCATCCCGCACACCGTGTTGATTGATGAGGAGGGCATCGTGCGCGCTGTAGGTTTGCGCGGCACAACGCTCTATAACAAGATCGCCGATTTGTTAAAGCAGTTGAAGGAGCAGAAGAGCGCCGCAACGAAATGACCGCGAGTCCACAAGGGTTGCCGCATCACGATTATGAACTGAACTTGATGCACCCAAGGTCATTTCGTTTTCGGAGAACAAGAAGAAACCACAGAGGGACACAGATAAACACGGATGGAAATAGCCAGAAAAGCCCAGTGTTTCCAGGTATCGGTGTTCATCGGTGGCTCCATTTTTTCCTTCAGTAACGAGAACTAAATGACCTTGTATGCGCTGCAACGCGCAAGAAAAATGTGCCTCATCAACTTGCCCCAACGTCGGTCGGTGTGCAAGTTTGCGTCGTTCCAAATCGTAAGCAAGCCCGCTTCCGGGTACGGCTATGCGAATACCAAGCGGCTGAATCGAAAAGTGCTTTCACCAGAAGCGCACATAAACGTATCGCCTTCGGCAAGCACGATAGCAATTTCGTTCTGTGTCACCGCATTCGCTCGAAAGTCGAATCCAGATGGTGCCTCGAGGTCATGAACTATGAAAACTATGAACGCGCTAATTTATCGGCTCATCATTTTATGCGGTTTATTGTTTGCCGCAGCGTGCGCGCCAGCGCTTCAATCCAGCATTCCTATTTATGATTTTGTGATCGTGCATACGTTTCCACATGACTCCAAAGCCTTCACCCAAGGTCTCATTTTTCGAGACGGGTTCCTGTACGAAAGCACAGGGTTGAATGGCAGTTCATCAATTCGCAAGGTCAACATAGATAGCGGTCGCGTACTTCAACAAAGGGATTTGCCGCAGGAATATTTTGGTGAAGGGCTAACGGTGTGGAAAGATGAACTCTATGGGATTACCTGGAAATCTCACGTTGGCTTTGTTTTTGACCTAAGTACATTTTCTCTGAAGCGTCAATTCTCTTATGCCGGAGAAGGCTGGGGTCTTACGCATGATGATAGCCATCTGTTTTTGAGTGACGGCACCTCCGTGCTGCGCGTGCTTGCTCCACCGACGATGCAAGAAGTGCGGCGAATTCAGGTCACTGCCAATGGACACCCAGTGGATCAATTGAATGAGTTGGAATGGATTGAGGGAGAAATATTTGCCAATATTTGGCAGTCAGACTTGATTGCCCGAATTGACCCTTTATCAGGGCGAGTTGTTGGTTGGATAGACTTGACGGGCTTACTCCAATCCCAAGAAAGAACGACTACCCCTGCGGATGTGCTGAATGGTATTGCCTATGATTCCGACAAAAAGCGATTATTCGTAACCGGGAAACTGTGGCCCAAGCTGTTTGAAATAGCGCTTGTCCAACGCCAACTACGAAGAAAGCCAGCGTGAATCAAGTCGCAGCGACTCTAGCACCGACACCTAGCCCGGCCATAGCGTGGACTGCCCTTTGGTGCGCTGCATATGTCAAAGGATCTACAGGCGACAGCGCCGCGACACGAAACCGGCTGCCATAGCCAGTTTCAGGGCGTCACTTGGAGAGCCATCAGCTTCGCGGTTGCTCGAAGTGAATCGCCAGCACCAGCAGGAAATGAGGCGTGTGTGGCGGCTGCCGGTTAATGGAAAGCAGAATGAGTTTGGTAATCAAGCCTGATGCCTGCTTCTGCTTTCGATGCGAGCGCGGTAGTCGCCTTTTGGTATGGGTGGCGTTTTTCAAGGTTCGCCTTCAACGCACTGCGTCAATTTCGTGTTGGGCGACAAGTGTAGGTTTCCAGGAATGGCTATGAATATGCGATATCCGTTTATCATCGAGGAACCATTTCGAGCGGATCGGGTTGACGAATGGGCGCAACAGTTCAAGACGGCCCAGCCGTTTTGCCATGTCGTCATGGATAACTTTTTGCCTGTTGATCACGCCCGATTCCTGGCGCACAAATTTCCGCCTCCCGAACATCCCGTGTGGCTGGATTGGCGAACGCGCGCTCCCAATCAATATGGAAAACAAGGGCCGGGAAACTCCAGCCGGTTCGATTTGCTGGATCCAGAGTTTCGCTTTGCGCTGCACGAATTCAATTCGTCTTCCTTCCTGCAGTTTTTGGAGAAGGTGACCGGCGTCAGTCAGTTGTTGCCCGACCCTTACTACACCGGCGGCGGTATGCACCAAATATTGACCGGGGGAATTCTGGATATTCATACGGATTTCAACTACTACAGCCGCCTACAACTGTATCGCCAACTCAATGTTTTAATCTACCTGAACGAGGACTGGAGGCCGGAATATGGTGGCGAACTCGAATTGTGGACTTCCAGTATAAAAACTGGAGGAAGTTGTGCAAAAGCGATCCCTCCATTATTTAACCGTGCGGTAATTTTTAAGACCGATAAATCAAGCTTTCATGGACACCCACGGGAGTGGTCGGCACCGGAACCGCTTACCCGTCGGTCTATTGCGCTTTACTATTACACAGCGCAAAAGTTGGAAGGAACCCTATACGATGAAAGTACCGATTTTCAGGGAGTCAGTTCAAAGCCGCTTCCTGAGGGGCGTTAATGGAGAGGCAACAGCGCCGCGACACGAAACCGGCTACCAGAGCCAGTTTCAGGGCGTCACTCGGAAAGTGCTGACGACGAAAGCCAGACGCCGGCACTCGCCTTATGCAGCCGCCTAACCGCTATCTTGAAAGGACGCTTTTGGGATCGTCTAAACCTCAATTTATCAGGCGGAGCGTTTATAAGTTCACGAGGTGCTGATAGGGAAGTAAAAGACGGGTGAACCGCTTAGGTTTGTGGAGCAAATAAAGTGCAACCCTGTACGGGCGACCACCGCAGGGTCGCCCGTACAGGGTTGCACTTTATTTCATCCATAATCCTTAGAATACCCCGCTGCTTGCGGCGGGGAACTTTATTTTTCAGAGGCGAAGCAGCCTTGCTAATCCCGCCGACGGAAGTCGGTAGATGGTTAAAGTTCAGCCTACGCAACGCCGCGAAAG
>JACQDB010000060.1 GCA_016201275.1 Acidobacteriota bacterium
AACCACCGAATTGACCGGCACGGTCTCGCCTTCGGCTACCTTAATCTCCAACAACGTACCGGAAGTCGGCGACGGGATTTCGGCATCCACCTTGTCGGTGGAAATTTCAAATAGCGGCTCGTCGCGCTTCACCGCATCGCCCACCTGTTTGAGCCATCGAACGATTGTTCCTTCCGCAATGGATTCGCCCATCTGCGGCATCTTCACTTCTTCAGCCATTGTCTCTCCTTAAAATAGTCTGGAGTCCTACGTCCGCTGTCCGCTGTCAAGCTGCCGAAGGTTGAAGACTTCCGTGAATCTGCACTCAACAGAAGGCTTCAGATTTCGGACGCCGAACGCCGGACGCTAGACTCTGGACTTAATATTTCACCAGCGCCCGCGCCGCTTTCAACACATCTTCGACCTGCGGCAGGAAAAATTCTTCGAGCGGCGGCGCATACGGAACCGGCGTGTCTATCGAAGTCACGCGCACCACAGGGGCGTCCAGATATTCAAACACCTCTTCGTTAATCACCGCTGTCAGTTCTCCAGCCATGCCGCCGGTGCGCGTTGCTTCGTGCAAAATCATTATTTTGCTGGTCTTTTTAACGGTTTCGCAAACCGCTTCACGGTCAAACGGAGCCAGGGTTCGCAAATCTACAATCTCCGCTTCAATGCCTTCTTTCGCCAACGCCGCTGCCGCGTCCAACGCCGTATAGACCATCGCGCCATAAGTGATAATCGAAAGGTCGCGTCCTTCGCGGCGGGTCGCGGCTTTGCCAATCGGCACAAGGTAATCGTCGTCCGGCACTTCCTGTTTGATCTTCGGATTGCGATACAGCAATTTGTGTTCAAAGAACAACACCGGGTCGTCGTCACGAATCGCCGCTTTGATCAAGCCTTTGGCATCGTAAGGCGTCGAAGGTTCGACCATCTTCAAACCCGGCGTGTTCAAAAAAAACGCTTCGACATTTTGCGAATGAAAGGGACCGCCGTGCACCCCGCCACCACAAGGGCCGCGCACCACCATCGGTATGCCTATGCCTTGCCGATAGCGGCTCTTGGCGGCGTAATTGGTCAGCATATCGAAACAGCAGGAGATGAAATCTATGAACTGCATCTCGGCGACGGGACGCAAACCCATCATCGCCGCGCCGCACGCTGCGCCGACAATTGCCGATTCCGAGATCGGTGTATCAATGACGCGATCCGCGCCGAACTGTTTTAAGAATCCGTCCGTGACTTTGAATGCGCCGCCGTATTCGCCTACGTCTTCGCCGAGGATGAAGACATTTTTGTCGCGCTCCATCTCTTCCCAAAGTCCCTGTTTTACCGCTTCAAGCAAGGTTATCGCTGCCATATAAAATTAGTCCATTAATCTTGTTTGTACTGTTCCCAATCCCAAGTTCCTAGGTAGCTTTGATTCCATCTGTATTGAATATCTGGGTCATCGCGCTTTTCTAATATTTCTAACTTCACCATTTCATCAAGCATTTGAAACAGAAAGCTACCAACAGAATGATTTGCCCAAAAAATGTGTTTCGTATTGGTTGCAAACGGGATGTCCGATTTCATGAGTCCTATGCTGCGTGCCAATAAAAAAGCGGCAACATCCCCGTCTGTCCAATTCACCAAAGTTTCTCTTAACGTCTCAACCTGCATATTTTTTTAAGCATAAACGCCCGCTACTGCGTCTTCGCCTTTGAACGTCGGCTGACTTTCCGTCCACGCCAAATCTTCGCCAAGCAAGGCTTCAACGCGATTGCGTATCGCTTCAAGCTCATCTGTTATGGCGACATTACTCTCTAACAATTGGCGCTCGTAATTTTCCAGCGGGTCTTTTTTGCGCCACTCGTCCAGCAACTCTTTGGCTACATACGATTGATTGTCGTGCGCCGCGTGACCGCGCATACGAAAGGTTTTCGCTTCAATCATAGTCGGGCCGCCGCCTTCTCGCGCCCGATCTACGGCGCGTCTGGCGACTTCGTAAACCGCTAGAACATCGTTGCCGTCCACAATTTCACTAGGCATTCCGTAAGCCTGCGCCCGGTCTGCCAGATTTTGAATCCGCATCTGTTTGGCGGTCGGCGTCGAATAAGCAAACCCGTTATGTTCAGCGACAATCACCAGCGGCAAATTCTGCACCGCCGCGAAATTCAGCGCTTCGTGAAACGCCCCTGTGCTGGTCGCGCCGTCGCCTATGTAAACCATGCCGACGGTCTGTTTGCCCTGCATTCTCGCGCCCATCACCACGCCGTTCATCACCGCAATCATGGTGCCGAGCGGTGACACAGTGCCGATAAAACCGCGTTGTAAATCGGTGAAGTGGAGGTTCTGATCGCGCCCCTGATTGGGCGAAGTCGTGCGCGCCAGATAAGACGAAAAGACTTCACGCGGTTGCGCGCCCATCACCATCATCGCGCCCATATCTCTAGTCAACGGCGAGACCATGTCGTTATGATTTTTATCGAGCGCATAAGCCGAACCAACGGCGGTCGCCTCTTGCCCCAAACTGCGAAACAGGCCGCCGATAATCTTGCCCTGCTTGAGCAGATTCTCCAGCTTGTCTTCCAACGTCCGCGTCAGGTGCAGGTAGTAATAAATTTCAAGTTGCTGTTCTTTATTCATTGGTCTCTGGTTATTGGTTATTGGTTACTGGTTACTGGCGAATTCGGCTGCTAACGAATGACGAGTAACAAGTAACCAATAACCAATAACGATTAGAAATGTACCATCATGCCGTGAACGTCTTCGGCGGCTTCTTTGACGCTTTCGGCGACCGTCGGATGCGCGTGCATGGTTTGAATTAACTCTTCGACAGTGGATTCCATCTGCAAAGCGACGCAGGCTTCGGCGATCAAATCGGTAGCCTGTGGGCCGATGATGTGAACGCCCAGAAGTTCATCATATTTCGCGTCGGCTACGACTTTCACCAAGCCCTCTTTCGCGCCCAGTATCTGCGCTTTGGCGATGACCGTGATCGGGAATTTGCCGACCTTCACATCGTAACCGCGCTCTCTGGCTTTGGCTTCCGTCAGGCCAACGCTGCCAACTTCCGGGTTGCAATAAGTACAACTCGGAACGTGATCGTAATTGAGCGGACGCGGATTTTTGCCAGCGATGGTTTCCGCCGCGATGATGCCTTCCGATGAAGCGACGTGCGCCAGCCAAGGCGTCGGTATGCAATCGCCTATGGCGTAAACATTCGGCTCGGTGGTTCGCATATAAGCATCCACTTTGATGTAGCCGCGCGGGTCTATTTCGACGTTGAGATTTTCGAGGCCAAGCCCTTCGGTGTAGGCTTTGCGGCCTACGGCGACGAGCAATTTTTCGGCGAAGAATTCGCGCTCCTGGTCGCCGATTTTGGCTATGACTTTGACCTGTCCGTTGTCCACCGTTGCGGTTTGAAAATTCGCGCCGGTAAAAGTTTTGATGCCTTGGCGCTTGAACGATTTCCCCAACTCGGCGCTGATTTCGGCGTCTTCAATGGGCAGCAATTGCGGCAACAATTCCATAATCGTTACGTCCGAACCGAAGCGCGCATACATTGAAGCGAATTCGACGCCGACCGCACCCGCGCCTAAAACGATCAATGATTTCGGCACTTCTTTCAATTCCAATATGTCATCACTGCTGATGATATGCGTGCCGTCAAAGGGCAGATGCGGCAGAGGTTTTACCACTGAGCCGGTGGCGATGATGAGATTTTTGCTCTCCACCTGTTGAGTTGCGCCATCGGCGGCGGTGACGGTGATGCGGCCTTTGCCTTCGATGCGCGCCGTGCCTTTGAACATCTGCACCTTGTTTTTTTTCATCAGAAACTCTACGCCTTTGGCGAGTTTCAACACGACTTTATTTTTGTGCTTCTGTGCCTGGGTGAAATCGAGTTCGACGCTGCCGGTGACAATGCCTATGTCTTTGGCGTGTTTGAATTCCTCGAACAGATCGGCGGTGTGCAATAAAGCTTTGGTGGGAATGCAGCCGCGCAGCAGGCAGGTGCCGCCGAGGTTTTTATCTTTTTCAATAATCGCCGTCTTCAAGCCAACTTGGGCGGCGCGAACAGCGGCGACATATCCACCGGGGCCGCTGCCGATAATCACAACATCAAATATTTCGCTACTCAATGATCTCCTCCTCCAAAAAACTGTAGGCCGTAAGCAGTAGGCGGTAAGCACTAAAAATCTGCCGCTTTTTGCTACTGGTTATGGCTCGGACTTTTTTACTTTTGCCTGTTGCCTTTTACTTTTGCCTGTTGCCTTTTACTTTTGCCTGTTCCAGTGATAGTCGGCAAATGCTCGTCAGTCAACTTCCAGGTGCAGTTCGTCGCCTTCTACTTTGACCTCGAACTTCTGCACTTTAGCCATTGCGTTGACCGGCGACACGCCTGTGTCGCAACGGAAAATCCAGCCGTGCCAAGGACATTGCACGGTCAGATTTCTGGGGTCAACAAAGCCTTCGCTCAAGGGGCCGCCGCGATGCGGACAGACGTTATTGAGAGCATAAAACTGGCCGTTGATATTGAACAAAGCCACACAAGTGCCGCCGACTTCAACCGTCATGCTTTCGCCTGCGGGCAGGTCGGCAAGCTTTGCTACTTTCACAAACATGGGGACGCTCCTAAAAAATTTCATCTCCTCTACGGTCGCTTTTTTCGCCGCCGCAAGAACTGAGCATCTTAACAACTGGCTGCTGGACGTTTCAAGCGACAAGGCGCAAAGCTTGTCAGTGGCGGCGGCGAAGTTTAGAATCGCTCACTTGGAGAAATCAGCTATGACAGAAACACAAGCCTTCCATCGCATCATCCTTGTCGTCCTCGACAGCGCAGGCATTGGCGAAATGCCCGACGCCGCCGATTATGGCGACAGCGGCGCGGATACATTAGGTCACACGCTCGCTTCGCGCACCGTTCACATTCCCAATCTGCAAAAACTTGGACTGGCAAACATACGCAAGCTTGCGGTCGCGCCGGTCGCCAATCCCACCGGCATATACGGTCGCGCCGCTACCGCTTCGCGTGGCAAAGACACCACCACAGGTCATTGGGAAATGAGCGGCATCATCACGCGCCATCCGTTTCCAACTTACCTGCACGGTTTTCCGCCGCGTGTCATTGAAAAATTCGAGCAGGCCATAGGGCGAAAAGTGCTGGCCAACAAACCCGCCTCCGGCACTGAAATCATCAAAGAATTCGGCGCAGAGCATCTCAAGACCGGCTCGCCAATTGTCTATACTTCCGCCGACAGCGTCTTTCAAATCGCCGCTCACGAAGACATCGTGCCGCTCAAACAACTTTATGAATGGTGCGAAATCGCCCGTGAACAACTGGTTGGCGAAGACCAAGTGGCTCGCGTCATCGCACGTCCATTCATAGGCGAGTCGGGAAATTTCCGCCGCACCGAAGCGCGCCAGGATTACGCCATAGACCCACCCGAAGTGATGCTTTTAGACCGCATCAAAGCGCACAACCTGCCAGTCACTGCGGTCGGCAAAATCGGTTCGATCTTCTGTCATCGCGGCACCACCGAAGAATTAAAAGCGGGCAATAACGAAGCCAGCATAGACCAGACGCTGCACGCTCTGGCAGACGACAAGAGGGGTTTCATTTTCACCAATCTGGTTGACTTCGATATGTTGTACGGACATCGCAATGACATCGAAGGTTATGCCAAAGCACTGGAACGCTTCGATGAACGCTTGAGCGAAATTCAAGATGCCATGCGCGATGATGATTTGTTATTGATCACCGCCGATCACGGTTGCGACCCCGGCGACATTTCCACAGACCACACGCGAGAGTACGTGCCGGTAATTGGCTGGGGCAAACACGCCCAAGCAGGCGTTGATTTGGGCATCTTGCCAACTCTTGCCGACATCGGTCAAACGGTCGCCGAAAATTTTGGTTTGACCTTGCAGGCGGGCAATAGCTTTTTGAAAGCGATGGCCAAATAGGCCGATTCAAAACGAGTGCCGAATGGTGATTGACGATGACTACTTCGGTTGAACAACTCTGGCGCGATGAAAGCAAGCGGCGCAGGCGTCTGGTGAAATGGATGATGATTATCGGCGGTCTGATTCTCTTCTTCCTCGTTGCTGGGTGGGCGGTCATCACTCAGCCTTTGTGGTCCAACCCGCCCCCTGACGGCTCAACGCCAGCCATCAGTTCAAGCAGGCTACAGGATCACGTTCATTATTTATCGGTAGTCTGTGCGCCGCGAGATCACGAACACCTAGATAATCTCAATCGCGCCGCCGCTTACCTTCGCCAGCAGTTTGATAACGCGCAAGGCATCACTTCAGAGCAGGCGTATGAAGTAAACGGCAGGCGTTATCAAAATGTCATCGCGCTGTTTGGTCCCGATACCCAAGAACGCATAGTGGTTGGGGCGCACTACGACGCGGCTTTTGAATATCCGGCGGCGGATGACAATGCCAGCGGCGTTGCCGGTCTGATCGAACTGGCAGGCTTATTGCAAAACGCGCCGCTGCCTATGCGCGTGGAACTGGTGGCCTACACCCTCGAAGAGCCGCCATATTTCCGCAGCAAATTTATGGGCAGCGCCGTACACGCCAACGCCTTGAAAGAGCAAGCGGCGGCGGTGCGTCTGATGTTTTCCATTGAAATGATTGGCTATTACTCAGACGCGCCGAACAGCCAGAAATTCCCCACGGCGTTATTGAGTCCGTTCTATCCATCGAGGGGAAATTTTCTCGCTATCGTTGGCAAATTTGGGCAAGGCTCCTGGGTGCGGCGCGTCAAGCGTGCGATGCGCGGAGCTTCATCGTTGCCGGTTTATTCCATCAACGCGCCGGAGTTTGTGCCGGGAATAGATTTTTCGGATCATCTGAATTATTGGCAGGCGGGCTACGAAGCGTTGATGATCACCGACACTTCCTTCTATCGAAATCACCATTACCACACGGCAAAAGATACGCCGGAGACGCTGGATTACCAACGCATGGCAATGGCCGTGCAAGCCATTTATGCAGCCGTCCTCGCGGTCTCACAATGAAACGGCGGCAATAAAGTTTGGCGTCTCACATCACCAAGCGATGACTTCAACACCTAGCTAGAGCGTGTCACAAAATCCCAGAAATCGCCCATATTTCGTGGATGATTAAACCATCACATACAATATATAGACAAAACATTCATTTTGGTAAGAAACTTTTTCATCAAACGGCGAAGCGTGTTTCGTCGTCCCGCCTTCGGGCGGAAGCTTTGAAAGGCGAACGCTTCCACCTGAAGGCGGGACGAGGAAACACGCTTGTCCATACGACTTTTTTACTTTTGCCTGCTTTCTTATTTCGGCATCTCTACAGGTTTCCCGACGATTAAAATCGGCGCGTTGAATTTCTTCAAAGTGTCGTTCATCTTCGGCGTGGCTTCGTTGATAAGCTTCATCACCTCGGCCATCTTCTTCGGAAACTCGGCCTGCAACGCGGTGATGAATTCTCTCTGCGCCTGAGTCGGCGCGAAGTTCCCGCCGCTGATGCCGAAATATGCGCCGTTCAAAAAGTCACCATACTTGGGCGCAGCACCGATGCCGCCTTCTTCACCGGAATTGACCACCGTGCTTAACGCTGTGTCCAATTGCTTTTTGTACTCGGCTATCGCTTTGGTTAAATCTGCCGAGGCGTCTGGCACACGCTCTTTGACGGTCTTTTCAATCTGCTCGATTTGACTCTTCAAACTGTCTAAGGTTTGCAATCCCAGATTCATCGCCGAAACCAACTCGCGCAACTTCGCCGCTATATCATGTTGCAATTGCAAATCGGCAGTCGTCACCTTCACTGTCGGGTCAAGACGCACCTCGACTTTTTTCTCCTGAGTTTTACCAGCGACGGTCAACTTCACCGTATAACTTCCCGGCATCACTTGTGGGCCAGCGCCGCCGCCGCCACCAAACCGTTGCTCTTGTTCGGGCGTCAATTGACGGCGCAGCTTGGCACCTTCTTCACGCAAATCCCACACGGCGCGATTCAAGCCGCGCTCTTTCGGCGCGTTCTTGATTTCCCGAATCAATTTGCCGCTGGCATCAAAAACCTCAAGTTTTATTGGCGATTTTTCATCTGGCTTGTCTTTCAAATAATAATTGATCAACGCACCGCGCGGCGGATTCGGTCCCGTGAAAACTTTATCGCCGATGCCATAGCGCGTAAACATCGAAGCGAACCGCAGCGCCGGACGCACCTCAAACAACGTCGCCTCGCTTGCCAACACTTGGTCGCTCATCTGTTGCAGCGGCGTGGCGTCGTCCAACACCCACAGGCTGCGCCCGTGCGTGGCCACAATCAAATCATTATCGCGCGGCTGCACCAAGATGTCGTGAACCGCCACGTTGGGCAGATTCTTCAAGTTCAATGCCAACCAGTTGCCGCCGCCATTGTAGGAAGCGTACAAACCGATTTCGGTTCCCGCGTAAATCAAATTCGGATTCTTCGGGTCTTCGCACAAGGCATGAACATACGCCTTGTCGGGCAGATCGCCAGTAATATTTTTGAACGACTTGCCACCATCGCTGGTCTTGAAAATATAAGGGCGATAATCATCAAACTTGTGTCGGTCAAAAGCTATGTAAACGAGGTTCGCATCCACACGCGAAGGCTCTACGTGCGACACCGAAGAATCGGCGGGGATGCCTGCAATATTCTTCGTTACGTTCGTCCAGCTTTTGCCGCCATCGGTAGTCCTTTGCACATAGCCGTCATCGGTTCCCACCCAAATCATTCCCGCTTGCTTCGGTGATTCCGCTATGCTGATGATGGTGCAGAAATATTCTGCCGATGAATTTTCTTCCGCCACGGGACCACCGGCAGGCTTCTGGCGCTCTTTGTTATTGGTCGTCAGATCGTCGCTGATCTTTGCCCAAGTGGTGCCGAAATCGGTTGATTTGAAGACCACGTTACCGGCCAGGTAAACGGTGTTCTTGTCGTGCGGCGAAGCCACCAGCGGCGCGTTCCAGTTGAAACGATATTTATTATCTTCGGCAGCTCCGCCGCCATCGCCCGCGTAAGGGTCTATGGCTTGCTGCTCGCGATTTTTCATGTCTGTACGCACGATATTACCGGCCTGCGATTCCGTCAAATACACATCGGGGTCGTCCTGATTGGCTATCGCATAAAAGCCATCGCCGAAACTGACCATGCGCCAATCGTCATTCATAATCCCCGCAGGCTCACGATTGCGCGCAGGGCCGGTCCAAGTGCCGTTGTCCTGCAAGCCGCCGGAGAGGTGGTAAAACGGTTGGCGATTGTCGGCATAGACTTGATAAAACTCCCCTAACGGAAAGTTGTTCAGATAATCCCAGCTATCGCCGCCATCGTGTGACACCGCTACGCCGCCATCTTGGCCTTGCCACAAAATGCGCGGGTCTTTCGGGTCTATCCACAGGGCGTGATAATCAATGTGGGTGCGCGGCGAAATCATCTGAAAGGTTTTGCCGCCATCAATCGAACGAAACAGCGGCGACGACACCGCATAGACTTTGTTTTCGTTGCTCGGATCAACGCGAACCCGCGTGTAATAAAAACCGCGCTGCACGATGTTGTTATTTTTATAGACCAACTTGAAAGTTTCGCCTTTATCGTCCGAGCGATAGAGCGCGCCGTCTTTCGCTTCCATAATCACATAAACCACATTCGGGTTGCTCGGCGCTACGCGAACCCCCAGACGCCCGATTAATTTCGGCAAGCCGTTGGTGATTTTCGTCCAGGTTCTGCCGCCATCCAGCGAACGAAACAGGCCGCCTTTTTCGCTGCCGCTCTTGAAGGTCCACGGCTTGCGCTCGAAATACCACATCCCCGCATAGAGGATGTTGGGATTTTGCGGATCAATCTCAAGGTCGCAAGCGCCGTGGTTGGCATCAATATATAGTGTCTTTGTCCAAGTCTTACCCCCATCAGTAGTCATAAAGACGCCGCGTTCTTCGTTAGCTCCGAAGGCGTGACCGATGGCGGCGACATAAACAATGTCGGGATTGGTGGGATGAACCAGCACTCGCGAAATCGTGTTGGTGTCTTTCAAACCCATGTGCTTCCAGCTTTTGCCGCCGTCCACCGATTTATAAACGCCATCGCCAAAGCCCACGCTGTTGCGAACATTCGATTCGCCAGTGCCTACCCATATAACCTCGGGGTTGTGCGGTTCCAGGGCGAGAGCGCCAATTGACAAGGTGTTCTGTTTATCAAAAATTGGCGTCCAGGTGACGCCGCCATTGGTAGTTTTAATGACGCCGCCTGTACCGGTGCCGACATAAACGATGTTGGGATTGCCAGGCACGCCTTCGACATCGGCGACGCGCCCACCCATATTCGCAGGCCCTATGCTGCGCCAGACGAGCCCTTCGAGGGCTTTGGTCTCGGTCATTTTTTCAGGCGATGAGGAAGCGCTTTGTTGCGCCAAGGTTGGTAACGACAGGCTGAAGATGAAAAGCCATATAGCCGTTGCGCTGAGGAATTTCTGCAATCTGCAATCAAACATGACTCTGCCTCCGTGAGAATAGATAACCACTGGTTTGGTACATCAACCGGCTGGAACTTGGGTAACGGTCTTCGCAAGAGATTGACAAGGATAAACGAAAAGGAAGCGTGCAGTCCATCGCCGCAAAAGCCTTGCGGTAACGGGCTGGTCGCTGAAGAGCGTGGCGCGCTGCGGTGACCGAGGCTTGGGGTTTCCGCAACGACGAATTTTCGGGAAGGGTGAGCCATGCGGTGGACGGCAAGGGAGGTGCGGCAAAGCACGGCTACAGCTACTGAAACGTAACGTAACTATATGCGCGGCACACCAAGATTCGGCGCGACCAGTGCAACGGGCTGAATAATTATGCGGCTCGTTGAGTTTCTTTTTCCGAATCTTGGTGTGCCGCCTCTATAGAGGGTGTCGCAGAAATGGATTTTCTGTCCAGATATTGTGGATGATAGTTTGGCCATCTACAACATATAGGCGATTTCTAGAATTAGGCGACACGCTCTAGTTACAACATAACTCTCATTTTAGGCAGCACCGAACTTTTTTTGCTTCACCTACGCCTCGGTAATCATGGTGCCTGCGCCTTCGTCGGTGAAGACTTCGCGCAGCAGCGCATTGCGTTTCGAACCGTTGATGATGTGGGCGCTTTTGACACCCCGTTTGATCAGGTGGGCGATAGCAGCAATCTTTGGCAGCATCCCCGCCGATACGACTTTCTCTTTCACCAACGCTTCAGCCTGCGCGACATTCAAACGTGAAATTCTAGTTGTGGGGTCTTCTTTATCTCGCAGTATGCCGTCCACATCGGTCATCAAAATCAATTTTTCCGCCTGTAATTTCGCAGCGATTTCTGAAGCAATAGTATCGGCATTGATGTTGTAGATGTTGCCTTGTTCATCTGCGCCTAGCGAGGAAACCACCGGAATGTAATCGTTCGCCAGCAACAACTCAAGCAGGCGCACATTGATTTCTACGATGTCGCCGACGTGACCGAAATCAATCGTCTCCAGCAGTCCGGTCTCTTGATTGAGAACTTTTTGAATCTCGCGCCGACGGGCGTGAATGGTATTTCCATCAATGCCGGAAAGCCCTACGGTCTGCGCCCCTGAACGCCGCAACGCCGATAAAATATCCATATTGATTTGTCCGGCAAAGACCATCTTAGCGATTTCGAGAGTTTCGTCATCGGTGATGCGGCGACCATTGACGATGCGTTGCGTGATGCCTAAACGCTCGGCGATAGTCGTCAGTTGTTTGCCGCCGCCGTGAACCACTGCTACATGAATGCCGACTTGTTCGCACAGCGTAATCTCTTCGGCAAGCGCAGCCAATTGCTCAGGGTCTTCGGTGACTTTGCCCGACAGCTTGACGACGAATACTTTATTTTTGAAGCGTTGAATGTACGGCAACGCCTCGCGCAAAAGGTCTAATCGCTCGTTAATCATTTCGTGTTTTCAACCACGAAGAGCACCAAGAACACGAAGATAAGTAAAAGACAAAAAAGCCTGACTGATGAATGGCAACTCACGCAGTTACAGTGCAAAATTTTTGCCCGCATACTGGATAAAAATATCCTTCGTGTTCTTCGTGTCCTTCGTGGTTAGTCCTTACTTTTATAAAATAGAAGCCAGCACGGCTTTCTGAACGTGCAAGCGATTTTCCGCTTCATCAATCGCGGCGCTTTGCTCACCATCCAAAACTCCATCCGTCACCACTACATTGCGGCGCACCGGCAAGCAGTGCATAAACCAACCGTGGTCTGTAGAGCGCATCACCGCTTCATCTATGCGCCAATCTTGGTATGCCTGACGCGCTGCGATGTCGGCTTGCGGGTTGCCGTAAAAATCCTTGCCGCCCCAACTCTTTGCGTAAATAATTTTCGCGCCGCTGCAAGCTTTTCGGTAATCACGCGAAAGCGCAACGCGCCCGCCGCTTGCCGCCGAAGCGTTGTTTATCTCTTGCATCATCTCGTTGCCTAAATCGTATTCAGGCGGACAAGCGATGGTTAGATCAAGCCCGAACTGCGCGGTTATGAGCGCAAACGAATTCGGCACAGCCATCGGCAGAGGCTTGGGATGATAAGCCCACGAAAGAACTACGCGCTGATGGTTGAGTGCGCCAAGCTTTTCACGAATCGTCATGAGGTCGGCGAGCGCTTGAAACGGATGAAAGCGCGACGATTCGAGATTGACCACCGGCACGTCACTGTAGCGAGCGAAGCCGCGCACCACAGCGTCTTGCATATCTTCTGCATAATTATGCATCTCAGGAAAAGCGCGCACTCCTATCGCCGCAACATAGCGCGACAACACCCGCGCCGCTTCTTTGATGTGTTCGGTTTTGTCGCCGTCCATCAAGACGTTTTCGCGGTATTCCAAACTCCAAGTGCCTTTGCCGATGTCGAGCGACGTGGTATTGCCGCCAAGTTCATAAACCGCGATCTCCATCGAAGTGCGTGTACGCAGCGACGGATTGAAAAAGACTAGCGCGACGCTGCGCCCGGCAAGTGGTCGCTCGGTGTATTCACGCGCTTTGATTTTTGCCGCGAGGTCAATTAGCGCAGTCAATTCTTCGTTAGTGAAATCGCCGGTGCTTAAAAAGTCCCTTTGTTTAATGTTCATTTGTTTATTTATCGAATCGCTAATACGCCAACGCGCAACGCGAATCTCTGGTCTTTTTTTTCCAGTCTTCTTGTAGCTTCGCGGTTGATTCAGTTTGGTCTGATCTAGAGCGCGATTGCCGATAACGCAACTAAAAACCGATCTATCTCGGCGCGTTTCAACGTCAGCGGCGGCAACAGTCTTAAAATATTCACATCATCGGCCACGCCAGTTATGATTTTCTGTTCGAGCAATCCTTGTTGAAAAGGCTTGGCGCTGCCGCTTTTGAACTTGATGCCAATCAGGTAACCCAAGCCGCGCACCTCTTCAACAAATTCCAGTTTGCGAAGTTCGCTGCATAAATATGCAGAATTTTTGCATACATTGTCGAGCAGTTTTTCCTCTTCGATTACCGCAAGGGTGGCTTCCAAAGCGGCGCAGGCGATGGGGCCGCCGCCAAACGTCGTGCCTAAATCGCCGCTCTTGAGGTGCGAGGCCATCGCTTCCCCCATCAACAAAGCGCCCATCGGAATGCCGCTGGCAAGCGCTTTCGCAGTCGTAATCATGTCGGGTTGAACGCCAAAGCGCCCAGCGAAAAAATATTCGCCGGTTCGCCCCATGCCGGTCTGCACTTCATCATAAATCAGCATCGCGCCCGCTTGATCGCACAACTCGCGCAGCCGCTGATAAAACTCCGGCTCGCCCATTCGCACGCCGCCCATGGATTGAATCGGCTCAAGCAGGATTGCCGCCGTGTCGTTGTCCAATAATTTTTCAACCGCCTCGGCCTCTCCGAACGGCGCATAGACGTGGCCTTCGAGCATTGGCCTAATGCCTTCGCGGTATTTCGGCAATCCCGTAGCCGCAAGCGAACCCGGCGTGCGCCCATGAAAGCTGCCTTCAAACGAGATGACGTTCAATTTGCCCGTCAGCTTGCGCGCCATCTTGATAGCGTTTTCGTTGGCCTCTGTGCCGGAGTTGACGAAGAAGACTTTGGTGAAAGCGTCGGGCGCGACCTCGACCAATTTTTTCGCGGCGCGGGCGCGAGTGTCGTTGTAAACCAGATTGGAATAAAAAATCAGCCGCCCTGCCTGCTCGGCTATAGCTTTGACCACACGCGGGTGCGAATGGCCGGTAGCAACGACCGCGTGTCCGCCATAGAGGTCTAAATACTTTTCGCCAACCGTCGTATAAACCCAAACGTCTTCGCCGCGTTCTATGACAAACGGAAATTTTTTGTAAGTCGCCACCTGATACTTCTCTTCAAGGTCAATAATGCTCTCTTGTTGTGCTTGCATCTTTATCCTTTTTGCTCAAGGTGATCGAGCGGAACCCAGCCGCTCTCTCCTTGCTGATTCTTACACCAGACCCAGCCGCACATCTCTAGCGTTGCGGTCAACGCTTCGCCAACACGGGCGGCTAACTCTTTCGCATCGTAATCAACGAGCGCCGTGGCTTTATCGCCTTGGCGCTCGACATATTTCTCTGGAACCCAACCGCTCTTGTTGTGGCGCTCATTCGTACACCAAACCCAGCCCACCCATTCACTCTCTTTTTCGGTGATGGTCAATTTATCGTCACTCTGCATCACAATCGCGTCCGTATAATAAACCGAATAATCTTTGACAACTTGATACTCTCTTTTGAAATCGTCCGCTTGCATAATTGGTTTCCCTTTGTAGCCACCCAGCCGTCATTGCCCTTTGGTTATTGGTTATTGGTTATTGGTTACTTGCTACTTGTCATAATCGCCAAACCCAGTAACCAGTAACCAGTAACCAGTAACCAATAACCATTATGGATTGCTGCCCGCCATTACTAAGCCTGTGCGTTCTTCAATGCCGAACATCAGATTCATGTTTTGCACGGCCTGCCCCGATGCGCCTTTGACCAAATTATCGAGCGCCACAAAAACAATCACGGTGTCACCGCTGACCGCCCAACTCAGATCAACGAAGTTGGTATGCTTGACCCAGTTGATGTCGGGCGAGCCTTTGGCAAAACGTATGAAAAATTCGTTAGCGTAAAAATCGCGCATCAAGCCGCCGATTTCATCCGTAGTCATGGCTACGCGAGTGGTGAAATAAATCGAAGCGAAGATGCCTCGCACCGTCGGCAAAGAATGCGTCTGCATCACCAATGTCGAGTCCTGCTGCCAGTCTTTATTGGCGGTCGTCAACAACTGTTCGACTTCGGGTTGATGTTGATGCGCGAAAATTTTATAGGCATAAAAACTGTTCGCCCGTTTCGGATGATGCGTTCCGGCAGCCGGTTTCGCACCCGACCCCGAAGAGCCGGTCTTCAAATCGGCGATGATTTTTCCCGTCGCCAAGCCCGAAGCAATGAACGGATACAGCCCCAGTTCCAGCGCTGTAGCGAAACATCCGGGATTGGCGATGCGCGTTGCTTCTTTGATTTGCTGGCGCTTGACTTCCGTCAAGCCATAAACAAATTCGCTCTGCACCTGCATAGCCGTATGTTCGCGCCCGTAAAATTCCTTGAACACCTCGGCGTCGTTTAAGCGAAAATCGCCCGATAAATCAATGATTTTTACGCTCTGTGGAAGCTTAGGAACCAACTCCATCGCCTGTCCATGTGGCAAGGCCAGAAAGACGCAATCCAACTCTGCAAAATTATGCTCGTCGTTAGTTGGCGCGAAAATCAAGTCGGTCAACTTCGCAAGATTCGGATGCACGGCGTCAACGCGCTTGCCCGCGTGTTCGTTCGCGGTCACCAGTTTGATGTCAACCTGCGGATGAAAAAGCAGTAACCGGAGCAACTCGCTGCCGCCGTATCCAGAGCCGCCGATAATGCCAACCTTTATCATTTCAACTTCTCCATTGCCGTTACAAGAAGGGGAGTGGGTGAGTGATGGAGATTTTTTTTCAGTCGAAAAATTCTACATCGCATTTTCTTCTTGTCTCCCTGTCTCCCTGTTTCCCCTATTCCCTCACGCCCCAAGCCTTCACCTTGTTCTGCACGATCTGCGCCAGTTTCTCGCCGGTGTGAACGGCGTTGGCGGCTTCGAGGCCGAGTTCTCTTCGCACATAATCCGCGCCCATCTGAGAATCGGTGACTGCGCCCGACACGACATCTATTTTAACGCCGCGCTGCGCCAATAATTCGCGTCCGCCCCAAGCGCCTACGAAGTCGCTGGCGCAAAACACCAATGCCGCCATGCCTTGCAACAACTCTGCGTCTTCGAAAATCGTAGCCACGCCGTAACCACCAAGTATGCCGTCGCCCATTTCGATGACGATGCAATCGGGTTCGGCTTTGCACAATTCGGCAATCACGCCTTTGGCAATCGGCGCAAGGTCGTTGACGTTGACGGTCGAGGGCAGACCGCAATCCAGAAAACTCAAAGTCTTCACTGCGCCGTGATCCTGCATATTCAAGGTGTCGCGCAAACAGGCGACGCCGGAAAGTTTCGCGGCGGCGACGCGAAAGCCAGCCCGCGCCATATGCTTGATGATTTCGGTTGCAGCATACGTTTTGCCCGAATTCATGCAGGTTCCGGCGACCAACACAATCGGCGCAGTAGTGACAAAGCTGGCGAGCGGCGCTACGGCATTGGCGGCAATGTTGAGGATGCGCCCGTCGCGCACAGGCATACCGATCACTTCTACTTCAATCGCGCCGTTGAGGCTGTGATGATGGCCTTTGCACTGTCCCACGAGGCCGCCCAGATTCAAAATGTGCAGACGATCACCGGCCTTGATGGTTTCGGGAACATCGCCTATGAAGCCTTTGAGAGCGCGACGATAGCCGAGTACACCGGCGATGACATCACCGGGATTAATCTTCGCCATACGCCCGGTCTCTAATTCCAACGTGTTGTAAGTCGCGTTGTCGGTGACGGTGCGAACGATGACGACATTGCCCACGCCAGCCTCACACTGTTTGGTGATTGCCAGTTCATGCGCGAGGTTCAGGTTCACCGTCGAGGACGCGACTTTATCCACCCGCACGAGATGCAAATCGGTATCAGAAATTTGGTGTTCCTCTTCAGCAACAAAAGCGGCTTGCTCTATGGCTTCCATCATCATGATTTCTCCTCTTCATTTTTTGAGCCACGCAAATCACCAAGCATACGAAGCTTTTTTATTGTTGTTCTGCGTGTTCTTGGCGGCCTTCGTGGTTGGTCTTTCTGTCATCCCACGTTGTCGTTAGAGCCTGTCGCAGAATTCCAGAAACAACCCATATGTTGTAGTCGGTTAAACCAACACATACAATATACGGGCAGAAAAACCATTTCTGCGACACCTCTAGTCAGTCTTTCGGCTGTGCGGCCAGTTTTCGCAGACGCAATCTGAGGGCGTTCAATTTGATAAAGCCTTCGGCGTCGCGTTGATTGTAAACCGTGTCTTTTTCAAAAGTGGCAAAGGCTTCCGAATAGAGCGAGTACGGCGATTTGCGACCAACGACAGTGCAGTTGCCTTTGTAAAGTTTCAAACGCGCCGTGCCGGTGACGTTCTTCTGGGTTTCGTTGAGCAAGGCGCGAATCGCTTCAAATTCAGGCGTGTACCAGAAGCCGTAATAGATCATCTCGGCGATGCGCGGCGCGAGCGAATCTTTCAAATGCGCCACTTCCCTGTCCAACGCCAGAGACTCAACGGCGCGATGCGCGGCGTGCAAAATCGTCGCCCCTGGCGTTTCATAAACGCCGCGAGACTTCATACCGACGAAGCGATTTTCAACTACATCAACGCGACCAACGCCGTGTTCACCACCTACTTTGTTCAAACGGTCAAGCAGAGCGGCAGGCGATAAAACTTCGCCGTCAACCGCGACGGGAAGGCCCGCTTCAAAATCAACTTCGACATAGACGGGCTTATTCGGCGCGTCTTCGGGCGATTTCGTCAGGATGAAAATATTCGCCGGAGGCTCGGCCCAAGGGTCTTCCAGAATGCCGCCTTCATAACTGATGTGCATTAAATTTCTATCCATCGAATAAGGCTTTTCTTTGGTTGCGGTGATCGGAATGTTGTATTGCTCGGCGTAAGCAATCAGGTCTGAGCGCGATTTGAATTCCCACTCGCGCCAAGGGGCTATGACTTTGATTTGCGGTTCCAGTGCATAATAAGTCAACTCGAAACGCACCTGATCGTTGCCCTTGCCAGTTGCGCCATGCGAGACCGCTTGGGCGTTTTCCTTGCGAGCAATTTCGATATGGCGTTTGGCAATGAGTGGCCTTGCAAGCGAAGTTCCCATCAGATAAACGCCTTCATAAACGGCGTTGGCTTGAATCGCCGTGAAGACGAAATCGCGCACAAACTCTTCGGTCAAATCTTCTACATAGAGTTTCGACGCGCCTGTGGCGATGGCTTTTTCTTCGAGGCCGCTGAGTTCTTCGGCCTGCCCGATGTCGGCGGCATAGCAGACGACTTCGCAACCGTAAGTCTCTTTGAGCCAGCGTAAAATCACCGAAGTGTCGAGGCCGCCCGAATAGGCCAACACCACTTTTTCTATCTTGTTATCGGTCATTAAAAATTCCCCTCAAAAAAAATTCAGTTTGGAGCAACGCCTGCAAATCTGGAAGCCATCTTGCAGATTTACAGGCGCTACACCAAACCGTTTGGTGTTTATCTGGCAGCACGCCTCTGCCGTTTGCCGGAGAGCGCAAACAGTTTCTGCAAAGCCTTGCTTGCCGTCTGTTGATTTAGTTTATCTTTCGTCGCAATAAAAATGGTGTCATCACCGGCGACGGTTCCGACGATGGCCGGAATATGTGCCGCGTCAATCTTGACGGCTACCAGTTGCGCCTGCCCTATGTCGGTTTTCAACACCAACAGATGCTCGCCCGCGCTGTCCATTTCGATGCGCGGCACAACCAGTGCAGGAGCGGCTTCCGGCGCGACATAATAGCCATTGGCCTTGGTCAGTCCGAGTTTGACGATATCCCGCGAGACACTCGATTGCGTAGCCTCAATGCGTTGACTGGCCAGCAACTCGACAAGCTCCTGCTGCGTCGCCACCCGGTGCGACTTGATGAGTTTCAGAATCTTGTCCTGCCGACGTTTATTCATCACTTGCCAGTTTATGCAAAATTACTGCATATTCCTTGCATATAATTTCAAAAGATGAATAAGTATGCAGTTTCTTCGCTCATCCGTCAAATCTTTTTCAGCAAAATGCTCATCAAAAACCTGGCCGGGCATCAGGGCAAACGCCTGAGAAAAAAACTCAGGAGCATACGGTACAAGCAATAGCGGTGGAGGCGGTTGGTCTGAATTTCTAGGGAAAGGGCGTGGCCCATCGCAACCGCATACAATCTCTGCGGCGTCTGCACGCAAAATCCCAGAGAGCCAGATGGCTACAGTCATGCCTACCGCAAATCTCATCGCGCTTCCCTGGCATACCAGTTGCCCGTATTTAGAAATGGGCTGATGGACTGATTGATTTTAGTACGCCGCTTATCACAAACGGCATAGATGAGGGAGCGGTGTGGGGACTGGCTTTTCAGCATGGTTTAGGAGAAAAGGAGGATTATCATGGACGAACTTCACGAAAAGAAAACGGTAATACACGATTATCCGGCAGGCGGCAGACCGGTGATCGAAAATCAATATGATCACGTAGTACGAGAACCACGCAGTCTTTCCGGCGGCGCGATTGCTGCGCTTGTCATCACGGCGGTGATTGCCGCAGCCTTGATTACTTGGATGATTGTCAGCAGTCAACAACAGAACCGCCAACAAGAGATGACGATGGAACACGATAGAGCGATGGCGGCTGAACGCAGCGCCGCGCAGCAGGCCGCACAGCAATCGCAACAACCACCGAATGTGGTGGTGATGCCGCAACCGCAGGCGCAACCTTCTACGGTTCCGGTTCCTGTTCCGGTGCCGATGCCGGCTCAACCTGCGCCAGACGCTGCGGCAAATTCGCAGTCGGCTACCCATATTGAAATCAGCATCAATCAGAAACTGCTGGATGATCGAGAATTGAGTTCTTTTGCGCTTAACGCGAAAGTCGAAAACGGCGTGGTGACGTTGACCGGCGAAGTGCCTGCCGACACGCTGAAACTGCGCGCTGAAAAACTGGCCACCACCGTCAAAGGCGTGCGTAGCGTCATCAACGACATCACGGTGCGAAAAGAGTAGGCAGGGCGTTCAGGCAATAAAATTATTCTGCTGAGTTCAAAGCGAAAAAGCCGCTCGATTTGCGCGGCTTTTTCTTTTCTGTATTCCCGCTGAAGTTCAAATTTGTGAGTCGGCTTATCCCTGCATCTGCATCAAGCGCCGAGCGCCTGTTTGCAATAGGCCAAACACTTCTTCATCTCGGCAATGGTGTCTTTGCCTTGGTATTCATACTCGATGTTGGCGGGAATCGCCCACTTCTTATCGCGCAGCAACCTCAGCACCGCTTGGATCGGCGTGTCGCCTTCGCCAAACGGCACATTGTCGCCTTGATTGCGCTTGCGATCTTTGAGGTGCAGCGTGACGATGCGGCTGTGATGTTGAGTTAAAAAATCTACGGCATCGAAATTGGCCGCCGTGAAATGGCCGATGTCGAGATTGATGCAGATGTATTCGGACGCCCCTTGCATGGCTTGGGCGAAATCATCCGGCGTCGCAAATTCATTGGCATGAATATTGGAGTGGTTGTGCATACCGACGCGCATCTTGTATTTTCGGGCATATTGATCTACGCGCTTGACGACGCTCAAGACCGCCGACGCGGTGATGACTTTCGCGCCCAGGGCTTGCGCCATCTGAAAGCCCTTGTCCATCTCTTCGTCGCTGTAGTTGTCCCTGAAGCTATAATTGAAGGCGTAAATATCAATGCCAGCGTTGGCGAATTTCTGGCGCAGGGCTTGGCATTCCGCCACTCCTTTGGTTAAGCGCCACTCGCGCAGGGCGTCGCGAAAAGGAAGCTTGGAATCGGGAAAGCGCAGCGGTTCGACGTGCCCGTTTTGCCAGAGTTCACAACTGCCGATGCCGACTTCGACCAGCCCTTTAATCAAGCCATCAGTCGGGCGGTCGCGAAAGCTGTAGCTTTGCGCGCCAATCAACACGCCTTTGAATGTTGAGTTAATCATCCTGGTTTTACCGAAAAGATTTGCCGGCAGGGCGGTCATTGCCAAGCTGCTAACCGCGAGTTTGTTCCATTGCCTTCGGGTTAAATCTGCCATCTCTACTCCTTTGCTGTTGGACGTGATGAAAGCGAAGCGCTGCTTCTGAGTCGGCGGCTATGATAAAACGGCAGCTAGATTTTGGCAACCACCGGCGTTGTCGCACCAACGGACAAATAGGAAAGTAAATGTAAGAGTAACTATATGCGCGGCACACCAAGATTCGGCGCGAGCAGTGCAACGGGCTGAATAATCCTGCGGCTCGTTGAGTTTCTTTTTCAGAATCTTGGCGTGCCGCCTCTATAGAGGGTGTCGCAGAATTCCAGCAACCATCTATATGTTGTAGATGGTTATACCATCACTCACAATATCTGGACAAAACATTCATTTCTGCGACACGCTCTAACGACCCATATGCGACCCCCTCTATAGCGGTTTGCGCTTGCCTTGATACTATCGAAATCAATAAACCTTGAAGCGAACCGCTGTTTGCAGTATCAACTCAACTGCAAG
>JACQDB010000061.1 GCA_016201275.1 Acidobacteriota bacterium
AATAGATTGGACAGGAGAAACTTCATCGGATTATGCCGAGTAAATCAATCGGGCAATGGCTGGATTGAAGTGATCGGATTACAGGATAGCGATGGGGCTGAAAAGTTACTCGGCATAATCCGGCACTCGGCATAAACGTGTTTATGCCGTGCTCCGCATAAACACGTATCTCGGCTGTACCCGACGTATGCCTACAAAGCAAGGTGCGCCGAGTGTCTCAAGACCTTGATGGAACGCACGGATCGCCCCACTTTGACCAGGGCTGCCGTGGCGCTTGCCCCCTGGCCAGACGATGTGAACGCCATCAAGACGCTGCTTGACAGAGGCGTTGAAGCCAACGCCAGAGATCCGAAAGGCAATACGCTGCTCATGCTGGCCGCGAGTTCGGATGCGCTGCCGATTGCAACCGTCAAGTCTTTGCTTGACCACGGAGCCGCCCTTGACGCGAAGAATGTCGAAGGGCAAACGGCGCTCGACTTGGCGAAACTGAAGGGCGCGACTGCAATTGTTGACTTACTGATCAAGGCAGGCGCGAAAGCCAGCGCCGCGCCTGTTGGTAACCCGCTTCCGCAGCCGAAACCGGCTGCTTCGATTCGCGGCGCGCTTGAAAGAAGCCTTCCGCTCTTGCAGAAAGCCGATGTCATCTTCATGCAGAAATCGGGCTGCGTCTCTTGCCACAACAACTCGCTCACCGCCATGACGGTTGCGACCGCACGCCGCAGCGGACTTGCCGTAGATGACCGCATTGCTCACAACCAAATGGAGAAAATTGCGGCTTACATAGAGACTTGGCGCGAACGTGCGTTGCAAGACATAGGGATTCCCGGAGCCTCCGACACCGTTAGCTATATACTGCTCGGCCTTGCGGCAGAATCGTATCCGCCCACTGCGGCGACCGACGCGCTGGCGCGGTACTTGAAAATGCAGCAATACCCGGACGGAGAGTGGCGAGTCGTCAGCCACCGTCCGCCACTTGAATCAAGCGACATTCAAGTGACTGCGGCTTCGCTTAGAGCGCTGCAAGTTTACGCGCCGCAAGCGCAGCGCGCCCCCTATGCGATGGCGGTCAAGCGCGCCACCAACTGGCTGATGAAAGCCCAGCCACAAACCACCGAGGAGCGCACGTTTCAACTCCTCGGCCTTGCCTGGGCTGGTGTGAAGACCGACCACGAGGTTATCAAAAGAGCCGCCGGTGAACTACTTCGAGAGCAGCGAGCCGATGGCGGTTGGGGAGGGCTTCCGACTCTGGCGAGCGATGCCTATGCGACGGGACAGGTGTTGGTGGCATTGCAGCAGGCTGGGGCTATTTCAAGCACCGCTCCCTCCTTCAAGAAAGGCATCGCATTTTTGTTGAAGACACAACTCGAAGATGGTTCGTGGTACGTGAAGAGCCGTGCCATTCCGCTCCAGCCCTTCTTTGAAAGTGGCTTTCCACAAGGACGTGATCAGTTTATTTCCGCCGCTGGCAGCAACTGGGCAGCGATGGCCTTGGCCTTAAGCGTTGTGCCATCAAAGGTAAATCTCCCCGCCCTCTCTGGTCCCCCAACCGTTCACGACGCAAAAACAAAAATTGGTCGCAAGACATAGAAAACTGGGAGCGCCGTTTATGGAAAGGCTACGCCAGTCCGCACCTCAAAGCGGCACCGCCGCAAGCCTTGTCTGGGTAGTTAGCTCGACTTTGTACAATTTCAGATTGAACAACACCAATCAAGAACTGACGTTGCGGTTCGCGCCTGGAATTATTGAATCACACCTCAACAATCTGAGAGGCAATTATTCCAAGGGTTGAAAAAGCCGATGAAATCAGGCTGCTTCGCTTCTGAAAAATCTAGCAACTGCGAGCCGAGGCCGTTAGGCCATTCATCTGAATCCCCCCAATGGAGAGCCGAGGCCGTTAGGAATTCATCTGAATCCCTCAACGGAGAGCCGAGGCGGTGAGGCCATTCGTCTGAATCCCCCCAACGGCAGTTGGGGGATGCTTAAAGTCCAACCTACACACCAAGCAAGCAAAGTTTTTTTGCAATCCCCCCAACAGTAGTTAGGGGATGGTTAAAGTCCAGCCTTGAGCCTCGGTCAAGGTTGGACTTTAACCATCCCCCGATTGCCATCGGGGGGATTCTTTTCTCGTTGGCAGCGTTTCGTAGGTTGGACTTTAAGCATCCCCCAACTGCCGTTGGGGGGATTCGTTTCTCGTTGGCAGCGTTTCGTAGGTTGGACTTTAACTATCCCCCAACTGCCGTTGGGGGGATTGGTTGAGGTTGCACGGTGTTTCGTAGGTTGGACTTTAACTATCCACCGATTGCCATCGGGGGGATTGGCAAGATCGGTTCGCCTCTGAAAAATGTACAAAGTCGAGCTTAAACGCTCGTCAACAATTTCAGCGCGTTTTCCCGATATACTTTTTGCAAAACGTCGTCCGGCAGATGGATGCCATAGATATGCCAGCGCCCTTGCCGCGAAGCGTGCGAAGGGTAATCGAAATACTCGTCTGCCGTTTCCAGAAAACGAAAATGCAGCCTATAGCTTTCGGCTTCCGGCACTAAATCGGTTCCGAACAAAATTCTGTCGGCGTGGTGCAGAAAAAATTGGCGTGCCGTGTAAGGCTGTCTGCCCAGTTCCGCCGTTCGTGCGCTCATATCAACATAGAGGTTCGGGTGGTGTTCGAGTAATTGACTGACATACGCCAAGTTTTCCGATTTTTCGGCAAGGTGGGCGGCGATGAAAGTGGTTTGCGGATGACGCTGAAAAATTTTGTCGCGTTGTGCCAGCAATTCCTCTTTCGCGTACTGCGAACCATAAAAACTCCAATCGGGATGCGCCGCCAGTTCTTCGTAGCGCTCATTAAAACGATCTATCGGGGTAAAAAAAGCGTCAGGGTCGGAAATATGAAACATCACAGGAAGGTTTAGCTCTCCGGCTTTCTCGAAAAACGGCATCAGGCGTTCGTCATCCACGCGCAACAATTCGCCGTCGGCGGCGCGCAAGGTCAGCCCTAAATCTTTCCAGATTTTAATCCCGCAAAAACCGGCTTCGGCAAATCTCTCCAACCGCTCAACCGACTTTTTCCAGAACCCTTCGTCGTGCAAATCGTGCCAGTCAAACCACGCTATGGTCTCGAAGCGTGTGGCCGATGCCTGTTGGAATTTGCGGTGCATCGCAAAGGCTGCGTCGCCAACCCGCATTGTGATATTGACAATTTTTTCGATGTGGCACTCGTCCATCACCTTTAACATTTGCAAAGGGGATTGGGCGTCCAGATGATTGTGAAAATCAATCGCGGGAAATTTTGCACGGGCGATTGAATGAACGGGCACGGCTAGCATAGTGCGCGGCGTAAACTCCGAGATTTTCAAATCTACATCCTTGCGCGCGGAAACCAGTGCCAGAAATTTATCTTCTTCCTGTTGAGTATGGTCGTCCAAACTTTTACTCCCTTTTACTCCTGTGAAGGCAAGGTAGGTGCTGTGGCCAGCGGCTCACTTATGGCTTCGGTTGAATTGCTCCACAATCTATTCACCACCTTGAGCAGCACCAGTCCGCTGCTCACAAAGATCGCCAACAAGGCCAAGGCCAAGCCCGTTCGCCCGTAGAGAAAGTTTCCTACCGTAAACAACGCCGACCAGATGGCGCTGCAACCCGCCACCCAACCCACCATCGCCAAGGGCAGGCTGTCGCTGCCAAGTTGGGCTTCGGCTTTGGAAACTCCGGCGGCGCGTCTGATGACTTCCCAGCCTGGCCCACTCGGATGGACTTTCCGGTAAAAATCAATCAAGGTTTGGCGAGCCGTTGGCGGGGCCAAAAAGGCAGCCAGCAGCCAGCAGGCCGTGGTGATGAGGACGGTGAGAATCAGTTTAGGAGCCGTGGCCATCGTCAAGATCGCTTGTTTTTGCAAGATGATGAAAGTGACCGAAACCAGAAACGAGCTAATCATCGCCACCACTTCGCACCAGGCATTGATACGCCACCAGAACCAGCGCAAGAGATAGAGCAAGCCTGTGCCTGCGCCGACTTGCAGGATGATGTCAAAAGCGTCTTTGGCGGTGTCTAATACAAAGACCATAGCCGACGAAAGAATGAATAACAGTATGGTCGCCAAACGTCCTATCAACACATAATGTTTTTCGGTGCCATCGGGTTTGAGAAAGCGCCTGTAGAAATCGTGTACCAGATAAGAGGCTCCCCAGTTGAGGTGAGTCAAAATCGTTGAAGAGTTGGCCGCGATCAAACCACCTAGCATCAAGCCGACAAAACCTACCGGCAAAAATTTGAGCATAGCGGGATAAGCGATGTCATGACCTATCAACTTTGGATCCAGATGCGGGAAGGCGTTTTGAATATCTGACAATTGTGGATACACGATTATCGAACAAAGAGCCACCAAGATCCACGGCCACGGACGCAGCACATAGTGTGCGATGTTGAAAAACAGCACCGCTCCGAGCGCATCTTTCTCCGATTTGGAAGCCAGCATACGTTGAGCAATGTAACTGCCGCCGCCAGGCTCTGCGCCGGGATACCAGACCGCCCACCATTGCACCGTAAGCGGCAGAATAAAGACCGCCACGGCGATGTCCCAATGATTGGTGAAATCGGGCAGCACGTTGAGATAGTTGATGCCGCCCGGCCCTGCGGTTGCTGACAACTTGCTAACCATGCCGCTCAGACCGCCGACCGCCGGATGTTTGAGCGCGAAGTAAGCGGCGGCGATCACCGCCGTCATTTTGATAAAGAACTGAATCATATCAATCACCAGCACTCCCCACAGCCCTGAGTGCGCGGCGAACGCGACGTTGAGCAGTCCGACAAACAGCAGCGTTTGCCAGCGATCCAGGCTAAAAAGAGTTCCGGCGATTTTGCACGCCGCCAGATTGACGGTGGCCATAATCAGGCAGTTGAAAATTAGTCCTAAGTAAATCGCACGGAAGCCGCGCACCGCGCTGGCGGCTTTGCCTGAATAGCGTATCTCATAAAATTCCAAGTCTGTCATCACCCCCGAACGTCGCCACAAGCGTGCATAGAAAAAGACTGTGGAAACGCCCGTCAACACAAACGCCCACCACACCCAATTGCCCGCCACGCCATTGCGTCTGACGATGTCGGTCACGAGGTTCGGGGTGTCGCTGCTGAAGGTCGTGGCAACCATAGAAAGCCCAGCTAACCACCACGAAACCGAGCGCCCGGAGGCAAAAAATTCCGCCGTATTCTTGGCCGACCTGCGGGCAAAAAAGAAGGCAGGGACAAAGCAGATGACAACCGCCAGAGAGGCAATAAGCCAATCAATCCAGGTTAAGTGCATCGAGTAATCTCTTTTCTTGACGATGTAGTACTGACCAACAACAAAAATCTATCTGTCGCCGAGTTGCTGTTTGGCGAGCGCCGCTTCATTACTTTTGGGATAGAGTTTGATCAATGCCTGAAATTCGAGCCTGGCTAAATCTTTCTGTCCCATTTCACTCAACGCCAGCCCTTTTTTCAAACGCGCCGCCGGAACCTTATCGCCTTTGGCAAACAGCGTAATCACTTTGTCAAACTCGGCTATGGCTTCGGCATATTTGCCTTTGGCAAACCACGCTTCGCCGATCCAGTATTGGGCGTTGTCGGCCATCTCGCTGGTGGGATAGGTCTCGACGTACTGGCGAAATTCGCTGATCGCCAAATCGTAGTTGCCGCGACTGTAATCGCCATAAGCAGCGGCGAACAGTTGATCGGGATTGCCCGGCGTGATCTGTGTAAAGGTGGGCAGCTTGGGCAAATTCTCCACCAGTTTTTTCAACTCCGCCAACTGCTCGGACAATTTATCTATGCGGGTATTGGTGGCCGACAATCTTTCGCCCAGTCCGCTGACTTCGCTCAGGGCGCTCGAAGCACCTTCGGCGACGCGGCTTTGTCCCTGACGTATGGCATTGACGTTGTCCACGATCTGGGTAATCAGTGCGGTCAATTGCCCGCTGTTGCGATCCATAGATTCCTGCATAGAACGCACCTGGCGTTCCAGCACGATGACTTCGGCTTTCAAATCGTCGAGGGCGATTTTTAATTGCGCGGCGGCCTCTTTATCTTTCTGATCGCCTGCGCCTCTGGCGTTGACGGAAAACAGCAACAACAGCGCAAGCGCCATAAAGCGAATCAATTTTGATGGCATGATTGATCTCCGAAATGAATGATGACACTCCAACCTGAAAAACTGGTGAACCCAGGATGGTGGATGACATAATCTGCACCCCTGTACGGGCGACCCTGCGGTGGTCGCCCCTCCTTGAAAGCCACATGATT
>JACQDB010000069.1 GCA_016201275.1 Acidobacteriota bacterium
CGATGCTCAAGGCTGGACTTTAACCATCCCCCAACTGCCGTTGGGGGGATTGCAAAAAACTTTGCTTGCTTGGTGTGTAGGTTGGACTTTAAGTATCCCCCAACTGCCGTCGGGGGGATTCAAGCGAATGGCCAAACCGCCTCGACTCTCCGTTGGTAGATTTTTCCGTGGCGAAGTAGCCTGATTTCATTGGCTATTTCATCCCTTGGCATTATTGAACCTCAGTTTCTTGAGGTGAGGTTCAATAATTCCAAGCGCGCACACCGCAAGGTCAGCGCTTGATTGGTGTTGTCCAAGCTGAAATTGGGCAAAGTCGAGCTAAGGGGAGAGGAAAAAATATAATCCCATCATTCCCGTTGAGCGGCGGTCTCTGACCGCTGGCTTGGCTGTGCGCCGACAGCGCAAAAATTAAGCGACCGGCAATTTTCAAACCGGCTGGGTAGTTAGAGCGTGTCGTAGGGATTTCAGAAATCGTCCATATGTTGTAAATGGTTGAACCATCACACACAATATCTGGATAGAAAACTCATTTATGCGACACGCTCTAATTACTAATCAACATACTCTTCCCACGGCTCGACGAGAGGTTTTACAGCAGCGCGCCTTCGTGTCGCAACAACCAGCGTTTGCGTTCCAATCCTCCCGCATAGCCGGTCAGGGAATGATTCGCGCCTACCACTCGATGACACGGCAGAACGATGGCAATCGGGTTTAGCGAATTGGTCATGCCAACAGCGCGTGTTGCTTTCGGGCGACCAATCCTGGCCGCAAGCTGCGAATAGGTGAGCGTCTGTCCGCTAGGAATATCGCGCAGCGCCTGCCACACCTGTTGTTGAAAAGCGGTGCCGCCGGGGTTGACGGGAATCGTCGTCAGGCTGGCGCAATCACCCGCCAGATATTTTTCTACGCGAGTGCTGAAGCCAAAGGGGTCAACGGTCGGCTTGAGTTCGAGGGCTGCATAACGGCGCTTAAGCAATTTCATCAAGCGTTCTTCGTAGTCCGCAAAATCGAGCGCCAAGAGTTTGCCGGCATCGGCAACGATGATGATTGTGCCTATAGGTGATTCGATAAAATCCACGAGCAGTTCTTTCACTGGGTGTTCTCCTGATTTTTTCTTGCGAAGTTTTTTCGTTGTCTATCGCGGAGTTCATGCGGCGCATTGAACCAGCCAAACTCGCAGGAGCAAATTACTCGAAACTAGCGGCCTCGCGCTCGCCTGGAACGCAGAGTTCTATGAAAGGAAGTCAAGAGAAAAAAGCTCTCCTGACCTGACCATCCGAACTATTTTTCTGACGCTCAGCCCCGTTCTATGATCTGGAACCTCTTAACTTCGGCATCGGTGCCTCGCGCTCGCTTCCTACTTCGATTTCGTCGGCTCGTTCGCTCGCCTCATAAGCTGTTTAGCGGTCTTCTACTTCTTGACCATGGTTCTATCTGTGCCTCGTGGGCCGACAGCTTTTTCAGGTCATGCGAGGGGGCATACGGTTAGGTCTGGCCCTCTATCGGGCAACGCTCCAATTGGATACTGCCCCTCGTCCTTTGGCTCGTGGAACTCCTCGACCTCGTGCTTCGCGCCTGGCTTCCTTGATGCTCGTCAAGTTCCACGCTCTTTACGCCACTCGTTTGGTCAGTTTCTGCTCCTCGAATTCTTCGCCGCTCTTCCAGACCGCCAAGGTCACCGCCGCCAGCTTGCGCGCCAGCGTCAACATCGCCATCTCCGAACGAATGCCTTTATCGGTCAGGGCGCTGTAAATCCTCTTTATCGAATCTTCTTTCAGGGCTTGGAGTACGGCACTTTTGAAGACCCGCTTGAGCCGCCGATTGTACTCTTTATTCAAGCCTCGGGTTTGGCTGCTCTTGGATCGCCGCTTCAGCCTCGATTCGCAAAACTCATAGTCTGCCGACGAGCGCGTCACCACCGACAACCCGCAGTAGGTCCAGAACTGGCGCTTGCTGCGAAAGCGAAACGGCGAGCCGACTGCCGCGATGATCTGCGCCACGCGCAGCGGACCTAAACCCGGCACTTGGCACAAGCGGCGAAAGGCCGAATGTTTTCTGGCTTCGCGCCGCAAGGCGTTTTTGGCCTCGCGTCGCAACGGGCGCAGATGATCGAGTTGCAGGTAAAGAAACTCGGCGCGCATCCGCAATCCGGGTTCGGTCAGCTTTGCCAACCACGTTTGCCGATGGCGCGGGTAATAGACCTCCCTCCCTGAACAGCCGATGGCCTGGCTGCGAAACAAGGATTTCACGCGATTCATACAGCGGGTGGTGTCGCTGGTGATGGTGTCGTGCGCCAGTTGTTTGAGCGCCTGAGTTTGTGGCGCTCCATGATAAACCGTTTTGAGTTGTCCGGCACGCAGCCCTTGCGCCAGGTTTAAGGCATCGAGCTTATCATTACTTATTAGCGAGAGAACTGGCGTGTCGAGCATTGCAAACGATGAGGTCTGCAACCAGCGGACGGGTCAGATCATAAAGCCACTGGGCTTGGGTGCCTTCTTCAAAAGTCAGATGGACTTCGCCACTGAGTCCGCGCAAGAAATCGCGCACTGCCGTAGCCTCAGTTTTGATGACCGCCTGACTCATCAATTTTCCACCCCCATCCAAAACGACAGCAACAATGGTTGCCGTATGGACATCAAAAGCGACATACTTACGGTTAGTCATAGACGCTCCTCCTATAATTTGGTGTTTGAACGATTCCAAATTATCACAGAGGGGCGTCCTTTCAATATAGCTGTTAGGCGATGGGCTTTCGCCGTTGATTCTTTCCGAATCACGGCGAGTGCTTCCTCTTGCTTTCGCCGTTAGTTCTTTACGAATCACGGCGAAACTCATGGCTTTCGTCGTTAGCTCACCTTGAATCACGGCGAGTGCTTCCTTGCTTCCGCTGTTAGTTCTTTCCGAGTTACGGCGCGAAGCCTCTCGCTGCACATTCATTTCTTGTTCCATCACACAGCCTCTCGCCATTGATTCATTCCAAGTCACGGCGAACCTCATGGCTTTCGTCGTTAGCTCATTTCGAGTGACGCCTTGAAACTGGCTCTGGTAGCGACATTCGCAACGGTGTGGCACAAATTATTTGAGCGGCAAATAATTGACCTGCGCTTCCCATTCACCTTCGACGCTGCATTCGGCAAGCAACAAAATCTCCTCAATCACAATGCTAATCGGAACTTTCAAAGAAACTTCAAATACGCCTGGCATCGGCAACCCTTGAGCGACTCGTTCGTAAGCGAAGGCTGTGACTGTGTTCACATCGTGTGTGAGCAAGACACGCCCTTGGCTGGCGGACCACTCTAAAATGGTTGGATCATCTTCCCCGTCTAATCCCGCATCTTGTACGCGCACAATGTCCGCGTCTGGAAGCCGCCGCAATACGCCATTGACGATGTGCATATTGAAGTTCTCGTCCACTGCAAATCGCAGCATCGCTCATACCTCATTTTGTTTTTGTCGTCTTGAAAGAAGGCGCGCACGAATGCCTACTTGTGGGAAACACTTCTCGTTTTCCTCCCTGATGTGTGCGGCTTCGACTTCACGTTGGCGTATGTACTTATCAACTTCGTCGCGGTTGTGAAAGTAATAATTGACGACAGCGTAAACATCAATCAACGTGAGCGTGGGATAACTCAGTACGATCTCTTCGGGTGACGCGCCTTGATTGAAAGTGTAGACGACCGTATCAAGCGGCACACGGGTCTTGCCTACACGCATCACTCCTGTCGCATCTGTTCTCAGTGGCACAGGCGGGGCTTCAATTACTAAACTCATTGGTTAAATCCTTTCCCCTGCTATCTCTTATCATTAAAGGTAGCAGGAAATATTATTTTGACCGTAGCCATAAAGATAAAGCAAGCTACTGTGCAGAAGGTTTTTCGTTTCCGTCCTAGCTTCTTCAGAGTAATCAGTCGCTCGACCGCAGTCCATATGTGCCGCACACTTTCTTGCAGTGAGTTACGGCGCGGTCAACTTTGGGGTGGGCAGCACTTCGTTAGCCGCCTAAAATCCTATTTCCAAAATTCCCACCATTTTTTCTTTGCTGTTACTTTCTCAGTAGGACGCACAGCTTTTGGAGCTCCCTTTGGAAGCGGAATGCCTAGACGGTGCCGACGGACGCAAATCTCTGACCAAAGGCTCTCTGGGGGGATGTCATTTTCTTTCTCATAAGTATACTGTCTCCCATTTTCAGAACCTTGACCGAAGTTGACTTGGTATTTCCCTTTGATGCCAGCGAGCGTTGGAAGGGCTTGGGCGTATTTTGGCGCTGATTTGATTTTGATAACTTGAAATGGCTCCATTTGATAATTTGATTTGGCCCCACCTCACAACCCTGAAACCGCTACTCTGTTTCTCGATTTAGAAATGACCGAGAACGGAGGTGGTAGATGGAAAGGAGAAAAAAGGTGGAGC
>JACQDB010000065.1 GCA_016201275.1 Acidobacteriota bacterium
TCGTCTGCTCAAACGCGCCTCGTTCAAATCAACCGCTGAACTGCGCCAGAAAATTTTGGCGTTCATCGAATACTTCAATCGGACCCTCGCGAAACCGTTTAAGTGGACCTACAAGGGAAAACCACTGACGGTTTAGCAGGGGGGAACACTTTTGAAAGGCTCCACTAGAAACCTCTGAAACGAGGCGTCAAGACAAAGCGCTGGAAAGCCGCTGTAGATAGAGGACGAGCGCCGCAAACTTCTTAACCCTTCACCTATGTTTGTTCTGGCAGGCATCCTTTCATCACCAAGGCTCATCAATAACCGCCGAGTTTCGCAATCTAATCAATTCCGCGTTTATCGCATAAGGCCGGAAGGAGGTCTGTATGCCGCTCACAAAAATGTGCTTGAGGAAGGTTTGCTTATCGGTGCTGGCGCTAACTTTTATCAGTTGCTCTCAAGAGCAGGCGTCAAAAAATCATTTAGAAAATCGGACACAGCCGCGACCTTCGGTTGAAGACGCCAGTCCCCAAAAGGCAAACGATAGCGCTACAGACATCCTCATGGCGCTAGGGTCGAATAATATTGCTGATGCCCGGCAAGTGGAGAAGTTTCCCCGCCACGAGGTTATCAAGGCTTTGCAAGGAATTGAAACGGAGGCCAGTGAAACGCGGGCGTTAGGCATCGCTTACCTCTTCGTCATTCTTAAACACGATGCGGCTATCAATAGCGCCAAGATACGCTCTGCGCTACGAGAGTGTGGGCGGAAAGATGTAGAGATAAAAAATTTTTCAAACCTGTGAAGTTGCGGCCAATTATGGAATGGATTTCTTTGATCGAGGAGACAAAACCTTTTTGAATCCGCTGCTCGATGTTGGCCTCAAAAGTGATGCTGATCTTGCCGAAGGCTTGGGCAGTTTCTTTGCCGACGTTTTGCGACAGGAACCCGAACGATTTTTACAAGCGCTATTGAAGCGACCTGTAAATGAGCAACTTCATCTTGCTTGGATGGCAGGCGTTGAAGATGGCGGCGGGATGCCGGGCGATACTTTACAAGCGGTGCGCGTGTCGCTGAAGCGCATCGTCGCACGAAACCACGACCCGCTTGCGAAGGTTGCTCGACGATGTTTAGCCGAAATTGAAAAAGCAAATAAGGATGAAAAATAAAATTCGCTTCCCAACCACAAAGGCCAACAGGAAGGCGAAGGAGCTTGATGGCTTCTTTGGCTTCGTGATCTTCGTGGTGAAGTGATTTCGTTGTTGATCCTGAAGCAGCAAATTCCGAATCGAAGGAAGCCGATTTTTCCGCGACAGCAACGGTTATGCAAAGCGCTCTATTCATCACCCGCATCGCTCGCCATTGGAGCAACCACATAGCGCACACGGTTGCGGCGCGCCCCCTTGCAGCGCCGGACGACTGGCGCTTTAACCTCGCTTCCATTGTTGTGTTCGGGGCGCTTGCGGGAGCCTCTGTGGGCACGTGGACGGGCGGCTGGCAACTATTTTATGTTGCCACCAAAGTGCCGCTGTTATTGCTTGGAACCTTGCTCATAGGGCTCCCGGCGATGGTCATACTAGGGCGCTTCATCGGTTGTCCGCTGGCGCTGGCAGACGCCGCACGGCTGGCCTTAGCTTCCATCGCTCGAACCGCTGTGGTGTTGGGCGCGTTGGCTCCGGCTACGGCTTACTTGGCTTTCACTCTGCCGGTACGCGGCATCGTGGTGTATCGCGCTGTGGTTCTGTCACAAGTTTTCGCTTTCGCCGTAGCCGGTTTCGTAGGCGTCACGGCATTGCGCGGCAGGCTTGCGGCGGTGGTCGAACAATCTTCGCAGCACACCCGCATAGTCGTTTTATGGATGGCGATTTATTCCTTCGTCGGGGCGCAATTGACCTGGGTGTTGCGCCCTTTTTTAGGCAATCCCGGCGCGGCTGTCGAATATCTACGCCCTTATACGGAGCGCCTCGGATTGAACAGCAATTTTTATACAGCCGTCTTCACGCTGCTAAAACATTCGCTGGGCTGGTAGGCGGCTCGCAGGCGGTGAGGGAGGGAGTGAAGAAGTAGAGATAAGGATGGTGGATGAAATAAAGTGCAACCTTGTACGAGCAACCACAGAGAGTCGCCCCTCTTTGGAAAGAATAGGCATTGCAAGGAGGAGCGACCACCGCAGGGTCGCCCGTACAGGGCCTGGGAAAAGCACTCAAGTCTTGTACTTGATTTCATCCACCACCCTAAAGAGGTAAAGAGGTGACTGGAGAAGGCTCTCTTCAAATCTTCAAATGTTGCTGACTCAAGGAGGAGTGTCATTAAAAACACCCGAATTTATTGGGTATTTTTCAATTGCCAGTCTCCTAGTTTCAATTATCATGCTCTCATAGGAAGCGGCGTTTATTTGCTTACCACGTTGAATGCCTGCGCGTGGCGATGCCGTTCACCTCTTCACCTCTTCGCTTTTTCAGCGTTCGTTCATCATTGAATAAAAGGAGGAATTTTATGCGAAGCACGTTATGGATTGAGTTGTATCTGCAACGCTCGGCGAGGTTGATAGACCAGTTGTTGCGAAGACCGGATGGCGCAAGCGCAGGACTTCGGGAAGCGGGAGGCGTGCCAATTGCCGATGCCTTGTTGGTCGCCTTGCCGCTGGCGGCGCTTTATGGCATCGGCATGGGATTGGGCGCGGGCTTGCGAACCGCTATGTATAACGGCGCAAAGTTGAGCCTCGTATTGTTCGCCTCGGCGGCGATTTGTCTGCCGTCGTTTTATGTTTTTGCGTCGCTTGCGGGTTCGCGCTTTTCACTGCGCGAGGCGGCCAGAGCCATCGCCGGATTTGCCTTGATTACGGCAGTCATATGGGCAGCGCTTGCGCCAGTGACCGGCTTTTTTACGGCCAGCGTTGCCAAGGGGTCGTTTCTGATCGTCCTGCACATCAGCGCGATTGTTCTGGGCTTTGCCATTGGCGGGTCAATTCTTGGGCGCGCCCTGATCGGCAGCCAGCAAAAAATTCAAGTGGATGAAGACGGGGCGGCGAGAACGCCTCCAGCTATAGAAAAAACGCCCGTCAATCAACCCACGAGGTTCCGCGTTTCACCAACTTTTTATCTGATCTGGTTTGTGGTTTATGCAGTGGTGGTCAGCCAGCTATTCGTGGACTTCACCCCTTATCTGGAAGCCTCGCCGTTCTTCAGACCGGAACGCACTCTGTTTTTCGAGGCGGCGCGACAGGCGCTCAATTAAAGCCGTCGGGCAAATCTGGCATCGGAAAACCGGCGCGTAAAAAGGCGCACCGACACCATAGAGATCAAGGGAAAGACCCGGAGTCCTATCTCTATGCGGTGTGCCTTTTTACTTTTTTCAGCGCTGGAAAAACCCTGACGATGAAACCGCGAAAACTCCAAGTCGGCATCAAACATTCTGCGTGAGCAGGGCTGGGAGATGCTGCTTGATAGCGCAAACCGAAAGGCGTTTGAGCCATCGTCATCTGTGCTTTTGCAGGCAGTTGCTACGGCCTCGCTTCGCGGTTATCCTTTCGGTGGTTCTGCAAAAATAAAATTCACCCCGGAGGATATATGGCTCTTAGCAAAAAGGCGCAGGAGGTGGTTGATTATATGACTGCCGAGCGCGAAAAATTTATCGCCACAGCAAACGGCCTCAGCGATACGCAAATCAATTTCAAAAGCGCAGAAGATCAATGGTCAATCCGCGACATCTTTCATCATATCTGGATGGTCGAAGGCTTGACTGCCAAGTTGATGGCCAATCTGTTACAACAGGCGGTTGAAAAACAATTGCCTGCCGACCCCGACCCCGAGGCTTCCATGTTGAACAGTCTGGAGGCTCACGCCGAAAGCTGGAACCGGAAATTTCAAGCGCCCGAACGAGTCGTGCCGCTTGAGGCGGTGTCGCTTACCGAATCCATTGCCAAAATGGGCGAGACGCGCACTGCCATTCTGGCACCGCTTGATGAACTCTGCCGCTATGATGTCAGCAGTCTGCTCTATCCGCATCCGGCCTTGGGGCCAATCAATGTGTATCAATGGTTGGTGTTGATGGGCGCTCACGAAGCGCGACATGGCAAACAGATTGAGCGCATCAAAGCCGACGCCCTTTATCCGGCAAATTAATGTGAGCGCAGAGGCATCGCATATTCAGAAGCATTTCGTTCTCATTACAGTAAGGGGAAAAAGAAACCACCGATAAACATGGATACATAGCCATACAAAAAAGAGTGGGAGTTCTCAGCCTCTTTTCATCAGTGTTTCTTGGTGTGCATCAGTGGTTTCTTCTGTATCGCGAATGCTCCTGCTACTTTTTTTGGTTCAAAATTTGACCGCACCAATTCAGTTCATTGATGGGCCGGACTCGCTTGCGGACGCAACAGATTCTGGTCATCCAGGGTGAAACCGACAAAGCCTATCATCATCTCTTCCCAGGTTTGTTGCCCCCAGCGCACCGCTTTCGTGGCATCGGGGTTCCATTTGTTCTTCGTCGAATTATCGAAATGCGCCACGCATTCCACGCGACTGCCTTGCGGCGCGGCTATCGGCGCGGCCAGTTCATAGCGCGTCTGCCAGTTGAAATCCCAGCGCGGCACCGCCAGAAGAATCTGCGAAGTGCCGTCCGGGTAAATCAATTTGTACTCGAAATCTTTGCCTCTGAGGTGCATATGCGGCATCAGGTCGGTGATGTGCGAATCCTGCTTGAAGGTATAGCGCGACACCACTGAAAAATTCGCGTCTCCCGGCGGAATCACAAAGGAGCGATTCATCGCCGCGCCGCCTGCCTGCATCTTCTGCACAGGCGTTTTGGCAAAGATCAAGCCTATGGAAGTCTGGTCTTTTTGCGCCGTGCCGTTGGTGGTGTAGTGCATCTGGAAAACCAGTACCGAACCGGCCTTGACCAATTTGGCCTGGCCGTTGGGAAGCTGGATCGCCGCTTCGCCGGGCGCAAAACCGACCAACCCTTGAATGCCGTCACGCGCCAGCGCACCGCGATGGCGCATCATCTCGCCCGGTTCGCTCACGAACACGATGACGTGATGAACGACAGCGCGATTGCCGGGGCGCACTTCTGCCGCCTGAACCCATTTGTCTTCCTTGAAATTCGTCGGCACTAAAAAGTATTGATAATTGATAGTGCCTTCGGCAGGCACTTGATAGTCACGCGCCGTCAAGACCAAATCGGGTTTGCCGATGTTCCAGCCTTCGACGAATTTCGGCGCGGACGGTAAATCTTTCGCATAGCCTTCTTTCATACCGCTATCCACCCAATTGAGGATGGTGGCTTTTTCCTGTGGCGACAGGCGGCGGTCGTTTTTGAATTTGCCGTGTGCCGGGTCGGCGTGCCAGGGCGGCATCACGCCTTCGGCAACTTTTTCGCGTATGGCTTTGCCCCACGGTCGCGCCTCTTTGTAGGTCATCAAAGACATCGGCGCAATCTCGCCCGGTCGGTGACATTCGGCACAACGCTTATAAAAAATCGGCGCGACATCTTTGCTAAAGGTCACGTCTTTGGCGGGATTGCCACTGGCGTTGCCGGTTGCGGCGATGGTCATCGCCAACAGCACAACGATGCTGGCACCGGCAAAAATCAGCGCTACTTTTTTCATGCTTATGTCCTCACGAGTGAAAAATTATCTCCACGCTTTGACTAAGACTACCATGAGGCAAAAATAGTTTCCGAATTCTTTGTCAGCAATCGTCCAGCGGCAGTAGGGCGTAGAGCCATCGCCTCCGACGTTTGCCCGATGTATTCCGCCACGCCGCTTTGTTACAATGGCAGCGAGGATTTTTTTTGATGCCGTTGCAGACCACGCAAGCCTACGTTTTACGCACCTACACCCTGGCCGAAGCCGATAAAATCTGCGTCTTTCTCACCAGGGATTGCGGCAAGGTGCGCGGCGTCGCACACGGCGCACGCAAGATGAAGAGCCGTTTCGGTTCGGCGCTTGAACCCCTCACCGAAGTTGCCCTTACGTATTTTTTCAAAGAAGGCCGTGAACTGGTCAGCGTTTCAACCTGCGACATCACGCGCTCCAGTTTTTATATCGCTTCGCGCAGTTATGAAACGGCGAGCGCCTTGGCTTATATGGCCGAACTGTTGAGCGAGTTTCTGCCCGACAATGAACCCAACGAACGGCTCTACCGTTTGGTGATGGCGGCGCTAGCGGCTATAGAGGCGACCCCGGAAGCAGACAAGCTCTGGCAACTGTTGCGCTACTTTGAAACTTGGTTGCTGCGTTTGACGGGCTACTTCCCAGACCTCGCGCAGTGCGCCGCTTGTCAAACCGGCATCGAGAAAAATGTTTCAGCCTTCTTGACCGTCGAAGGTTCGCCGCGTTGTTTGCATTGCAGCAGCGGACGCGGCGCAGTCGTGGATACCGAAATGCGCCACGTCATCAGTGAAATTTTTCGCGCCCATCCGCATGAATTTGCCACGCAGTTGATTCCGGCGAAACGCTTGCAGCAAATCGGCGAGATGAATTATCAAATTATCCGCCACGCTCTGGAACGCGATTTACGCTCGCGTGCGTTGCTCAAACAGCTGGCGCTGGGGCAACTGTAAAAATCGCCAGCCTCGGCAAGTCATAGACCTGCGCTCTGCGGCGCAACTTCGATTCGCCTTGGACGATCTCTGTTTCAGGCGGTGACAAGCCGCTCGCTGGTTTGCGAGCCGAGAGCGTTGGTTTGACAAAACTCCCTGCATAGATTAGGGTTAAGGAGAACTGAGTTTGGCTCGCTCGCTTTTCAGCCTCTCCGGAATCATCCGGTTTATCTGAAGTTCATAGCTGATCGCATGAAAGGTATTCACCATGTCTATGCACAGCGCAGCTTTGCAACTCCGTATAAACCCCGCACAGGATTTTTCCCCGCTCTCTTCGCTGCTTAAATTGCTCAGTGTTATCTTTGCGCCCAGTATTTTTTTGGCGATCAGCGGTCGCGCCCCAAACCGTGTGTCGTGGTATTTCTTGAGCGTTATCCTGCCCTTTTTTCTGCTTTCCCTGCTGATTGGCTTGTACCGATTTACCAGAGAATCGCGTACCTCAAAAGAGTTGTCCATCAGCTAAGTGAACGCAAAGAGGGACTCTGCCGTTGAACCGGCGGTCGGCCTGTGCAAGCGCAACGAGCAAAGGCTCCAAGGTTCCGGCATCACCAACAGCAGGCGCTTGCACAGGAGATGAAGCGCCGCCCCAGAGAGGAACGATTCACATGAGATTGACGGTTGGCAAAAAGGTCGTTTATCCGGCACAAGGGCCTTGCATCATTGGCTCTATCGTCAAGCGCACGGTTGATGATAATCAACTGCTTTTCTATCGGCTGACGGTATTGAATAACGACGGTATGGAATTGCTGGTGCCGGTCAATAAAATCAATCAAGTGGGGATTCGTCCGCTGCTGGAAAAAGACGAAGTGCCGAAGTTATTCGCGCAACTCAAACAACCGGCCAAAGAGGCCAAAGACTGGCGGCAACGGAATCTTTATAACTTGAAACTCTTCAGCGCCGGATCGGCCTTTGACCTAGCGGAACTGATCGAGTCGTTGACCGAATTGCGCGAGACTAAATCTCTGGCGTTCGGCGAACATAAGACGCTGGAGCGCGCCAGAGAATTGCTCATCTGTGAACTCGCCATCGTGCTGCGCGAAGCCAAAGCCACCGCCGAAGAACGCTTGGACGAAGCGCTGCAAGCTCGCAAACAACGCGAAGATGCCCAAGTCACAAATCGCCGAAGGGCAAGGACGGTGGCGCAATCGGCTTGAGGCGAACGCCAGCAGGCCGGAAGGATTTCCCCACCAGCTGGCGGAACGAAAACGGCGCAGGTTGGGCGCGCCGAAAGGAAGAGAAAAGTATGGTGACCATTCTAGTAGATTTAGCAGACGCGCAGCAGCGCCTTGCCGCCGATGAACCGCCCTACGCTTTTCAAATCAGCGACCATACGACCATGCTCGGCCCGGCCTGTCGGTATGGCAGCAATTATCTGCAAAACCTCCGAAGCGAAGGACGCTACGCCGAAAGTTTTGCGGAAGCCACTCTGGTCACCCAGGCCAAAGGGGTAACCATAACCGGCATCTGGTTTGTGAAAAGCTAGCGCCAACGCTACGAAGGTTAGTAAAAAAAGGAACGATCTTGATGGAAAATTATAACTCTGCAACCGCCTTAAAAAGGCACGGCCACATTCTTACGGCGCTATCGGATTTACCCAACAGCATACGGGAAAAACCGGCGGCGAAAAAACTGCCGACCCCCGACTCCGTTGACCGCACCGACGCCGCTGGCGTGCAACGAGAGGCCGGCGATCAAATCAATTGCTATATGCTTTGTACGCTGGTCAGCAAATCGGCCAAGCGCATCAAAATCAGCGCCGAACGCGCCGGAGTGTTTCTGCCGATGACGCTGGTGACGCGCAGCGTGCTGCGTTCTTATCGGCTCGCGGCAAAAGATAAAGATGGGCCGCTGGCAACTTCAAACCCGGATATCAAAGACCTCGCCAATTTGAATCAGAAAATTTTAGCCAGTCTGTTGAAACAGCGGAAAGACCCGCCCAAAGCCTGACGCCTGACGCTGCGGCAAAGATATACGAACGCTGCCGGTTGTTGCGCTTGCCGTTCCGCCTTCATCCGATCACGCCCAGCCGCTGTCCAGCTTTCGCCTTTACCAAATCAAAAAGCGGCAGATTTCACGCTGCCGCTTTTTTCATGGATACGCCTAGAGCGGTTTGCATAGGTGTGTACTGCCCCCTATCGTTGAGCAGCGGTCTTCGACCGTGCGAAGGTCTTCGACCGCCGCTCAACGGGTTTGATATTTCCGTAATCTCAAACCAAAACCGCTCTAGTGGAACGATGTATTTAGAGGGTGTCGCATCACTAGCTATTTTGTCCATATATTGTGGGTGATAGTGTAGCTATCTACAATATATGGAAGGTTTTTGAAATTCTGCGAGCCGCTCTATTTATTGACCCCTGACGAATTCTTTGATGATGTTGGTTAGGGCGGTCAGGGCGATGTGATTGCCCCATTTGGTCAGGACTTTTCCAGTGGTTTTGCGCTCTTCCCGTTCCCACAATTTCGACATATAGGCGGCGCTGAGACCACCGCCCAGATACGCGATGTTGAATTGACTGCCGCCTTTGTCGCCCTGGGTGATAAAGACGCGAGAGACCGCGTAGCCGATCCTTGCACCTGCGCCTTTCTTCTCCGAACGATGATAACGCGGGTCTTGGCGGAAGATGGTCGCATAAGCAAAACGCTCAAAGAATTTCGCCGTGGCGCTAAACGCAAAACTGCGTGCGGCGCGGGTTCCGGCATCAGCGAGAAAATTGCCGTGAACGCCGTTGGGGTCGTGGTCTTTATCAAGAGCCTCGCCGCGCAGTCCCGAAAACGCCGCGTTGCCATAAGCGCCTGCTGATAAAAACGAGCTTTTGAAAAAGTATTTGAATTTTTCACCAGCCGTCATAGGAATGGTATGCAGTGGCTCTCTGGATGGCGGCGCAGGAGTACGCACAGTGGTTGGCAAAGACCTCGCCACCGACTCGGCAGCCTCAACCGCAGCATTGCCGTTGGTAGCTGTCGCTTTCATAAAGTTGACGCGCAGGATTTGTTGAAAGGCCGCGCCGGGTTGCGCCGCATAAGTCGCGTGGCGAACCGGTCTGTTCGCCTTGAGCGTCGCGCCGCCGACCAATAAAGCGCGGGCTTCGGTTGGTGCAGCGGTCGCTGCATTCGTGGCCTTTGAGGCGGCGCGATTGTGGTGGCTGGCAGATTTATTTTTCGCGTCATTCGAGGCCGAAACGCACGGCGCAACAAGCGCGACAACGGCGCTGACCAACAACGCAACAACCAGAGATTTTACAATGGAGCGATTAAAAATCGTCATCACACCGACACCTCCATCTTAAAATTTGTCCGCCCATACTACCACATCAAATCAAGATTCCGAAGTCATTCCGCGTCCGCACGAAAGCGTTGAGCGCGTCAGGCTCACGGCTTGCCCAGACAAAGGCATGGGCAACGACCACGCCCGTTTTCGTTATAGCAAATCGCAGTTGAGGGCAACCTTGGCGTGAAATCGGTTCACGCCAAGGCGCAAAGCCGCAAAGCAAATCCTAAGCGAAAGGCCGAATCCATTGGCAAACTGCTATATAGCGAATTTCGTTTGCCCACAACTCACAACACCTGGTTGAGAGGCGGTCTGTGACCGCCTCTCAACCAATCGCACACCTCTGCAAGGCGCTATAAGTTATTCCGTTTTCGTTAAGCCATCCGTTTTCATTAAGCCGCCCCATTTTTGTTCAGGTTGTAGCGACGCGGCCTTCGCTGATTCAGGTCTTCGCATTTTTGCCTTTGTGCTTCTCCATCCGGCAGCGCTAGAATTGCGCTTCACCAATTTTCTTAACCGCATGGGAGGAAAGCTTATGAAATCATTTACCCTACCGACGCGCAGCCGAACCCTGCGCGCCGTAACCTTTGCCCTTGCCTTGTTGCTCGCCTTCGGTCTCGTCCAGCAAGCAACCGCGCAACAGGCAGCCCTCGGCAAAGTGGATTTTCCGACTTCGGGTTCGCCCAAAGCGCAGGCACATTTTTTACGCGGCCTTGCGGCCCTGCACTCTTTCTGGTTTGAAGAAGCCCTCGATGAATTCCGTGAGGCGACCAAACTAGAACCCGATTTTATGATGGGCTATTGGGGCGAGGCTATGGCTTACAATCATCCGCTGTGGTCGGAGCAAGACACCGCCGCAGCGCGCCAGGTATTGAGCAAAATTCACGACACCAAAAAATTGACCGACCGCGAACGCGCTTACCTGGACGCCGTCAAAACGCTCTACGGCGAAGGCGACAAATTGACGCGGGATAAAAACTACGCGCTGGCGATGGAAAAGATGTACCACGATTATCCGAGCGATCAGGAAGCCGCCATCCTCTATTCCCTGGCGTTGTTGGGAACTGTCCGCGCCGGTGACAAAGGCTTCAGTCGCCAAATGAAAGCCGGAGCCATTGCTATGGATATATATCAAAAAAACCCCAATCATCCAGGTGCCGCGCACTTCATCATTCATGCATTTGATGACCCCGAACACGCCATTCTCGCTTTGCCTGCCGCTTATCGCTACGCGCAGATTGCTCCTGATGCGGCACACGCCCGGCATATGCCTTCGCACATCTTCGTGCAATTGGGGATGTGGGACGAAGTGGCCAAGTCGAATGAATCCGCCTGGGAGGCTTCCGACAATTGGGTGAAGCGCAAGCATCTGTCTCTGTCTCTGCGCGATTATCACAGCCTCAGTTGGCTGCTCTACGCCTACACCCAACAAGGGCGTTATCAAAAAGCCGAAGAGACGCTGGCGGTGATCCGCAAGAGCATGACCGATTCGAGTAACGAAAACGATATGCGTCCGAATTACTACGAGAACGCCTATACGGATATGTCCGCCGCGCTCATCGTCGGCACAGAGCGCTGGGCGGAAGCGAAAAAGATTTTCGCCATGATGCCGCAAAAAATCGAAGGCAAAGCGCCCGCCGCTGCCGCGCCGCCAAGCGGCGAACACGCCGGACACAATATGGCGCAGATGCCTATGGACGGCAAAACCACACGCCCGACCGCGCAACGCTATAAATATTTGACGACCTTCATCAATGGTCTGGCAGCAGCGAATTTGCACAACAGCGAAGAAGCTGAACGCAGCGCCGCCGAATTGAAAGCCCTGCGCGCCCAACTGCAAGGCCAACAAGCGAAGCTCGTAGAGATCATGGAACTCGAAGTCAGCGCCTTGAACGCTTCCTTGAAAGGCGCTCACAACGACGCCATTGAAATGATGAAACGGGCGACCGCTGTGGAAGAAGACCTGTCGCCGCCATCGGGGCCACCGGCCTTGATTAAACCTTCACACGAATTGTTTGGCGAGATTTATTTGCGCGCCAAGCGTCCGAAAGATGCCGCCCAGCAATTCGCTGTAGCGCTTGCCAGACAGCCGAACCGAGCGCGCTCTCTGTTGGGCGCGGCGCGTGCGGCGTCTCAGAGCGGCGACACGAAAGAGGCTGCTGTAGCCTATTCCAAGGTTTTGAAGATTTGGTCACAGGCCGATGCAGGAGCCGCAGAGTTGCGCGAAGCTCAAGATTATTTGAAGCAGGCCGGAGGGCGTTGAGCCGCAAAACCACATAAGCTTGGCAACGCCGCAGTAGAAAAAAAATGGCGGGATGAAGGTTTACCGGAGGCTTGGCAATCTTCATCCCACCTGCTTCATACCCATGAAGGTGAAAACATTCAGGCAACTTTGCGATTTTCTTTGCTGGCAAAGATGAAGTCCTTCTTCAAATTGCGATGCACGAACTTCATATTGTCGGCGGATGCGTACCAACTGTCGTTGAGAACATAGCGAAATTTCACTTGATGGTGAACGCAGATTTGTAACAATTGGCGATAGAGAGCATTTTTGCTTTGCTGCGAGCGCCGTTTGGTAATTTGTTTTTTGGCATCAAAATAGGTTTCGGTTTTCGTGACAAGGTCAAAAGCGACGGGGCAAGCCGACCTCGCCCACTTGATAGAAAGCGGTGAGAAAGTTGATACCTTTGACGGGGCGATTTTTCGACGCATCGAAGTACCAAGCAACTTGCTCGTTTTCATCGGTGTAGGGTTTCTCCTCAAGGGCTGGACGAGTTGCCAAAGGTCGGCAGAGGTTTTGAGGCGGTCGAATAAAAAGCGGATGACTTGATCGTGAGAGACTGCGCCATCGAGCAAGCGCGAAAGACCGGTGGCGGTGGTCGGTGCAAAGGAAGCAATCAGGTAATCGGTGTAGAGGTCAAGCATTGATTTTTCCATCGGTCAAGTTTATCAGCGCAAGGCTTTCTGTGTAACATCAGTTAAGAAGTACCCAGTAACCAAAAAATGAAACGCAACTCAACCGTCATATTGATTTTGCTGGCCGTCTTCCTGCTGCTGGTCGGGTTGAATTTTCTTTTCATGGTGGACGAGCGGGAAAACGAAGAGACCGAGCAGAACGGCAGTCGTTCGTCCTATCGCTCGACGCCTTTCGGAACGATGGCCTATTACAATTTGCTGGAACAGAGCGGCTACCCGGTGACGCGCTTTGAAAAGCCGTTCACCAAATTGAAAGAGCGCACTGACCTGCATACCTTGCTTCTCATCGCGCCGCCGCCAACCGCCGGTTTCGACGAAGCCGAATTCAAAGCGATCAGCGCATGGGTCGAGCAAGGCAATCTACTCATCATCATTGACCGGGAAATTTATGTACCGCTCGGCGACGCGCAAATCAGCACCAGTTCACAAAGCGGCGAAGCCCAGGTGCATCCGCTGCAACCGACGCTTTACGCCGAGGGCATCGAAAATCTCAAGCTCACCAAATACGCTTCGCGGGTGAGTGTGGACAGCAAAGCGACGACCTATTTATACGGCGACAGCAAAGGCGCAGTGCTGGCCGATGCCAGCATAGGTAAAGGTCGCGTCCTGTGTTTAACCGAGCCTTTCATAGTGGCGAACAACGGCATCGCCGAAGCCGATAATTTTGTGCTGGCGGTCAATCTATTGCTCAATGCACCGGCTGGCAGCATCGCCTTTGACGAGTATCATCACGGCTATGGTTCCGGCGGTGCGGAAGGCGCGATGGCCTATTTCAGCGGCAAGCCGGTGAAATGGATTTTCTGGCAAGTGGTGTTGATCGCAGCGTTGGTGGTGTACAGTTACGGGCGACGATTTGCGCGCCCGGTTCCGCTCAAGCGTGAAAGCCGCACCACGAATCTGGAATTCGTCTCTTCTATGGCTAACATCACCAGGCTGGCGAAAGCCTCTGATTTAGCCATGCAAAATATTTATTCTGATTTTCGCAACAAGCTCTGCCGTTACAGCGGTCTGCCTTCGCGGGTAGATTCACCGCGCCTTGCCGCCACCGCAGCGCATCGTATGCAGCGCGATGAACGCGAGTTGCGCGACCTGTTGGCCAAATGCGAAAACGTCATGCACGGCAGCGACACCTCGGACGCCGAGCTATTGAAACTCGTCACCCGCATACGCGAAATCGAAGCCGAAATCCGCGCCTAGTCATCAGAGAGAAAGGGAGAAGGGGAGATTTTTTACTCGATTGTTGTGTTTTGGTAATTACCTCGCCGATCTTTGAATTTTGTTGTCTGTATATTGTGGTCTGATGATTCAGCAGCACAATATACAACTGCGTTGCATCTCAAAAAAACCAAAACACAACAGTCGAGTTATTAGTCGAAAAATTCTCCATCGCATCTTTTTTCCATCTCCCCATTTCCCCTTCTCCCTGTCTCCCTTTCTCCCCTACTCCCTACTTCCCTATCATCTCCGCGTTGGTGTCGGCAAGCAGTTGTTCGGCGGTCTGTCGCGTCTGCTCGTCTTCGCAATTTACGACCAGCACGATTTTGTTATCGGTGACCGCTGCATCGTAGTGCTGCATCGCGCCGGGTCTGGCCAGTCCGGCTTCCCAAATCATGCGCGCAAGCGCTGCAATGATGGCGCTCAACATGGTTACTTCAAAGACGATGATGCCGTATGCCCAGCCGCTCACGACCGGCATTCCGCCGGTGTTAATGGCCAAGCCTTTCGCCGTGCCAATCGTCAACCACAAGGCCGCGCCTGCGCCCAGCACGCCGCCTAGCACGGCGAAAATTCCTATGCGGCTTTTCGGCTCTTCGTCGGCTATCGCGGCGTGAAGTGGCTCTTCCGATAACAACTCCAAGCGCGTTAGCCCCGCACGTCGCAAGGCTCGCGCTGTCGCTACGGCTTCCTGTGAGTCGGCAAAAATTGCCAGTATGGGTTGCGTCATAACCTTCACTCGGCAGTCGCTATGGTCGCGCCTGCGGGATCGTGATGAGGGTGCGGCAGGGGGCTTACGGTCAAGCCTTCTTTGTATTCCCAGACCGCGATGATGGGAAAGAGTTTGGTGAACACGGCATATAACAAAATGAAATACGCGACAGTGCCTACGGCTATGGTGATTTCAAAAATCGTCGGGCGATAGCTGCCCCAGTTAAAGGTTAAGCGCGGTTGCGACAGCGTCGGCACGATGATTAAAAATCGTTCGAGCCACATTCCGACCAGCACCGTCAGCGAAGCGATGACCGTGCCGCTGATGCTGCGTAATTTTTTGATCGCCAGTATCGGCATGGGAATCACAAAGCAACAGACCACCATCGTCCAGAACAAGGGCGCAAACGCGCCGCTGATCTTCGATTGAAAGACAACTTTTTCATGCGGCTCGTTGCCGTACCAGGTGGTCAGATATTCGGCGAAGGTGAAATAAAACCACAGCAGACTCAGGGTCAGAAGCAGCAAGCCCAGATTGTTGAAATGAATCGGCTGCAAATAATTTTCCAAGTGAAAAACTTTGCGAATCACTGCCATTGCGAGAATCAGCGCGGCGATGCCGGAGAAGATGGCTCCGGCGACAAAGTAGGGGCCGAACATGGTCGAATGCCACATCGGTTGAATCGCCATAGCGAAATCCCACGACACGATGGTGTGAACCGAAACGGCTACCGGAATGATGATGACCGCCATCACCTGCACAGCTTTTTCAAGGGCGTGCCATTGCCGTTGGGTGCCGCGCCAGCCAAGGCTGAGTTTCGCGTAAATCGTTTTGCGCCAGCCCGTGGCTTTATCGCGCACCAACGCCAGATCGGGAATCAACGGCAGGTACAGATAAATCAAAGAGCCAGTGAAATAGGCATTGATGGCGAAGAAATCCCACATCAGCGGCGAGCGAAAATTCGGCCACAAGCCGCGTTCATTCGGGTACGGCGCAAGCCAGTAAAACAACATGGGCTTGCCCAGATGGATGATGGGAAAGATGCCGCCAATCATCAGCGCAAAGACTGTGATGGCTTCGGCGCAGCGGGTGATGGGCCTGCGCCACTCTGCGCCGGTGACGCGCAAGATAGCGGAGATCAATGTACCGGCGTGCGAAATGCCGATCCAGAAAACGAAGTTGGTTATATCAAACGCCCAGAACACCGGGCGATTGATGCCCCACACGCCGATGCCGCGTTGCAATTGATAGGCGAATGCCGCAACCGCCGCGAGCAGAAAAATCGCACAGACCACTACCGTGACACGCCACGCCCAGCCCGTTTGTCTTAATGGTCTGAGCAAGTCATCGTTAATTTTTTCGTTTGTCGCTTTATCATTTTGCATTGCTTCATACCCAGGCAACAATTTGTCGCACCAAGAATTTCGTCACCGCCATACGTATCGAGTTGTGTTCCTTTTGCCTTTTTACTTTTGCCTTCTAACCAGCCCTTCACTCGCCTTCGTTCAAATAAATCACTTTCGGTTTGGTGCCTAAATCTTCGAGCAACTTCGTGGCGCGGCTGCTCTTGGATAACTTCGCAACTTCGCTCGTCGGGTCGGCGATATTGCCAAAGTACATGGCTTTGGTCGGACAGGTCTGCACACAAGCAGGGGTTACGTCGCCGTCTTTCACGTCGCGATTTTCATCTTTGGCTTTGGCTTCGCCGGCCTTGATGCGTTGCACGCAGAAGGTGCATTTTTCCATCACCCCTCGGGAGCGCACAGAGACTTCCGGGTTCCAGGCTTTTTGTAAAGGTGCGTCCCAAACGTGATCAAAGAAATTAAACGAGCGCACCGTGTAGGGGCAGTTGTTGGCGCAGTAGCGCGTCCCTACGCAGCGATTGTAAACCTGGGCGTTCAAGCCTTCGTCGGTGTGATAGGTCGCATAGACCGGACAGACCGGCTCGCACGGCGCTTCTTCGCAATGCTGGCACATGACAGGGCGGAACTTGACGCGCACATCAGGGTATTCGCCCTCAAAATAACGCTCGATGCGAATCCAGTTGATGGTGCGTCCTTTGGCGGCTTCTTCTGCGCCAACGGTCGCTACATTATTTTCGACATTGCAGGCAACGACGCAAGCTTCGCAGCCGGTGCAGCGGTCCAGGTCTATGACCATTGCCCATTGTGGTTTATTGGTTGGTGTGGTTTCGCTCATAAGTTTTTTAGTCTTGGGAGTCTGGGAAGTCTTTGTAGTCTTGGCAGTCAGAATTTGTGTACTTCCTAGACTTCCTAGACTCACCGTTTGATTTCAATATGCTCAGGCAGATTCGTGCCGAAGCGGATGAGCTTATTTTCATTTGAAATTCTTTTGACCTTAGCTCGCAAAATCCCGCGTTTATTTCCTGCGGAACCAATAGTGAAAACTACTGCATTCACGCCTTTATTGGTTGCATAGCGACCATAAGCCGTATGGCCTTGACCGCAAGGCATCGCCAAAACATCGGGACGAATCGCGGCATACAAAACCGCTGGTAGCTGAATGGGTTCAAACTGCGCGATGGTTCTCAAGTCTCCGCCAATTGCGACTTCTTCAACTGCAATTTCCACTACATCTCCATCCTTGATGCCAAGTTGAGCAGCCGTTTTCGGATTGATCTCAAGCCAACTTCCCCACATCACCGAAGTCATGGCGTCGGGCAATTCTTGAAGCAGAGGCAAGTTCGCTTGCTCGCCAACTCCCAAAGTTGGATGTTCATAAACCAGAAGCGCAAAAGGATACTCCTGATCTTCGTATGCGTCGGAAAGCAAAGAATCGGTGAGCGGTATGTTTGTCAGGAGTTGGTGGCTTTCTAGCTCATAAGCGGGGTTGTTTTTCAGCTTATTGATGAAAAATCCTTTTTCACTTAGCGGTTTCCAAGAATCTTCTTCTGCGTCTGTTTCGGCAGCTTTTTTCTTCACCAAGGCCGGGGTTTCCTTTTTTGCGAAACTGGTGAAGCCTTGTTTTACAGTTTCTTCTATAGACGAAAAAGAAATGGATGCAGCAACTTTGTCTCCTAATGCACGACTAAGGGCAATGAAAACATCGGCGGTTTGCTTGGTGTTGAATTCAGGTTTCACAACTGGCTGCGTCAAATTCACAATGAATTCGCTTGTTGCCTCTGCATAATTTATATCCCAACTTTCTAAGGAGGTGTGATCAGGCAATAGCAAATCTGCCAGTTCCGAAGTCTCATCCATAAACGATGAAAAACTGGCGATGAACGGAATCGTTTTCAGCTTTTTTTTGGTTGCAGGAACAACATAAGCAGGGTTGAAATTGTGAATCATTAAAATTTCACAAGGACGATCTGCGATCATCATCGGAAATTTGAAGTAATCTATATTTGAAAACCCATTTGGTAGATCCAGCTTTGCCAAAGGAAATGTATAATCTTTTTCTAGCAACAGCATACCGCCTTTTTGATTGATATTGCCAACCAGCAGATTCAAAAAATTTGCCCATTTTAAACTTGCCAAACTCTTGGTCATTTCTATAGTGCTACTCGTGATGGCAAGCGGTCTGTCAGACTTGGCAAATTCACGAGCGATGCGAATAATTTTTTCGGCAGCAATATCTGTAAGAGCGGCGGTGTTCTCTGGAGAATAGGCTTCAAAGGATTTTATAAAGTTCGCATCAGGCGTGTTCTTAGCCAAGCCCTCACGAAGAATCACTTGAGCAATGGCACACGCAACTAGGGCTTCACTGCCAACTCTTGCAGGCAACCACTCATCCGCATTTGCGCCTGTGAGCGACATTCGCGGTTCAACCTGAACAAATTTACCGCGAACCTTTCCGCTGGCGCGACGGAAATCGCCGTAGGCTCGCGAGTACAGAATTGGCGAATGCCAGGTCTCTAAAAATCGCGCCCCAAACGATAACAAAAACGTCGCGTTGGCTATATCAAAAACTGGTTTGTTGACGAAAGGATAGCTGTTTAAGAAGCCACTGATGGCGCTATCCTCATTGAACAAGCGGTTGACTAAATAAGCATGTGAGCCAAAGGCTTCCATGAAACGTGTTGCGATATGAGCCGTCATTCCTCTGCGATCATTGGTAAAAAAATGCACGCTGTTTGCCTTGCCTATGGCGCTCAAATCACGCAGTTTGTCGGCGAGTATCTTAATCGCTTCGTCCCAACTGATCTCTGCAAACTGCCCTGAAAAGCGTTCGCCGACACGCTTCATCGGCGCTTTAATGCGATCAGGGTTGTACAAAACTTGCAACCCCGCCTGCCCTCTTGCACACAATGCGCCGCGATTGACGGGGTGCTGTGGATTGCCTTCAATCTTGTTGGCTTTGTGGTCGCGGGTTCGCACAACGATGCCGCAACCGGCGTCGCACATAGCGCAGGTCGAAGCTTTCCACACATCTATCCCCGGCACATATTCGTCATCGGGAATCAAGGCGGGAATCAATTTTTCTTCAGGATGTCCGCACGCACTTAGCATTCCGGCGCTGGTGGCACCGACGCCGGTCAGGATTATAAATTCGCGTCTTTTCATATTTTTATTCTTGGTTATTGGTTCTTGGTTACTGGTTACTGGTTGCTTTTGGAGTTCAAGTAACCAGTAACCAATAACCAGTAACCAATAACCAAGAACCAGTAACCAATATCACCGATGACAAACGTAACAATCTATGCTCACCTTGCGTTGGCGATGACATTCAATACACCAGCCCATAGTGTGTTTGACTTCGCGACGCATCTTCTGCAATTGAGGAACATTGCCGTGGCAATCGGTGCAGGCGATGTTGGCTTTGACGTGCGGCTTGTGCGAAAAGAAGACATCGGCTTCCGGGTCGAAGAAATAGACCCGCACCCATTTCGGCTGTTCCTGGCGCTGGGCGTATGCCGCAAGCTTTTGCACTTCGGGGCTATCGGTCTTCACGGCTTCGTGACAACCCATGCAGGTGGTGATATTGGGAATCGTGGCGTGTGCCGATTTATCGGCGTATTCGTGACAGAAATCGCAATCCAGTTGCGGCCCGTCCGGCTTCGATATATGTTGCCAGTGATTGTAGGCGATGGGTTGATCGGGAGCCACCGGTTGGCTAGCGGCGCGCCAAGCCAACCATACGGCAATCAAGATCGCCACCCCGACCAGCAAAAAGATTTTCAGCCCTCGTTTCATGAACAGCTTGCCTTGTTTGTGCTGCTGTGAATGATTGCCATGCCGCTGTCGTAAAGCCTGACGATGGCGCGGCTTTACGACGACCTTGCGGCTGTATTGCGTTTTACGGCGTTGCTACTTTGCTACCTGAATATAAGGCAATTGATTAAATCACAGAGTCGCTCTATAGAAAAGCTCTCGGCGATAGGCTGGCGACAACACGGGCAAAAACCCTGTCGCCAGCCTTTGAAACTGCCTGCGACCTCTTCTACTTCACCCAATACAGACGCAGTTGAAAACGATCTTCCCGACGATTCGGCTGTCGGCTGCCCTGCTGGAAGACCAGATGTTGATACTCCGGCGTGATACGCAATTCATGGTGCAGCCAGAGATTGACATAGGCTGTGACGCCTTTCATATCGTTATGATTTAGGTTGCGCGCCGGGTCGAACCAATCATAACGCAGGCCTACCGCACTGATGTCGTTGATCGCCATAATCATCGCTTCAGCAAACTGGCCGAGGCTGGTGAACTGTCCACCTGCGCCTATAGTGTCGCGTCCGCGCTGTATGCCGTAGAGCAAACGCGCACGCTTGACAGGATAGCCGGCATAAAACCCCAGGCGATAAAAATCATTCTTGAAAAACGGCAGGCTGGCTAGATCTATCGGCGGGTCGGAAGCGGCTGAGGTGGTGGCTAGGGCGGGAAAAACCGAGGCGGCCAAGGGCAGCCGGTGAGCCAATCTCACCGGCCAAGTCGTTGTGCTGGCATCAGCACTGGCGCAAGTCGCCAACGGCGCACAAGAAGAAGTTGCCAAATCCAGACGCGGCAGATAGGACCGCCCCTTGTAGTAATACAAAGAAAGATTGCCGCCCTCGTGAGCCAATGTCTGATTGACGTAGAGTTGAAAATCGGGGCCGCCTTTGCGCGAAGCCCCCAGCGCTTTGCTGAACGGCTCTTTTCTGCCGAACGGTTCCAGATGACCAGCCGCGTCGGCCTTGAGTCGTAGGCCGCCGAGAAGCTGCCCACTAATGGTGGTGCGTTTGTAGTGATAGCCGAGGCTAACGCCTTGCTGATGAAAACCCAGCGGCGTGAAAAAGGTGTCCTGATTGAAATGGGCGGTACGCAATTCTTGAATGAAGGGGCGCGTGTCACTCGCTACATAAGTCTCCGACCCACCAAACCCTTCATACGGATGCGGAACTCCGGCGCGCAGGTCTATAAAGTGGGTGTTTTTGCCATAGGTGAAGCGAATCGTGCCTTCGAGTCTTTCCTTCAACTCGGTCTCGTTGGACGCTTCCGGCCACATGGTGATCTTCAGATTCGAGGAAAAATATTTCGACACCGGCCCGTACCACAAATATCCTTCTGCCGCGAACAACTTGACCTGTTGCACGGTCGCCACGGCTGTCGCCGTCGCTGAACGCCGTGCATCATAACGCGGTTGCAGACGAAAGCCTAGGTGGTCGGTCAGCCTATTTTTTCGATCACTGTTTTTGCCGATCTCTTCGGGCATACGAAATCCGGCAGCGCGAAATTGATAGCCGGTCTCGTTCAAACGCGGCGGCGAGGTGTGACAGGTCGAACAAGGCACTCCATAGCGCCGCGCAAACATCGGTATTCCCTGCACACGAGTGCTGAAAAAATGGCAGGAAAGCGCCAGGCAGGCAGCGACAACAACGACTGGCACTGCCTTTTTCAAAATGAATTTTCTACTTACCCTCATTATCAATCCTCCTTCACGCGGCAAGTGATGCACCATCAAACGAACGCGCCTCGGGCCAATTGCCCGAAGACGCGGCGAATCACTGCGCGCCATCTGCAATGATTGGATATAACAGCGAGACGGAAGGCTGACTCTGAATGCCAAGTCGAGGTTGCACCCTCGCGCTTAACCGGCGCAGAAATTCCTGTACCCTTCTCTTCTTGCCGGAAAGCGCCAGCAGCATTGTCACGCAGGCGACCCGAAAGCAGCCCAGCATTGCGGCTGTAGGCTTCTGGTTCGGAGTGCAAACCGGAAGCGCACCACAGGAGCGTCAGGCGCGGATTTCGTTCCCGGTCTGCGGCTCCCCAAGCCTGCGAACAGACAACTACCTTAGCGGCATCTTGCAAAAACATTCGACCGTGCGGCAAGGCTTATACGCACGCCGACAAGCGGTCAGCCGGTCTAGGGCAAAATGCCCACAGCGCTGCATCTGGGAACTGGAAAAAACGGCGGCGCACGAGTTCTGTTGCCTGTCTACAGGAGTCACCGAAATGTTCACCTTGACCAAAACGCAATAAAGGTGAACGGCAGTCCGGCAAAAATAAGCGATCAGGAACTAGGCGGCCTGACTCTGTGCAAGCGATCCTGTACAACTTCGCAGCGCCCAGCAAAGCACGAATAGGGTTTGCCTTCTATTTCGTTGTTCGATACGGGAAATAGGCTTGACAGCGTCAGCGTTTTTTGGCGAAGCCGCGCACCCGCCCGACCAGAGCGGCAATCTCTTCTTCCGAAAGCCGGTCCTTAAAAGCAGGCATATATTTGCCCTCGCCGTTACGAATGGCGGCGGCGATCTGGGCATCCGTGTGGGTTTTCTGCCAGTCGGCGTTAGTGAAATCCGGCTGTCCTTTGGTGCGCCAATTGGGCAGCCCTTCACCATGTTTGTTATGACACATCGCGCATTTTTCGCCAAACAAAGCAACGGCATCTACGCTGGTAAACGCCGCCAGCGATGGCAGCGATGCGCCTTGGGTGGTAAGCATAGTGCGGTTCAGCAGCGCGCCGGATGACAACACCAGCACGGCTGACACCAGAGCTAATCTCAAAAATGATAGGTTTTTCATCTTCGGTTTCCTCACGAACAATTCCCGATGCGGCTTGTTTTCTCCAGTCGCCTCGGAATTTCATTTTTATGGCGCTTGCTCTTGTGCGGCAATGCACCTGATCCGTCACCAAAACCGCGCTACTCTCAGTCCTCTTAATTGACCCTCTACCGGTTTTATACCAATCCTGAGCTTCCACGAAAAGGCGGCGTTGGCTTTGCGCCTTTTCCAATCGCTACGGTACTGACGCAAGGCTTCTATATCCCCTGCCTTACGCCCCTGATGATGGCTCGATATTGATTAGTTCCCAAAACCCAGAAGAGTAGGTAGGACTATCGCTGTCGGGTATGTAGCCGAAAAGGCGTATCACCTTACAATAGACTTTTAAGGTCAGGTCTTTCTTGAAAGAAGAGCGGCAGGATTCAGACTCACGCCTCAAGGCCTAAAGCGTTTGCGTCAACTCACGCTTCAACTCGCGCCTCCAGGCGTAACTCTGAACCTTCCTCCTCGCCCCCCAGTTTTTCGCCAGAAAAACCTGATCTTAAAAGCTCTAGCTTTCCCGAAAGCTTTGGTGATCGTTGCAGGCTTACTCAGCGCCTGCGTTTCCCCCATGAAGATGGTTCGATAGTAGAAGGCTTAACGACTCCCTGCCTTCTCCCAAAAGATGGTTCGATAAAAACCAATAATGCGTTGGAATTTTCACAGCTATTTGAATGAACTGCCAGTGCCTTGGTTGAGAGTGCCACATACTATAACAGGCATTTTTCAAAGTCAAGATTTTTTTTGCTTATGCAGCAACAAAACCAACATCAACAAACAGATGGTAATAAGAATAAAGGTGAAGGGTATAAAAGGTACAAGCTCCAAGCAATATAGTTATTACTTGGAGCCTGTAATAAGGAATTAAAACCGCCAGAACTTCGGTCAGTAAATTTTTTGCACACTGACGCCAGTATAATATTTCTGCATGATACCGATGTAAGATTGCCCTTGTCTGGCAAGGCGCATCGCGCCCACCTGGCACATTCCGACGCCGTGCCCGTGGCCGCTGCCGTTGAAGAAAAACCGGGTGGCGCGGCCACGGGCATCGTGTTCGCGTTCAATCACCACAGGATTATCTTTCAAGCCCAAGGCGCTTCTGATCTGCTGTCCGCGCAGTTGAAGCGAACGCTCGGAGCCGGTGATCTCCAGTTCGATGACGCGCCGCGAAGCCCCGTAAGCAACCGGCACGAGGTCTTGAATTTCGCCTACATCCAGACGCGAACGCAGCAAGCGCCGCTGTACCTCTTCGGCGCTCAGGGCTTCATTCCATTTCGATTTATCGGCAATCTGGTCACGCGCTTCGTCGCGTTCGGCCACTTCGACTTCGAGAAAATCTATGCGCCCCAGGTGGTTCACATGATACGTAACGCGCTCGTTGCCGCGTACTCCCAAGCGGTCAACGGCATAACTTTCGTCGCTCAGAACACGGAACAGACGCGCCTCTTTTTCCACTTCGAGTAGTTGCGGTTCCTGATTTCTGCGAGGGCGCGTGCTGGCGTTGGCGTCCAGACGCACGGGGCGATTGCCCGGACGTGTGGCTTCGGGTGACGGGGTGATGAGGAGTTGATTTTTGTTGGCTTCGATGGCAATGCCGGTTTGCAGATGCAAGGCCGCAGCCTCGGCGCGAAACGCCAGAGCGCGAGAAAAAGTTTCCAGCGCGTGGCCGCGTTTGATAGCCGCTTTGACATCAATCTGGCCATCGCCCGGCAAGCGCAGTATGCCGTCTTTGATGAGCATAGCCAAATCGGCACGCGCCTCTTTCGGCACCTCTTCCGCGCCCAAACCGGACAACACATAGTTGACTTCCGAAGGCGTCATAAACAGGCTGGCGCGATTTTCGCCGTAGGTCGCCAGCGCCATCAAGGTGGCAAAGCCCGGCAATTTCGTGATGTCGCGCTTCTGCGCTTTCAACAGCGCAATTTCATGATTGATGTCGAAATAATCGCCGTCGTTATTGGCTTCTTTGAATTTCGCATCAGATGCTGCATAGCGCGTCGGCAGCGCGTTGGCGGCGCTTGGGCGCGTCAGATTGGCAGCCGTCTCCGCCCAATTCTGCAACTCGCCTTTCTCCACAGCGCCGCGCAGATAATCGTTATCCACTTTATCGGGCAAGTCGAAACCGCAGGTCTGTAGCAAAGCGATATTGCGCGCCAGCGAATGCCCGAACGGTTCGCTGATGGGTTCGATCCTGGCGCTGGATAAAATCTCGCGCCCCTTGGGCAAATTGTTATCCAACGGACAATCCACCGAACGCAGATACGCGATGGCTTTGGTGGAAAACATATTTTCATTGTTTTCGGTGCGCCCACCGCAATCGGCGGTGTACAGCGCTTCGATGGGAAAGGCTTTGCCATACTCGTTGAAGTACAAAGCGACGATGCCGCGCGTCTCTTCAACGGCGCGATTGCTCGCAGAATTTTCAGCCGTGAAGCCGCCATAAACTTGCGAGCGTTGGTCGTCGCGCAAATCGAAACCTTCCTCTTTGAAGCGTCCCAGATTGGCCAGCGCATAGGAACGCGCTGCTACGGCCTGCGCTTTCAAGGCTTCGATGTTGGCCGCCGCTGGTGACAATTCCATTGGCACAACGCCGCGCAGATACTCTTCCAAAGGCAGCAGGTTGATGACGTTCAAACGGCCTCGGTCGTTGAGCGCAATCTGTATCTCGCCGCGATAATCTCTGGCATCCACATGAATCGTCAAAGGCTTGGCCGCAGAACCGAGGCTGTCGTTGCGAGCCGCAATGCTGGCGTTGGGTTTGCTGACTTCGCTTTTCTTGACGCCGCTTTTTGCCGCCGTGGTTTTCAAGGTGTGCGTGGTTTTGTATGAAGCGGGTTGATGCGGTGCGTCAGCGGTCGCGGCAACCGCCGAGATAATGATGAATTTATTATCCGAAGCAATCATGCGATCAGCGTCGAAGGCCAGAAGTTGCGGCACGACAGGCTTGGCGGAAAGCGGCGCTGTAATGGATTTTTTGACGCTCGGCTGAGTTTTGTAAGCCGCTGATTTTGCGGCTTTCGCTTTCGCTGCAAGCGGCGCGGGTTTCTTGAGCGGCGGCGGTTGATTGACGGCTAGGCCCGGCGCGGCGGATGGATTGGCAACAACTCGCGCTCTGGCGTAACCGGCTTCGCGCAGAATTTCCACCATATCGGTCGCCTGATTTTTCGATGAATATTTGCCGGTCAGCACGCGGTACAAACCGGTCTGTTCGTTATAAACGATTGCGGCGGTCTGATCATATTTTTGTTTGACACTTTCGGTAATCTTTTTGGCTTGTGCGGCATCTTCAAGGGCGCTAACTTCGACGCGATAGGAACTGGCGTTTGGCACAATATAGGAATCGTGATTTGAATTTGCTGGCGTCGTTGAGGTGGAAGGTTGACGCGCTTCTGCAAGCAGTTGGCCGCCGACGATAAGCGCTTTATCGGATGAGGAGCGGCGCACGGCTAAATCGGTCAACGAAGTGAGCGACACGCTGGTGACATCGGTCAGCAGGGCGACGCGCACCACAGGGCCTTTTTCGCCATATTTATTTTCCAGACCGGCAGTCGCTTTGGGCGGACGCGAAGACGAGTTCTTTCGAGTGTTGGTCAGGCTGCGGGTTTTATGGATCGAAGCCCACGCCACACCGGTTAAAGGTTGCAGACAACCTGAAATTAATACTGCGGCACAGAACGCCAGGCTCTGCCGCCAACGCGGAAACCGATTTTTTCGATGCATAGGAATCACCGTCCCGGAGTGTAATAGACAGTCACCGTGAGTGTGATGGTGTCTCCTGCATTGGGGGGGTAGCCTTCAAAGGGCTTTGCTAGTTGTATCGCTTGTCGGGCTACATCGTCAAGTTGTTTGTAGCCACAGGAGCGCACCAGGTCGGTGGAAAGAATCTGGCCGCTGCGCCCGATGATGATGCGGAAGTCGGTCGAGACGGTGTTGGCCAACAGCGTCTCGATGTAATAACGCGGCATGATCTGCTCATTTTTCGTGCGGATTTTGGTTCGCACATAAGCCATGTACTGCGCTTGTGCGGCCTGCAAACCGAGGGCGGCGCTGGCGGCGCTGTCACCGTAAGGTTTGCCAGCGGGCGCGCCTGACGAAGCGTTATTGATGGTCGCGCTACCCGCAGGTTTGGGCGCAGTTGGCATCGGCGTAGTCGGCGTAGGAAGGCCGGAGGCAGCAACCGCAGGGTCCGCTGGCGGCGTGCGTGGCGTCGTCACCGGCGCGGTTTCCGGCGGACGAACAGGCGCAGGGGAAGTCGTCGGTTCGCCGGTGTCGGCAGTGCCGTGTGACGCTCTGATTTGATTTTCAATCTGCGTGGCCGAGGGCAGTTTGGTGTCCACGCCTTTGGCGGTTGTCGGCTTGGGCGAGCGCGTCGTTAAATTCACATCGTTGGTGTCATTCGGGTCGAATTGTAATCGAGACGTATCGGCGCGTTCCAAGGCTTCGGCTTGCGAACGCAGGCGCGGCATTTTGTCCGCTGGCGGCGCGAGTTCGGCAAGCTTGACGAGTTCAGGTTGATGACCGGTTGGCGCGATTTGATTTCGCATCGCCTGCCAACTGAGCCAGATAATCATGACATAGAAAAATATGTGGCAGATTGCCGAGGTGGCGAATATTTGTGTGATGCGGCGATCATGACCTATGCGCCGCCAAACCGGCTCCAGTAGCCAATCCTGTGACGGCTCGTCGGTAATGTAGTTGTCTAAAGTTTTAAGCACGGCATTGGTTGAGGAAACGAACAGATATTCTAATTCGCTTCATCTTGGTTTCCAGACAGTAAGCCCGGCAATATTATCAAAATCATCATCATTCGTTGCAAGATGCGTAACGCCTAGTTTTTTCATCACTGCAACTGTAAGCGCATCATTGGTCAGCAAGCGATGCTTAACAGATAGTCCAGTTGCTAATTCTAGCAAGTCTAAAGTGACAGGCTCAACGTGTAAATTGAGTACGCGGAGAGTAGAAATGACAGATTGATGTTGGCTCAGAGCATCCAACCATTCTGGATGCCTCTTTAATTTAGACAACAACCCTGCTCGCTCTTCGTTTTTTAGCAAAGCTACTTCCTTCATCATTACCTTGTGGATGACTTCACCAACCGTATTCGATGATGTAACTCCGATCAACTCGGCTTTTTCTATGCGCTCAAGAAAATCAGAGCATTCATCAGAGAAAGGAGGTGTCTCGACAAGGTGATAGTAAAGAATATTCGCGTCAATAAAACAGTAGGCTCCTGGAGGCATATCTTTAAGCATAAACTCTATGCCTCCAGTAAGCTGTACTCGTCTGAATCGCCTATTTCACGAGAGAAATCAGGGTCGCCCTTTAGCCGATTGCGGCGTTGATGTTCAATCACACTCAATGGAGTCACGGTCAATTTTACCTTTTCGTTTTCGTTTATGTCGGCAACCGGCGTGAGCGGTTTAAAGACGCCTGCTTCGTAGATCGCTTCTATCGTTATGCTCATTTTTTTTACTCCCGAAAAAATTTTACCATACGAATCGCTAATTCAAACGGCGCGATTCCAGTTCGACGTAAGGCTTAATGGTCTGCATTAACTCGGCAAAAGCCGGAAGCGTCAGCGATTGCGGACCGTCCGACCAAGCCTCTTGCGGTCGCGGATGAACTTCGATGATGAGACCATCGGCACCTGCTGCGATGCTTGCCTTTGCCAATGGACTCACCAAGCTGCGTTTGCCCGTGGCGTGCGAAGGGTCAACGATGACCGGCAAATGGCTCAACTCCTGCAACAGCGGAACGGCGGAAATGTCTAAGGTGTTGCGCGTCGCGGTCTCGAAGGTGCGAATGCCGCGTTCGCACAACATCACTTGATGATTGCCGTGCGAAGCGATGTATTCGGCGGATAACAAAAGCTCTTTGATGGTCGAACTCATGCCGCGTTTCAACAACACAGGTTTGTTGATTTTGCCCAAGCGTTTGAGCAGCGCGAAGTTCTGCATATTGCGCGCTCCGACTTGCAAGATGTCGGCGTATTTGGCGACTAACTCGGTGTCTTCTGTAGTCACAACTTCGGTGACGACTTTTAAACCCGTCTTGTCGCGCGCTTCGGCTAAAAGTTTCAAGCCTTCTTCTTCGAGTCCTTGAAAATCATACGGCGAGGTGCGCGGTTTATACGCCCCGCCGCGCAGTATGTGCGCTCCTGCGGCTTTCACGGCGATGGCGGTTTCCATCAACTGCTCGCGGGTTTCGACTGAACAAGGACCAGCCATGACCACTAAACGGTCGCCGCCGATTTCTAAATCGCCGACGCGAATCGTGGTCTTTTCCTGCTTCAATTGGCGGTTGACCAATTTGTAAGGTTGCAGAATCGGCACGACGTTTTCAACCCCCGGCACGGCTATGAGATTGTGCAAGTGGTCTTTGTTGTCGCCGCTGCCAACTGCGCCTATGACGACGCGCTCTTCGCCGCGAATTAAGTGCGGGTGATAGCCGTATTTTTTTATCTGCTCACAAACTTCTTGAATCTGTTCTTCGCTGGCTTCGGGTTTCATTGCAATAATCATTTCGATTTTCCTCTTTGTCTTCATTACAAAATTTCCTCGCCTCCGCTGCGCCTCTGCATTTTGCTGCAAAGAGCAAAGGCGCAAAGACGCAAGGATGGTTTATTCGCTGCTCCAATACGAACCAAGCACGCGAATGCTTTCGGTCATTTCAGACAGATGAGCGAGGGCGCGTTCAACGTGCAGTTCGCTGCGGTCGCCGATCAAGTCCAAATAAAAAGTGTATTCCCAAGGTCTGCCTTCAATGGGACGGGACTCCAACTTGGTCAAGTTAATATCGCGCAAAGCAAACGCCGCCATAGCGCGAAAGAGCGCCGCCGGACGATTGGCTATGCGAAAAATAATAGAGGTTTTGCGCTGCTCGCTGGTGTTGATGGTGGGGATTGAGTCGGCGCGTTCGTGCGTCGTGAGCAGGTAAAATCTGGTGAAGTTCTGCGGATTGTCTTCTATGCCCTCAACCAGAATATTGGCGTGATAAACTTCGGCGGCGATGGCTCCGGCGATAGCCGCTTCATCCTTGCGCTGATTTTCCAAAACGAGGCGCACGCTACCGGCTGTGTCGTGCGCCGAGATGGCTTCGATTTGCGTATGGGCGCGAAAGAATTTTTCGCATTGCGCCAACGCCACCGGATGCGAATAGACGCGCCGCACATCTTCAAGCGCAACCTCCGGGGCGGCAATCAAGTTATGCACAATTTTGAGATTGGTCTCGCCGATGATGGTCAAGTCGTGTTCTTCCAGCAGGTCGTAATTTTTAATCACCGAACCGGCAAGGCTGTTTTCAATAGGCGTTATGCTGCAATCTGCCGCGCCCGAAACAACGGCGGCAAACATCTCCTCGAAGCTGCGATAAGGAATGCTTTCGAGATTTGCGCCTAACAATTTTTTCGCCGCTGCTTCGCTGAAAGCGCCGCGTTCGCCTTGATAAGCGACTATGGTTGCTTTGCTGGTATTTTCCTGATTCATCAATTTATCTCTCGCGTCTGTTTTTTTCGCGCTGCAATTTATTTTACTGCTGCTGCACCTTTATGCGTTACTTGCGGCATCCTGCCAGGCTTGCGGGATGACGCCGTGTTTGAAGAGGGCGAACCATTCTTGCGCCTCTGCTTCGGGGTATAGCTTCAGCGCCTTGATGATTTCGTAAGCGAATTCAATGCTGCTGATGCCGCTTGCCGTAATGATGTTGTGATCGGTGACGGCAAATTGCTCTACATAAAATTCATCCTCGACATAATCTTGCACAAAGGTTTTCAAGTAGGATTTGCCATTGCTGGTGTGCTGAATATTTTTCAACAGACCGGCTCGCCCAAGCGCCAGAGTCGCGCCGCAAATTGCCGCCAAAGGTACGCCTTGGGCGTGCAGCTTGGGCAAAAGCTCCAACAATTTTTCTTCCGTGGGTTGTTGTTCCCAGCGACTCCCACCAGGCAGTATGAAGATGCTGGCGTCTTCGGGTCGCAATTCTTCGAGGGTGATTTGCGGCGTCGTTGTAATGCCGCCCATCGTCGTAATCGAGTCGCTTGAAAAACCTACGGTGACGACTTCAAAAGCTTTGTGCTTGTTGATTTCGCAAAGCGCCAAGGCGGGTTCCCAATCGGCAAGCCCGTCAAATATCAGTATGTATGCTTTCTTTTTGGTCATCTCTTCCTCCTGAAAAATTAAAGCCCGCTGCCTTCGTCGGAAGGAGCGGGCTGATGAAATCTTTTGCGATGTAGTCTCTACTTACACCCTCGCGCTCCCCGCTCGATTGGCGATGCTAAAGTAAAAGGTAAAAAAGCTAAACCAACGCCAAGCCTTCGCCGCGTGGCGCGCATCGGAGTTGTTGAATATTGGTGTCGTGTGACAGTTCATAAAATTGTTTGGGCTTTGCGGCAGCAAAGCTTGGCGGGATTATCCGCAAAAGCCTTGAGCCTGTCAAGAAAACCGTAGAATAATTTGTCGGTTGTCGTGCAATGAAAACAGCGCTGCCTTTGCGGCGCGTCGTTTGCCGCAAAAAAAATGAACGCCGGTCAATCATAAGAGTTTGCCTTTTACGAAAATTGCATTAAAGTATTGAGGCTGCAACTCCGGGTCATCCAGCGCGTGCGCCAAATTCGCTCCCTCTTTTCAGCGAGGCCATAGATGTCCGTTCTCAAAACCGTTGTCCTCTTGTTTGCCGCAGTTTTATGGCTCGGTGCGTCCGTTGTCGCTCGTCCGCAAACCGCTGCCGAAGCCAGCGACCCTTTGCTTGATGGGCATAAAATTGTCAATGTGGTTGATGATCTGCTGATCTTCTGGGAACAGGCGAAAGGCAAAAAGTTGCGCGCTCAACAACGGCTCTGGAATCGGCTGGTGGAAAATAAACACCGCGACTATTTCGAGCGCGCCGTTTATGCCAACGCCGGTTGGGAAGAGCGCCGTCTGCTGTTGAATCATTTTTTGAAACAACTGCCCGGTCGAGTCAGCAGCCTGCGCGAGTTCAATAAAATGGCTGGCGCAAATATTCGCGTCGCCTTGATGAATTTCAAAGCGCGCTTTTCCGAATATCGTCAGCAACGCGATATTTATTTGGGCTTGAGTTTTGCGCTGTTCGATGGTTCGGTGCGGCCTGTGCAAAATTACGATGGCATTCCCGACACTCTCTGTTTAGGCGCGGATGTGTTGGTGGATTATGCTTTCGAGCAGATGCAAATTGCCATCGCGCACGAATTCTTTCATCTCTATCATTTCGCTTTTCTGTTCGCCAATCCGTCGCTGGCGCAAATTCGCACGGCGCACATTCCCTTGCTGGTCGAAGGGTTGGCGGTGGCCGGAGCCGAAGCGGTCTATCCGCTGCAAGCGGAAACCACGTATCTGCACTTTTCCGAAAAAGAGTTGCGAAGGCAGAAAGATGAACTCGCCGTCAATTCGCGCAAGTTTTTAGAATTGCTCAAAGAGGGCGCAACGCCTGACCAATACGAGCAGTGGTTCACCAGTCGGCCTTCGGAAGAGGTGCCGCAACGTGGCGGTTATCTGCTGGGTTATGAAGTCGCGCATCGCCTGCTCGCCATGTACACCTTCGAGCAACTGGTGCGAATGACGCCGGTGCAACTACGCGAGCACGTTGAAGAACAACTGGCGGCAATGGCCGCAGACCGCGTGCTGCTGTTTGCCACAACAAATTGATTGGCAGCCGCATCGCCTTTCCGTTGACACTGAAGGGCGTGATAAAAACAACCCGTGACAACTATAGTCCCAGCCCTACAGTTGCTATTACCATGCAAAAAAACTGAGAAGAAAGAGGCTTTCAATGAAACGATTAATGAGAATAGTCAGCACCATAGCCATTTTGTCTTTGCCGGTTGCGGCGCAAACGGCGGATCAGATTATCGCTAAAAATATAGCAGCGCGCGGCGGCTTGAAAAAATTTCGCGCCATCCAAACGCTGACCCTTACCGGTCGGCTCACCGGGCCGGGGATGAATGCGCCCATCACCGTAGAACTCAAACGCCCGAAACAGTTTCGTATGGATTTGCTCGTGGACGGCAAGACCATCACCCAGGTTTACGCTAACGGCACGGGATGGCAAGCCTCGCCGTTTCAGCATCAGGGCGCACCGCAAACCATGAAAGATGCAGAGTTGAAGTCGGTAGAAGATCAAGCCGAAATTGATAGCCCGTTGATTGATTACCGCGCCAAAGGTCATCAAGTGGAAGCCCTCGGCAAAGAAGAGGTCAACGGCACACCTTGCTACAAACTCAAAGTGACGTTGAAGACCGGTACGGTGATCTATCAATTCCTCGACGCGAAAACTTTTCTCGAAATCCGCGAAGAACTGCACCGCACGGTTGAGGGCAAAGAAACCATCATTGAAGAGTCGGTCGGCAACTATCAAAAGTTCGGCGGTCTGCTCTTCGCTTGCGAATTCGACAGCTATACGAAAGGCTCGCCCGATCACTTTATCTTGAAATTGGAGAAGATTGAGTTGAATCAAAACATCGCCGACGCCCTCTTCAAAATGCCGTCTGCCAAACCGACCAACGCCAAGTAAGAGCGCAAAAAAATCAACGGGCGATAACCGCGCTTCCTGTTTGACGCGCCTTTTGGTGAACGATACAATCCGCCATTCATAAGCTCGATTGCGCTCTTTGAGCGCGACCCTGCCGATGGAGTTTCGTTTCTTACACCTGAACTTTATGGAGGATGGATTCATGGATGAATTATTGAGCAAGGACAATCTTCATTATCGCAACTTGACGCGGGAGCTTACCGAACAATATGTGCGCCCTATAGCCGCCGAACACGACCGCACCGGCGAATACCCTTGGAGCGCCATCAACGCTTTGAAAGAGGCCGATATGATGGGCGTGTGGATCCCTAAAGAATACGGCGGACAAGGCGGCGGCGAATTGAACCTCTGCATCGTCGTCGAAGAATTATCGAAAGCCTGCGGCGGCATAGGCGTCTCCTACGCGGTCAACGCGCTCGGTTCGTTTCCCATCATCGTCGGCGGCACCGATGAACAGAAGCAACAGTACCTGCCCGACATCGCCAAAGGCAAAAAGCTCATCGCCTTTGGGCTGTCGGAAAAAGTATCGGGGTCGGACGCTGGCAGTTTGAAAGCGCGCGCCGAACGCGATGGCGACCATTACGTTTTGAACGGCGATAAGAAATGGACGACCAATGGCGGCGCGGCGCATCTGTTCACCATGTTTTGCACAGTCAATCCGGAACGCGGCACACGCGGCGTCACGGGTTTTATCGTTGACCGCGACACCCCAGGTTTTGAAGTCGGCAAACGCGAAGACCTGATGGGCATACGTTGTGTGCCGGTCAATGAAACGCACATGAAAAATTGCCGCGTCCATGCCTCGCAAATCCTCGGCGGCAAGGAAGGCCAAGGCTTCAAACACGCAATGATGGCGCTCGACGTAGCGCGTCCGTTTGTCGCCGCGCAGGCCGTGGGCTTGGCGCAAGGCGCTTTAGACCACGCCATACGCTACACCAAAGAGCGGCAGCAATTCGGTCAATCGGTGTCGTCGTTTCAAGGCGTGCAATGGATGCTTGCCGACATGGCTACGCAGGTGGAAGCCGCAAGACAATTGGTCTATACGGCGGCGCGGGCGATTGACGCGGGGGCAAAGAACGTCAGCAAGCTGGCGGCGATGTCCAAAGTGTTTGCCACCGACGTAGCGATGCGCGTCTCGACCGATGCCGTGCAGTTATTCGGCGGCTACGGTTATTCGCGAGAGTATCCGATTGAAAAATATATGCGCGACGCCAAGATTACGCAGATTTACGAAGGGACGAATCAAATCCAGCGCGTCGTCATCAGCCGCGCGCTGATTAAAGAAGGCGCATCGGCATAGTGGAAAAAAATGAGCCTGTTCGCTGATCTTGAACAGGCTCATTGACTTTTGTTTTGCTTGACGCACCGTCTCGAATTCTAAGCGGCGGCGAAATCTGTATGTGGGCGCACATCAGGGTGATGGAAAGCTAGCACAATATCTTCTTTCGGCACTCCTGCCTCCAACAAATCTGTGGCGATGCCTTTTTCTGTCCAGTCTGTTTCGATCCAAAATTTACCCTCGCGCAAACGCACGTAAACGGTTGCGGCATTGAGACGCTTGTTGTTCGACCAGCCTAAGTTGAGCCACATATAATGACCACCTTCATCATCGGCAAGGAGCAGATATTCGACGCCTGGTGTGGGCTGTCGTTGGTCCAGTTCAAGATAGTCGTTGAGAATGCGTCTGATGATTTTCTGATAGTCTGTTAGCTTATCCATTTCGTAACCTCCTGGTTGGCGATGTTCACCAATAAGAGACAAAGCTGCTGTTGTTGAATGATAAGTTGTATCGCCTTGCCGCTGAAAAAATTATCCTCAAGCGTATCGCTGACCGCTAAATAGAGTTTGCGTTCAGGAGCAATGACCAGCAAAAATTCACGATAGAGATTATACTGCCCAAGCGCCATTTCAAAATCGTGGATGGGTGAAGGATTGAGGAAGCTTTTCACTTCGACAACAATTTTCCGCCCTTCGCGTTCTGCAGCAAAAGGTCTTTCCGCAGCCATATCGGCATAAAGTTTTACTTCTTCATACTCAATTCGATAGGGATCATGAGTGATGTTCCAGCCATCTTTGATCAGAGCATTTTTCACTGCATTGTGTATCAGATCGCGCTTTGCCACGCTCGAAGTATAAACAGGATGCACAAACTACGGCAACGGAATGCGCGACGCCAAGGTTACACAGATTTACGAAAGCACCAATCAAATCCAGCGCGTCGTCATCAGCCGCGCTCTGATTAAAGAAGGCGCATCATCCTAAACTCCTGCTGGTCAGCCGAAATCGTTGAGCAGAAATTTTAAGCCATCACGCACAGTGAAATTCAGTATGCGTGATGGCTTTTTGATTTTCCTGATTGGCTCAACAGATTATCAAATCAGGCAGGCTCAACCTCCAGCGCCAACCCGTAAAAGCCCTTTACGAAAATTGGTTCGCCGCGTTGAATCGTCACCGCTGAACGCGCAGGCCACAATTCGCCGCGCACCAACACCACGCCTTCATTGGCAATTGCCGATTGCGCTCTGCCGGTAAGCCCGATGAGTCCTTTGGGGCTCGGATGCTTCTTGAGGCGGCGCGAGTACAGCGCCAGCTTGATGACAAAAAACAGCAGCACCAATGCCGGAAACGCAATAGCAAGAATGAACGTCAGAAGATAGAAACGGCTTATCATATGGGAGCAATCTCTACATCTTACTCAACTTTGATTTCATCAATGTCAGGTTGACGGAAGAGGCGCGGCACACCGGCCAGCAATGCCAATAAAAGCACCGCGACAATTGTCATCGCCGTGCCTGCGCCAGGCGAGGTGCCAATGATTACATAACGAAGCGCCGAAAGAATCTGCGACAGACCTAGCCCAACCAACAACGCCCACCATGCCCATCGTTCGCCGCGCCGATATGGAAACAACGCCACGAAAAAAGCGAGGACGGCAGCAGCCAATGCCCAGGTTGCCGCCGTGACGCGACGACCGCGCAAAGTTTTGATGGTATTCACCGCCTCATCGCCGCCAATTCCTTTCACCTGCTCCAAAGTTAAACTGGAAGTCAAGCTATCCTGCTCGCTGAAATAGGCAACTCGCAATGAGCCTAAAGAGGTCAGCCCGATGAAGCCCGACAAACCGAGCAGAATCACCCAACTGGCCAGAAATAATACTTTCGCACCTTTCATCTTTTCTCTCCTTTAGCGGCAGCCGATTGTCGGCGGTCGGCAATCGGCAGTCACTCAAGCAACTAATCCATCTTGCGACGAAGCCTTGAAAGTGGCTCCTGTAGCCGGTTTCAAGGCTTCACACCAATTGCCCGATACCGATAAATCTTCGACCTTCGATTCCCAACTCCTGAATGCCGACTACGGCTTACCGACTACGGAAGGCTGACTATTGAAGACCGGCAAGGGCGACTTCCAACAGGATGAGTTTTTTCACGCCTTTGTAAAACGGCTCGATGGCGCACCATTCGCCGAGCGAGTGGTCACCGCCGCACGGCGCGCAGCCGGTTGAAAAGGCTGGCACTCCGGCCAAAAACGCGATGTTGGCATTGTTGGAAGCGGTGTTGGTCAATTGCACGTTATCAAAGCCTATGGCGCGATGCACGGCTTCGGCCATACGCACGGTGAACGACTCGCGATTGCCGGGAATCTGCGCCGCCGGTAATTTTTCTGTCACCAGTTCGGTCTTTACCTGCATCCCTTCGCGTGCCGCTTCTTCGCGCACGATGGCAGCAATTTTCTTTTCAAATTCGTCAATCAAGCTCTGCTCGGTCGAACGCAAATCAACCGTAAACCAGGCATCTGCGGCTTTGGCGTTGACGACTTCCGCGCCACCCAGCATACCGATGTTCAAATTTACTTCGGGGTCTTTGGGACGCTCCAGCGCGTAGATGCGTTCAATGGCTCGCGCCATCGGCAAGGTCGCCGAATAAGGCGGCGTCTTGGAGCGCGTGTGGCCGCCCGCCCCCAGAAAATGATGCTTGTACCAGTTGATGCCGATGCCGCCGTAGGTCAAATTTTCAAAGCCGCCATCGAGCGCTATGTAAGAAGAGATTTGCGCTTTGTGCTCTGCAATGAAAAACTTTGCCCCGACCATGCTGGTCTCTTCTTCAACGCTGAAGACAAACAGTAAATCGGCTGTGGTTTTGATGTGAGCATCGTTGAGAGCGCGAATGGTCGCAAGCATCGCTTCGAGGTTGCGCGTGTCGTCGCCTACGCCCGGCGCAAAAAGTTTTCCGTCGCGGATTTCCGCCTTGATTTTCAAACCTTCCTGAAACACCGTGTCGAGATGCGCGTCAACGACTACAGCTTTGCGATTGGCGTCGGTGCCTTTGCGAAGGCCGATCAGATTGCCTTGTTTATCGTAAAAAACTTTGTCGAGTTGATAAGATTCCAGAAGTTTCCGCACCGCTTCGGCACGCTCACGCTCGTTGCCGGAAGGCGCGTTGATTTCAGTGAGGCCGATCCACTCTTTGAGAATGTCGTCTTTGTGCGCCTCAACATAGGCAAAAGCTTTTTTGACCTCGGCGTGTTCCATCAACTTTTTCGCTTCGGCCTGGTAATCCTGGGCGCTGACCGGTGCGCCGACCAGTACCGCGACGCCGAACAGCGCCAATAACAGTTTCGTCATGCCGTCTCTCTCCGTGTGCTGTCAAAATTGTCTGCCTATTGTAGAGGCGCACAATGCTTGACGCAACGCAACAAAGAGATTGCCAACGTCGGGAAACTGCTGACGCCAGCGACGCGGTAAAATCGTCACGCCGCCGAATCGCAAACCCCGAATCATTTTATCGGTGTAACGGCCCAGCCTGCTTTGCCCCGCAAGGGCGTAGGAAATTAGCCAGTGCTGTAGGCACTGGAATCATGTTTGAGGGCAAACGCGGCGCGCCCTGAAAGAGCGCAGGAGAGGCGATACGGCAAGCCTCCTGCACCCTTTCAGGGCGCGACCGTCAAGCCGCTTGCGCCTTCCCGTGGCTTCACCACGGGCTAATTTCCGCTGCGCCTCTGGTGCCAAAACGAATTCTCCTGGCGCTCCTACAAGCTATTCTTCTATGCGCCTCTGGCGCAAAAACGAATTCCCGTTGAGCAGCGGTCTCTGACCGCTGGCTAAGGGAGGGGGAAGAAAACATAATCCCCTGATTCCCGTTGAGCAGCGGTCAGAGACCGCTGGCTTGGCTGTGCGCCGACGGCGCTACAACGAAGCGACCGACAATTTTCAACCAAGCTGGGTAGTGACGAGCAAAAAGTAATATAGCCGCTTGCAGAGGTGTGCGATTGGTTGAGGGCGGTCTGTGACCGCCTCTCAACCAGATGTCATAGTGGTGGGCAAATGAAATTTGCTATACGCTGGCACCGATGCAGGAATTATGCACATCAATCGCCCAAGGGTCGTTGGATATTCGTGCGTACCGTTTGGCAGCATCTAGGAAAGTGGCCACGGTGGACGCGAAGTGGGCAAGGAGGGTCGAATTTCTATACATAGACCAAAGTGGTCTATGTGAACCGCAAATAATTCTCTGACGGATAGGCGGAAGTGGATTCCGGGCGTCAAAATTCTCTAGCAAACTTCCCGTAGCCGCAGATTAGTGATGATGACAAAAAAAAGTTGAAACCCGCATAAACCAGATAACCTGTTTATAAACAAGGTTTCGCAAGGCTTAGTGAAAGTTTTACAGCAGCTTAATGAATTACTTTAACTTTTTTCTTGCATCTCGTTGAATGGTATGATATAAACTGCTCCCGTAAACATCACTGCTTCATGTTCCTGCCATAAAGCAGTAATGTTTTAGCGGTGCGCTAGGTATGGAACATTCAGAAGGGGGCTACTGGATGTTCAAGGGGGCTTGTCGATTCGACGATCTAGTGCACCGCACCATAATACCTACTAAAGGCTTATAAGTCAACAAGTTAATTCCCGCAGCAGTTTTTCTCTTTTCAGTTTTACAACTAAATCACTGATTTCATTGACGGTTATGCCCTTTATGGGGAGAGAGTTCCGCATTTGGCTCGAAATTCTTTGAGAATTCCGCTAGATTGCTACTTTCACAAACCCTTATGAGAGCGGTAATTCAAAGAGTCAGTCAGGCAAGCGTGGTGGTCGCGGAAAAGGCGGTTGGCGAAATCGCTACAGGGGTTTTGGTGTTGCTAGGCGTGTCCCACGCCGACCAAACCGCTGACGCAGATTACTTGGTGGATAAAATCATCAACTTGAGAATCTTCAGCGATGCACAGGGCAAGATGAATCTTTCCCTGGCAGACACAGGCGGGGCAATGCTGGTGGTGTCGCAATTTACGCTCTACGGCGATGCACGCAAAGGTCGCCGCCCTTCTTACATCGAAGCGGCAGAACCCAATCAGGCCAACGCGCTTTATGAATACTTCGTCGCACGGGCGCGCAGCCGAGGCATACGGGTTGAAACTGGTGTCTTTCAGGCAATGATGCAGGTGCAGTTGACCAACGACGGGCCGGTGACAATTCTATTGGACAGTGCAAAATTTTTTTGACGCGCAGAGGCAAAAGCATAGCCCAAAGAGAAAGGGCGAAGCGATTGCAGTTGGCAAATCGCTTCGCCCTTATATTTTCGACTGACGAGTGATTCGTTAGGCGTTGGCGTTGCCAGGCACCGGCGGAATAATCGGGTTGAGTCGTGAAGGCTTGGGTTCGGCCTTCGGTTTCTCTTCACGCGCTGGAGGATTCGACGGGGTATCGTCGTCCAAAGGCAAGCCCGCCACTAAGCGGCGAATCTGCACAGAGTCCAGCGATTCGCGTTCCAGCAAAGATTCCGACAAGCGAATCATCGCTTCTTTATTTTCCAGGATGATTTGACGAGCGCGATTGTACTGCTCCGTAACGATGCGCTTCACTTCCTGGTCAATCTTGATCGCCGTCTCTTCGCTGTAGTCTTGATGCTGGGCAATCTCGCGGCCTAAGAAAATCTGCTCTTCTTTCTTGCCGAAGGTGATCGGCCCCAAGCTCGACATACCGAATTCACACACCATACGACGCGCCAACTCTGTCGCTCGTTCGATGTCGTTGGAAGCGCCCGTGGTGATGTGATTGAGGAACATCTCTTCGGCAATTCTACCGCCCATCAAGATGGCAATCTGGCCTTCCAGATAATCGCGGGTGTGCGAATATCTATCGGCTTCGGGCAATTGCATAGTCACGCCCAGCGCCATACCGCGTGGAATGATCGAGACTTTATGCACCGGGTCGGCATTGGGAACCTTGATGCCGACCATCGTATGACCGGCTTCGTGATAGGCGGTGTTGCGCTTCTCTTCGTTCGACATCACGATGGAGCGTCGTTCCGTACCCATCAACACTTTATCTTTCGCCCATTCAAAATCGGACATCGAGACCACTTTGCGATTGTAGCGTGCCGCATTCAAGGCCGCTTCATTCACGAGGTTCGCCAAATCCGCGCCAGTGAACCCCGGTGTGCTGCGCGCAATGACGTTAATATCCACATCATCGCCGAGCGGTATCTTGCGCGTGTGAACGGCGAGTATGCCTTCGCGGCCTTTGACATCGGGACGCTGCACGACGACGCGACGGTCAAAGCGTCCGGGGCGTAACAACGCAGGGTCTAAGACATCCGGGCGATTGGTCGAGGCGACCAGAATGACGCCATCATTGGATTCAAAGCCGTCCATTTCGACCAGCAATTGATTCAAGGTCTGTTCACGTTCATCGTGACCGCCGCCCAGCCCTGCGCCGCGATGACGACCGACCGCATCAATTTCGTCTATGAAGATGATGCAGGGAGCGTTCTTCTTGCCCTGTTCAAAGAGGTCGCGGACACGCGATGCGCCGACGCCTACGAACATCTCTACGAAGTCCGAACCGGAGATCGAAAAGAACGGCACATTGGCTTCTCCGGCAATGGCACGGGCGAGCAAAGTTTTGCCGGTGCCCGGAGGTCCCATCATCAAAACGCCTTTGGGAATGCGTCCACCGAGTTTTTGAAACTTCTGCGGCTCTTTCAAAAACTCTATGATCTCCTGCAATTCTTCTTTGGCTTCTTCGACTCCGGCAACGTCTTTAAAGGTGACGCGCTTCTGTTGATTGCTTAACAGTTTGGCGCGTGACTTCCCGAATGATAAAGCCTTGTTGCCGCCCGATTGCATCTGCCGCATCATAAAAATCCACAAGCCGAGGATGACGACGATGGGCAGCCAACTCAGCAACCCGAAGATCCATTGGCTCGACGAAGAACTTTCAATCGTCAGCTTGACGCCATTTTCAGTCAGCACCTTGACGGCATCGGCTTGAATCTGTTGATTGGAAACGGGGGTCTTAAATTTGGAGCCATCGGTCAATTTGCCGGTGATGCCGGTGCCTTCATCCAGCGTGGCGTCCTCAATTTGTTTGGCTTTCGCCTTTTCGATCAGTATGTTGTAACTTAGAGGTTGTTCCTTCTGCGCGCCTTTACCGGTAAAGACGACATACAACAGAATCGCGCCTCCTAAAATCACTATCCAGAAAATTACCTGTCTTAATGTTGAATTCAACCTGCTACCTCCGACAAAAAACCGGGCTTCATACCCTGTTTGAAATAGTAACCTACATAAATTTGCCACGCAATCATTGCCTAAATTTCTGTGGCGCTGCACCTGTCTCTTTTAGATAAGCTTTCGGCAAGTTACGTTTGCCCGTCAAACTTCACGCGCAACTTTTTATTCCTTTATCGCCAGATACGGCAGATGGCGATATTGATTTTGCAACCCCAGACCGTACCCGAATAAAAAGCTTTCATCACTGTGAAAAGCGGTGAAGTCGGGTTGTATATCAACGCGCCGGTCGCCCGGTTTATCTACAAGCATACAGGTGCGAAACGATTTGACGCCTCCGGCTTCCAGATGCCGCACCAGATAATTGAGGGTTACGCCGGTTGCCATCACGCCGCCGACCAGTAGAATATTTTTCTCTAGCGGCTCGAATTCGCTGATGTATAAAATATTGGTGTGGTCTTCTTCTACGTGTTTGGTGACTTTCAAAAAACAGCACTGCACCGGCATATTCAAAGCACGAATCAAATCCGCAAAAAACACGAAAGCATCATCAAGAATACCGACCACGGTTAATTCGTCATCTTGAACCAGCGAGCGAATCTCTTCGGTCAGCGCATTGATGCGTTTTTCAATTTCCTCTTGCGAGTGAATGATACGAATCTTGTCTTGCATAGGTAACTCCTGCGCGTTTGACGCTCACCGTTCCTGAGCATCAAACATCTGAGGCACACAGTATGACAAGCGAGGTGCTCTTGTCCGCCGTGGCGAAGTTCAAGGCAGGGGGCAATCCCGGCGACCAAATGTACTCGCCGTCCGAGGTTACAACGATAGGCCAACTGATGCGACGGCTAGGTGCGATTTTATGGGCAATCATCAGCTTTTTCAACTTAATAATTTTTTGCTGCCCGAAAACCAGTACGCGCTCGCCTTTTTGGCGCGGCCTGACGCACAGCCTTTCCGGCACACTAGCCTCATCGAGCGCCACAGTCAGCCAGTCTCTGCCGGAGATTTTTTTTTCCCGACGCGCCATTTCCAATATCTCTGGCAAACGCGAAAGGCTTTCGCCACGCGACAGAGAAAGCCTCATGCCGCCCACTTCAATCTCTGTTTGGTCGCTGCCGAGCCAATATTCATAGGGCTTTTCATCAGCAGCATCCGAACCATCATCCGAGTCGCAATGCAGGGCTGCGCGGTTGGTAGTTGCCTCCCTCGGCTTCGCCTCCTGGCTCCTTGCTGTCGAGAGTTTTCCGGCATCGGTATGCACGAACACCAGCGCCTCGAATTCGCGCCACACTTCCAAACCGTCAGGCAACGTGAGGCGTTGTCCGCTGCGCCCTTGCGTCAATAATTTTTCTATCGCCTCCAGATGAACTGCGGTAAGCTGCGAAGTTTGCCGCTGCCTTGTTTTGAGCATTTCGCCTTCGCGCCGGAGGGCTGCAAAAATCAGGCGTCGCCGCAAGCCTGTGGAATGCTTCATCAACTCGGCGATGAAATACGCGTTCGGCGTGCTGAATTTCGTGCGGTTGCGGTTCGCTTTCACCTGCGCCTGTTCTAAAAAAACCTGCGCGGCTTCTGTAAGCGCGTCCTCTTCGCAGGCAAGAATCTCTGCGGTTTGCGCCAAGCGCTCAACAACTCTTGGATTAATTTCTCGCAACGCCTGCATAGTTTCGTGCCGCACGCGATTGCGCGTGTACGCCAGACTGTTGTTGCTCTCATCAGTACGAAACTCCAAGCCGCGCTCTCGACAATAACTTTCGACCTCCTCACGAGTGACGCACAACAGTGGACGCATCAAGAGAGGAGAGGGGGCGTGGAGACGTGAGGAAGACGAAGCGAAAGGGAGACAGGGAGAAAGGGAGACGGGGAGAAAGGGTGTAGAGGTGATGTCTGCATCGTCGTGTTTTTCAGGCAGCGGTTGCGATTCATACGCTTCCGGTTTGGTGATTGCGGTTCCTGTGTCCGCGAAGAGATGCGCGGCAAGCAGCGGTCGCATAGCTGCCAGCCCGTGAAGGCCAGCACCGCGCACCAGGCGCATCACCAAAGTTTCCGCCTGATCGTTCATAGTGTGGCCGGTGGCGATGCGATTGCAGCCTTGCGCTTCGGCCACTTTGAGCAGAAACCGGTAACGCGCTTCGCGTGCCGCTTCTTCAATGCCCTTGCCTGTGGCTTGCGCCAGCGCGGCGACATCGGCGCTTTCAATAGTGATATTGAGCTTGAGTTTTTTTGCCAACGCAGCAACAAATTCCGCATCCTCATGCGATGCCTTGCCGCGCAGTAAATGATTGAGGTGTGCGATATGAAGTTTCCAGTCTTGCGTTTGAGGCGATGCTTTTTTACGGTCGCGCAGTCGCGCCAGCACCTCCAACAACGTCAGCGAATCCGCGCCGCCCGATACCGCAACGACTACGCCGCTGGCTTCTTTGAGCATCGCTTGATGCTTGATGAAGTCGCGCACCTTTTGCCATAGCTTGTCGCGTTGGTTCGCCATGAGGATTCATCAAAGTATGGTGCAAAGCGTTGCGCGAAGACAAGCGCCGCGCCATTTGTTGCTTTGAATTTTATATTGTATCGTCATGAATCGGTTCATCAACTTTGACCGTTGCCGAGCCAGAAAAACTTTTTTCGATTTCACCGCAGAGAGGAAGCTTCATGAAAAAATTGATCAGCATTTTTCCCAGCGTTTTATTGATCGTAGCGTTGTCCTTGATGAGCGGTTGCGCGCAGTCTCCCGACAATGCCAACAATTCAAACGCCAGGAATCCGAACCCCGGTACGGCAAGCGCAGGAGCCGCCAACAATGCGCCGCCTTCCGATATTCGCGGCGTTCCGCCAGCTATTAACGGCGATGTCTCGACGATTACACCAGCCAACAATGCAAACGCCAACGGGAATACCGGAGCCATCGTGCAAAATCCTGTCGCCCCGCAACCCCCGCCGAATCCCGCGTTGGGCGCGATTAAAATTGGCTCTAAACCCGACGGAGCCAGCGTTATGCTGATTGCCGACGAGGGCGGCGAAGCCGGTAAGCCGCAACTGCGCGGCAGTTCGCCTACGATTATTGCCGATTTAGCGCCGGGAAAATATACCGTGCATCTGGAACTCAAGGGCTTCAAGTCTTTTCAAAAAGCCGTAGAGGTTAAGGCCGGAGAAACCGTTACGGTGCTTGCCGATTTGAAGAGATAAGTACCACGATCAAGGCGCTATCAAATCATGAAAGCTGGTGAGAATCATCCCGTTTAGAGGTGGTCGCTGCCCGCCGGAAGGCGCGGGCAGCGACCACCTCTAAACGGGATTTATGTTGTTTTGCAACTCAACGAAAAAAAATTTGCTTGCACATTTTTCGGCTCAGACAGGCAAGCCTTTCAGTCGTAATCAATCTCGGTTTCGTCTTGTGATGCTGACGTCTGGTTCGTCGCAGCTTGGTAACGCGCCACCAGCGATGCCGCTATGCCGGTCAGAAAACAGAAGATGGGCGAATAGGCGTGAGTCAGAAACGACGCCGAAACAATAAACCCCAGAAAGCTGACTTCGAGTGCCGATGCCAGCCACCAATACTCTTCGGCAAGTTGGTTTTTCAAGGTCAAGCGGCGCACACGTCTTGCCGCAATGAGCGACGAACCAATGATTAATACAAACAGCAAGAGGCCGGGCAGTCCCAGTTCGGCGGCAATCTGTAGAAAAGAATTGTGCGGCGAGATGTTGATATTGGTTCCCGAAAAATCGGCGTGAGCAATCATAAAACAGTTGATGCCGACGCCGTTCAAAGGATGCGCGGCAATCATCTTCAAACCGTTTTCCCAAACCTTTTGCCGCCCACGCTGGTCGGTAAAATTGTAATCTTTTTCCAGACTGAAAATCGTCGTGATGCGCGCCCAATAGGCCGCAGGCGCGGCTACGGCAAACAACATCGCGCCGCCCAATATGGCGACAAGCGCGTATTTGCGCGCCTGTTTCGATGAACGAATCAACAGCAGAAGGCTGATGACCACAAGGCCGACAAAGCCGCCGCGTGAAGCCGATTTGATGATGCCGATCACCATCAAGGCGATGGCAAAAAACAGCAGCAAGCGTTGCCATCGGGTGCTGTCTTTGAGCATGAAAAACGCAAACGGCAACGCCACGATAAACAACAACGCCAGGTCGTTTACGTCATAAGTTCCGGCTACGTTGATGCGTTCTTCGCTGACATTGAGACTGACTTCGGGGCCAAAGCCGCTCAACAACGCCAGCACGATCAAAGCGCAGCCCAACACCAGCGCCCCGCAAATCGCACGCGCCGAACGGTCGGTCTTCAAGCCTTGCGCCAACAGATAAACAAAGACGATGTTCTTGGCATAGCCTTGAAAGATGAAGTTGAAACTGTCGCTCGGCCACACCGACAGCGGCACTGTCGCCAACGCCAACGCCAGTATGCAGAGGATGTATTGAATCTGCGGAAGCTCTTTCAAGCGTAGCCGATTGGCCAGCAGATGCGGCGAGAATACAAAAATCAACACCACCATGCCGACAACGATTTTAGCAAACGGAATCCCCTGCACCGACGGCACAAGCTGAAGCAATTGAGTCACGAAAAAAAGCGTCAACACCGCCACACCGATCACATAAACCGGCAATTTCTCTTTGGCTTGCGGCAGGCTCTCGCCATCAAGCGAGTCCGGCAACTCGCCGTTCAATTCATAGTCTGTCGTTGCGTCATAAGCGCTGCTCATGGTTTCCCTTCAATCCCGTTACGCTTTTCTCATTCGCCGCGCACCCAGACATTGCGTTTGCCCAGCACGAAATAAAACAAGCCGACCAGCGCCGCCGCATTCATCACCGAAAACACATAGGCGACATTGAAGAGGCGCACTTTGCGCGAACTTTTCGATAACAGCCAGCCAAAGAAGACGCTCGCATAAAACACCAGTTGTCCGGCCAGACTTGACTGATAAAAAATCGCCGCCGCTGTGGTCGTCTCGCGCATCGCCAGCAACAAGTTGGCGGCCAGCAGAATTATCATAAAAATCGGCGCGGCTAGGCGCAGCAATTTGTGCGAAAAAAATTGCAGCAGTAAACCATTCGTAGGCCACAATAAACGCGGCATCAACTGGCAGAGTTGATAATTGCCCATCAGGGTGCGAACCTTGCGTGCGAACTCTTTGGCAGCGGACTTCGCCGCCACATCGTGCGCCAGCGCCTTGTCTTCAAAGACCACGCGATAGCCCTGCATAGCGATTCGCATAGGCGTATAAACATCGTCGAGAATGGTTTCCGTCGGCAGCGGTTGCCAGAGCGTTTTGCGTATCGCATAGATCGCGCCGGTTGCGCCGATGACCGAACCGAAACGCGCTTCGCTTTTGCGAATTAACTCTTCGTACTGCCAGTAAAAACCCACGCCTTCGCCAACGCTGGAGCCTTTTTTATCGCTCATCAAATACGCTCCGGTCGCCGCGCCAACCTGCGGGTCGGCAAAGTTGGCGACCAATTCTTTGATTACGTCAGGCTCGAAGGATTGCCGCGCATCGGTAAAGACGACGATTTCGCCGTTGGCGTTTGCGAGGCCTAAGTTGAGTGCCGTAGGTTTGCCTTGGCGTTCATCGTAATGAAAAACGCGCACCCGTTTTTCGGCATATCGTTTAACGATGTTCAACGTGTTATCGGTTGAGCCGTCCGACACCACCAAGATTTCAAAACGCGCTGCGGGATAATCACATGCCAATAGATTTTCAAGGCGTGCGGCAATATTTTGTTCTTCATTGAGGCAGGCGATGACGATAGAAACGGTCGGCGTGATGGCCGCTTTCTCTACTTGGCGCGCACGAAATTTCGCCAGCAGATAAACGATTATCGGATAGCCCACAAAGGTATAAAAAATTGCTGTCAACGACACCCAGAAGAAAATCTTTGCCATGATTCAACTCGAATGATTTGAACATAGGGACTGCACAAAGCTATGAAATGCTTAACGTCTCTGTATTTCCGCAAAGCGCGGCGCAGCGAAGAGAAATAATTCACGCCCCGCCAAAGCGCCAGGAACGGTCGGCGGACGGCCTGAAATTTTCAGTCGCGCCCAAGCAGGATTCAGCGGCAAATTATTCGTTGGTTTTCGCCCTGCTGTTGTCCTGATTCGCTACAGCAAAATGTATATCAACACGTCACTGTAGCACTTCTCATGGTCTGCAAAAAAGCCCTGTTTTGGCCGGTTTTTATGCTTTATCGCGCCTCATCACAGGAGTTAAACTGGTCGCTGCTGCACTGGCACAGCACTTGCCATTTGCTTAGAGGTGTAGGGCGCGTAACCGCATTGAGGTTGAAACATTCTACCAGCAGAATCTTCATGAATCGCGCTTTAGCCAAGGCGTTGAGGCGGCGATTCTTTGTCACACGATGAAGAGCCTGCGCTTTCCTGTTCATATATCCTTTCATCCGTTTCATACAAGGGAAAGGCAGGCTCTCATCAATGAGGTTATGATGAAGCAAACGACCAAGACCAGCACCGCCAGTTGGTGCGCCAGCAGCGCAGAAGCAGCGAAAAAAGATGCGCCAAAACAGGAGATTCCGGTGCCGCCGGGTGAAGCGATACCGTCACCGATTGAGGAACCTGTTGATCCGGAAAACCCGGATCTACCCATTCAGGAAGACCCAAAAAAACCCAAGCTGATTGTGTAGTCGTACCGCCCACGGCGCGCCGATGCTGGCAGCCAATGAAGCGCAATTTTTTTACACTCAGACCGCTACGTTTGAAGGAAGGAGAGCAATGTTATGAAGAACAAAACAGGATGCAGATTTTTATTAGCTGTGATGGTGGCGCTATTCGGTTTCAGCGCTCAAGGTTGGGCGCAGCAACCGTATGGCGTCAGGGATGGGGAAATTCAACAACTGTTCCGGCGCTTGGATTCGCACACCTTGACGCTCAAGCAAGATGTATCACGCGCTCTGGCCAACCGCCGTTATAGCACCTCGGTCAGAGAAGAGGATATCAATCGTTACCTCAGCAATTTTGACTATGCCACAACTCGTTTGAAGAACAATTACAACAGTCGTTCTACGACCAGCAGTGATGTCGAAGAGGTGTTGAATCGCGGCTGGGCAATTGATAATTATCTGCGAACCAATCGCCTGGATACCTATGTACAAAACGACTGGCAAAGCGTGCGCTCGGATTTGCGAACCTTGGCCAGTTATTACAATGTCTCCTGGCGTTGGGATGAGCGCTCTTATCATCCTTATCCCACGAGCAGTGAGCCGTATCCCAACCAAAATTATCCGCAGAATGATCCTCGCCAAACTGCTACGCAAAATCGCTATCCCGGCTCTGGCTATACCCGTTTAACCGGCACCTACACGCTTGATTTATCGCGCAGTGAAAGCGCCACCAACGCCATAGACCGCGCCACTCGCAATCTCGATTCACAGGAAGCCGACCGCGTGCGCGTAGCGCTGGAACGGCGTCTGCAAGCGCCCGAAATGCTGGCGCTGGAGCGTCAAGGTCGTCACATCACCATGATTTCGACGACCGCGCCGCAAGTGGAATTTGATGCCGATGGACGCCAGCAGGTGGAGGCGCGCAACAACGGCAGAACGGTACGCACCACGGCATCCTTGCGCGGCGATTTTCTGACCATCAGTTCGCAGGGGGATCGCGGCAACGATTTTTCCGTGTCGTTCGAGCCGATAGACAATGGTCGCAACCTGCGCGTCATCCGGCGCTTTTATTCGGATCGCCTGTCGCAGCCGATCACGGTGCAGAGCATTTATCGCAAGACCAACGAAGTCGCGCAGTGGAATGTTTATACCGGCGAGCGCACCAATGCCGATTATCGCCCCGATTATGACCGCCCGTCGGGCAGTTTTATCATTCCCAATAACACGACGTTGACGGCGGTTCTCAACGATGATTTATCCACACGGCAGTCGCGTGATGGTGATCGCTTTTCGATGACCGTGCAATCGCCAGGGCAATACAACGGCGCTATCATCGAGGGCTATGTCTCGAAGGTCGAGCGTTCCGGTCGCATCAGCGGTCGCCCGGAAATGGTCTTGAACTTCCAGACCATCCGCTTGCGAAATGGCGGCACCTACGAGTTCGCGGGTTTCATCGAAAGCGTGCAGAACAGCAACGGTGAAACCGTCAAAGTAGATAACGAAGGCAGCGTCAAAGATACCACCAATCAGACAACGCGAACCGTGACGCGCTCGGGAATCGGCGCGGCGATTGGTGCCATCATCGGCGGCATTGCCGGAGGAGGTCAAGGCGCAGCCATTGGCGCAGTGATTGGCGCGGGCGCGGGCGCGGGTACAGTGATTGCACAAGGACGCGAAGATATTACCCTCACTCGTGGCGCAGAATTCACCATCACTTCGACCGCGCCACGCACTGACCGTTAGCGTTGGTGCGGATTGACGTTTGAACCCTGAGCCTGTGAAAAAAAATTCACAGGCTCATTTTTTGGTTCGCTGAAAACCGCAAACCCGTTTGCCTCTTTCAAACCGACTTCCTGATGCTTGCGCGACGCCATTCAGTCGCTGCATTGTGAGGAAGGCAGCCGTCATCTTGTCGGTTTTTCGGCCTTGGACTTTTTCACAAATCGGTGTTGCGACAAAATCTTCTGTGGTAAGATGACCGACGAACGATAAGCCGACTACAGCCGCTTCCCTCTTCGGCTCAAAACCCCTTGCAGGAATTTCGCTCAACAATGGCGCGCCTTTTCATAGGTTCCAAAGCTCTCTTCATACGGACTGTAGCGCTGGCAATTGACGAGCAACCATTTTTCACATTTTTTTACGGTGGATGTTATGAAGGATTCTGCAAGCTATCACAAACTCCGCAAAGGGCTGCGCGCCATTCGGATCGAACTCGAAGAACTGGCCAATGCCATAGCCGATGACCGCGTCAATGAATTATCAACCGACCATGCGTTGCCGCTTATCATCAAGCCGGAGACCAATTTTTTCGATGAGATTACCCAAAATGATTTTCTTCCCGACGATGCAGATTTGTATGGCAAGGTCTTGCTGCTGATTACCGACCTCGGCTATGCCTCGACCATTGTTTTGCAACAGAAGCTTGGCATCAGCTACAGTCAGGCGGTGCAGATCGTCGCCGATTTAGCGCGTGATGGACTGGTCGAAGCGGCTCCCGGATTCCGTCCGCACAAGGTGCTGCCCGCCGCGCACATCGCCCGCGAGAGTCTGGAAATCAGTCTCGAAAAACAGAAACACAGAGAATATAGTCGGCAGTCGCTGGCGCTTTCTTAGCCGTGAAAAATTCCGGACAAGGCGCTTGTCGAGGCGCTTGGTTGCGCGCCTTGTCCCTGCCCTTCCTTTTTCCCAAGTGGCGTTCGTTCTCGCTTTGAAAATCGCGGCAACGCTTCTGTGGCAAGCCAGATGAAAAGCCCTTGACGATTTTCGCTTTCTGTTTTTTTTCACCCCGTCTTCGTCGCGCCCCTTCTCATCATCACGTTTTGCCGACGCGCTCATCGCTATTTTCATTGACATAGTTTGCATCGGGCATACAAAATAGCCTCCGCTTCATCACATCTCCACAGTCGTCTTCTAACGGAGGAACTATATGAATAAAGAAATCACCAATGTGGCGGTGCAAGAGACGCAGAGCGGTTTTAAGCCGTATATTCCCGCCTCTGTGAAATTGCCCGAACTGACGCCCCTGCCGTTAATCGTTGGCACCTTGCTTGGCATGGTCTTTGGCGCGTCATCCTTGTATCTGGTTCTCAAGGTCGGCTTGACGGTCAGCGCTTCGATTCCCGTCGCCGTCATCTCTATCAGCCTCTTCAGTCTGCTGTCCAAAATGGGCGTGAAGAACGCCAACATACTGGAGAACAACATCGTGCAGACGGCAGGCTCGGCAGGCGAATCCATTGCCTTCGGCGTTGGCGTGACCATGCCTGCCATCATGATTTTAGGTTTCGATCTGGAAATCACTCGCGTCATGCTGGTTGCCATACTCGGCGGCTTGCTCGGCATACTAATGATGATTCCTTTGCGCCGCGCTTTAATCGTTCAACAACACGGCATCTTGAAATACCCCGAAGGCACGGCCTGCGCCGAAGTCTTAAAAGCCGGAGCCTCGCAAGAATCCCGCGACGCCGCTTCTTTAGGCAGCAACAAAGCCACGGTCGAAGCCACCGGAGCCAAAACCATCTTCACAGGTTTTGGCATAGGGATGCTTTACAAAGTGGCGATGGTAGGTTTCAAAGCCTGGAAAGACACGCCGCAAAAAATCTTTGGCGCGCCGTTCAAAGCCGGTTCCATCTCCGCCGAAATTTCGCCGGAACTGTTAGGCGTGGGCTACATCATCGGGCCGCGCATCGCTTCGATTATGTGCGCCGGTGGGGTGCTGGCCTATCTGGTGTTGATTCCGGCGATCAAGTTTTTCGGCGAAGGCATGACCACAGCGCTGCCGCCGGGTGATGTTCCGATCAATCAGATGACCCCCAACGCCATACGCAGTGCCTATATCTTGTATATAGGCGCAGGCGCAGTCGCAGCCGGTGGTATCATCAGCCTCTTTCGCTCGCTGCCGACAATCTGGAGCGGCTTGAAAGGCGGCCTCGCTGACCTGCGCGGCGGCCAGGCGGCAGGCGCTTCTACGGTTCGCACCGATCACGACCTCTCAATGAAAATCGTCTTGGGCGGCATCATTGTGTTATTGGCGATGATTATGCTCTTCCCGCAATTGAACCTGCATATTACTCATCCGCTCACCGCCATCATCGGCGCGTTGATGATTGTCGCTTTCGGGTTTTTGTTCGTCACCGTCTCTTCCAGACTGACGGGGGAAATCGGTTCGTCATCCAATCCGATTTCCGGTATGACGGTGGCGACCTTGTTGTTGACTTGTCTGATTTTTCTGTTGATTGGCTGGACCGGAAATACTTATTACGTCACGGCGCTCTCCATAGGCGGCATCGTCTGCATAGCGGCTTCCAACGGCGGCACCACGTCGCAGGATTTGAAGACCGGCTTTCTCGTCGGCTCGACGCCGAGCAGTCAGCAAATCGCTATACTGGTGGGCGCGTTGGCATCGGCCTTGATTATGGGGCCGATTCTATTAAAGCTCAATGATTCGGCCACCGTTTATGTGCCGGTTGGCAACACCTTCGCGGCGGATTTCCACGTTGACACGAGTGGCTTGGGCGCGCCCGAAGCCCTCAAAGGCGTACAGGGCGAAGAAGACCACAACGCTTATCGCTCGTGGTTCAAACAGGACGAAGCCAGCGGCAACGCGGTGCGCTATCTGGTCAACGAGCAAGGCGTGCCGGTGTATCAGGTTGACCCCGGCATCAATGGCACGCACACCGAAAGACCGGATGGCACGCCGGTCAAAAAATTCGATGCGCCAAAAGCCACGCTCATGTCTTACATCATCAAAGGCATCCTCGATAGAAAACTGCCTTGGGGCTTGGTCTTGTTAGGCGTGATGATTGCGATAGTGTTAGAGATGAGCGGCATTCCCTCTTTAGCGTTTGCCGTGGGCGTGTATCTGCCGCTGTCGTCTTCGAGTCCGATTTTCATCGGCGGCATGATTCGCTGGTTAGTGGATAAATACCTCGCGCGAAAATTCCGGGGCAAAAATTTGACGGCAGAAGAGTTGACCGCCGAGGGCGACAAGAGCGGCGGTGTGTTGATGGCTTCCGGTTACATCGCCGGTGGCGCGCTGGCCGGCATCGTCATCGCCTTTTTGGCGGGTGTGCCAAGATTTGAAAATTTCAATAATCGAATAGATGCCTGGTCAAAAAGCAATGCGTTTTTCAATGGCGCAAACGCCGACCTGCTGTCGGTCTTGCCGTTCCTGGTCTTGATCGTTCTGCTTTATCTGGCAGGGCGCGAAATGATTCTCGCCAGCAAGAAGTCAAGCGCTATGGATTAAGGCGAAACTCGTCATTGCCATTTCCGTAACAAGGGTGTGATACAAGAACTCCTCTTGCATCACACCCTTGATTGTTGTTGTGGAGGCAACGATGGAACATCCAGCCAGAAACAATTTCGCATGGAACGCCTGATTGCCGACCACAGCAACGCCGGTATCACGCCGTGGGAGCAGTGTTCTGGTTATCCATTCACGCTCGAAGCTGTTGAAGCCATCAGTCAATTGACGTAAGAGCAAAGGCCTATGAAAATCACCCTCGCGCCTTCGTCAATCAAGTTGCTCAATAAACGCCCGCCTAGACCGGATGAGCAAGCCGCTTCATCCAATCTCCGGTATGCCAACACAAAATCGTTGTAGCCATGCTTTCAATTTCAGGCTTGCGATAATCCGGCCTCTCGCTTCAATCACACAGTTGCAAAATTCCGCAATTGTTAAATTATACGCAGAGAGATTTTTCCCACGGCTCGGCGCTCGGCGCTCGTTAAGAAAGTCCGCAAAAATCTTTCGGGCTTCGTCAAGCTCTCATGACATAACGGCTTAGAAGTTTGGCTCAGGGTCGCTCAGAGCAACATCAAGCGTCCGCTTGGCAATGGTATATCGCTTGCCTTAGCTGTTTTTGCGAGCCGCAAAAAGCGCTGGCAAAATCGCCTATAGGAGGCTGTTATGAACGCCGCAAAACGCTTTGTCCTCATCTGCGGGTTATGCTTGTTTCCCCTTGTCTTTCTGACTCCCGCGCAGGAAAAATCGTCAACCACTGGCAAAGACTTATTCAAACAGAATTGTCGCGTTTGCCACAGCAAAGATTCCGCGCAGGGGGAATACAGCCCGCTGTCCTTAATTCAGGATCAGTGGAAAAAATTCTTCACGACGAAATTTGCTTCCACACACAAGGATGTGAGGTTGCCCGGTCAGGAGAAAAAACTTCTCGAAACACTGACGCCTGAACAACTCAAAACCCTACAGAAATACTGCATAGATCACGCTGCCGATTCGGAGCAACCGCAAACCTGTAGCGGTTGAAGTTTCCGGCAGTCTTGCCCGTCAACCCCACAAAAGGAGGGGGGATTATGCGAAACCTTATCATCATTATCGCTATCATAATTATTCTTCCCGGACCATTCGTCCGGGCGCAAAATCCGACTCCTGTGAATCCGTCGCCGACTTCCGCGCAAACCGAAAAAACTCCAACCGAGCAACTTCGTCAGGAGATTGAACTGTTGAAAAAAACCATCAATGCGCTGGAAGAACGATTGGCCAATCAGGAAAAGAAACAGACCGTTCAAGCGCCCCCGGTTGCCGACCCGAAAACCGCAGAGCAACTCAAAGACATAGATAAACGGGTCACCAAAACCGAGCGCGACACGGCTTTACAGCGCATCAAATTCGGCGGCGATTATCGCTTTGAAGCGCATTCAATTCAAGGCACCATACCGGCGCATTTCGACGGCATGAGATTACAAAACCTATTGGTTAAAAGTATATTCGCCATGAATGTTCTGGGGCGTCCGCCCTCAAGCCTCAATGAAATCAATCAAGCGGTTGCCGGACATTACAGCGATTATCAATACTTCACCAACAATCTGACTTTCAATCAACTGAAACAGGCTATGGGGCAATTCCCTGCGCCGTTGCAACAACAACTGTTCGGCCTGTTGATGCCTGCCACTTACGTTTCCGAATACAAAGCCAACAACAAGATTTTGTACACCAATCGTTTTCGCATACGACTGGATGCGCCAGTCTCGGAAAACGTCAGCGTCACGGCACGCCTGAGTATGTACAAAGTGTTCGGCGATTCGACCGGCGTACAGGTATTCAACGGGCAGCCGACTTCTTTAAGTATAGACGGCACGACTACAGGGGTGCCGAATTCGGACATCCTGCGAGTCGAGCGCGCTTACGTCACTTGGAATAAAATCGCCAACTCGCCCTTTTTCCTTTCCATAGGGCGACGGCCTTCAACCGATGGGCCGCCCCTGAATTTACGCAATGACGAGATGCGCGGCGGCACGCCTTCGGGGGCGCTGATTGATTACCAGTTCGACGGCATCACCTTTGGCTATCACGCCGGTGAACACACCGTGCTGCGCCTGTGCTATGGCCTGGGTTATGAATCCGGTTTCGGTAACGGTGACGTGTTGAAACTGCCGCAAGACCGCATGAAGGATGTGCATTTTTTAGGCGGCAACGTAGATGTATGGAGTTCGGAAAAGACCTTGATACAAGCGACCCTGGCGCGCGCCTTTAATGTCACCGATGCCTTCAATGGCTTAATCGTGCTGCCGAATAATCCCTTAACCGGAGAGACGGTTGGCGCGCCTGTCATTATGCGCTACACGCCATCGGCTAATCTTGGCGACATCAATTTGGTGGGCATCAATGTGACGCATAAATTCGGCGCGCTTGATACCTTCTTCAGCGCCAACTATGTCGGCCTCAGACCGAACCGCCTAACCACGCCATTTGGCGGTTTAGGGTCTGATCCCTTCGAGGTGCCGAGCAATCACAACGGCGGCATGATTTATGCAGGAGCGCGCTATAACTTCGGCAGCGAAGAGCGCACGAAAATTGGTTTCGAGTTCAATAAGGGCTCGAAATACTGGTTCAATTTCGCTCAGGCCGAAGATGATATTATCGCGCCCAAGACCAACACGCGGGGCGAGGTGTATCAAACCTACATCACGCATCGCATCACCAGTCGCTTTATTTTCAAAGCCGACTTCATACGCTACAACTACAGATACTCCGGCTCCGGCTGGCATCTGGGAGCGCCCAAGAGTCTGGAGCAAGCGCCCATTCTCGGCTTTCCAACCTACAGTCGGGTGAACAAGTTTTCCGCAGGGTTGACGGCGCGTTTTTAATCGGAGGAGGTGACGGAATGAAATACCTGACAACCTTTGCTTTCTTGTTTTTGACTCTGGTCTTGGGCATGGCTCAAGACCAGGAGAAAAAGTATTCGCACGCGGATTACTTCGCGCATTACGAAGGCACCGCTACTTGTCTGCAATGTCACCAGAAAGATGGCGAAAATTTCTTTCACTCGCAGCATTATCAGTGGCAGGGCGCAGCCCCTCAAATTATCAATGCCAAAAATCGTCGACTCGGGAAACTGAACACGATTAATGATTTCTGCACCAGCCCCAGAGGCAACTGGATCGGACTGGTGAAGAATTCACGCGGCGACACCATCAGCAGAGGCTGTAGCGCCTGTCACGCGGGGCTGGGAAAATTGCCGACGGAAAAAATCAGCGATGAGCAGTTGCAGAATATTGATTGTCTAATCTGCCACGCCAACGGCTATCGGCGCGACCTGTTTGCCACGCCGGAAGGCGGCTTGGCGTGGCAGCCGATCTTGTGGAAGAACCGCGAAGGGCTGGATGCGGTTGCCAAACGCATCACGCTGCCGACCCGTGCGACCTGTCTGCGTTGCCATAACGCTTCGGGCGGCGGCGTCAATTTCAAGCGCGGCGATTTGGAGTATAAGCTGGTGGATTGTGGCCGTGATTTCGATGTCCACATGGCAAGCGAGGGCAAAAATATGCAGTGCATCAGTTGTCACGCTGGCGATGGGCATCGGGTGCGCGGACGCGGCACTGATCTGTCGGGAAGCGATATGCCGAGTCAACCGCTGCGTTGCGATTCGTCCGGCTGTCACAGTGCCACGCCGCACCAAAGCGTCGCTCTCAATCATCACACCAAGCGCGTCAATTGTACGGTTTGTCATATCCCCAGTTTTGCCAGAGCCGAAGCCACGGACATGGCGCGGGACTGGTCGCAGCCGGTTTATCACGCAGACACGGACCGCTACACCGCCAAGATCACTTTGCAGACCAACGTGCAGCCGGTGTATGCGTGGTTCAACGGCTTCACCAAAGCGCAGTTACCCGGTGAACCGGTGGCGCGGCTGGCCAATGGTTCCGTAGGCATCATGGTTCCGCAAGGCTCCCGCTTAGACCGCAAAGCGCAAATCTTCGCCTTCAAACTTCATCAAGGGCGTATGCCGATGCTGGCAGAAAAAAACTGGCTCATACCGATTATGGTCGAGCAATTCTTTCCGAATGGCAAGATCGAGCCAGCCATCAAAGAAGCCGCCAAAGAGATGTACAAGATTGATGATGCACAATTTTCCTGGGTGAATACGTCGCGCTACATGGGAATTTTTCATGGCGTACCACCTGCCGCCAAAGCGCTCAACTGTCTGGATTGCCACAGCCCCAACGGGCGTATGGACTGGAAGGCGTTAGGCTATCCAGGAGACCCGCTGAATGTCTTGCTCAAATCGCGCGCCAAAAAGTAGAATGAGCCTTGAGCAAACCGCAGAGACGAGCGTTGCCGCGCTCGCCTCTGCGGCCACCTTCAACCTTTACATGAAAAGCGCCAACCAAAAAAAAGCGACCGACCTCTTGCTTTACGAAATGCAGGCCAATATCTGTAAAGCCTTCGCTCATCCGAAACGCTTACAGATTCTCGACCTACTGGGCGATGGCGAGATGGGAGTTTCCGAATTGCAGGAAAAACTGGAGGTATCGAAAACCAACGTGTCACAACATCTGACGATTTTAAAATCCGCAGGGGTGTTGAAGACGCGCCGTTCCGGCAAACAGACCTATTGTTCCCTGACCATACCAGAGGTCAAACAGGCGTGCCAACTCATCAGCAAAGTGTTACGCGCCCAGATTGCTCACACCAGATCGCTCACCGATTAACCCGCTGGCTTCTCAAGTCAAGCCGCAACCATTTTGCAACCCCCGTAACGGGAGGGAAGAAATTTCCTCTTCGCCTCGTCTAATCGCTGACGGTGCAAAATGGTTCGTCAACCGTCCAACCAGGCGCGCCGTCCATTATCAAGTTTCAGGAGCAAAGAATCTATGCAACGCCGCACTAAATGGTTTTTTCTGTCTGTCTTTCTGCCGCTGTGTTTTGTTTCAAGCGGCTTTCATCAACCCAGCGCAGGCACTCCTCGTTCGTCCGGTTTATGTGAACAACTGAAGCCCTGCCAATTGCTCACTCAAGCCGACGCCGAAAAAATTCTTGGGCAAGCGGCACGGCTTACGCAGGACGCCTCTGAAATGAAAGGCGAGGTCCGCCAGTGCCGTTGTAGGTACACAGCGGTTGCCTTAGATCAAGCCAGCGGAGAAGCGATTAATTTGTACTTCTCGTTTGAGCAAAGTGAGCGCCATCCGTCGGCGCAACAGGCGCACGAAGTGATGGCCTCAACCAAGAGTGCGAATATCCACGACACCTCCATAATAGATTTATCAGGGATAGGCGACGAGGCGTATCAGTTAGGCGATGGGCCAAATGTTCATTTCATCATGGCTAGAAAAAGCGCGAGGGTCATACGGCTGCAAATCAAACAAGCCACCGCGAAAACTTCGTTAGCAGAACTCAAGACCTTGGCGCGAGAAATCGCCAAGCGCCTCTGAAGGCTGCCGTCTGGCGCTAGCGTTCTCTGATTCCGCTAAGGCACCGACTTCTCAAGGCTCTAGTGAAGTCGGCCTGATTGATGCCCGCGCATCCAGAAAACCAGCTACCTTCACCACTAAGAACACCAAAAACACGAAGCCAGAGAATTTATCTCCTGCGGGTTCTTCATGAACTTGGTGGTGGGGAAACTGATTCTATCGTCAAGCCTAAGAAACTTCTCCTTTACTCATCGCCGCCACGGTTTGCGCTTCTGTTGGCAATTCGCCCTGCCGTTGGGTATCATCCTCGCGCTATGATTAAAACTATTGAATGGACTGATGAAGGCGTGGTGATGATTGACCAGCGCCGCTTACCAAGCGAAGAACTCTATCCGGTCTTCACAACTTATGACGAAGTTGCAGTCGCCATCGAAGAGATGGTCATACGCGGCGCACCGGCTATCGGGGTGGCGGCGGCTATGGGCATAGCGCTGGGCGCAAAACAATCTGCGGCCTCGACGCCAGACGAACTCGAAAGCGATTTCAATCAAGCCTGCGACCGCATCGCCAAGACGCGCCCCACGGCGGTCAATCTGTTCTGGGCGGTCAAACGCATGGGCGAAGTTTTCCGCGCCGTCAAACAGAGCGGCGCTTCCATAGAGGCTATACAAAATCGGCTCATCAAAGAGGCTCTCAATATTCACGAAGAGGATATCGAAAGCAACAAACGCATGGGGCGATACGGGGCGCAGCTTTTGCCGCAGGATGTTACCATCTTGACGCATTGCAATGCCGGAGCGCTGGCCACCGCCGGTTACGGCACGGCGCTGGGCGTGGTGCGCGCTGCTGTCGAAGCCGGAAAAACGGTCAACGTCATCGCCGACGAAACGCGCCCCTTTTTGCAGGGCGCAAGATTGACAGCCTGGGAACTGGCCAAAGATGACATTCCCGTGACTTTAATCACCGACAATATGGCAGGGCATTTCATGAAGTCCGGGCAAATCAATTGCGTCGTTGTCGGCGCTGACCGCATCGCTGCCAACGGCGATGTCGCCAATAAAATCGGTACCTACATGGTGGCGCTGGCAGCGCACGCTAACAACATTCCGTTTTATGTTGCCGCGCCGCTTTCAACTATTGACCTCGAATTGAAATCCGGCGACGAAATTCCTATCGAAAACCGCGTCATCACCGAAGTGACGCACATACGCGGTCAGCAAATTTCGCCTGACGGCATACAGGTGGCCAACCCGGCTTTCGATGTCACGCCACATCGCTACATCGCCGCCATCATCACCGATGCCGGTGTCGCGCGTGCGCCATACGAAGAGAGTCTGAAAGCCTTGTTCAAATGAGCCAGGCGGTCGTGTTTCAAAAACGATGACAGGTACGGAAAAATGCCGGTTTTTATTGGGGGGGTTCCTTACCTCGTCATCATTTTACACCAGCACCGATGAACGAACGCGGCGCGATTTAGGCGTTTACTTTTTGATGCGCGGCGGCTTGCGCTATAATCGTGGGGAAGTTTTAGAATTGACGGTGGAGAGAGGTATGATTCCCTACAAAGAATTAAAAGACTCCAGCTTCTATCAGTAGGTGTTAGCAGAGGGACGAAAAAAGGGCGCACAGAAAATGCTGCCGATACGCTTGTGCTGCTGATTGCCAAGCGCTTGCCGCCGTTGAAAATTGACAAGAAGATCAGGAGCATCAACGACACGGCGGTTTTGCAGGCGCTGTGCGTCGAAGTGCTGAATCAGCAAATGCCGAGGTCTTCAAGAAAAGTGTTTTGAACGCCCGGAAGTCGAAAAAACTATCGGCTAAAAAGCCCAACATCAGTGTATGATTCCATTTTATGAATGACGAAAATTTCAGAGAGCAGGAACAGTAACCAAAATGCAAATTGAACATAAAATCGGTCAGCTCCTGTTCATCGGATTGCCGACCACACACGTTGATCATGCGACACGCGAATTGCTCGAACAGATTCAACCGGGCGGCGTGTTGCTCGACAAAGCCAACATCGAAAGCGCCGAACAAGTGGTCGCCTTGACCACAGAGATTCGCGCCATTCTCAAAGTGCCGCCGCTGCTGGCCGTAGATCAGGAAGGCGGGCGCGTGGATCGCTTGCGGGACATTCTGTCGCCGATGCCGTCGGCGGATTTGCTGCGGTCGTCGGGCGATGCGGCCACCGCTTCCCGACTTGGCGAAATCACCGCCGAGGCTTTGCGACTGTTGGGCTTCAACATGAATTTCGCGCCGGTGCTTGATCTGGCCACCGATGATGCCGCCGACAACGGTTTGCGAGGGCGCTATCTGGGCAGCGCGCCGGGTCATGTGATTGCGTTGGCGGGAACCTATCTGGAAGGTTTGCAGCGCAATGGCGTCATCGGCGTCGGCAAACATTTCCCCGGGTTGGGAGCAACTACAGTGGATTCGCACGCCGCCTTGCCGCAAGTCAAATTGTCGCGTGAGGAATTGAAGGAGCGCGATTTGCTGCCTTATCTGGAAATGTTCAGCAAGATTAATTCGCGTCTGGTAGCGGTGATGATCGGCCACGCCCACTACGCGGCGTATGATGGCGCGGCGGCCTTACCGGCTTCGATCTCAAAAAACATCGTCAACGGTTTGCTGCGCGAAGAGTTGGGCTTCAAGGGTCTGGCGATCACCGATGATTTAACTATGGGTGCCATCACCGCAACGCGCAGTTCCGGCGAAGCGGCGCTTCTGGCAATTGAGGCAGGCGTGGACCTGGCGTTGACTTGCGGCGCGCCGGAACAAATCTTTGCCACCTGGCAAACCATGGTCGAGGCCGCCAACAATGGGCGCATTACCAAAACCCATATCAGCCGCGCCTTTGACCACATCGCCCGCATCAAAGCGATGGTTTCGCCGCCGCTGCCGTTTCAAGAAGACACCATCCCGCGCTTGCGCGATGCCATAGCGGAATTGAATCTGTCTATGCAAAACTCGCAGTAAGCAGTTAGGCAAAAGGCAAAATAAAAACGTACAACAGTACAACGGCAAAGCCCGTCACCGAGCGCTGGTTTACTTGCTGGATCGAGCGAAAAAGTTTTGCCAAGGGGCTTGGTCGGCAGGTCGTAGGGGAACGCGTTTCAGCGCACAGGTCAAATCATATACGGCAAAGGTGGTCGCCTATCGCATTGCCCATTCTATGAATCCATCATCATCGCACACCAAAGCCTCTCTAGTTGCACGCGCAAGTCGCCAACTGCCTATTGCTTGTTGCCTGTTGCTGACGCTCTTTTTCATGTTGCCAGCGATTGGCTGCAAGCGCGCCAAAGAACCCGGCACGCTGGTGATGGCGATAGAGATTTTGCCCAGAGGCTTTGACCCGCGCTTTTCAACCGGCAACACCTATTCGGCGCGCATCATGCAATTGGTCTATGACACCTTGTTGGTGAAGAATGAAAATTTCGAGTTGATTCCGTCGCTCGCCGATAGCTTCGTCGAAGCTGAAGACCACAAGACTTTCACCTTTCATCTGCGTTCGGGCGTACGTTTTCATAATGACAAACCGCTGACCTCCGCTGATGTGAAATACACTTTTGAATCGCTGCTGTCACCAGCTTTGAAATCGCCGATTCGCGGCGCGCTCGATAAAATCACGGCGATTGACACGCCCGATGCGCTCACCGTGGTCTTTCATGCGAAGGAACCGTTTTATACTTTTGCCGCCAATCTTCCTGCCATCGGCATCCTTCCCGAAGGCGCAGGAGTAGAGATGGCCAGCGCGCCTATCGGCACAGGGCCATACAAATTTATCGCTTATGCGGAAGGCGATACGGTCACGCTTGCGGCCAATCCGCATTATTGGGGCGGCGCGCCTAACATCGCTCACCTGCAAATCAAAATCGTCGCCGACAACAGCACGCGCCAGGCCGAGTTGATGAGCGGCGATGTGGACATTGCTTACAATTCGGGCTTTGACCCAGAAACCATACGCGCTTTGCAGGGACGTAGTGGCATACAGGTTTTGCAGCGGGATGGCGTCAATGTGGATTATCTGGGCGTCAATCTGTCGCCGCAATCGCAGATGGCCAATCCAAAATTGCGTCAGGCGGTGGCCTATGCGCTGGACCGCGAAGTAATCATCAATCGCCTGCTCCGCAATCAGGCGACGCGTGCGGATGCGATTTTGCCGATCACCAGTTGGGCTTATGAACCCAACCTCACGAAGTATGACCACGACCCGCAACGCGCCAAACAGTTGCTTGATGAAGCGGGCTTCAAAGACCCCGATGGCGATGGCGGACAACCACGTTTGCAGTTAAAGATGATGACCACGACGACGCAAATCTCGCGCAACATCGCTGCCATTATGCAAGACCAGTTGCGCCGCGTCGGTATAGACTTGCAGTTGGAATCCTTCGAGTTTGCCACCTTGCAAGACCGCATCAGCAAAGGGCAATTCGATATGTATTACCTGCGAAGCATCGGCGCGAATCAAAACACCGATGTGTTTCAATTCGTCTATCACAGCCGCTATCAAAACTCTGAGTTCAACGAAGCGATTGCCAAACTTCGCAGCGAAACGGATGCGGCAAAGATGACCCCGTTGTTGCAAACGCTGGCGGCGAATCTGGCCAAACACCTCTACTGCTCGAATACGAAAGTTGAAGCCTTGATCGAACAGGCTACGCAAACCAGCGAGGCGACGACCAAGAAGCAGTTGTATCTGGACATTGCGCGATTATTGACAGATCGCGGCGGACAAAATCGTATGCGCTATTGCAACCCGCAGGTTGATGAATGGATCGTCGAAGCCGAACGCGCCAATGATAGAGCGACAAAGCTGGCGTTATACGCCAGAATTCAGAAGACGATTGCCGAAGAACTGCCGCAGATTTATCTGTGGTATTCGGCTAACGTGCTGGTCGCCAGTTCGCGTGTCGGTAATGTCCAACTCGACCCTTATGGCTCGTGGTATTTCATACCGAAACTGACGCTCGCCGATCAATAATGCATGGATGGATGATGAACGACGCAATCATTGAACTGCACAACGAAGCAACGCCCGCTACAGCGGTTTCCCCTCTCGCTTTGCGGCTTGCCAAGATCGGGCGCGGCTTTTACAAACGTGGCTGGAACCTGGGAACCAGCGGCAATTTCAGCGCCGTGGTGAACCGCGACCCTTTGCAACTTCTCATCACGGCAAGCGGCCTGGATAAAGGCGCGCTCAGCGCCGAAAGTTTTTTGCACCTGGATGAAAGCGGCAACGTCATCGCCGGCCACGGTCGCCCGTCGGCGGAAAGCTCGCTGCATCTGGCGATTGTCAAAAGGCGAAAGGCTCAGGCGGTGCTGCATACGCATACGGTGTGGAGCGCCATTTTATCGGAAGCTTACGGCGACAGTGGTGGCTTTTTCATAGAGGGTTTCGAGATGTTGAAAGGCTTGGAAGGCGTCAACACTCATCAGCATCACGAGTGGTTGCCGATTATCGAAAACTCGCAAGACTACGACGCGCTGTCGCAACAGGTCGAAATGATGTTGCAGCAACAACCCAACATCCACGGCTTTTTATTGCGCCGTCATGGGCTTTATACTTGGGGCGTGGATGTAGAAGCGGCCAAACGGCACGTCGAAATTTTCGAGTTTCTTTTTGAAGTGCTGGGGCGCACGCATCACTAACGTAGAGCAAACTGTTAGTTTGCGTGGTGCTTGGAACGTATCAAAACGGAGCAAACTGTTAGTTTGCTCTACCTTTTCCGAGGAGTAATGATTATGGCGACCCTGACGATTCCCGACGAAAAGCGCGACCTCACTGAGGCGCTGGCGATTCAAGAATATTTATCAACCATAGGCATCGCTTATGAACGCTGGCAACCGTCGCACGACATTGCGCCGAATGCGCCCGCCGCAGACATTCTAGCGGCTTATGCCAACGAAATCGAAAAGCTCAAAGCCGAGGGCGGCTACGTCACGGCAGACGTGATTGATGTGCATTCGCAAACCCCTGGACTGGAAGCGATGCTGGCGAAATTCAAAAGCGAGCATTGGCACGATGAAGACGAAGTGCGCTTCATCATCGAAGGGCGCGGCGTGTTTCACATTCATCCGCAAGACAGCCCGGTGGTCGCCATCGAAGTTGAAGCCGGTGATTTGCTGCGTGTGCCGCGTGGCACTCTGCATTGGTTCAATCTCTGTGCCGATCAACGCATACGCGCCATACGCTTGTTTCAAGACCCTGCCGGATGGACGCCCAATTATACCGACAGCGGCGCAGAGGCGCGCTATCAACCGCTTTGTCTCGGCACTGCTTATGTTGCCATTCAGCCGTAACGATTTTTCTGATGACTGTATCGTTCAACCATTCGTATCGCGTCGTGTTGCTGGACATCGAAGGCACGACTACGCCTGTAGATTTCGTTTATCAAATCCTCTTCCCTTATGCGCGAAAACGGCTGGCGGATTATCTGGCGCAGCATTTTTCCTCGCCGGAAGTGCGCGTCGCCCTCAAGCAACTGCGTGAAGAAAATGTGCAGGACGCCAAGCACAAGCTGAACCCGCCGTTGCTTTCCAACGCCGCACCGGAAGCCGAATGGCAAACCGCTATCGTGTATCTGCATTGGCTCATGGACGCCGACCGCAAATCTACGCCGCTGAAAACTCTGCAAGGATTGATTTGGGAAGCCGGCTACAACGCCGGTGAATTGCACAGCGAAGTCTTTGCCGATGTGCCGCAGGCGTTCCTTCGTTGGTGCAGTCAACGCCAGCGGCTGGCAATTTTTTCTTCGGGGAGCGTGCGGGCGCAACAACTGCTGTTCGCGCACACGGCGGTGGGCGATTTGAGCAAATTCATCAGCGCCTATTTCGATACCAACATCGGTGCCAAGCGCGAAGCCGCAAGCTACCGGCGCATCGCCGATGCCTTGCAGCAGTCAACCAATGAGATCATTTTTTTATCGGATATAGTCGCCGAACTCGACGCGGCGCAGACGGCAGGAATGCAGACAGCGCTGTGCCTGCGCCCCGGCAACGCGCCGCAACCCGCCGCTCTTCATTCGATCATTCACACATTTGACGAGATGTTTCAGTAATCGTCGGTTCATCACTCTCTGTTCTTGAAATCAACCGATGCCGGAACCTACTGCTCACCAAACCGCCCCGCAAGCGAAACCCGTTCCGCTGTCGCGCAGCGCCATCCTCATCGGCATCATGAGCCTGTTGTCCGACATCAGCAGCCAGATGATTTACCCAGTGCTGCCGATTTTTCTGACGCAGATTTTGCACACTCCGGCCACTGTTGTCGGTCTCATCGAAGGCATCACCAACGGCGTAGCCAATCTGGTGCCGGTGGTTTCCGGCTGGCTTGCCGACCGTTTCGGCAGGCGCAAGCCCATCGCTTTTTGCGGTTTTATTCTGTCGGCCTTGTCGCGTCCGGTCATCGGGCTGGCTACGGTTTGGGGAACCGTCTTTGCTGCACGCGCCGCCGACCGCATAGGCAAAGGCATACGCTCCGCGCCGAAACAGGCAATGCTGGCCGAAGCGGCGCTCGATTCCGAACGCGGCAGAGTCTTCGGTTTCGACCGAGCGATGGATTATTTAGGCTCGGTCATCGGCCCCTTGATTGGCCTTTTGATGCTGGGCGTTTTCGGCTTGAGCGAACGCAGCATCTTTTTCATCGCGGCGATTCCAGCCCTCCTTGCGGCGTTTATGCTGCTGGCAGTGCGCGAGCCGCGTGTAGAAGTGAAAGCCCAAAACGGGCGTTCTTCCTTCACCGGCTTGACGCGGCAATTCAAATTATTTTTAGTGGTGACGGCAATTTTCGGCCTGGCCAATTCGGCGAATTCATTTTTGATTTTGCGCGCCCAACAACTCGGTTTGACAACCACGCTGGCGATTCTGGCTTATGCCTTGTTCAACGCCGTGTCGTCCTTGTTTTCGATGCCAGCCGGAAGCGCCAGCGATAAATTTGGCAGGCGTAATCTGTTGCTCATCGGCTACGCGATTTACGCGCTGGTCTATGTCGGATTCGGCGCGGCCAATCAAGTGTGGATGATGTGGCCGCTATTTGTGCTCTACGGCTTGTTCCCTGCCTTGACCGATGGCGTAGCAAAAGCGTTGGCGGTGGATACCGCAGGCCGCGCCGGACGCGCCACTGCGATAGGAGTGTTCTCTGCAGTCAACGGCGTCACGCAAATCGCTGCGAGTTATATCGGCGGGATGTTGTGGGACAACATTAATCCGCAGGCGACCTTTTATTTTGGCGCGATACTTGCGACTCTAGCCGTCGTCTTGCTGTTCCTGCTCCTGCCTTCGCGTTTGGTGGAGACCGCCGAAAATCGCATAGTTTCACCGCTTCCCTGAAAAACCGAATGCCGCAAAATGGCGTAGCTTTTTTTTCAATCGGGTTGCTCAAGGCAACAGACTTGAAGATAATGCTGTACCGCAATTTTAATCCACCAGCGACAGGAGAATAGGCTTATGATGCCAAGCACCATGCAAGACCGACCGTTGACGATTACCGAAATTTTCAAGTACGGCAGAAAGGTGTATGCCGACAGCCAGGTGGTCACTTTTATGGGTGACGATTCGCGCCGCGCTACGTTTGCGGAAGTCGCCGACCGGGTTGAAAAACTCGCCGCCGCGCTCACCCGTCTGGGCTTGCAAGCAGACGACCGCGTAGGCACATTTTGCTGGAATAATCAGGAGCATCTGGAAGCCTATTTCGCCATCCCCTGCATGGGCGCGGTGTTGCACACGCTCAATCTGCGCCTCTTTCCTGAACAACTTTCTTACATCATCAATCACGCCGCCGACCGCTTCATCATCGTTGACGATTCGCTCGTCCCTTTGCTTGCCCGCGTCGTCAAGGATTTGACAACCGTCGAAAAATTCATCGTCGTCGGCAACGGCGACGCGACCGCGCTCGGCGATGTCTTGCGCTACGAAGACTTGTTGGAAGCCGAGCAAACGGGCTTCCCTTGGCCTGAACTTGACGAACGACAAGCAGCGGCGATGTGTTATACCAGCGGCACGACGGGCAATCCGAAAGGCGTGGTCTATTCGCATCGCTCGAATTATCTGCACTCGTTCGGGGCCTGTTCGGCGTCAACTTTTGGCTTCAATGAAAACGATAAAATATTGCCCATCGTGCCAATGTTTCATGCCAACGCCTGGGGCTTGCCTTATGCAACGTGGATGTCGGGAGCAGATTTTCTAATGCCGAATCGGTTTCTACAGGCCGAACCCTTGTGCAAATTCATCGCCGATGAACGCCCGACTTTTTCCGGCGCAGTGCCGACGATATGGAACGACATACTGCGTTATGCCGAAGACAACCCTGTAGATTTTTCATCGCTACGCATGATTATCTGCGGCGGCTCGGCGGTGCCGCGCAGCTTGATGGAAAAATTTGAACAGCGTCACAACGTGCGAATCATACAGGCGTGGGGAATGACCGAAACCAGTCCGCTTGCCGCCATTGCCTATCCGCCTACCGGCTGCCCTCCCGAAGAGGAGATGGAGTGGCGCGTCAAAACCGGGCGCATCAAGATGGGCGTCGAGTTGCGCTTGATGGATGGCGACCGGGAATTGCCTTGGGATGGCGAATCGGTGGGCGAAATCGAAGTGCGCGGCGTGTGGATTACCGGCGCGTATTATGGCGATGACGCGCCGGAAAAATTTCACGAGGGCTGGTTGAAGACCGGCGATGTCGGCACGGTGAACCGTCAAGGCTACATTCAAATCACCGACCGCTCGAAAGATGTAATCAAATCGGGCGGCGAATGGATTTCGACCGTCGAATTAGAGAACACCATCATGGGGCACCCCGAGGTTATCGAAGCAGCAGTCATCGGCGTGCCGGATGACAAATGGGACGAACGCCCGTTGGCCTGTGTGGTCATCAAGCAAGGTTCGCATACCAGCGCCGAACAATTGCGCGACTATCTGTCTGACAAAGTGGCGAAGTGGTGGATACCGGAACGCTGGTCGTTCATCAACGAAGTGCCTAAGACCAGCGTCGGCAAGTTCGACAAAAAAGTTCTACGCGCCCGCCGCGAACACGGCGAGTTGGAAATTGTCGAGGCGAAGTAAAATACCCGACTCTCTTTTGCCTGCTGTCTTGTAGCGGTGCAAGAAATATAGCCGTGTCTTTTCAGGCACAAAAGGTCGGATAGATTTGCAACTCCTGTCGCGTCAGCAACCTTTGATTCTTTGATTCGTCATCTGGTTCAGCCGTCGCTGACGCGATGAAAACATATCTGTATCGCACCCTCCCAGCCTTGAAAGACTGGGCTAAATTTATCTTGTCGCTACGCGACAGGTTCATACTCATCTTTCGCATAGTTGAGGAAACTACATGATAAGAATACTGCCTCTTGTCGCTCTCTTAATCATCACCATCGCTTCAAGCACCAATGCTCAAACCGGCAAACGCGATGAGAAATCTACGGCGCGACCGTTGCGCCCTGTGCATACCTTTTCCATCGTCGCCTACGACCCGGAAACCGGACAACTGGGCGTCGCTGTACAATCGCACTGGTTTTCCGTAGGCGCTATTGTGCCGTGGGCGGAGGCCGGGGTTGGTGCAATCGCTACGCAATCGTTTATTGATCCAAGCTATGGCAAACTCGGTCTGGATTTGATGCGCGCCGGAAAGAGCGCCCCCGAGGCTTTGAAAGCGTTGCTTGCCGGAGACGAAGGGCGCGACGTGCGACAGATTGCCATGATTGACGCGCAAGGCCGCGTCGCCGCGCACACCGGCGCAAAAGACATTCCTGCTGCCGGTCACATCGTCGGCAAAAATTATTCCGTGCAGGCGAATTTAATGCTCAACGATAAAGTGTGGCCAGCGATGTCGAAAGCTTTTGAAACCACCAAAGGCGATCTGGCCGAACGTATGATGGCGGCACTGGAAGCGGCGCAGGAAGTCGGCGGCGACATTCGCGGCAAACAATCCGCCGCGCTCATCGTCGTAACCGGCAAACCTACGGGGCGCGCCTGGTCGGACAAAATTTTTGATCTCAGAATTGACGACCACGCCGAGCCGATCAAAGAACTGCGCCGATTGGTGACCTTGCAACGCGCCTACAATCATATGAACGCTGGCGACTTGGCTACCGAGAAAGGCGATAACGAAGGGGCGCTGCGCGAATACGGCGCGGCCATGAAACTGGTGCCGGATAATGCCGAGATGATGTACTGGACGGCAGTCGCGCTGGTGAACATGAAGCGCGTTGACGAAGCGCTGCCGCTGTTCAAAAAAGTTTTCGCTATGGATAAAAACTGGTTGACCTTGACGCCGCGCCTGGCGACAGTCGGCTTGTTACCGGACGATGCGAAACTCATCGAGCGCATTGTCCAAGTCGCCAAGGGGAACTGACCGGCAACAAAATAACGCTCATATTTTTCTCCTCATCGTGAAATCCGACAGTGATTTTCGCGCCGTAGTTGCTGGCGTAGTTCACCTCAGCAAAAGACAGGAGAATCATTATGGTAGCTTCACAGGAGACCGCAATTCATGAACGCGGCTTGGGTTTTGCAGTGTTGTTGTATTATGTCGTCGCGCTGGGCGCTTTGGTAATCGGTATGTACGGCTTGTTCAACCTCGTATGGCTGGCGGGAAGCGCCGTCGAACAAAATGCCCATACCTTGAGCGGCTTATAAAAAACGCCAATAAAATCAAGGGGATTTGCAATTTTTTTCGTTTTGCCAGTTGCCTCTTCACCGGACGCGACAACAAAATCATGTGCCAAAATCAAATCATTTCGGGCGCGTCTTTTAGCGAAAGTTGGCGGTCAGTTGAAAGCGGCGGCAGCGCAGTGCTAGACTTTCGCCGCTATGAATTCCCAACCCAAGGCAGAATCTTCCGGCACTGGCAACATTATCTGGACTATCGGGCGCAGGCTTTCGATGGTCGTGGTGTTGACGCTGGCCTTTTTTTTAAGCGCTGTCCTCACCATCTATGTCATGTTTCGCAGCGGCAACACCCGCGTGCCGGATGTCGTCGGCAAAAGCGAAGCTGAAGCCAAAGCCATCATGGAATCGGGCAAGTTTGAAATCAAGATTCAACGTCGCGCCGACGAGGCCCCCATCAACACCGTTATCGAAACCCGACCCGCGCCGCGCTCTTCGGTCAAAACCAACTCCTTAGTCACCATCGTCATCAGCAGCGGCCCGGTGCAAAACAAGAGCCAACTTGATCGCCAACGATTTCATTTTCCGGCTTCGGCTTTGCCTATTCGTTTCGAGCCAGCGGCTCTTTCCCTCAACCGTCAGTCTCCGATAATGACCTCATCAGCGAACTTGCAATTGGTCAACAGAAACTAGAAACTAAAACCTATGGTTGAAATCGCACCTTCCATTTTGTCGGCGGATTTTGCGCGTTTGGGCGAAGAGATTGCCGCCGCCGAACGCGGTGGCGCGGGGTTGATTCACGTAGATGTGATGGACGGCCATTATGTGCCGAATCTCACTATCGGCCCGGTGGTCTTGAAATCCCTGCGCCGCACCACCACGCTGCCGCTCGATTGCCATTTGATGATTACCAATCCCGATGACTACCTTGAAGCCTTCGCCAACGCCGGAGCCGATATGATTTCCGTTCATGTCGAAGCCGCTACGCATCTGCATCGCACGGTGACGACGATTCGCCAACTCGGTTGCAAAGCCGGAGCGGTATTGAACCCGGCCACGCCGCTGGTGGCGCTGGAAGAAATTCTGCCGTTCGTAGATTACGTTTTGCTGATGTCGGTCAATCCGGGATTTGGCGGCCAGTCGTTCATAGAGACCGCGCTTGACAAGGTTACGCGCCTGCGCGATATGATTAGCAGTCACAGCCTGGATGTCACAATCGAAATAGATGGCGGCGTGGATCTTGAAAACATTGCCGCAGTCGTGCGTCACGGCGCGCAATGGATTGTTGCCGGGTCTGCGGTTTTCGGCAAAGGCGACCCCGAAGCGGCAACCCGCGCCTTGCGGCAACAAGCGTTGCAACCGCTCAGTGTTTAGCCCGTGCAAAAACTTCACATGAATTTTAAGCAAAGGAAAACGAAGAGGTGAAGAGGTGAACAAGTGAACGGGTGATGGATTTTTTGCCCTTCGCTTTGACATCGCGGCTCCCCTTCATTGGAAAAGGGTAGTTTTATGAAAGCAGTCAAAATCATGATTCTGGCGCTCGCCATAGCGCTGTCGTTTGCCGCTTGCAGTGGCAAGGCGAAAAATAAAATCACGCTCGAAGAAGCCAAAGGTCCGGGGCGCGACAAAGAGTTGTACCGCGATGCCGTGGATGCGATTCGCAAAGGCGCTTTCGACAAAGGCAGAATTCTGTTGAACACTATGATCAACACCTACCCGGAAAGCCCTCTGGTCAAAATTGCCAAGCTCTCGATTGCCGATTCGTTTTATCTGGAAGGCGGCAGCAAAAATCTAGCGCAGGCCGAAGTTGCTTACCGCGAGTTCGTAGAATTTTTTCCTGATGATCCGCTGGCCGACGACGTAATGATTAAAATGGCAGAAATCCATCTGCGCCAAGTGCAATCGCCAGACCGCGACCCGACCCACGCCAAATTGGCCGAGCGCCAGTTGAAAGAGACCTTGCGACGCTATCCCAACACCGACCGAAAAGATTTGATCGAAGAGCGCATGGCCGACGTGCAGGAAATTTTAGCCATGCACGAATTGAAAGTGGCGCGCTTCAATTTTGAATTGCGCCAGGCGATGGCCGGCACGCAGATGCGAACCGAAGAGATATTGAACAAGTATCCGAACTTTTCGCGCTTTGATGAAGCCTTGTGGTTGCACGCCCAGACGATGGCGATTCAGGAAGACACCGAAACCGCCAGCCGCGATTTAAACCGCTTGCTGACCAACTATCCGAAATCCGAATACGTTGACGATGCCAAAAAGATGTTGACCAAATTCGGCAAGGCCGTGCCGGAACCCGACCCCGCCAAAGTTACCGACGCCAAAAGCAACGCTCCCGGCGTGATGTCGAAAGTGACCGGCTTGTTTTTGGGTACACACATAGACACCTCGAATAAAGGCGTCATCATTGACCGCGAATTGAAGACCGATGAAATCGTCGCCCGGGCGCAGGAGTTGGGCGGCGCAGCAAAGGCCGATGCACCGGTCACGCCGGGCGCGGAGACCACTTCTAATGCCCCCGATGCGCGTCCGCGTCGCGCCAATGGCGGAGCCAGTCAAGATGTCGAAGTGAAAGCCGGTTCCGCGACGGCTGCGCCCAGTTCGACCACCAAAAAAGACAGCAATAAAAAAGACAAGAAAGATAAAAAGAAGAACGACAATGATGGCGCAGCCAAAGTTCTTCGCAATCCCTAAAGGCAGATGTCAGATGTCAGATGCCGGATGTCAGTTTTGCTTTTAAAATTTAGAGTAGCTCATTGCTTAATCACTAACATCTGACATCTGACATCTGACATCTGAATTATGAAAGTTCTGGTCATTGGTGGAAGCGGTTACATCGGCAGTCACACAGTTGACGAACTGTTGCGGCGCAAAATAGACGTATTCATTTTCGCTCGCGGCACCACGCCTTCTTCGTTCCCCGCCAAAGTCACCTTGATCAAAGGCGACCGCCACTCGCATCAAGACATTGCCAAGCTGCGTTCGCAACGCTTCGATGCCGTCATAGACATCAATGCGTACACCCGCGACGAGACGCAAACCATCATCAACGCTTTGGACGGTTTCATCTCGCGCTTCGTGCATCTGTCAACGCTGGCGGTGTGTAAATTGAAATCCGCCGCGCCGCTGGTCGAAAGCGATGCGATGGTCACAGACCCCAACGCCGGATACGCTTACGACAAAGCCGAATGCGAACGCGCCTTGCGTTGGGCGCATACCAAAAGCGGCTTCCCGTTTGTCAGCATCAGGCCGACAGCGGTCATCGGGCCACGCGATTACCTGTCACGCGAAAATTATCACCTCAAACGCATCATCAACGGTGATCCGATTATTGTGCCAGACAGCGGTGCGACCCCGATTTGGGCGGTTTTTGTTAAGGATTTGGCCAATGTTTTAGTCAATGCCATCAGCGCCAGTGGCGTCGAAGGCCACAGCTATCACGTCTCGCAACCGGAGTTCATCACCATCAACGACCACATTGCCAACATCGCCCACATCGCCGGAACCCAAGCTATCACGGCGCACATCCCTTCGCGTTTGTTGGAGAGATTGGGATTCAATCTATCGCATTTTCCTTACGCCTTGCCGCAAGAGTTGGTCTTGATGGTGGACAGCAGCGCGGCGCAGAAAGCCTTGTCGTATGTGCCGACGCCTTACCCGCAAGCCTTGCGCGAAACCGTCGAATGGTTTCTCCAACGCGGCGCGGAAACCGAAGCCTCCATCGAAGACCGTTTCCCGCCGGTGATGCCGCGCTCACGCGAACGCGATTTGATTGACCGCTATCGAATGGCGATTCGTGAACTCGAAGACCGCCTCACCGACGACTGGCTCAACGAATCCATGCCGGAGATCTAAGCGCTGAGGACTGAGTTAGAAAAACTACTGATAACAGCCGCGCCCGAAAAAAGATGAATGATAATCCCTCAGTCCTCAGTCCTCAGTCCTCAGTCCTCAGTCCTCAGTCCTCAGCGCTCAAGATCATGGTGGTTGCAGGGGAAGCCTCCGGCGATAAACACGGCGCGGCGCTGGCGCGTAGTCTCAAACAGCTTTATCCCGAAACTCTCTTTGATTTTTTTGGCGCGGGTGGCGAAGAGATGCGTTTGGCAGGCGTCGAAACGCTGGTGGATGCCAAAGATGTCGCCATCATCGGCATCCCTGAAATCATTGGCGCTTTGGGCAAATTTTATAGCGCGTACAAAAAATTAATCGCTGCGGCAAACGAGCGCAAACCCGATGCGGTGGTGTTGATTGATTGGCCGGATTTCAATATGCGGGTTGCCAAGAAACTTCGCAAACAAGGCTTCAAGATTATCTATTACATCAGCCCGCAGGTGTGGGCGTGGCGGCGTTATCGCGTCAAAGCCTTGCGCCGCGATGTGGACAAGATGCTGGTTATCCTGCCTTTTGAAGAAGAATTTTATCGCGCCGAAAACATAGACGTGGAATACATCGGGCATCCGCTCGCCAATGCCGTTCACCTCACCACCACACGCGCAGCCTTCGCCGCACAATATCAACTGGATGCGACACGCCTATGGATTGCCTTGCTGCCCGGCAGCCGCCACAAAGAGATTCATTATCATTTACCGGCCATGCTCGACGCCGCCGCTCGATTGCAGAATGCAGATTGCGGAGTGCGGAGTGCAGACTCGCCGTCCCTGCAAAATGACAAATCGCCAATCGCCAAGGAGCAAGCTACAGAGACATTGAAGGACTCCGAGAGTCCGCACTCCGCACTCCGCACTCCACAATCAGAAAATCCGCACTCCGCAATCCGCACTCCGCAATTCATTCTGCCTCTGGCGTCAACCATTTCGCGGCAGCAAGTCGAAGCAACCATCGAAGCATCAGGCGTTAATGTGAAGATCATCGAACGCGATACCTACAACGCGATGGGAGTTGCCGATTTCGCTATTGTGGCAAGCGGCACCGCGACGGTAGAAACGGCGCTTGCAGATACGCCTATGGTGATTGTCTATCGCGGCTCGGAGGTGAACTGGCGATTGATTCGCCCGCTGATTCACTTGGACACTTTCGGCATGGTCAATCTGATCGCCGGTCGCCGCATCGTTCCCGAATTGATGCAGCACGACGTGACGGGTGAAAAGATCGCTGCTGAAGTAAAAGCAATTTTGAATAACCAAGAGCGCTTAAAAAAAATGCGCGAAGATTTACGCGAAGTGCAATTGAAGCTGAAAGCAGGCGGCGCAAATGGCGCAGAGCGCGCCGCACAAGCTGTAATGCGAGTGATTCAAAACTCCTAAAGAAAACCTCTATCGTGGAGTTGATCGCGCCGAAACTTACTGGCATTCATGCGAAACATTGGTATCGGCTGCGGTCGAACGCAGAGTCAAGCTCTCGTGTCCATCAGCTTATTTGTGAAAAGCCTGGATGTGCTACCAATGCCAAAAGCAAAACTGTATTTCAGCGGACTGCGCCTATGATGCAATAGTTGTATAGTTGCAACAAAAGGCTCTTTCATATACACGGCCCCATATTTTCCCATCTCGGGTATCCGATCCATTGCCCACCACACATCCGCTTTTGCGTCCTTGCCTTGTGGCATCCAAGTAAATTGCCCAATAACTTGGATTATCCGCTGAGGGTCACTGATTAATTCAATAGAATCTATGTCCACTAACTCAAGAAACATATCTCGTTTTGACCAAACCGGATCGAATTTCAAATGATAATAAGTAAGACCATAGATAGCCCACCGAATGGACAAAATGTTATCCTCAAGTTGATTTTCAAATACGGGTAGCGGAGACTTCAAAAAGTTTATAAGAGCATCCCTCAGATACAACTCATCAATCCGCATACGCTTTTTAATAATTCTTCTTTTCATGAAACAATAGGGCGTTTATTTTTGGCTAACGATGAATTATGCCACTGGTGTTTTACTTCATCCGGCAAGTGCTTGACGGGCGCGGCGCACCATCTCCACCATCGCTTTTCGCACTTCATCGGGCGTCGTCACCGGCTCAACAAAATTCAAGCGAATGGGTTTATGCGTGTTGTTCTTGATAGCAATTATATCGAAGCCTGCGCGATCTACGTGAATCATCTTTGCGGCATCAGCTTCGGTTTCGGCAAAGGCTTTCGCATAAGCGAGCATCGCCTCTTGATGGTCTTCGTTCATGTGCTTGCAGATGCCTGCAAGGTGCGGAGCCATCACGTCGAGCTTTGCATCGGCGGCGCGATCAAGCAATTCATCGCCGTCAATCCAGTGAATGTTGCCAAAGCCGCCGATGAAGCGCACCTGCGAAACCTGTATGCGGAAGAGCGAAAAATCGTGCGCCGCGAAATAGCTCGCCGCCTTCGGCACGGCTTCCAGATACCGTCGCTCGGCGTCTTCCAGAAACGGCGGCGACACCGGCAAGGCATAGCCAATCAGCGTTGCTCTGGCGCTCGCCTGTTGGTCTTTGGTGTTGGACGCCTGCACCAGAAAACTGGCGCGGGCATCGGCGCGCACATTGCGCGTGTGTTCGGCAATGTCGCTGATTAAAATCAGCGGCTCGCCCGCCGCTGTCAACGCATAAGGCGCAACCGAACCGAACGGCCAGCCCTCCAACTTTTGCGACAAGGTGCAGAGCATCCCGTCGCGTTCGGCTTTCAGAAAAGCGCGTGCTTCTACAATCTGTTCTTTCATAGTGAAAACATTATCAAGCAAGCGGAGAAGCAGTATCAATCCAAAATCCCTCCACTCCCTATTCATTTCTACACAAATTTTGCAGCGGTATTTTTGCGGCAGTGCCGCTTTGATGTGCGGTGAGTCTGTGACTCACCGAGCGGGGTTCGCGCTTTTTCTTACGGGGCTACGCCCCAAATTGGCGGCGTAGCCGCAAGACTTAAGAGGCAAATCTCACGGAAAGGCCAAGCCTTTCCGCACATCAAAGCGGCACAGCCGCCCCAAAAGATGTGTACATACTAATGACTTCCCCACTTCCCCACTTCCCCACTTTCCTCATCGTCGCTGTGGGCGGAACGGCGTTGGGTAAACCGCGACACTTAGGTTGCCGTCTTGATCTACGGCTTGCACGCCGAAGAGATAATTATCCTTAGACATATTCTTGATGGTGTAGCGCGTCACGTTGCCGACGAAAATACTATTGGTCCAAAACGGCGCGGTGGTGTCGCGCCAGACGATGCGGTAACCGGCAAGGTCAGGCTCTTGGTTGGCCTCCCAACGAATCGTCGTGTTGTTTTCGAGTTGCACCGTTTCCATCTCAACTTTTGCAGGCGCGGCGGGTGCAAGCGCCATCGAAGCCAGCGCTGCGGCATTGACGCGAGCAACCTGCGCGATGTAATTGAAGTCGTCGAATTCGGGTAAATCGCCATATTTTACGCCATTTTCTTCGCGCACCTTCTGATGTTGATGGGCGTAATTTTCATTCGGTTCAGTCATACGCACGGCGGCAAAACCTCTGTCGAGAAACGGCGAATGGTCGCCGCCGCGCAGGTAACGGTCTTTGCGATAAATGATGTTGACCTTGAAACCTTTGACATATTTTTCGCCGACCTCTTTGATGTAGCGCGCCAGTTGTCTAGTCGCGCCATCGTTTTCGCCGCCGGTCTGCAACTGGGTTCGCAGTTCCGGCGAGAGCTTTTCAGTCGGCGCTATGCCTTCGGCAAACAACCGCACCTGTTTGTCATCAACGTGGCCGTCTTCGGCATGAGAACTGCCAATGATGTCGTTGGTAATCATTCCGGCGATGTTGAGATTTTTCTGCTTCGCCATCTCTGCCCAATGTGCAGCGCCGAGCAAACCTTGTTCTTCGGCGGCAACGGTCATGAAAACCAGCGTTGCGTCGAATTCATATTTCGACATCACGCGAGCCATCTCCATCACCGCCGCCGTCCCCGAAGCGTCGTCGTTTGCGCCGGGCGCGTCGCTTGTGCCATCAAGCATATCTTGCTCACACACGCAGGAATCATAATGTCCGCTGACCACATAGATGCGGTCTTGCGATTCGGCTTGTTTGCCGGGCAAGGTGGCAACGACATTGACGATCTCCGTAGGTTTGGGAATGCGCCCTCCGGCGGGTTGCACGAAGGAATCGAAGGCGACCTGCAAACGTCCGCCGGAGTCTTTCGCGTAGCGATCCATTTCACTTTTAATCCAGCGTCTGGCTGCGCCTATGCCGCGAGTCTCGCTCTGCGTTTCGGAGAGCGAATGGCGGGTGCCGAAACGGACGAGTTTGCGAATCGTTGCTTCGATATGTTTAGCAGAGATTTCGCCGACGATTTTTTGCATCTGCGGATTGAGTTTTTCGCTCGGTTGCGGTTTCACTGAAGCGGGTTCTTTCTGCGCTGAAAGCTTCTGCTGCGCGTTCAGCGTTGAGGAAAGCAAAAGCGATAAAACGATAAGGATTAGAAAAAGTCTCTTGGTCATGAAAGTGTTTCCTGACTTGAATTTTACTTCGCACTTGGGTTCCACTGTTTCTTTGCGGTGTTAGAGTGCCACACCTTCTTTAACATCAGGCAGCGTTACCGGCAATGGGCAAAGGGTGGATAAAAGTTATGGGAATCGCTTCGATTAAAGAAGGCGTGTAGGCCGACAGCAGGAGAATCTCGCTGACCGGCGGCTTTCGCAGGATTTCGATCACCAACTCCCGCAAGTCTGCGGCAAGTTCAGGCAGTCCAGTCAGAGGAAAACTGCGTGGGCCAATCTCGGTCTTTTGCGCCAGCACGGAGTATTCAAAAAACGTGATACCGACAGCCCTGCGCCCGGCTTTGTTGAGGCGCAGCAAAATGTGTTCGTTCAACTCCACGCCGGTTGCGATTTCATTCGGCGCGAACGAAACATACAAGGTATCACTGCTTTCATCGTAATCGAAAACGGTTTCACTCATAGTTTTCATCCTACTGCTTTCTGATATGCCGTCACAACATAATTGTTCGGCGTTGGGATGCCAGTTTCGCTGTCGCGATGGCGAAACAACACCATTGCGACAAGGTGAGTGTTGTCCGCCTCCAAATTTTCAAAGGCCATCGAATAGCGGTATTTTTGCGGGCTTAACAAATCCGGTTGCCGCTGCCCCTTTTTCACAGTCGCTTGCAACTCGGCTTCATAAGCCGCCATTTCAGGGTGATGGGCGAGGATATGCTGCCAACGCTCTTCGGTCAGATAAATCTGGTTTTGCCAGGAATCAAAAACCGACCATTGTTTACCGTCCGCCATAATCCGCCTTTAACTTTTCGGCTTCACCAAACAGGCCGCGTGTCCCATCACTACCTCGCCTTCAATGAGCGGCGAGGGCGTTGGCGTCCAGCCATTGGTCAGACGATGTTCTAACAATTCATCGGCTGTCGGTTGATGTTGCCACAGAGCGACCGCTCGGATAGCGCCCAGTCAGGTGGTATCAAACGCCAGATAAATTTTTTCTTCCAGGCGCAGCACGACATCGTGAGTGAATTCATCCTGCGCGACCACCTTTGCCACCCGTGCAGGCGGGGTTTTCGCCAACGCCCAGCGCAATACTTCATCCAGCGCACGAAAACTTTCCACCTCGGTGAGAATCGCTGTCGGTATATCGTCAATCTTCATAATGAAATTCTACCTTGCTTTGCCTGACCATTTCATCAAGGATGCTAGACAGGTAGCCATTTTGTTTTGCCTGCCTGAAGCGCTTCTGTAACACCGGCACGTTAATCATACTCCTCCGCGCAAGGCCAATATTTGCTGACAATAATTTCGACCGGGTATAGTCGTTTTGCGTTGGCCGCTAATTTCCTTTGCCGTTCCGCAATCCCTGCGTCCGATTTAATCACAAAAGAGAGCGGGTGCTTCTCGATTTTATCAACATCCAGAAAATCCTTTCGCACATCGAGAGTTTCGGTCACTTGAAAAAACCGACCAAGCGATTTCATCACAAAATCAAGCCCGTCGTCATGGGCCTTCGTTCTTCCGGTTTTGCAGAGTTGCAGACTTTGCCCGACGCTGCTGTCTTGATCAAGCCCAAAATAAACCGGTTGACCGTAATAGTAGGATTTCAAAATAGCAAAACTGACGATTTCAAACAATCAAGCATCTACATTCGGCGCAAGCAAATCAAGAATGAATTTTCAGCGGAAGCGGTCAAACGCCTCTTCCACTTGGGTGGTGTAGCGCAGTCGCTGTTACAGTGGGCGGCTTGCAGTGGCGAAAAATCTAAGTACAGAACACAGTAAATAGGCCGCTAGTTAGCAACGCCATGATTTTTCAAATAAGCCAATAAACATAGGCTTTTTGCAGCAAATCAGTATTTTCTAACGAGCGGTGAAGTTGTCGCGCCCTGTACTAAGAGACTCGACTGTTGTGTTTTGACCAAAAGCAGACAATTAGCCAGCCATACTGGGTTGTTGTTTAGCAAATAGCTTGGTCAATGTTGCCGCCACAGATTCTCCTTGTTGCCTTAAGTTGTGGGCTTTCAGTATCAAGTTTTCAA
>JACQDB010000070.1 GCA_016201275.1 Acidobacteriota bacterium
CTCGGGCAAGGTTGGACTTTAACCATCCCCCAACTACCGTTGGGGGATTCGTTTCTCGTAGGCAGCGTTTCGTAGGCTGAACTTTAACTAATCCCCCCGACTGCCGTCGGGGGGATTAGTTGAGGTTGCACGGCGTTTCGTAGGTTGGGCTTTAACTATCCCCCGACTGCCGTCGGGGGGATTGGCAAGCTCGGTTCGCCTCTGAAAAATGTACAAAGTCGAGCTAATGATGAAACTTGCTGGTGATGGGCATTCTTCGGTCGCGTCCGAAAGCGCGCGGCGTTATTTTTATCCCCGGCGGTGATTGCCTTCTCTTGTATTCGGCGGCGTCTATACGATTGATGACCCAGCGCACAGTCTCCCCGGCAAAGCCCATCTGCGCGATGGCTTCGGCGCTCATATCGTCTTCCACGTAGGCTTCGATAATCGCGTCCAACACCACGTAAGGTGGCAGGGTGTCTTGATCTTTTTGATCGGGGCGCAACTCCGCAGACGGTGGGCGGGTAATAATATATTCGGGAATCACCGGCTTGTCGTCGCGTTGATTGACATACTGACATAAACGATAGACCAGGGTTTTCGGCACATCTTTCAACACCGCAAAGCCGCCCACCATATCGCCGTAAAGCGTCGAATAGCCAACGCTCATTTCGCTTTTGTTGCCGGTCGAAAGCACCAGGCCGCGAAACTTGTTCGACAAGGCCATCAGAATATTGCCGCGAATCCGCGCTTGCAGATTCTCTTCCGTCACGTCCACAGGCAAATCCTGAAACAGCGGCGCAAACATCTTCAGGTAATCTTCAAAGGCCTCTTGAATGGCGATGACCTGATAATGAATGCCTAAATTTTTCGCCAACAGTTCGGCGTCACGGGCGCTTTCACTGGCCGAATAATTAGTCGGCATAAAGACCGCATAGACATTTTCCGCGCCGATGGCATCGGCAGCAATCACCGCCGTGAGCGCCGAATCTACGCCGCCCGATAAACCCAGATAGACTTTATCGAAAGCGTTTTTGCGAATGTAATCACCCACCCCCAAGACCAACGCCGCATAGACTTCGGCTGCTTCGTCGAGGCGTTGATAGGCGAACGGGGTGATCGGCGTAGTCCCCAAAGAGTTGCGCTCTGTCTCCTTCACGACTACCAGATATAGCGATTCGTCGGCGGTGAGGCGAATCTTTTCGCGGCGACGGCGCGGGTCGTGCAGGCGTTCGGCAAAGACGCGCTCAAGGTTGATGTCGGCAACGATGAAATCTTCTTCAAAGGCTTTGCCGCGAGCGATGATGTGACCGCCTTCATTAATAATCAAACTGTTGCCGTCAAAGACCAGTTCATCCTGGCCGCCGACCAGATTGCAATAAGCCAACGCCGCCGCGTTATCTTCGGCGCGAGTACAGAGCATACGTTCGCGGTCATAGGTTTTATTGGCGTGATAAGGTGATGCCGAAATATTGATAATCAAATGGGCGTCGCCCATCAATGACTGCATTTTGTCGGGGCCACCGGGATACCATATATCTTCGCAGATATTGACGCCGAGGCGCGCTTCGCCCCATACATAGACGGGATATTTTCGGCCTGCTTGAAAATAACGCTCTTCGTCGAAGACGCCATAATTGGGCAGATAGGTCTTGTGATAAACATCTATGAGTTGGCCGTCAACGATGACCGCCGCGCCGTTGTAGATGTCCGAGCCGTCGGTATCAACAAAGCCCAGGATGATGAATTGTTTTTTTGACGCGGCAATGATGCGTTCCAGAGCGCGGCGATTCGCTCTGGCAAAATGCGGTTTGAGTAAAAGGTCTTCGGGCGGATAACCCGGCAGTGCGAGTTCAGGAAATAGCGTTATATCGGCGTTGACCGCGCTCGCCCGTTGCAGATATTCGAGAATCAAATCGGCATTGCCGGTGAGGTCGCCGACCGTCGGGTTGATTTGCGCCATCGCAATTCGGAGTGTATTCATTGGCTTATCAAGGGGACTTTAGCTGCGCTGTGATTCGATGACAGAGGCAATCTCTTCTACAGACAGCGTGGCAAATATCTGGCGGCGCTCTTCTGTATAGTTGCCGGAACCGTTGGTAAATTGATTAATGAATCTGACGGTATTTGCCACACCGATAGTTTCACACAGTACGCGAATCGCTTCCTGAGTAATCTCCGCCAGCGGTTTCATGTCCGTTGTCATGTTCCAAATCCTCTACAAGCTGCAATGGTGAAACCAGTTTCATTGTCGGAGCCACCACGGCTTTGGCTTTTTTCAAAAGCTTATCGTCACAGGTGCAAAAAAAATTCGCCTCGCCCTTTTCCGCCGACGCAAGGTGCAACGCATCCAATGCCATAATGCCGGTTGCGGCAATCTCTTTTGCCCGTTCTTTTACCTCTTCATCCAGTGTAACGAGTATCGTCGAATTTTGCAGCATCTCTATGGCAAATTCTTTGCGAGAGATATTTGTGTTCTGGTTGATTTCAAACAGCAGTACATCGGATGAAATCAACTCCAGCAGATTTTTCTCGCACAACTGAATCACAAACAGTACCGCCTATGCCTCAAGAAGATTCCGAATTGGCTCTTTGCTATCCAGCGGTCGCTGTAAGCTGCAATTGTCGAGATAAATTTTCATGGCAAGAGAGATTCAACTCAGGCATGGCTTTTCTGTTTATTCCTGATCGTAGAACTTCAACGCCATTGCGCCGTGAGTCGCCGCACCACCGGCGCGCAGAGCCGCTGCGATGAAGGCCGCTTCGGGAATCTCTGCGCGGGTGACGCCGACTTTTTTAGCGGCTTTGGCGTGCGCTTCGATGCAGTACGGGCATTGCGTCGTAAAGGCCACAGCGAGCGCCATCAACTCGCGGTACTTGACCGGTATCTGGCTATCCTCGCGCCCGACAATGCTGTTGAGATTGAACCAAGCTTTGAATTCTTCAGGCGAAAGCTTGGACATATCCTTGAGCAACTTCATATCTTCTGCGTCGTGATAATGTGACATTGGGATTACCTCTTTGTGTATTTAGGAATTCGATCAAGCAGCTTTGGTAAAAGATTTTTCGATGGCTTCCGGCAGTTTTATGAGAACGAACCAATTAGCCGGGTATAAATAGTCTTCGCCGCTTTCATCAATGACGCGAAGATCGCCATCTTCGTCAGGCAGTACACGATAAATTTTATGCCGTTCAAGCGATGCCGGATAATCCTGATTGTTAATGCAAACCGCAAACTGCATATTCATTTTTTTTTGTCGCTTCATCCTGCGGCTAATCCAGATAGCGTTTGCGCTTCGCGGCAACGCTTCAAACAAAACCCTAGAAATGCCAACAGTCGCGCCAAACTATCGCACATCAACGGTGTCCACGATGCCGACCACAGCGGCGTCAACCGGCGCGTCTTTGCAGCCCGAAGCCAAGCGTGCCGAACTGCCTTGCACAATCAATACGATCTCTTGAACACCCGCGCCTACGGTATCAACGGCGATGACGTGGCCTTTTTGGTCTTGCCCGTGTTCGTCAATCAGCCGCGCTACCAGAAGCTTGCGCCCGTGCAGGCGTTCGTCCTTGCGCGTCGCCACTACGGTTCCAACGATTCTTGCTAATAACATACTTATTAGTCCCTAGTCCTCAGTCCTTAGTCCTTAGCTCTTGCTTGAACGCCTCGCCATAAATCGAAGCCTTGCACAAAAGGTTGGTCTTTAGCGAGTGATTCGGCGGTTTGCGCTTCTCACCAACTAAGGACTGAGGACTAAGGACTAAGAACTACTTCACTTTCTGGCTTCGTTCGAGACCGGCAGTTCTTCATCAACCGAATGGTGCGGACGCGGGATGACGTGAACGCTGACCAATTCCCCGACGCGACGGGCTGCCGCCGCTCCGGCATCGGTTGCGGCTTTGACTGCCGCGACATCGCCGCGCACGATGGCTGTCACCAGCCCTGCGCCAATTTTTTCATAACCAATCAGCGTGACGTTGGCAGCCTTCACCATCGCGTCTGCCGCTTCAATCATCGCTACCAATCCTTTGGTTTCGATCATTCCAAGTGCTTCCATTTTTCTCTCCTCATTTCAAGATACTGCGCCGCAAACTCACCACTTGAGGTGCTGGTGTTGACCTTGCGGCGCAGTGATTTTTTCTTCAGCCATCAGGTCGGCTGCAACTTCGTAAAAATTCGTTTCGTGCGGGTCGTGCCTTGTTGGTCTTTCTGGGTCATCTCGATGGTGATAATTTTGCCATCACCGGACAACCGCCAGTTGCGCGTGATGTGCATTTCAAGCTGGCCTTGCGGAGTGTCAAACCAAACCGCTTCGACAATCGCTATGCCTTGGCCGTCGTCCGTCCATTTAGCCGTGCGTTTGCCTTTGCCGTCCACGCCGCCACGACGGGGCGTGAAGTCCTGCATTTGCCCGTTGACCAAGTACACATCGCTTTGCGTATAACCAAGCTGATCGTCGGGCAGAACTCGCGTATCCAGATTAATCTGATCGCCCGACTGTTTGATAATCATGACTTGATCCAAGCCTTGCGGCATTCCTTCGCTCTGGTCTCGGTCCATCAACCATCTGCCGTTGAAATCGGCCTGCGGCGCAGCCAACCCGGAAGTTGCGACCAACAGCACAATCAGAAAACTCCATATCGGCATTCTGATTTTCATCCCTGTTCATCTCCATCCAACGCAAAATCTTTCGGCTGGGCGGCCACATCACTATACAACATGGCAAACTCGATCAACCAATCTCGCGGGCAATCAAGCGCGCCGCTTCGGTTATCAACGCATTCAACTCTTGTTTGGTCAACGTCACCATATCCTCGCCATGCGTATGCGCGTGCGTCGCCGTACACGAACAAGGGCTGACCGTCGCATTGGTATTTACACTGGCCGTCGCATTGGTATTTACACTGGCCATCGCATTGGTGTTCACATTGGCACTCGCGCTTGGGTTCACCGTCGCAGGCGGACGCGCCGTTTCGTTTTGCACATAGCCGCACATCTGTCCGCCTCTGGCGTCGGGCGACATATACCCGGCCTTTTCGCGCACGTCCAGCAATTTGCTGACGGCTTCGGCGGGCAACTCTTGCGGTTGGCCGACGAGGCGGGCAATCAAGGCAATCTTGGCGAAATGCTCCAGCGTTTCCATGCGCGCATAAGCGGCTTCGAGGTCAGCGCCGCACGCCACCGCGCCGTGATTGGCCATCAACAGGGCGTCGTGATAAGGAATAAAAGGCGTCAAGGAATCCACCAATTCATTGGTTGAAGGCGTGCCGTAAGAAGTCAGCGGCACACAACCCAAGGTCAACACCACTTCCGACAACAACGGCTTATCGAGCGGCACATTGGCAACGGCAAAGCCCGTACCGAAGGGCGGATGGGCGTGAACGACGGCATGAATTTCCGGACGCAGGCGATAAATCTCGCGGTGCATGGCAAATTCCGAAGATGGATGGCGCTCTTCTTTGCGAAGCTTGTTGCCATCCAGATCAACTAACACCAGGTCGCTTTCGTTCATACGACCTTTGCAAATCATGGTCGGCGTGGTGACAATAGTGCCGTCATCAAGCCGCGCACTGATGTTGCCATCAGAGGCCGCGACGTAGCCATTTTCATAAACCCGTCGGCCTATTTCCACGATGTGTGATCGAATTTCGCGCTCTGTATGAATCATTTTTTAAGAGCCAAAGCTTACCATTAAACCTTGCCTACATAAAAGCAACTTTAGGCCGCAGTCCGTTGCTTGCGACCCACGACACCGTGTTGAGAGGCAGTCTGTGACCGCCGTGCGGTGGTCATAGACTACCTCTCAACAAATCGCACCCATCTGCAAGCCGCTACAAGGACGAATGACGAATGACCCAGGACTAAGCTATAGTCAAACGGTTATGCAGAGACCGCCACAATTGCCATCCATTTTATCGGCGCGCCAATCGTATCAATGGAGCAGTCGTATCAATCAACAGGTAAAAGAATTGGCAGGGCTGAAGCTCTCGCCGAAGCAGAAAGCGCAAATCAAGAATTGGCTTGAGGTCGAGTTTGTGTTCTCCACGCTGCGGCTTGAAGATAGCGCCGTGAGTCGTGAAGCAATCTGTCAAATTATTCACGCCTCCGCCGACAAAGAAACCGCTGAAGATTTGCGGATTGAAGATTTGCTCTACCCCTTCCAGAGGGTTGAAGATCAAATCGAAAGCGCTGGGCAAAAAGCCGAACTCACTGTCGAATTGCTGCTTTCCATAGCCCCTGATAAAGAATTTCGCCAAACGGATTCAAACCTTTCACCGGTTCGCGCCGCCCACTTGCCGCGCATTGTGGAAAACGCTTGCCGATGGTTTGCAATGGCTTCTTTCGCCGAACTCAACCCGATAGAACAAGCGGCCATTGCGCTTTTGCGATTGCTTGAAATCGTGCCGTTTGAACGCCACAATCAACGCACTTCGTTAATCGCCGCCAGCCTGTTTCTGCTTCGCAGTGAATTGCCGCCCCTTATTTTCAAGCCCGAACAAGACGCCGCTTATACTGCAGCCAGGCGTGAAGGCTTGCACCTGAACACCCAGCCTATGGTTGAATTGATCGCCGCAAGCGTAGAACAAACGCTTGCGGGTATAATCAAATTGGCAAATTCGTAAATATGATTCCAAACGAAAAGCCGTTGGCCTCGCGCTCAACAGAAAGCCAAAGCGAAAAAGCGCTCTTCGCGTCAACGCCCTCAAGCCCAGAAAGAAAAGCGCGGTTCCACTGCAACAGGATTGAGCTTGGCGAAAAATTTTATGACTCCAACAACAGACCAAAAGCTGCTGCGGCAAACCGACAAAATTATCGTTGCCGTTGACGATATGTTTTTTGCCGCCAAGATTCTCGGCGCGGCGCAGAATGTCGGCAGAACCGTCGAGCGCGTCAACACCACTGCCCAGTTGATGGCGGCGGTAAGCCAGGACGCGCCTGCGCTGATTATTCTGGATTTGAATTCGCAGCAGTTTGACGCGCTACAAATTCTGGCGACGTTCAAATCACAGGCGGCCCTGTCGGCCATCCCGATTCTAGGTTTCCTGTCGCACGTTCAAGTTGACCTCAAACGCCGCATCGAACAAGCTGGCTGCGATGTGGTCATGCCGCGCTCGGCCTTTGCCCAGAACCTGCAGGCAATTCTTTCCGGCAACTGGCCTGAAAAAACGGCCAAAAAGCCTTAAAAACTCCTTTCCGCATTGCGCTTCAAGCAAGCGCTTTTCCGGCCTCGGCGTTTTGGCTTTGTCCGCGCTCCTGCAACAACGCGGCGCGGCGGCCAACCGCGCTCGACATTCTCTGCGTAAGCCTTTTTTTCTGTAACCATTTATTTTTTTGCAGCGTCTTGGTGTGCGAAGGCCAAAACGCGAGACGCCTTCACGGTTCTTTGCCAATCGAATGCGCTTCATCAGCTAGGCGGTTGATGAAAAAGCTGAACCAACCTGAAGCCATTACATTAATCTGGCTGTAGCGAAAGCCAGATCCCTGCGCTTCAGTCAAAACAGTCAAGTTTATAGTAAAATACCATCTCCGATGGGCGTAAAAATTTTTCATCAACCGACGAGAGGACGGCGTGAGCAATAGCAATCAAGCTGCCGCGACCAATCGCATGGTAACGCGGGGCGAATCGGTGGACACGACAAACGATGATGCGGTGATTCGACGTATCCTCGCAGGCGATCAAGATGCCTTCGAGATTCTGGTGCGTCGTTACAGTCCGCGTGTCTTCAGCATCATCGGCAGTTTTTTTCGCCGCCGCGACATGGTTGAAGATATTGCTCAAGAAGTGTTCGCCCGTTCGTATTTTTCGCTGGCGACCTTTACGCTGGGGCGGTCGTTTGAAGCCTGGGTAGCGAAGATCGCGGTCAACGCCTGCTATGATCATTTGCGCGCTCAACGGCGGCGCTCGGAAAATTCCGCGCCGCAATTTACCGAGCAGGAAGATGAATGGCTGGAGTTGCAGATGCTGGAAGCGGCGCGTGATCGGCACGCCAGTTTCGAGCGCCAGCGCGACGCTGCCGACGTAGCCGAAAAGCTGCTCGCCAAACTCGACCCCGAAGACCGCATCGTCTTGGTGCTGCTTGACCGCGATGGCTTCTCGGTGCAGGAAATCGCCGAGATGTTAGGCTGGGGGCAATCTAAAATTAAAGTCCGCGCCTTCCGTGCCAGGCGCGTGTTACGGGCGGCGATGAAGCGTCTGGTTCTCAACGCCGAGACCAATCTAAAAAATCAGAAATGACCGAAAATTTTGGTCATTGGAGTAGCGCTACTGCCGCAAACTACCCGTGCAGGAGTAGCGCTTTATAACGCAAAGGAAAACGTAATGAGCAGGCAAATGAATCAAGAGAGGAAGCTCAGTTGCAAGGCAGCCCGGCAACGCTTCGCCGACCTTAGCAAAACCCACCGCGACGAGGCCAGCGCGGCAACCGACCAACCGGCGCTACAGGCGCATCTGAACGATTGCTCATCTTGCAAGCAAGAGTACAGGCTGGCGTCCTTGATGCGCTTGACCTTCGATCTGGCGGCCTCGCCCACAGTCATCGAGCCGAGCCAAGAGTTTTTCGTGGCGCTGAAGGCGCGCCTTGCTCGCGGCCCCGAACCCCTCTCCCTCACGCGCAGCAACAACGAGGAGTCGTGGTCGGCAACCTTGTGGCTGACGGCGCGGCAAATGATACCGGCGCTGGCTATGCTGTTGCTGCTAATCATCGGCGCAACGGTGTTGTGGAATCAATCGCCAACCCCTAACCGAGGCTTAGACCCGCAGACCGTGGAGGCGCAGTCGAAAGTGCGCGGCCTGACCGCCAGCGACGTATTGGATACCATTGTCGGAGAAGAAAAAGATGATGACAAATAACATCAGCAAAAACAAAGCTCGCTTGATGGTGCTGTCTATTTTTGTCATAGGCTTCACGGCAGGCGCGCTATCTATGAATCTTTACCAGCGCCTCTATCCTGCGACGCCGCCCAAAAGTGGAAAGCCGCAGGAGGTCATCATCAAAAAGATGGATACCCGACTGAGCCTGAATGCGGAACAGGAGGCGCGCATTAAATCTATCTTGGACGAAACCTTTGAACAGTACGGCGAAGTCCGCAAAGAGATGGAGCCGAAATTCAAAGAGTACGAGCCGCGCTTCAAAGAGATCAGGCAAAAATCCCGTGACCGCATACGCGCCGAACTGACTGACAAACAGTTGCCCGAATTCGAGAAGATGATCGAAGAAGATGACAAACGACGCGAAGAAGAACGCCAGAAACATTGACCCCCAATCAATTTTTCTTTTCCCCTTGATAAGCAAATTGATAAGCAAATTGATAAGCAAAACAGCAGATGAAGGAAACCTATAAACTAATGAAACAACGTATTGCCATGACGCTCAGTCTCTTGTTATTGCTGGCCAATTTCAGCCCATTGGCATTGGCTCGCAATGAAGAACAAAGCGGGACCGTAGAAGTACACGGCATCGTCACCGATGAACAGAACGCCTTCATCGTCGCCGCGCCGGTGGTGTTGGAAGACGCCCAGGGCAAAAAGTTCAACGTCACCACTGATGACAAAGGGCGCTATAAAATCAGCGGCCTGAAGCCCGGCATCTACACGCTGACGGTGGAAGTGGAAGGCTTTGCCAAATTCGTTCAGCCGCTTGACCTGAGCAACAAACGCTCGTTCGATTTCAATGTCCCGCTCAAGGTCTTCATCTCAGAAAACGTCGAAGTCAAAAACGACACGGCAGGCATTTCCACCGAGCCGGATAAAAATTTATCGGCTACCGTGCTGACGCCCAAAGAGCTGGAAGCCCTGCCCGATGACCCCGATGATTTGCTCGATACCTTGAAACAGATGGCCGGTCCCGGCGAAGCCTCGGTCTATGTGAACGGCTTCGGCGAGCGCGGACGCATTCCTGCCAAAGAGTCCATCCAGCAGATCAAGATCAACTCGAATCCATTTTCTGCGGAATTTTCCGAGCAAGGCTCTATGCGTATAGAGATCATCACCAAGCCCGGCTCGGACACTTATCACGGCAGTATGCGTTTCAATTTCAATGACGATATTTTGAATGCCCGACAAGCCACCGCGACGACCAAAGCGCCTTTTCAAGCGCGCAATTATAGCGGCAGTTTCACCGGGCCGATCATTCGCAATCGCTGGGGTTTTTCACTGGATATGGACCGGCGCGAAGTGGATGATAACGCCTATGTCAATGCCATCACCTTGCCGTTGAGTTCGTTGATTGCCACGCCTTTTTCGACCACCGTATTGCAGCCCACTCGCAGCACGAACTTCTCGATTCGTTCGGAGTATCTGCTGTCAAAAAAGCATACCATAGGCGTTCAGTATCGCTATAACGAGAGGCGGCAACAGAATCAGGAGGTCGGCAATTTCGATCTGCCGGAGCGCGCCGCCACTACTTTTGCCAAAGATAACACCGTGCGCTTTTCGCTGACGACGATTGCCTCCGAACACGCCGTCAACGAATTCCGCCTGCAAATCAATCGCCGCAGTTCCGGTTCCAGCGCCTTGAATCGCGCTCCGGCTATCATCGTCTCTGAAGCGTTCAATGCCGGTGGCAATCAGGGTTCCTTGTTCGCGGACAACAGCACGGACGGCTTGGAAGCCACCAACGATGTGACCTACACCTGGGGCAAACATACCGTCAAAACCGGCTTTCGCGCCGAGGCCGCGAAATTGAACAATCTGAATCAGGCGAATTTTGGCGGCACCTTCACCTTCGGCAGTGATTTTGAACGCGATGCCTCTGGGCGTCCACTTGACGCCAACGGCCAGGTCATTGATCCAACCAATCCCAATGCAGTGCCTGTGCCTATCTCTTCTTTAGAGTTGTATCGGCGTGTAGTGACCAACACGCCGGGTTACCGTGCATCGCAATTTTCGATCAATCGCGGCGACCCGTTCATCGGTTTCACGCAATGGGAGATGGGCATATACGCGCAAGATGATTGGCGCATTTCGCCGGGGTTGTCGCTCTCCTACGGCATCCGACAGGAATTTCAAACGCACTTGCAGGACAAGTGGAATATCGCGCCGCGCTTTGCGCTGGCCTGGGTGCCGGACAAAGCCAAAAAGAGCACGCTGCGTGTCGGCGGCGGCATCTTCTACAGTCGCCTGGATAGCGGCATCACCTCCAGCACCATACGCTCGGACGGCATACATCAGCAGAACGTGGTTATCACCCGCCCTGATTTCTTCCCTACGATCCCGTCAGCATTGAATAGCGCGACCAACGGACGCATCACCACGCGCATAAAAGATGCCAATTTGAAAGCGCCGTATCAATCCCTCGCGCAGGTCAGCTATGAACGCCAGTTGCCTTTGAAATTGGCAGGCTCGATCACTTATACCTACAGTCACGGCGCAGACCTCTTCCGTTCGCGCAATATCAATGCGCCGGTCAATGGCGTGAAGCCGCAACCAGAGCAAGGCGCGATTCTGGTTTATGAATCTACTGGCAAGTCCAATCGCAACGAATTGCGCTTCAGCCTACGAACCAACTTCAGCCGCAAGTTCACCTTGTTTGGAACCTACGTCTTCGCGCATACCAAAAGCGATACGGATGGCGCAGGCACCTCGCCCGCTAATCCTTATGATTTATCCATAGAGTATGGGCGTTCGAGTTTCGACATTCGCCACACCGTGTTTGTGGGCGGTTCGGTTTTGCTGCCCTGGAATGTGCGCTTGAATCCTTTCGTACATATTTTATCGGGACGCCCTTTCAACATCACCACCGGACGCGACAACAATCTTGATACGATCTTCACAGATCGCCCCGCGTTTGCGAATGTCGGTGCCCCCGGCGCAATCGTTACGCCTTACGGAGTGTTCAACCCCAATCCTCGTGCAGGAGAACAGATTATTCCGCGCAATTTCGGCGATGGTCCCGGCCAGGTCAGCGTCAGTCTGGGCATCTCGAAAACTTTCGGCTTCGGCCCACCCATTGGCAGTTTCCCCGGTATGTCTGCCAACAGCAGCAATAATGGCGGCAATACGCAGCAGCCCAATCAGTCGGGCAATACGCCACAACCCAACCAGTCGGGCAATACGCCACGCAATAATCAGGGCGGCAACAACAACCAGTCGAATAGCGCTATGGGGCAGGCCATGAATCAAGTGGGTTCGATGATGGCACGCGGTGGCGGCGGCCCCGGTGGACATGGGGGCGGCGGGTTTAGCGGTGGCGGTATGCGCGGCGGTATGTTTGGCGACAGCCGCACCAAATATAATCTCACCTTGGATGTGCGCGCCAACAACCTGCTCAACCATACGAATTTTAATTTCTTCAACGGCGTTTTGACTTCGCCGTTCTTTGGCAGAGCCAATCTATCCGGGCAGCCGCGCCGCATTGAAGCCTCGATTCGCTTCAGCTTTTAGCGCCTGATGAGGTTGATGGATTGAGTAGCGCTTTCGCCTTCATCAGTCGCCGCACCGCTTGTCGCGTGCCGCAGCGGGAAGAAAAAAGGCGAAAGCGTTGGCGCTGGTGTCGGAACAAAAATCGTAGTGGAGTAGAAATGATGAAAAAGATCGCGCAACTATTTCTGACCTCAGCAATCCTTTGCGGCGGTGCGGCCTTGACGGTGGCACAGGATGCGCCGCCGCCTCATATGCCGCCCGGCGGCTTTGGCGGCGGACGCCAAATGCAAATGCAGATGCCTTCGTTTGCCGAGTTGGACAAGAACAAAGACCAGAAACTCAGCAAAAGCGAAATGCCGGAGATGATGGCCAATTTCTTTGACCGCCTGGATGAAAACAAAGACGGCTTCGTTGATGAAACCGAGTGGAATAATGCTATGAATCGCTTTCGCGGCGGCGCAGGCGGCGGCCCCAGATTCGGCGAAGCGTTGATGAAATTCCTTGATGCCAATGCCGATCAAAGCGTCAGCGTTGAAGAGTTCGCCAACCTCGAAAGCTTGTTCGACAATCTCGACCAAGACAAGAGCGGCGATTTATCGTTAGAGGAATTGAATCGTTTTTTTCAAGCCGTCAATCAACACAATAATCCGCAGGCGCAGCACGGCAATCCGCCAGGCGGCGGTCAGCGCTTTCAACCCATGCAATTTGCCGATCTGGATAAAAACAAAGACGGCAAGCTGGCGCGCAACGAATTTCCCGAACCGATGGCGCAGGCGTTTGATCGCTTCGATGAAAACAAAGACGGCTTTGTGGATGAAGCCGAGTGGAAGAAATTCATGCAAAGACCTCGACTCGGCGAGGCGCTGGCCAAATTCCTGGACACCGACCATGACGCGAAAATTTCCCGCGCCGAATTCGCGCAGATCAAAAGCCTGTTTGCCCGGCTCGACAAAGATAAAAACGGCGCGCTGGTCAGTGAAGAGTTGAACCAATTCAATCAGGCGGCAACCGAGGTCGCCAACGAAGTAGCAAACCAGGCGACCGGCGGCGTTGATGTCAATCAACTATTCGCCAATCTGGACAAGAACAAAGACGGCAAAATCACCCCCGACGAGTTGACCAGTGAAAAAAGTTTTCACGCGCTGGACTTGAACAAAGATGGCGAAATCACCAAAGAAGAAGCCACCGCAGCGTTGAAGAAACAAGCGGAACTCAAAGCCAAAATGCAATCGAAATCTCCTCAGCAGTAGCGTAGTTGTCTCCTCCTTCATCTGAGTCTTACTTTGCTTGAGAGTCGAATTTAACCACTTCGGCTCTCAATTTTTCTTTGCCGCACCGCTCTTCAACGTGGCTGCACTCGCGCCGTTTTCGACTCATATTTTCTGGTCTGCAACCGACTCGCGGTAATTTTTCACGCGGTGTATTTTTCCCCTGGTTCTCCCCTCTATTGTGTGCCACGATTGGTTGATTTATTTTTTTGCACCTCACAGAGATGATTTTCGCGTACTAGAGTTTGGAGGATGGCAACCATGTCGAGCTTAACCTATGACGAAGCCGCGCATCTGGCAAGGCGCATGAGTTTTGGCGGCAGCCCCGAAGAGATTGACGCTTTAGTGAATCGTGGGCGCGAAGGCGCAGTAGATTTCCTCATCAATTATCAACAGACCGACAACGCCGCGCTCGACACTTTGTTGCAGCGCAGTTTCGATTTTTCTAATCCCAATGAAACCCCGAAATTCAATCGCAGCGAGTTGCAACGCTGGTGGCTGACCCGCATGGTGCATAGCCAAAGGCCATTTGAAGAGAAGATGACGCTCTTTTGGCATAACCATTTCGCCACTGCCGCTTCCAAAGTGGACGACCGCTTTATGTATGTGCAGAACCTCAAACTGCGCGCGCACGCCCTCGACCGTTTCGACAATCTGTTGCTCGCTGTGGCGCAAGACCCGGCGATGCTGATTTGGCTCGATGGCCTGTTGAATATCAAAGACAGCCCCAACGAAAACTTCGCACGCGAATTGCAGGAATTGTTTACGATGGGCATTTTTGATGTCGTGACGGAACAGCCGAACTACAGCGAAGACGATGTTAAAGAGATCGCACGGGCTTTTACCGGCTGGAAATTTTTTCTCAATCGCGCCGATGCAGCGACCAATCCGTTCAATTTTCAATTCATCATCAACCCTCCTGAACACGACAACCTGGCGAAAACCATTTACGGGCAAACCGCTAATTTCAGCGGCGAAGATGTCATCACTCTGGTCGCTGCCAAACGCGCTACGGCGCGCTTTCTGGTCAAAAAGCTATTTGAATTCTTCGTCCATCCGTTGACCTCAGCGGCTGGGGATAAAGCCATCATTGAAAAATTCGCCGATGTTTATGTGAGCAGCAATCATTCCCTGAAAGAAGTCGTGCGCGCCATCTTTGTATCGGATGAATTCTTCAGTGCGCGGGCGCGTTACGCTTTGGTCAAGATGCCGATTGAACTGGTAGTCGGAGCCATGCGGATGACCGGGGCGAAATACAATCCCGGCGAAAACCTTCGCACCAACGGTTCCAACATTCCAGCGCAATTGGCAACCATCATGGGACAAGAGATGTTCAATCCGCCAAGCGTTGCCGGTTGGGATAACAATCTGGGCTGGATCAATACCTCGTGGCTGTTGAACCGCTTTACCTTCGCCGATTTTCTCGCCATCACGCGCATCGGCGACCCCAATGCCACAGGCGTTTTCATCCTTCACGAGCAGTTGAAAAAATACACCAAAAGCAGCGCCAAAAAGACGGTCAGAAGTTTTCTTTCGCTGTTGGGGCCGCTCACCGTTGAGGCCAAGACGGTGAAGATGTTGAGCGCTTATCTGCAAACTGATGACAGCGGCGCGGCGGTTGAATTTGTCCCCAACGATAACACCATTGATAAAAAAGTTCGCGGCCTGCTGCATTTGCTTATGTGTCTGGCAGAATTTCAGATGAATTGAGCAAGAGACAATTATTGAACCGTAAGCTGGAGGGCTTGGTTGATGAAGCATTTTTTTTAGCGCAGAGGACGCAGAGGACACGCAGAGGATTCTCACCCCTCTGCGTGTCCTCTGCGTCCTCTGCGCTAAGAAGAGTTGCCCAGCAAAAGGTCAACGATTTCGCGGAAGCTTATAGAAAAGGAGCTTGTATGCCGACAACCAGAAGAGAGTTTATCAAACGCAGCGCGGGCGCGGTTTCCGTAGGGCTGGTGTTGCCCAGCCTGTTGTTAAGCGAAGCGCGTGGACAATCCGCAGAGACCGACAAACGCAAGCTCGTCATCATTCAATTTGCTGGCGGCAACGATGGCTTGAACACTGTCATTCCCTACACCGATGCGCGCTATCAAGCCCTGCGTCCGAATCTGGGTTTCAAAGATATTGATCTGCAACCGGCGTCCGGCATTTCAACGCTCATCTCGAATGAGTTTGGCTTGCATCCGGCGTTGAGCGAAATCAAAAGCTTGTGGGATCAAAACAAAGTCGCCATCACGCTTGGCGTTGGCTATCCGAATGCCAATCTGTCGCATTTTTTATCAATGGATATATGGCACACGGCGGATACCACGGGGCTGGCAGGCCAGGGCTGGTTGGGCAAATATGCAGACCTCGCCTTACTTGGCAAAGCGGGGCTGGCGGCGGCCTCTATCGGCGGCGAATCGCCCAAGACGTTTTACGCTAACAAGCTGGTGATTCCCAACATCATCAATTTTCAGTTCTATAATTTTTTGACCGACCCAGGTTATCCCGGCGACAGTCGCAATCAACTCAACACCTTCAATACGGCGGCGACCCGCGTGCTGCCAGCCGACAGTTTTTTAGGAACGATCAACCGCACGGCTTTCGAATCGGTAGCGAGCGCACAAAAAGTGCAAGCGGCGATTTCCAGTTATCAATCATCGGTGAGCTATAATCCGCAAAATCCTCTGGCGGTGGCGTTGCAGATGCTGGCGCAGATTATCACCACCATGCCGGAAGCTTCTTTGTTGTATGTGCAGTTGGGCGGCTTTGACAATCACGCCTCGCAGGTTGCAAACAACAACGGGCGGGTCAACAAACTGGCAGGCGATCATTATCGCTTGCTGCGCTATTTTTCCGAGGGCGTGAAAACTTTTTATGATGATCTGGTCGAACACAACATGGCCGATGAGGTATTGATTATGCAGTGGTCGGAATTTGGTCGCCGCCCTGGCGAGAACGCTTCGTATGGCAGCGATCACGGAACCGTTGCGCCGATGTTCCTGATTGGCAATCCGGTGCGCGGCGGGTTGTACGGGCAGCAGCCTTCGCTTGCCGCTACGGCATTGGATGAGGCTGGGAATCCGAAATTCAAGGTGGATTTCCGCGCCGTTTATGCGACGATTTTAAGCCGTTGGCTCAACGCCGAGGCGCGGGCGGTGCTGGGCGCGTCGTATGAAAACATCGGCTTTCTCGGTTGAACAGAGTCTGAAATTTTTTCTTTAGTGTTTGTCGGCAGGTTGGCACGGTGTATAATTTGGCTCTCCAAATTATACCTAGCAATCATCAGACGAGTGTATCAGAAGGTTATGCCCGGACGAGAGATTTTACAGCTTGGCAATCCTTTGTTATGGCAAAGGTCGCGGCGTGTCGAAGAGGTTGCGGCTACGGCTACGCAGGCGCTGATTACGGATTTGCGCGACACGCTGGCGTCGTTCCGCGAGACCACAGGCTATGGGCGCGGCATTGCTGCACCGCAGATTGGCGTGTTGCAGCGCGCCATTTTTATTCGTATGCAGCCGACCGGATTTTGCGCGGCGTTGGTGAATCCCGAAATCATCTGGGCGAGCCAGCAGAAGATAGAGTTGTGGGACGACTGCTTCAGCTTTCCCGATTTACTGGTCAGAGTCGAACGCGCCGCGCAAGTCAAAGTGGTTTATACGGATGAACGCGGCGCGCCGCAGACGGTTGAAGCGGAAGGCGATCTAGCGGAGTTGTTGCAACACGAGATAGATCACTTGGACGGCATATTGGCGATTGCGCGAGCGCTTTCGCCGAGCGCTTTTGCGACCCGCGCCGAATGGCAAAGGCAGTTGCAATCGTAAGACGCAGACGGCGCGTTTGGAACAAGAGAAGTTGGAAAAACTTTTCAGACTTTTGGCTCCCCACTACAGTCTGAGCAAACGGGGAATTCTCACACTCCCCTTTCGCACCCAAGAAATCAAAGAGCAAGTCGTTGGCGCGAAGACCACCTCAGGCCGTGATGTTCTCCTGAAATTCATCACGGCAAACCGGTTTCCGAAACGTCCACGAGGTTGCAATGATGACGGCCACTAGCCGTCGAAAAAGTAAGGAGGAGAGTTTTCTATGGCAAGTATTGATTATGCAGAAGCCGCACATTTGCTAAGGAGAATGGGATTCGGCGGCAGCGAAGACGAGCGCAATACCCTTGTAGCGAAAGGGTCTAGGGAAGCGGCGGTTGACTATCTGCTCAATTACAGCAGCATTGACAACACCGAAATGGAAACCCTGCTGTCGCAAAGCTTCGACTTTTCCGCTGGGCCTAGCGATAACCAGAGATTCAATCAGGCGGAAATCCGCCGCTGGTGGACGACCCGCATGGTGGTCTCCAAACGTCAGTTTGAAGAGAAGATGACGCTGTTCTGGCACAACCATTTTGCCAATGCGCTTTCCAAAGTGCAGGACGTTTTTATGTACGTGCAGAACTTGACGCTGCGCCAGAACGCGCTGGGCAGATTTGACGACCTGTTGATGGCGGTCGCCAAAGACCCGGCGATGTTATTGTTTCTCGATACCACGACCAGCACGCGCAATGCGCCGAATGAAAATTGGGCGCGGGAGTTGCAAGAGTTGTTCACTATGGGCATCAACGATCTGGTGACCGGGCAGCCGAACTACAGCGAAACCGATGTCAAAGAGATTGCCAAATGTTTTTCGGGCTGGCGCTTCCGTCGCACCCCAGGCAGTCAATCGCCCTTCGCCTACTCCTTTTTCACCGACGCCAATCAAATCAATAACGGCGCGAAAACGGTTTACGGACAGACCGCCAATTACACCGGCGAAGACATCATCACGCTCGTTTCGGCGAAACCGGCGACGGCGCGCTATCTGGTCAAAAAACTTTTTGACTTCTTTGTCTATCCGATAGATGTCAACAGCAGCGCTGATAAAGCGACGCTAGATAAATTCGCCAACGTCTATTTGAATGCCAATCATTCCATCAAAGAACTGGTCAGCGCGATTTTCAAATCGGATGAATTCTTCAGCAGCCGTGCGCGTTTTGGCTTGATCAAAAACCCTATGGAATTTGTCGTCGGCGCGGTACGAATGTTGAAAGCCAACTATGCGCCCGGCACTTCGACCACACGCGAGACCACGCTCTTCACTCGCGCCGGTAACATGGGAATGCGAATCTTTGATCCACCCGATGTGTCGGGTTGGGATTTGAATGCCGGTTGGGTCAGCACCGCCACCCAACTCGAACGCTTCAACTTTGCCAATCAATTCATCACCAGCCGCCCGAACAATCCGACGGCAGGGGCCTGGATTACCACCGAACAATTGACGGCCTACACTCGCGCCAATGTCAAAAAGACGGTCGGCAAATTCCTTGACCTCTTGGGGCCATTGGAAGTTGAAAGCGCCACGGTGAAAGAGTTGCGCCGCTATTTGCAGACCGACGATCAGGGCAATTCGTTCACCTGGGCGATTAGCGATACCAACGTGGACAAGAAGGTTCGCGGTTTGGTTCACGAGATTATGTGCCTACCGGCATTCAGCTTGAATTAGGAGGAAGAAGAATTATGCCAACCACGAGAAGACAATTTATTCAACGCAGCGCGGGGGCGGTTTCGGCAAGCCTCCTGATGCCCAAGCTGATGTTTGCCCAATCGCAGGACCCTGCCGCAGCATCAGGCCGCAAAATCATTGTGGTTTTGCAATTGGGCGGAGCCAACGACGGACTCAACACGGTGATTCCTTATAGCGATGCGCGCTATTTGAGCTTGCGCCCGAATCTGGGATTCAAGGACACCGATTTGAATGTCAACGGCACCTCGTTCCTCATCAACGACAAATTCGGATTTCATCCGGCGATGTCGGAACTCAAGGGACTGTATGACGCTGGCAAAGTGGCCGCCGTTTTAGGCGTCGGCTACCCCAGCCCGAACCTCTCGCATTTTTCATCCACAGACATTTGGATGACAGCGAACCTGAGCGGCGCTGGCAAAGGCTGGCTTGGCAGATATGCCGATAAAGAATTGAAAGGCCAAACCGGATTGACGGCTGTATCCATAGGCGCTTTGCCCAAAATTCTCTACGCCGAGGATGTCGTCGTGCCGAGCATTTCCAGTTTCGCTACCTTCACCTTTCAAACCGATGCGCGCTTCACCGGCGACCGCACCAACAAACTCAATACCTTTACGGCCAACAACACCCGCGACTACGCTGCCGGAAGCTTCGCGCAGTTGCTGGCGCAGGAAGGCAAAGGCGCGCTCGACAGCACCTTGCAGGTAGCCAGTGCGGTCAGCACTTACACCCGTATGGCGACCTATCCGGCAAATAACGCGCTGGCCAACGCCTTCCTGATGATTGCTCAACTGGCCATCACGATTCCGGGAACCAGCGTTTTTCATTTGTCCATAGGCGGCTTTGACACCCACTCGCAGCAGATCGGCACTGCCGCCGATCAATACAAGAACAAGCTGCTTGGTCAACACTACAATTTGTGGCGTTCCATCTCGGCGTCCATTGATGCTTTTTATAAAGACATGGTGGCGCATAATCTCGGCGACCAAACTTTAGTGATGACCTACTCGGAGTTCGGTCGTCGTCCGAACGAGAACGCTTCCAGTGGTTGCGACCACGGCACCGCAAGCCCCATGTTTCTTGTCGGCAACGCGGTAAAAGGCGGACTCTACGGCGATCAACCTTCGCTTGCCACCACTGCTTTGGACAGCGCTGGCAACATGAGATTTTCAACCGACTTCCGCTCCGTCTATGCGACGGTTCTCGATAAGTGGTTAGCGACTGATTCGCAAGCGGTACTCGGACAGCGGTTTGATAATCTCGGTTTCTTGTAAGCCAATCGCCAGTAGCACAATTGAGAATCGGGCATTGACGATGGCCACCAAGGTTTATCTTGCTGACCACGCCGATGCCCGTTAGCTCAAGCATCTCCTCACCTCTTTGGCGCTTGGCGGATTTCTCCAGATCAACATAGCGCAAGCGCTTCCCCTGCTCCTTCGTATCGTTCAAGGGCAGAGGTGCAGCCAAACGCAGGTGTGAAAAAAGGATGTAGGCAATGTTTCGATTAAAGCTAAAACAGAAGATTCAAGTTCTAATCATACTCGTCGCGGTTCCCTTAATTGCTTATGCTTCGGTGACCGGGCCGGAACCCAGTTACACCGGCGCGCCGGGCGACATCGGAACCTGTGTCAATTGTCATGATACCTATGTCAACGCCAACGTCGGGCCGGGCAGCATCGCCCTCAGCGGCTTGCCGACGCAGTATCAAGCGGGGCAGCAATACACCTTGACCGTCACCGTACAACAAGCCGCACGTTCCAAGTATGGCTTTCAATTGACCGCCATAGACGGCAACGGCAATCGCGCCGGAACCCTCGCTGCGTTAGGCTCTGACACCCAAGTGATCTCGCCGACCGGAAGCGGCGGACGCCAGTACCTAGAACACACCCAGCAAGGCACCAATCCGACGACTAGCAACAGCCGCTCTTGGCAGGTGAGTTGGACCGCGCCTTCCACCGATGTTGGCCCTGTGACCTTGTACTTCGCTGGCAATGCCGCCAACGGCAACGGCAACAATCAAGGCGATTATATTTACAACAGCAGCCGGGTAGTGGATTCGCCGACTTCAGTGGTCAGCATCACCCTGGCATCGCCACTCGACGGGCAAACCTTGAATGCCGGAGCGCTACAGCGCGTCAATTTCAATACCACAGGTCAAACCAATATCAGTTTCATAGAAGCGCGTTATTCAACCGATGATGGTGCAACTTTCCCGATTACCAATGTAGTTTTTTCGACTTCGGATGCCAGCGTCACCGGCTTTGATTGGAGCGTGCCAAATACGCCGACCACACAAGGCCGCCTTCGCATACAGGTCTCGACCAAGAGCGGAACTTCTACAGAGGTGCGAAGCGGACGCTTCACGATTCAAGGTGGCGGTTCCACGGCTGCCAAACCGATCATCACCAGCGCCCGAATTTCCGGCCCCAAACTCTTCATCAACGGCAGCAATTTTCAAGAAGGCGCGATTGTCGAATTGAATGGCGCGGATCAAAAGACCGTGACCTGGGACCCGCCGACGCAAGCGCTGCGCTGCAAGAAAGCCGGTAACAAAATCGAAATCGGCGCGACCGTCAATCTCGTGGTGCGAAACCCCGACGGCACGCGTTCCGAAGGCTTCCTGTTCACCCGCGTGCAATAAAACGAAGTTTGTCATCCGCCGCAGCTCTTTCGCGGTTTCTCTCCTTCGCGCCGATTGCTGAATTCAGCAATCGGCGTTTTTTTTGCTCCCAGCGCTATCAACCCCTTCGTAGAAAGTTGGGTAGTGCGAGACAAGTAAGGCTCGACCGGCAACTAACTGTGCCGGTTTCGCTCCGCAGGAGCGACCTGTCTATAGAATCTAGCGAAGAACCAATTCTCTTATCTATCACTCGCTTGGCGGACTAACCATACGAATGGGCATTCGTCCACAGGCTAACGCCCGTGGCTTTATGCTTGCGCCCACTTCGCGGGCTAGCCAACCGCACCATACGATTAGGTCACTATGCAGGCGCGATTTTTTTGACAGTCACTTCGCGTCCTCGCTATGATTTCATTTGGCTATGTATTTGCTGACCGCAATCTGAGATTATTGAAACCTGCTCCAAGAGCGAGGCGTACTACAAGGCGATTACACAATCGCCAATCCATCGGAGGATAACTTTAACAATGCAGATTAGTCGCAAGAAGAAGATTATTTTTATCTCAGCAGCCGTCGTCGGATTACTAGCCATCGTGCTGATTTCATCGCGTCTGAAAAACAAAGAAGGCGAAGCCGTTCAAACCGCCAACATCACACGCCGCGCCAAACTCGAATCCAAAGTTACCGCCTCCGGGGATATACGCCCGGTACGCTATTACGACCTGACCGCCGAAGTCGCCGGAACCGTACAACAGATTTACGTCACCGAAGGCGACCCGGTTAAAAAAGGCCAGCCGCTGGTGCGCGTTGATCCTACGCAATTCAGTTCCCAGGTGCAGGTCAACGAAGCCGGCGTTCGCGTCAGTCAAGTGGATGTCGCCAATCAACAGGTCGGCATTCAACAGGCGGAAAACAATGTCAATCAGATGAAGGCATCGCTGGCGGGCGCTGAAGCCGACCTCGACCGCAGCAAAGTTGATCTGCAATATTCTGAAGTCGAACTCAATCGTTATCAACAACTCGTCGAACAAGGGCTGACCACAAAATCACAGTTCGATTCGGTACGCTCGAAATATGAACAGCAAAAAGCCGTGGTGCGCTCGAATGAATCAAGAGTCAATCAGTTGAAAGTTCAGGTCAAAGATTCGGAGCTTGCCGTTGAGCGCGCCAAAACCAATCTGCGCGCTTCGGAAGCGCGCGTCAAACAAAGCCAGGCGCAACTCAACATTCAATCCGACTTGTTGAAAAAAACCACGCGCTATTCGCCCATTGATGGCGTCGTCTCGTATCTGCCGGTCAAGGTCGGGCAATTTGTGGTCGCCAATTTTTCTTCTTCGCCGTTGCTGACGGTTGCCGATATGTCGCAAATCAACGCTGAAATCAAAGTGGATGAAACCGACATCGCCGATGTTCAGGTCGGGCAAAAAGTGAAAGTGAAAGTGGATGCGCTCGGCGAAATCGAGATAGATGGCGACGTAGTGGAAAAAGGCGCATCGGCAGTGACGCGCTCCGGTCAATCTACGACTTCGCAATCCGCGAACTCGCAGGAAGCTCGTGATTTTCTGGTGAAAATCCGACTCAATCCGACGCAGGAAGTGCGCGAGAAACTGCGCCCAGGAATGTCCACCACCGCCGTCATCACCACCGCTACACGCGACAACGTCATCACCGCACCGTTGCAGGCCATCGTGCCGCGTGAAGCGCCCAACGGCGACAGCAAGTCGGCCAGTGAACCGGTCAACAGCAATACAAGCGGCGCAAAAAAGAAAGAGGTCGAAGGCGTCTTCATTTTTGGCAAAGATGGTCGCGCTCAATTTACCCCTGTGACTACCGGCATCAAAGGCGATCAGGACATCGAGATCAAGAGCGGATTAAATGACGGCGATGAAATCATCACCGGCCCTTACAAAACGCTTCGCAACTTGAAAGATAAAGACCAGGTTAAGCGCGAGGCCAAACCGATAGCACCGGAAACGAAATAGACAGGCTGATTAACTGTGGACGAGACCAAGAAAGACAGAGGCGACAACATGGTAGTAGAACAGGCGGTTCTTGATAGCGCGATAGACATCCCCTACGCGATGCCCAATGCCGACACCGTAATTCGCACCGATGATTTGTGGCGAACCTACGTGATGGGCGCGGAAGAAGTACACGCCTTGCGCGGCGTTTCCTTTGAAGTCAAGCGCGGCGAATACATGGCGATCATGGGGCCTTCGGGTTCCGGCAAATCCACCTTGATGAATTTGATTGGCTGCCTGGATACGCCCACCTCCGGGCAGTATTGGCTCAACGGCAAACTGGTCTCCGAGATGGATGATGACGAACTGGCGCACATACGCAACAAAGAAATCGGCTTCGTGTTCCAGACCTTCAACTTGTTGCCACGCGCCACAGCTCTGCATAATGTCGAACTGCCGTTAATTTACAACGGCACCTCGCGCACCCAACGCATAGAGATGGCGAAACTCGCTTTGGGGCGCGTTGACCTCACCAACCGCATGAATCATAAGCCCAACGAATTGTCCGGCGGCCAGCGTCAACGTGTCGCCATCGCCCGCGCACTGGTCAACAATCCGTCCATCATTCTGGCGGACGAACCGACCGGCAACCTCGACTCGCAAACTTCGCAGGAGATCATGGGGTTGTTGGACGAGCTGCATAAACAGGGCAACACGATTATTCTCGTCACCCACGAACACGACATCGCCGAACACGCCCATCGCGTGCTGCACATCCTTGATGGCCGCATACACAGCGACGAGCGCCTACGGTAAGCAATCGCCAGCAATAAGCCCTATGCAGTAGGCCGTAATCAATTAGCGAATTTTGACCAGCGGTTACGCAATCGCTGGTCTTTCTTTTTTGTGCTGCCTTATCAAAAGCGTGGCGAGTCTCGCTCACCTCCAACGCGTCGCCATAGGGCAAGGGCGCTTGTCTGCCGATCACCACGCCGCTCGAATTCAGCACCACTCTGGCGCTCAACGAATCGTTCAGGAAATAGCTCGTCACTCCCGCTTCAATCTTGGCGATCTGTTGCGAACCCAAGGTCACATATTCCGCCAACACTGCACCC
>JACQDB010000074.1 GCA_016201275.1 Acidobacteriota bacterium
ATGGTTAAAGTCCAACCTTGCCCGAGGCTCAAGGCTGGACTTTAACCATCCCCCAACTACCGTTGGGGGGATTGAAAAAAAAGCTTAGTGGCTTGCGATGTAGGCTGGACTTTAAGCATCCCCCAACTACCGTTGGGGGGATTGAAAAAAAAGCTTAGGATTGAAAATTAAATACCTCTACCAAGCTCTGACACCCACAGCCGTATTTATCAGGTGAATCTAACTTGCCTGCAACCAGTTGGTGAAATTGTTTTATTTTCAATCCTTAGTGGCTTGCGATGTAGGCTGGACTTTAAGCATCCCCAACTGCCGTTGGAGGGATTGAAAAAAACTTTGCTTGCCTGTGGTGTAGGTTGGACTTTAACTATCCCCCAACTGCCGTTGGGGGATTCAGATGAATGGCCAAACCGCCTCGGCCTAAAAAGCTATCGTTTTGCCAAACCGCTTGCCGCTTACTCCAACAAATCGGGCTGCTCTTTGACGATGCGCGCATAGAGCGGTTGAAATTGAAACCAGCCTGCCATGCGTGTGCCGACTTGTTGTTGCGTCAAGGCCGCGTGTTCGTGACGAATTTTTATAGGCTCTCCGGCAGCCTCCGCCAGTAATTGCGATTGGCAAGTGCGCTCCATAGTGATGAACCACCAAGCCGCTTCGTCAACCGTGCCGCCAACGGTCAGCAAGCCGTGATTGCGAAGAATCACCGCTTTACGATTGCCCAACGCATAGCAAATTCGCTTGCCTTCTTCGAGGTCATAGACCACCCCGGTAAAATCATCGAACAATCCATGATCTTCATAAAAGGCGCAAGAGTCTTGCGTCAAAGGGTCGAGCAGTCGCCCAAGCGATGACCAGGTTTTGCCGTACAGCGAATGCGCGTGAGCGGCGGCTACGCAATCGGGTCGCGCTTGATGGACTTGCGAATGAATAGCGAAAGCCGCGCCATTCACCGGGTACTCGCCTTCGACGACTTCGCCCTGATGATTGACCAGAATCAAATCCGAAACTCGCACATGAGAGAAGTGCATACCGAACGGATTGACCCAGAAATGATCCAGACGTTCCGGGTCACGCGCCGTGATGTGACCGGCTACACCTTCATCAAAGCCGAACTTTGAAAACAGGCGAAAGGCGGCGGCCAGTTTTTGTTTGCGATGAAGGCGCTCCTCGGCGGGGTCTTCAATCGTCGGAATCTGCGGCATCTGAAAAGACTTTGGAGCCTTGATAGGCATCGCGTCTGCCATGATTTTTTTCCTCCATAAAAGATGAGACAGGGAGAAGGGGAGGCAGAGAGATGGGGGATTTTCTGGTCTCCCTTTCTCCCCTACTCCCTCACTCCCTTTCTGCTAAGTAGGTTTGCGTATATCTTTTAAAAAACTGATTAAAAAGCCTGAAAAACAATGGTTTTTTGTGATTATTTTTCAAAAAACTTTCGCCTACCTACTTAGCGCGGTGTCATGCGAATCGCGCCGTCGAGGCGAATGACTTCGCCGTTGAGCATTTCGTTTTCGATGATGTGTTTGGCTAAAGCGGCATATTCATCAGGTCGCCCTAGGCGTGACGGGAAAGGCACTTGTGCGCCTAGCGATTGGCGTACAGGTTCAGGCAAAGAGCCGAGCAGCGGGGTATCGAAAATGCCCGGCGCGATGGTCATCACGCGAATGCCTAAGCTGGCTAAATCTCTAGCGGCGGGAAGCGTCATGCCGACGATGCCGCCTTTGGAAGCCGAGTAGGCAATCTGTCCGATCTGTCCGTCAAATGCGGCGACTGATGCGGTGTTGACGATGACGCCGCGTTCGCCTGCGGCAGTGGCTTCGTTTGCTGCCATCGCCGCCGCCGCCAGTCGCAGCACATTGAAGGTGCCGATTAAATTCACCTGTATGACTTTTTGATAAGTCGCCAAACGATGTGCGCCGTTTTTGCCCACCGTCTTTTCGGCAGTGCCTATGCCTGCACAATTGATCGCGCCGCGCAATTCGCCAAAGGCAACCGCCGCATCAACTGCCGCTTGCACGCTTGCTTCATCGGAGACATCAGCTTTGACAAATTTGGCTTTGTCTTCGCCCAATTCCGCAACCATTTTGTTGCCGTTCTCTTCGCTAATGTCAGCGATGACAACTTTCGCGCCGCCTGCAACCAACGCCCGCGCCGTTGCAGCGCCCAAGCCAGAGCCGCCGCCTGAAATGAAAAAGGTCTTGCCGTTGATTTCCATGATAAGTTCACTCTCCTGTAAAAATGATGACGATGAAAAATTACCTCATGAAGCTGGAAATGAAAAATTGATTCCTGAAGATGAAGAATGATGAGAAAAGATAACGCATACTCCCGGTCTCCCGGTCTCCCGGTCTCCCCTTCTCCCTTTCTCCCCTACTCCGTTAATCACAATCGCTCGATAATCGTCGCGGTAGCCATGCCGTGACCGGCGCACATGACTTGCAGGCCGAATTGTCCGCCGGATGATTCAAGTCCGGCCAGCAATTTCGCCATCAACACCGAGCCGGTTGCGCCCAAGGGATGGCCGTGGGCGATGGCTCCGCCCCAGACGTTGACTTTTTCCAGGTCGGGATTCAAGGCTTTCGCCCACGACAGCACGACGGTCGCAAAGGCTTCGTTGATTTCAAAACGGTCTATGTCGGAGAGCGCAAGGCCAGCTTTTTTCAAAGCCAGTTCAGTGGCGGGAATCACGCCATCGAGTTGGTAAGTCGGATCGGAGCCGACGACGACGCGAGCGCGAAAACGGGCGCGTGGTTTGAAGCCCTCGGCTTCGGCGACTTCACGGTTAGCAATCAACACGGCAGCCGCGCCATCGGAAATCTGGCTGGAGTTGGCGGCGGTCACTACGCCGTCACCGTTGGGGCGAAAGATGGTCGGCAACGCAGCCATCTTTTCCGGGTTGATGGATTCGCGTATGCCTTCGTCGCGGGTCAGCGCAAGGTGTTTGCCTTCGGCGTCGAGCGCCGGAGTCGCAACGATTTCGGTATGCTTTTCTTCTCTGGCGGCGGCGGCAGCTTTGGCATGGCTTTGCGCCGAATAGTCATCAACTTCGGCGCGACTGATGTTCCATTTATCGGCCAGCAGTTCGGCGCTGATGCCTTGATGCACGAGGTCGTGCTGTTCCTTCATCGAAAGATAAATGTCTTTCCACACCGCCGCGCCATCGCTGCCCATTTGACAGCGCGTCATGCTTTCGACGCCCCCGGCGATGACATAATCATGATCACCTGCGGCGACGGCCTGCGCCGCGAAATGCACGGTCTGTTGCCCGGAACTGCAAAAGCGATTGAGCGCCACGCCCGGCACTTCAATGGGAAAGCCTGCCAGTAAAGCCGTGCGGCGGGCAATGTTCATGCCCTGTTCGTTGATTTGCGTCACACAGCCGATCAAGAGGTCTTCGATTTTATTTTTCTCGATGCCCGAATGTTTAACCAGCGATTCAAGCGCGTGCGCCAATAAAATATCCGGGCGGGTTTCGCGGTACGCGCCGTTGAATCTGCCAATCGGCGTGCGAATCGCGTCTAAAATTACCGCTTCTGCCATGATGAATTCTCCTTATGATGAGGTCGTTTTGTGGTCTTTAGCTTTGAATACGAAGGTGAATATGTCACCAACTCCTAGCATGATTTTGTTCAATCGTCGTCGCATAATTCCCGGCGTGAATGAATAACTTACCGAACGGTAGGTAAGTGTAAGTCGCACCTCTTTGCGTAGTCAAATCCTTATGAGTTTTCTGGAAATCATTGGTTACCTTCCAACCTTGAGGTGGCGAGGGAAAAGAAAAATCTTTGCGAATCTTGGCGGCTTGGCGCGAGGTAACAGGTTGATGAAACAAACGACAGCGTTCGCGCCCAATTGCCAAGGAAACGCCTAGTCAGTAACCATAGTTTTACCTTCATTATATTTGCTACCCGACCGAGTTATCGTTAATCAGGGGAACAACGGTCGGCTACAAACCTTACCCTCTCGCTTCACTCGAAGATTTCTCGCAGCCTTCTACCGCACATGATTTTTTTCGTTTCGATGTGTACAATCACTTGTTCTGAGGCAATCGTCATTGAGGGGTCAAGCAGCAAAACATACTATGAATTTTGAATTGAACGAAGAGCAACAACAAATCAAACAATCTATACGAGAATTTGCCGAGGCCGAATTGCGTCCGCACGTTTTGGAATGGGACGAGTCGCAACACTTCCCTATCGAGTTACTGCCGAAGTTCGCGCAACTCGGTTTGATGGGCATTATCTTTCCCGATGAATACGGCGGCGCAGGAATGGGCTATATCGAATACGCCACCATCATCGAAGAACTGGGGCGCGTTGACCCTTCCATAGCGCTCTCGATTGCGGCACACAATTCGCTCTGTTCCGGCCACCTCTACATCGCCGCCAGCGAAGCCCAGAAGCACAAATATTTACTGCCGCTTGCCAAAGGCGAATACCTGGGCGCTTGGGGCTTGACCGAACCGAGTTCGGGTTCCGACGCCAGTTCTATGCGAACCGTCGCGGTGCGGAAAAACGGTGGCTGGGTTTTGAACGGTTCCAAAAATTTCATCACCAACGCCACTTTTGCCGCCACCACCGTGGCGTTGGCCATCACCGACCGCACCGCCGGTACGCACGGCATTTCGGCCTTTATCATCGAACGCGGCACCCAAGGATTTTCGGTCGCTAAAAAAGAGAACAAGCTGGGAATGCGCGCCAGCGATACGGCGGCGCTGGTCTTTGATGATTGCTACATTCCCGATGACAATTTGATCGGGCAGGAAGGCCAGGGTTTCATACAGGCGATGAAAGTTTTGGACGGTGGACGCATCTCGATTGCCGCGCTTTCGTTAGGCATCGCGCAGGGGGCGTATGAAGCCGCCGTCAAATACGCCAAAGAACGCCATCAATTCAGCAAGCCGATTGCCGAATTTCAAGCCATTCAATTCAAGCTGGCCGATATGGCTACCGAACTGGAAGCGGCAAGGCTGTTGACCTGGCGCGCTGCGGCGTTGAAAGATCAAGGCAAAATCGTCACTAAAGAATCTTCTATGGCCAAACTTTATGCCAGCGAAGTGGCGGTGCGCGTCGCCGAAGAGTCCGTGCAGATTCACGGCGGCTATGGCTACATCAAAGATTATCCGGCGGAAAAATTCTGGCGCGATTCCAAGCTCTGCACCATCGGCGAAGGCACCAGCGAAATTCAACGCACGGTGATCGCCCGGCAACTTTTGCGAGCCTAGATGAATTTGTGAAATTTCCGTTTAGAAGCGGTCTTTTGACCGCTCAATGAAGGAACGCACACGGCGGTCTAAGACTGCCTCTAAACGGAAGATAAAACCATGACGATTGAGAAAATTCTTAGCGGCGATAAATTGACCATCGCCCGCGCCATCAGCAATGTCGAAGATGGTCGCGCCGAATCGGTGCAACTGCTGAAAGACTTGTTTCCGCACACCGGCAAGGCACTGGTCATCGGCATTACAGGCGCGCCCGGTGCGGGCAAAAGCACGTTGGTTGATCGGCTGGCGACGCATTATCGCAAGCAAAATGAAAAGGTCGGCATCATCGCCGTTGACCCTTCGAGTCCGTTCACCGGCGGCGCGATTCTCGGCGATAGAATCCGTATGCAGAATATGGCTACGGACGCAGGCATCTTCATACGTAGCATGGCATCGCGTGGCAACCTCGGTGGGCTGGCGCGTGCGACGGTTGATGCGGTAGCGATTCTGGATGCCGGAGGCTATCACAAAATCATCATAGAGACAGTTGGCGTCGGCCAAGATGAAGTTGATATAGTCAAGGCCGCAGACGTTACCGTAGTAGTTCTGGTTCCCGGAATGGGCGACGATATACAAGCCATCAAAGCTGGCATTATGGAAATCGGCGATGTATTTGCCATCAACAAAGCCGACCGCGATGGCGTCTTGCGAACCGAACGGGAATTGGAAATGTTGCTGTCCATTTCCGAACGCGCCGATGGCTGGACGCCGCTCATCATCAAGACCGTAGCGACCGAAGACAAAGGATTGGAGAATCTGGCGGCGGCGATTTCCGGCTATCAAGAATACATCGCTGCCAATACCGAGCAGGCCAGTCAACGCCGCGCCAACATTGCTAGACATCGCATCATTGAATTGCTGCGCGATAAACTTTTACAATTGGCTTTGCAGAAAGGCACCAGCGAAAGTGAGTTGCAAAGCGCGGCGCAGGCCGTCGCCGAACGCAAACTAGACCCCTATACGGTGGTGGAAGAAATCTTACAAAAAGTTCTTGGCTGGTAAACCTACAGCGGGCGGCACGAAGCGCCTTGCCTGCAAGAGACCGCCAAGAAGGCAAGACCGAGGACGACTATGAAAATTGATCATCTGGGAATTGCGGTGCGTTCGATCAGCGAGTCGCTGAAATTTTATCGCGACGCGCTGGGGCTTGAACTGACCGCCACCGAGACCGTTGACGATCAGGGTGTACAGGTCGCTTTGCTGCCGGTGGGCGAGTCGCGCATAGAGTTGCTGGAGCCGCTTTCGGAAGCCAGCGCGGTCGGGCGTTTCCTTGCCAAACGCGGCGAGGGCTTGCATCATATATGTTACGAGGTCGAAAACCTGGAAACCCAACTGGAAGCGTTAAAGGCGCAGGGCGTCAAAATACTGGATGGTTATCCGCGACGCGGCGCAGAAGGCAAGCGGGTGGCGTTTCTGCATCCAGCGAGCGCCAATGGCGTTCTCATCGAATTGTCCGAAACAGTAAAAGACCATTGACCGGAATCATTCACTGGCAAACGGAATTTTTACAGGCTATATCAAAGGAGACTACATGAAACTATCAGGCAAAGTTATTGCAGCAATCGCCGTTGTCGGTGTTCTCGCTGCCCTACTCTTGTTTTCACAGAAATATTCAAAAACCGTGGGCAGCCGGTCTTATAATCTTAGCGCTCACGATATGGAAGTGCTGGTTGGCGAAATCATGCCGCCGCCGCAACAACAGGCGCTGGCCAGTAGCGCCGAACAGAAACAGACGCTGGCCAAACGCTTGAAAGAATTGCTGGCCATCGCCCAGGTCGCCGAACAGAAAGGCTTTGCCGACAAGGCCGATGTGCAGTCGCAAATCACGCTGCAAACTGATCTGGCATTGCGCGATGCCTATGACAAAAAGAACCCCGGCGTCAAACTCGAAGATGATGAGGTCAACAAATATCTCGCCGATCATCCCAAAGAATTTGACACGTTTCTGGATGCCAATCCGCAATTCAAAATGCAGGCGCAGGGACCACAGGCCGAGGGCATGAAGAAAGAGTTCGCGCAAATTAAAATCCTTGCCGCACGCGCACGCAATGACAAACTCGATCAGGACGAAGCCTTTCAACTGCGCGCCCTGTTGGAACGCAGCAATGTTCTGGCGCGCGCCTATATCACCGATCTTCAGGATGGCGATAAACTGGTCAACGACGCCGACATCGAGCAATATTACAACGACCATAAAGATGAATTTGAAGAAGTGCGCGCCCGTCATATTTTAATCAGCACGTCGCCGGAACCCGAATCGGATAAACCTTCAGCCGCCGATGCCAAAGATAAAAAAGAGGCGGACAAAAAACCAAAGACACTGAGCAAAGACGAGGCTCGCAAAAAGGCGCAAGGAATTTTAGACCGGGTTCGCAAAGGTGAAGATTTTGCCAAACTCGCCGAAGAGTATTCCGCCGATCCCGTCTCGAAAACCAAAGGCGGCGATTTAGGTTATTTCGCCAAAGGCGCGATGGTTCCCGAATTCGATAAAGTGGCGTTCGCGCTCAAACCCGGTGAAATCAGCGACCTGGTTGAAACCTCTTTCGGTTTTCACATCATCAAAGTGGAAGATCATCGCATCAAACCGCTCAACGATGAAGCGACGAAAAAACAGATCGCTGATAAGGTCAAGCAGAAGAAAGTTGAAGACCATATCAAAGAGATTGCCGATAAGAGCAGCGTGCAGGTCGCCGAAGATTTCAACGTGACGCCCAAACCGATGGAGCCGCAACCGCAGATGCAATTGCCGACTCCTGACGGGGGCGCGCAACAGATGCCGGTTCCGCCACCGACGCAAAAACCGGCGGCCAGTAAAAATGAAAAACCGGCTGCCGCAAAAGACAAAAAGAAATAAGCCAACTTCCCGATTGGGGCTGAGGAAAACGCTACATTTCCCCCAGCCCCAATCGGCGCGACGCTTCAACCTTATGGGCATAAACCAACGGGCGACATCCTTCACACCTGCATTCAAGATGCACAACTGCTATGCCTGAGATTGAGACTGCCAGATTGCGATTGCGACCCTGTAGGCCGGATGACATAGACGAGCTTGCGCGCATCAGGGCCAACCCCGAAGTCATGAAATACATTGGCGATGGCAGGCCGCAATCCAGAGGCGAGGTCAAAGAGGTCATACGCGAAATTCATCAACACTGGCGCGTCCATCATTTCGGGCGCTGGGCGGTCGCCCAGCAGCAGGACGATACCATCATCGGCTTGTGCGGCTTGAGTTATCTGGAAGATACCTCCGAAGTGGAACTCGGTTATACGCTGGCACAACCATACTGGCATCAGGGGTTCGCTACGGAAGTCGCCGCCGCCGCCTTGCGCTACGGCTTTGCCGAGGTGCAACTCGAACGCATTGTCGCCGTAGCCTATCCCGAAAATTTGGCGTCGCTGCGCGTGCTGGAAAAGATTGGTATGCGCTTTGTGAAGATGGCGAATTACTACGACAGCGAAGTCGCCTATCACGAAATCTCGCGGCAAGAATTTCATCCAACAGCGGCAGTGTATCGGCTGTTGAAATAAACGACAGCCGCTATACTGCCGCTGTTGGCCTCAGCAAGAGGAGCGCAAATCATGCAGACAAATTCAATAACCTTCAGGAGAAAAATATTTTGGCACAAATCAAAATTGGTGTAATCGGCGGCAGCGGCCTCTATCAAATGGAAGGGCTTACCGATATGGAAGAGGTCTATTTAGACACGCCTTTCGGCAAACCATCCGACGCCTTCATCGTCGGCAACCTCAACGGCGTTGGCGTTGCCTTCCTGCCGCGTCATGCACGCGGACATCTGTTGACACCTACGGAAATTCCCTTCCGCGCCAATCTCTATGGCATGAAGATGCTCGGCGTCGAATGGATTTTATCGGCCAGCGCGGTCGGTTCCTTGCGCGCCGAACTCAAGCCTATGGACATCGTGTTTCCAGACCAGTTCTTTGACCGCACGCGGCAACGGGCTTCGACTTTTTTTGGCGGCGGCATCGTCGCCCACGTCAACTTTGCCGAGCCGGTCTGTCATCAACTGTGCGACATGATGGAAGAAGTGGCGCGGGAGAAAACCATCGGCATAGACATTCATCGCGGCGGCACTTACGTCTGCATGGAAGGGCCGGCCTTTTCCACCAAAGCGGAATCGGAGGTCTATCGGGCGATGGGAATGTCGGTGATCGGCATGACGAATTTGCAGGAGGCCAAGCTGGCGCGGGAGGCCGAGATTTGTTATGCGACAATGGCGCTGGTGACCGATTATGATTGCTGGCATCCCGACCACGATTCGGTCACCGTAGATATGGTCATCGAGTATTTGACCAAAAACACCCGCAACGCTCAGGTCATCATGGCCGGAACCATCGAGCGTTTGGCCAAAGAAGCGCCGGAATGCGATATTAAGCATTCACTGAAAAATGCTATTATTACCCAGCGCGATAAAATTACGCCGGAAGCTAAAGAGCGCTTGCAAGCGATCATCGGCAAGTATGTCGAGTGAGACGAGGAGTTCGATTATGAGTACCACGGCAAATGCGACCAGCGAAGACCTCTATCAAATACCGGAAAATGGCAAAGCGGAAATGGTCAACGGAGAAGTGGTACAAACGAGTCCTACAGGGTGGCTGCCCATCCGAGCCAGTGGCAAAATTTTTCGCAGTCTGGCCAATCACGAAGATCAGCAGGGTGGTGGGTATGCCGTGCCGGACAATGCCGGATTCATCGTCAATTTGCCCAATCGAAATTCCTTCAGCCCAGATGCGGCCAGTGGTACACGGGCGCTCCCCTACGGCCATGAAGTTTCTCGAAGGAGCGTCGGTGTTTGCCGTCGAGGTTCGCAGTGAAAACGATTACGGCGCAATGGCCGAGCGCGATATGAAGGCCAAACGGCGGGACTATTTCGCCGCCGGAACTTTGGTGGTCAGGGATGTGGATTTACTCGGCGACGATGTAGTGCGCGTCTATCGCGCTGCGACTGCCGAGGCACCGACAATTTATCGAAGAGGCGAAATCGCCGAAGCCGAACCCGCCGTGCCGGGTTGGACGATGCCGGTTGATGAACTGTTGCCATAGCCATCAATCATGATTTTGCAGGACGAGGTATAGGAAGTATGCAGTCAATCAGAAGTGCGAAGATTTTTCTGGCCCTATTGTTTTTCAGCATCACCAGTGTTGCGATTCTGGCGCAAGGTCCCGCCAAAGGGAAATTTGAAACAGAACGGGACAAGGTGCGGGAACTCGAAGCGAAACACAATCTGGAAGTTGCTCGCTGGTCTATCAGCAAACGCAAAGCATACAAAGGCGGCCTTGATCGGTTGCAGGAAATTCTGGACACCTATCCAAATTTTTCGCGTGTGGATGAAGTGTTTTACTGGATGGGCGAAGCTCATGTGAAATTGAATGAGCCGGACAAAGCTCAGGAGTTTTACCACAAATTGTTGAAGGAGTTTCCCGATAGCGAATTTGCGAAAAAGGCCAAAGAACAGTTGGAAAAACTGAAACCCAATAAATGAGAGGATTTTTTCATGTCAATTCTGGTAGTCGGTTCGGTAGCGTTTGATTCTATCAAAACGCCTTTTGGAGAGAAGGAACATATTTTAGGCGGGTCGGCGACGTACTTCAGCGTCGCCGCTTCTTTTTTTACTGAGGTGCGCGTGGTCGCGGTCGTCGGCGATGATTTCGGAGACGCCGAAGAGGCGGTCTTTCACGAACGTCAAATTGATCTTTCCGACCTGGAACGTATCAAAGGGCAAAAGTGTTTTTTCTGGAGCGGCGAATATGGTTTTGATTTGAACGTCGCCAATACCCGCGACACGCAGTTGAATGTATTTGCCGATTTCAAGCCGAAACTTTCCGAGGCGGCGCGGCACATACCGTATGTGTTTCTGGGCAACATTCAACCGCAATTGCAAACCGAAGTGCGCCAGCAGGTCGGCGCTAAACTGGTGGCGGCGGACACCATGAATTACTGGATCGAGAGCGCCAAACCGGAATTGCTGGAGATGCTCAAAGGCATAGACGTGTTGATCATCAACGATGCAGAGGCCAGAGAGTTGGCCAAAGAAGCGAACCTGATACGCGCCGCCAAACGCATTCTGACGTTCGGGCCGCAACGCCTGGTGGTGAAGCGCGGCGAATACGGCGCGGCCATGTTCACGGAAAATTCGTACTTCGCGGTCCCTGCTTATCCTTTGGAAGATGTATTTGACCCAACCGGAGCGGGCGATACTTTTGCCGGGGGCTTTATGGGTTATGTGGCAGCGGCAGACGCTACGGACGAAGCGACCATGCGCCGGGCGATTATTTACGGCTCGGTGATGGCCTCGTTTAATGTCGAGCAATTCAGTTGCGATAGAACGCGAAGCTTGACGCACGAAGAAATTCATTCGCGCTTCAAAGAGATTCGCGCCATCACGCATTTTGATGAAAGCACCATGCCTTTGCGCTCAATGGCGCAGTGACGTGGCCTTTCGCAACGCCGACCAAGCCAGGCTGAACCCTTGGCAACCGCTGATTCAGCCTGGCTTGAGGGCAATAGATTTTTTGCTTATTTCGGAAAACAGAGCGGACAGGGTTTGAGGCCGCGTTCGACCGCCGCCGATTCGCTTAAAGCGGTGCGCGCGCAATGTGCAGTGAGATGTTTGGCCAAATGATATTGCTCTTTATCCGCAGAACAGAAGAAGACCAGTTTGGCTTCCGGCTTTTCCGCTTCCGCAGGAGCAGCAGCCAGTTGATTGACATTCATGGAAACTGGATTGGGAGTGGTCGCAGAAGCATTAGCGGTAGATTTGAAGTTGCTCACATTGCTGCGATTGTCGCGGGAACTTTTCAGATAACAAACTCCGACCCAACCGGCGCACAGCAAAAACGTGATGAGCGAAAACGAAAGGGCTCGGCTGACGAGCAGCAAGGGACGAAATCCATGCATGGGAGTACGCGCTTGGAGGCTTGGCATTTCTTTCTCCTTCAGATTTTCCTGAAATCCTATGAGGAAACGGCAAGGTATCACAGCCACCAAGACCGGTCAAGGCGATTGCCGTCATTAATTTTCCGCTGTAATTTTCCGCCGCGTCGGAAAACTTTCAGCGCCACTATGTTTTCACCTCAGGGCAAGAGAACACTATGAAATTTACTAAGCTTCAAGGACTGGGAAACGATTTCCTCATCATTCCCGTTGGCGATGTCAAACGGTTAAAAAGCCCTGAAAAACTGGCACAAACGATCTGTGAACGTCATTACGGCGCGGGCGCTGACGGCGTGGTTTTCGTCGCTGCAACGTCGCACGACGAAGCGGAATTTGCCTCGCGCATCTTCAACGCCGACGGCAGCGAAGCCGAAATCTCCGGCAATGGCACGCGCTGTGTGGCGGCATATTTTTATTATCAGGGGTTGTGGTCTGAACCTGCGATTCGCATTGCAACGATTGCCGGGGTGAAGACCGGTCGGCTGGTCAGGCGCGACCGTCGGCGCTTCGATTTTGAGTTCGCTATGGGCAAGCCGAAACTTGCCAGCGCTGAAATCCCCATGCACTTGGACGAATCGCTTGAGCGCGTCGTGAGCTACCCGTTGATTATGGGCGGCGACCTACAGGAAATCACCTGCACTTCGATGGGCAATCCGCATTGCTCGGTGTTCGTTTCGCGTCTCGAAGAGTTCAACATAGACGAACTGGGTTCGTTGTTGGAACATCATCCGGCGTTTCCGTTTCGCACCAACGTGGAGTTTGTGCAGGTCAACTCCCGCGATGAAATCGCAGTGCGATTTTGGGAGCGCGGCGTTGGGCGCACCTTGTCATCCGGCACGGGTTCATGCGGGGCGGCCATCGCCGCGATGTTGAATGGTTATACTGAACGTGCGGTCAGCGTGAAGACGCCGGGCGGGACCTTGCAAGTGGTCTGGCAGGACGATGATACGGTGAACCTCACCGGTTCGGCAGAAGTCATTTACGAGGGCGTCTGGCTTGACGAGTCGGTTTAAGGCAGGCCGATAAAAGGGGGCGTTTTACGGTCCGCCACGAAATGGCTCACCGAGGTTTTCGGTTCGATAGTGGTTCAATCGAAGGGCGGCCTTGCGCGTGTCGCTTGCCCACTCTTCCCCACCAAGGTGAGGAGTGGGCTTGCTTGACATTCCCTATTGCCGACACTTAAAATCGCTGCGAAAAACAAGAAAACATTAATACCCGATTTATCATGGTAAAACTGAATAGCTAGTTTTGTATGGACATGAAGTATTCCTCACTTCAGCATGGATTTTAGAGGAGAGGTATCCGCAGACCGGGTCATACATGGCGACACATAATCATATAGGAATTCACAGCGTTGACGAATTAATCGAAGCGGGCAAAACGGCTATGGAGGCGAGCCGTTTTGAAGACGCGGCGGCGCAATTTTCCCTGGCCTTACGCTATGGTCCGGCCTCAAGCGATGAAGAAGCCTACCTTCGTTCGTTGTTGAGCGATGCTTATTACAAACGCGGCATGAGCCGCGAACAACTCGAAGCGGTTTTCAAATACACCAGCTTTGCCGATCTGTCACGACTGTCCGAATCCCTGCAAATGTTCGTATGGATTCGTCTGGGCTGGGCTTACACCTTCAACAACGATATTCCCCGCGCCATCGCCTTCTTCAATCAAGCCTTGCCTGTCGCCCAGCGCTTGGAAGATGACAAAAGCATCGGCGATTGTTTTTTCGGTCTAGGCCGCGCCTATCGCTTCGTTTCGGAAATTCGCATCGCCCGTGATTACAACACCTCGGCCTTGGAATATTATCGGCGCGTCGGTGATTGGCGCAGGCTGGCGGAAAACTATCTCAACATTGCCACCATAGATGCGCGGGAAGGCGATTTCCAAAACGCCATCAATTCGATCAAGCAGACGCTGGCGATAGTTGGCGACCGCACCGAACATCATGTGTTAGGCCACGCCTATAATGATCTGGCGTTGATTTATGACCATCTGGGAATGCCTACCGAGTTGATTCTCACGACCTGGGAAAAATGTCTCGAACATTTCCGGCAATCCGGCGATGCGGCCTGGCTGGGAGTCAGTTATAACAATCTCGCCTGCAAGCTGATTCAACTGGGCGATTTGAAGCGCGCCGAAAGTCTCTGCCGCTCGGCCCTAGAGATGATTCGTTCAACCGGCAGGCTCCAGCAACTGGGAGCCGTGCTGGATTCGCTGGCGCAAATTTACTTGTTGTTTGGCCGCTTTGCCGAAGCCGAGCAATTGTTGCAGGAGTCTCTAGAAATCTTTGCGACCATGAAGGATAACCGGAAATTCCTCAACAAAGAGGTCTATCTGGAATTGCAACCTTCGATGACGATTGGCAAAAGCCAACTACTCCAAGGCGAGGTGGACAAAGCCATTCGCAGCTTTGAACACGCTCTGGAGATTTCTTTACGTCTGGGAGAAAGACAATTTCGCCCCGAAGCGCAACTCAACTTGGCTGAGGCGTTGTTGCAGCACGGCGATTATGAACGCGCCAGCGAGTTGATCGAAAAGGTGCGGACGCATCTGCACGATTCGCCCGATATGTTAGTGTGGGGAACGCTGGCGCGCCTGGATGCCAAAATCGCTTTGGCAAAAAATTCTCTAGCTGCCGCCATTCAATTACTCGATCAAAGTTCTTCATTGTTTGAAATTCGCGACAACAAATATCATCACGCCTTGAACCGCATCGAACGCGCCCGCATACTGGAACGCCAGCACAATTATGCGGCAGCCATCGCCGAATTAACTCAGGCGATCAAGGTCTTTGAAACCATCGGCGCAACCCTGGCTCAACAAAAAGCGACGGAGTTTATCAACCAGTTAAAAGCTCTGCCAGCGGTGTCTCAGGGAGAGCCAACGCCAGCCCATCAGCCGGTAGCGGATTCGGTTGCGGCGGTTGACGGATTCATCACGCGCCGCATCGTGCAGGCGGCGGTTTCCAGAGAGTTATTGTTGCATGAACTGGCCTCCGTATGTCTGACACTTGCCGCCGCTCGCGGCATCGTCATTCTGGAATCCGACAGCACTCAAGAAGCGCCGACCCGTGATGGCCTGACTTATCGTATAGCCGATACCATAGGGCTGCAAAATGCCGAGAAAAGCCGCGAGTTGGAATTTATCAATCGCTTGAAGAGCCATGATTACGGCAAGTATTTCGTCTATCCCTTCTCTGACAAGCAACAGTCGAAATTTCTTTTGCACCTGATCGAACCGCAGGCCTCAGGTCTGGCGCAGTTGCACATCAGTATGCCGCCCTTGCTGGCGCTGGTGGAACAGGGATTGGAATTAAATCTGTTGAAGAGTAAGCGCCGAAAGACCCGCATCTTCAATTCAGCGCGGCTGCTGGCCGAGATTGAATTGCCCGGTTTTATCTGTGTCAGCCGCGCTATGAACCGCGTGTTGGAGCAGATTTATAAGATTCGTTCGTCGAATGTGACCGTCTTGATCACCGGCGAATCGGGAACCGGCAAAGAGTTGATTGCCCGCGCCATACACGCTGGAAGTTCGCGCAAGCTGAAAAAATTTATTCCCTTCAACTGCTCGGCAGCGCCCAGAGACATCGTGGAAAGCCAGTTGTTCGGCTATAAAAAAGGGGCTTTTACGGGAGCCTTCAACAGCAATCCGGGCATCATCCGCACTGCCGATAAGGGTACGCTCTTTCTGGATGAAATCGGGGATTTGCCGCTTGATTTGCAGCCGAAATTATTGCGCTTTTTACAGGAAGGCGAGATTCATCCGTTAGGCGAAAACCAACCCGAACATGTGGATGTGCGCGTCGTGGCGGCCACCAATGCGAAGTTGGAAAAGGCCGTCGCCGATGGCCGCTTTCGTGAAGACCTGTTTCATCGCCTGAATGTCATACGCATACAGGTTCCGCCGCTGCGCGAGCGCCGCGAAGAGATTCCCGCCTTGATTAACCATTATCTGGAGTTGTACCAGCAGGAGGCCACCAAGTTGAATCTGCGCCTGTCCGAAGAGACGGTAGATTTAATGGTGGTTTATGATTGGCCGGGCAATGTCCGCGAGCTTTGCAATGAAGTCCGGCGTCTGGTCGCTTACAGTGAACCGGGCGGCATCATCACCCCGGACTTGCTCTCCTCGGAAATCATCAAGGCCGGCAAAGAGATCAAAGCCCCGACCAATCCGCCCGGACGCTCCTTTGAGGAGACGCTGCCGACGCCTGCATCTTTAATGCTGTCGAAAGCCATCGAAGACCTCGAACGCCGCATGATACAGGACGCCTTGCGGCGTTCTTCGGGAAACATCGCGCAAGCCGCCAAAGAACTCGGCCTGTCGCGCAAAGGACTGTACCTGAAAATGGATCGCCTGAAATTCAACGACTGATTGTTCCGCCGCCGCTTGCTCATTAAGGCAACGCGTTGAGCGGATGTTGTAACTCTTTAGAAATGTCCTCCTGAAAAACTCTTTAGAAGCTGTTTTAAAAGTTAGCCAGGAGCTAGGCGTCTGAGCCTCAGACGAGTCATCGCGATATAGATCAATGCTTCACTCGATGATGTCTGTCGCTCGTAGTCCTTACTCAAGCGCCGACAGAAACTCAGCCACGCAAAG
>JACQDB010000071.1 GCA_016201275.1 Acidobacteriota bacterium
ATCTACGGTTTTGCCGACCGCGACATTGCCTTTTGATTGGTCAATCGCGGTCGCATTGGTGACGTGAACCGTGCGCCCACCGACGCGCCAATCGCCGATTAATCCACTCGACGGCAAGCTCTCAACAACGGCAGTGAATTCGGTAGAACTCCCGCCGCTACCTCCGGAACCGCCGCCACCGGAACCGCCGCCAGAACCACCGCCGCCGGATTGGAGATTGCCTTGCAGCACCACCTGCCCAGATGAATTGCGAACTTCGATTTGGCCTATGCTGGTCGCGGGTTGCAGAGCCTGCGGCAACGAGCCATCATCGCTGCGATACTCGGCTCGGAAATAACCCGATGGAGAGGCCGTAGCAGAACCCAGTTGCACGCCGTTGGCAACGATGGTGAAAGCCGCTCCGCCAGGTAAATGGTCGCCCTCGACTTCAAACTTCTGATGCTCCGATTCGATCTCGGCTTTGGCGGAGCCGCTGGCTTGCGGAATCACGCTGGTAGGCGACAGCGGAACCTCTTTTTCAGAAGACTGTCCGCCGCCCATGCCGCCACCTGTACCGCCACCCATGCCGCCGCCGCCGCCCGTGCCGCCACCGGTGCCGCCGCCTGTGGTCGCAGTGAAATCGCCTTGTAGAATCACGACGCCTTGCGGGTTGCGAATTTCCACATGACTCAAACCGCTTACCGGATTCAAAAACCCTGGCAGCGCGAGGTGATCGCTGCCGGGCAACGTGGATAATTCAATCCTCAAACCGCCAAAGCTGTTGGCCGTCGCGGTCGCCGTAAAACTTCCTGTCGCACTGTTGAGAACGATGGCATAAGCAACGCCTGGGCGTATGCTGTTGGCTTCTACTTCTATCTCCTGCTCGTTTGCCATCACCATGTATTCGGCTGAACCACGCGCCGCAACCTCTATGCCGGTGGCGGTCAAATTAATCTTGGCGTGATTGAGCGCCGGAGTTGTAGAAGCCTCCAGACTGCGTACTGCGTTCAAAGGGTTGATGCGGCCTTTGCCGAGTTTGCCTGAAAAGGTTTGATTTTTGGCATCAATTGCATCGGCATTATTTTCGATAATGCTGCGAGCATCTGCGGTCGAGCGTCTTTCTAAAATCAACGCCGCTTCACCGGCCACAAAGGGCGCGGCAAAAGAGGTGCCGCTCCACATCGCATAATCGCCGCTGCCTGCGCCCGGATAGGTGCTGAAGATGTGAACGCCGGGCGCGGCGATGGATACGCCCGCACCGAAATTCGAGAACGCCGCTTTCACGTCGCTGTCATCAACCGCCGCTACGCTCATGGTTTCGTCTTTCCACGCGGCAGGAAATCTAGGTGTAGCATCGGTGTTGTCGTTTTCATTGCCGACCGCAGCGATCAGCAAAGCGCCGCGTTGTCTGGCATAGCTGACCGCGTCGTGCAGGAGACTGGAATTTTCCTCCGAGCCAAAACTTAAATTAATAATATTGGCTCCGTGATCGGCGGCATACTTGATGGCAGCGGCAACCGTAAAGGCATCGCTTAAGCCATCGGTGTCGAATGCCCGCACCGGCATGATGATGGCTTTGGGCGCGACCAGATTGATGATGCCGGCAATAAAAGTGCCGTGACCGGCAACGCTGGTTTGCGGATCGGGCGGCGCGGTCTCCCAAGGGTCTTTATCGTTGCTGACAAAATCCCAGCCATTGGCATCGTCTATCAGGCCGTCGTTGTCATCATCCAAACCGTTGTTGGGAATTTCGGCTTTCGCGCTGCGCGTATCGTGCCACAGTTGCGCGGCCAACTGCACATGATTTTTATCAATGCCGGTGTCCACAACCGCTATGACGATGCCTGCGCCGGTGGCGCGTTCCTGAGTTTCAGATAATTGCAGTTGCGCGATGAGCGCTTGCGTATTGTACAGACTGGCGGGCTGCGCGGGTGTAGGATGGCCGTTGGGGAAATTCAAGTGTGCGCGGGCGAAGGCGGTAATCGGATTCAACACTACAGGGTTGAGCGCAACGCTCAATAAATCGGGGTCGTTGGCGAGACGCTTGCGCCACTTGGCTTCTTTTTTACCTTTCGGAGTGCGTAGGCGGTAGAGGTTAGTGCCGTAAATCTGTTGAATCGTGGTGGTCTCCCAGCGCGCATTGATCGTCGCAATCGAGATGCCCGGTTTGACTTCGACGATAAGCTCGCCCTTGCGATATTCAATTTCCGACGCGGGAGTTTGCGCGACCACAGACAGGCAGGACAAGCATAACCATGCGAACAGGAAAATGGCTCGGGTCAGACTCTGTTTTTGTATATGATTCATAACTCCCTCAATCTAGGCACGCCGCTGCGGTGTCGCCCATCAACACAAACGGGGCCCAGTAATACGGATGTCCATAATCATCTTTGACAGCCAGTTGCGCCTGTCGTAAAGCCGCACGTTTGCTGTGTCCGGCTTTCAGATTGAGGTACATTTCACGCATCAATTCGGTGGTCGAACGATCATTAACAGCCCACAAACTGACCACCATAGAAGGCGTACCGGCATAGAGAAAACCGCGCATCAACCCATGTAATTCATCGCCCGGAAAGATCGCATTAACGCCGGTGTGACAAGCCGATAGCGTCACCAGTTCGGCCTGCAACTCCAGGTCGAGCAGATTGTAAAAATGCAAATGGGAATCCGCGAGTTTCAAAAACGAAAACATCGGGTTGTCGCGGCGAAAATATCCGTGTGAGGCCAGATGCAAAAGTTGAGCTTGCGGCGCAAGCCTTTTGAGATTTTCGTGGGTGGCGCGGTTCCCTGTCAACTGTATGGCGTCAGGAAAAATTTCGCCCAGCGCGACGATCTCCTCGGCAATGCTCGGCGTGCCGCTTTCGGCTATCCCTAAAGCCAGCATCGTGATGGCTGTTGGTCGAGAGGGCGTGGCCAACTGCCTTTGGGTTTTCGCCCGACACAATTTCAACACCGAGGCGCTCGGCGCATAAGAAATTTCATACTCATCAATCAAATAGTTTTCGCCTTTTCGCAGCGCGTGAAACGGCGCGTAATGCAACAAGCCGTGCGGAATGATGATGACCTTCGTGCGGCTCAACAGCGCTTCAATCGGCGCGAACAGTTGGCGATACAGATCAACCAGATGACCGTCGGTGGTGCGCTTCAATTGCCCGAAATACGCCTCTACATAAGCCGCGCCGTAGTTGAATTTTTCGATTTGAAAGCGCAGCCCCATCAAAGATTTTTCGACCTCTTTTTTGGAAGCGAGGTTGCGGGCGATGGTGATTTGCTCGCGGGAAGCGACAAAGGCGGAGACTTCATCGCCGGTGATAAAAAATTCGACAGCGCATTCGTCGGCCTCTAAGGTGTCGCGTAAATCGTTCACCTCGGAAGACGGCACGCTTTGAATTTCGGCAAACGCCGAAGCCGCCGACTCCAAGCGCCGGAACAAGCGCGCGATCTGTTTTTCGCAACGCGCCACTTCGCGGCGATAGGCGGCGGCGTTGTCGGCCTTGCGCTGCTCGCCTTTGTCATCTTCAAGCCCTGCGTGCGAACTGTACCAGTTCAAATCGGCAATCAATTTCGCCAGCCGCTCGCGGACTTCGAGATTGGGTTCGCGGCTGGCGACCGACTCGCTTTCGTTGGCATAACGCGCCATCAAATCGGCCAACGCCCGCGACTTCGACGATTCGACCAGGCGAAAGGCTTCCTCAATTAAAGCCTCGCCGCCGTTGTCCAGACAGGCTTTGATGGTGTCTTCATAAACCGTTATTTTATCGCGTAAAAATGTGGTCTTGAATTCATCGGCGGCAATGCCTGCGCGCATCTTTTCGATGACCGCGACGGCGCGACGAAAATAGTCCAGTGCCGGACGCTGGCGCTGTTGTTCAAGTTGTCCCAGCAGGTGCAGGCTCTTAAACACAATGGTTGGCGCGTAGATTTCATCCACTTCTTTTAACGCCGCTTTCGCCAGTCGCGCTGCCTTCGCCAGTTCGCCCAATTGAAAAGCCGCGCGCCCTGCCAGCAAACGCGCATAGGCCGAGCGCGTGGCGAGATGCTGTTTTTGAAAAGCGCGACGTGCGGTTTCGGCGCGTTCGAGCGCTTCGGCATAATCCTGGCGATGCAGCGCCAATTCCGCCATATACAGTTCGGCCAGCGCCGTAAAAGTTTTGTTGTTCTGCTCGACAAACGCCTGTTGCGCCATTCGCAAATCGTCTTGCGCCTGAGCGAAATCTTCCAGCCCCATCGCCGCCAAGGCGCGAGTCAGCGAAGCTTTGGCCGACTCGTACTTCATGCCCAGTTCATCGAATTGCTTGCGCGCACTGGTAGCGCTTTCAAAAGCGTCTTCAAAAGCGTTCAAGGCAAACAGCACGTCAGCGATTTCCAAATCGCACCAGGCGACAAATTGTTGATCGCCCAATTGCTGCAGCCGCTCGCGGGTTTGATAATAACCGTGCAACGCGGTGTTGTAATGGCCGCGCAAAAACTGTATGTAAGCGATATGAAAATTTGCCAGCGCCGCATTGACCGCCAGGCCGGATTGATCAAAAGCCTTGCCGGAACTTTCAAACAAGCGCAAGGCTTCATCAGGTTTGTCCAACTCGGTGAAAATATCGGCGCGATTCAAATCCACCAGCGCCTGCATGGATTTTTCACCTGCCGTAGCAAACATTTCGCGGGCGCGATTGTAATGCTCAAGGGCTTTGTGATAGCGATCCAGTTGATAGTAAACATTGCCGACGTTGGTTTCGAGTTGCGCCAGTTGTACAGGCGAATCCAGAGCGCGGCGGGCGCGGCGGGCAATCTTCAAGGCATCTTGAAAACGGCCTAAGCGTTTGAGCGCGTCCACCTGAGACTTTTGCAGCAGAGCCGCTTCGTTGGTGAGATTGGCGCGGCGCAGCGCCGTCACCGCGCTTTCATAAAATTGGTTAGCATCATGAGGATTACCCTGTTGATGGAGCAGGCGTGCGCGTGAAGCTTCGGCAAAGGCGTTGGCAAGCGGGTCTTTGACCAGCACGGCCAGTTCATCTACACGCGAGGAAAGTTGGGCGGCGGCTTTGAGGTCGGAAGCGGTCAGGCGATCAACTTCGGATTTCAGCGCCGCAAAAGTTTGCCAGTTCACGCCGCTGCGTTGGGCGCGCAAAAACGCTGCGGCGCTCGTCGCTTTCATTAATTGATTCGCCAGTTTAATGCTCACGTATTTTTTTTTCGAGACTCAAGCCTGCTAAAAAAGGCAATCGTAAAAGGGCAAAAGGCAAGCTGCACGGTCAGCCTTGCCGCTGAACCAAAGTGCTATTGCTCCTGTATAACTGGAACGCCCGCCGCCAGCACAAAGCCGACAGGAGTTTCGATTTGCAAATCATAAATGCCTTGCTCGATGCCGCTGATGGTAAATTCACCCATGCGATTGGTCGTTGCCAGAAACGGCTCTTTGTCGGCGCTCGACAATACCAATGGCAAATTCGCTACCGACTCGAAAGAGGTTTCGCCTTCGCGCAGAATTTGCCCGACCAGATCGGCGGAGGCTTTGCTGGACGGCGCGATTTGTAAATCAATGCTGTAATCGCCGGCGTTGTAGAGCAACTGGCGATTGCTAGTTTCGGTGGAGCGTGCGCCGGCAAGCGCCGGACGCGACAGGCTGTCGAAAACCAGCGCGGCGAGCGCTTGACCCAAGCGCTCGACGAGGCGCGGACGTTGGGTTTCAAAAATTCGCAGCGCCCGTTTGGTCACCCAAGCCGGTGGCTCCACCATGTCATCGCTGGCGGCAAGCGCGCGAGTCTGTTGATACCAATTTTGATTGGCGGCGCATTTCGCGCAACCCGTGTTCAAGTGCCAGGCCAAGCGCGCCGCTTCATCGGCAGTAAGGTTGCCATCCAGATAATCCAGCAGGCGCTCAAAGTTTGGGCATTTCATAACCTTCGGTCCTCGTTCTTCGATTCTCAATTCAGCAGAGCCGATAAAGCGGTAAAAAATACATCATCGCTCATACAAAAATACACGCAAGGAAAAAAGCCGTTTACGGTACTAGCAGTTGGACGACGCGTTCGGCGCTTTTTCCCTTTGGGGCAAGCTTCATCAGCGCTCTTAAAGTTTTCCTTCGAGTAATTTCTTGAGTTTTTCCAGACAACGCGCCCGCGTAGGGCCTATGGAAGCGACCGGCATATCCATCTGGCGGGCGATTTCGGCATAGCTCAAATCGTCCTTCTTGTAAAACAACATGGTCACCAAATCCTGGCAGCGTTCCGACAAAGCGGCTATCGCCTGACGCACCGCCTGTTGTTGTTCGAGAGCCAGGCGCTGCTCGTCGGCAAGCGGAGCCTCCGCAACCAGATGATTGATTTTGCTCTGGGTTTCGTCGTCGCTGTCTTCATCGGCAGAGACTTCGCGCTTCTTGCGATTGGCCAAGCGCCAACTTTCGCGCATGGTCGTGGTGATAATCCATGAACTCAGGCGTTCGTGATCGCGCAGCGATTCAAGCTTTTCATACAATTTCAAACAGACCGATTGAAAAATATCGGCAGCATCATCTTGCGACAATCGGAATTTCAGCGGTATCGAATAAATCAGCCGTTGATAGCGATAGATTAATGTTTCCCAAGCCCTCGCCTGCCCTTTTAAGCAGGCGGCGATCAGGGCGCTGTCTTCACTTTCGAGAAATTGGTTGGCCGCCTCAGCATTCGGTTTTCGCTTCATATTTCTGTCAATGCCTTTTGAAAAATCGAAGAGCGAAGGTCACACAGACTGTAGCGATTCTAACAAACCCGCCTTGCGGTGTGAAGCAAACTATCGGCAAAGAAGAACTCCGTTTGTCGTGGGGTCGGTTTTATGAGGCGGAAGCAAAGAGGCTTGAGCGCCTCCGTTTGGCTTGACCAAACCTTGCAGGTGAGCGGCGAGTCGGAGCGCTGTTGGCGATTCGCCATTGAGCAATAGCTTAGTTTCTGCGCTGCTGAAAAATAAGAGGTAGGGCGAAATACGTAAGGCGGAAGCGGGAACAATTGAACCGATGAGTACCTCCTACGGCGCTGAACCATAGGTCGTTCCTACGGCGCTGAACCATAGGTCGTTCCTACGGCGCGAAACCATAGGGCGCTTTTACAGAGCGAAACCGGCGCAGTTGGTTGCCAGTCAAGCCCTATTTTTTTTCGCACTACCAAATAAGAAAGCCGCCAACTTTTTGGTTAGCGGCTGGGCTGCATTTTATTTTTTATGTGCAGCGTCAACGTCGTGTGTTTGGTAAAAACTCTTTGTGGTTGCCGACCGTCATCAAGCAACTTCGGCGCGTTGCTGAATCAGGCGGCGCAATTTCAAACGCGCTTTGTGCAACTGCGATTTTGAAGTGCCGGGACTGCATCCCAAGATTCGCGCAATCTCTTCGTGTTCATACCCTTCGACATCGTGCAGCACAAACGCCGTGCGATAACCGGGCGGCAGTTGCGCGATGGCGGTTTCCAAAGCGATGCGATCAATGATCGGCATAGCTTCCGGGTTGATAGTGTCTGGGTCAATCGAATCGGGCATCTCGCCATCGTCGGTCGTCAACTCCGATTTCACCGAGCGTTTGCGAAAGTGCATCAACACCTGGTTGACGGTCAAACGATGCAGCCAAGTGGTGAAGGCTGACTCGCCGCGAAACGAGCCCAATTTCCGGTGCAATTGAATAAAAACTTCTTGGGTTAAATCTTCCGCCTCGGCGACATTGCCGGTCATTCTGAGGCATATCGAATAAACCCTGCGATAATGTTTTCGATATAATTCTTCAAACCCGCTCATCTGTTCGCCGCCTAGAGCCGAGCAAATTTCTACTTCGCTCAACGGCGTTTTGATATTGGTATCGGCAGTCATCGAAATCCCGCTGGTCGTCATTTTCATCTCCTTCCCCGTCGTATCCATTTTCTGCAACGGGTGCGCTCTGATAGTGCGACTAACGTGCCATTGCGTCAGCCCTCTGGCCTAACCATGTAAGTCAATTAATAATAGGATTTATTTTCTACGTAAGAAAAGGGCAGGAAAGTTGACCTTTTTTGAGACACTGGTTTTGGGATGGACTCATACCTTTTGGTGTAGGAATCATATGAAAAGGTTGCAAGCCCGACGGTTTAATCTCAGACCAGCGAGACAGATTAAGCAAAGGCCAAGCAGCACAGGCAATAAACCCGGCAAGCGGCAGCAAAGCGCCGCCTGATGGCAAAAGGGTACGGCCAATACTTTCTCAATACACCCAATGAACTGGCTCGTGATTGAGGGTTTGTCGCAACCCCAAAACAATCCGCTATAATGCCGACCATGAACCGAAAGCCACTTCAAGTTGAACCCTTCGAGTTGCAGATTTCCGATCAGCCGCAGACTGCCGTGCAATCGCAGCGCAAAATGGCGTTGACCGCTGAAGGCGCTTTTCTGATTGACGACGTGTTGGCGCTTAACGGCTCCGGCAACTACACCTTTGTGACTTGCACGGCGTGGCTATTAGAGTTGTTTGAATTACAAAGTGGTGACTTCTATTTTTTGAGCGGCGGCAAAGCGGTGCGCCCGACCAGTTGTCGCTTCGGGATTTTTTATCCGCCGTTTGCCATTCTTGAAAGTTGCTTCGATCAGGTCAAAGCCCACTGGACGGGAATGGCGGCAAGCGCGCCGCTCCCGAAAGCTTTTCTTGCCGCACCGATGATTTTTGAAACCGCTTTCCGGGAACCGTTGGAGCGCCTTGAACAAGTCACAGACATTTTGCACACCAGTTCACATCGCCAACCCATAACGAGGAACCCGAAACCGTCGCTCTTGTCCATCAAAACCAAACGGCTGTTGGATGAAAACTATTTCATTCACCCGGCGATTGCTCACCTAGCGGCGCGCTTGGGCGTCACACACGCCCACCTGACACGCCAATTCAAAAGCGATTTCGGTTTCAGCCCGAGCGCCTACGCGCAGCAATTGCGAATTGCTGACGCGACCTTTCGACTGGCCGGAGGCGAGGCCATCATTAACGTGTCGCAAGAGGTCGGTTATAACGATTTGAGCCGCTTTTATCGGCAATTCAATAAAGCCACGCGCCAAACTCCCGGCGATTGTCAGTCGCCGAAAAAGCGTAAGATCAGCAGATGAACAACGGATAATTCATATCAAAAAACGCCAAGACAGCAGCCTTCGATTTTGCTAAAACTCCGGTGTGCAAGACGCCTACAACAAAGGAGGAGACGCCTCATGCGAAAGCTGAAATATTTTATTGCCAACAGCCTGGATGGCTGTATCGCACGAACCAATGGCGCGGTTGATTGGTTGTTTATGGACGGTACGGATTACGGTATGAATGACTTTTTTCACTCGATTGACGCGGTGTTGCTGGGACGCAAGACCTATGAATTGACGGTCAACCATAACCAAAAAACATCCGCGAAAAAGCCGTCTGGTAAAGCCAAAGGCGGGTTCGGTTCCGCCATGAGCAGTTATGTTTTTTCGCGCACGTTGAAGAGCGCGGACGTTGAAGGCTTGACCGTCATTGCGGAAAACGCTGGAGAATTTATCCGTCATTTGAAAACCCGGCCCGGCAAAGATATTTGGTTGATGGGCGGCGGCGAACTAGCGAGCAGTCTGTTTGCCGAAGGCGTAGTGGATGAAATCAGTCTGGCGGTGCATCCGGTGCTGCTGGGCGCAGGCATCCCTTTATTTCCCGCCATCGGCAGACAACTGAATTTGACCTTGCGCGATTGCCGAGCGCATCTGAACGGCGTCGTCCAATTGGTCTATGCAGTAAACACGGTCGCACGCTAAATTCTTCGGTAAAAAAAGGCACGATGACGCGCCGACAACAAAGGCGAGCCATTGATGGAATTCACCAACGGTTCGCCCCTGCTAAACCTTCAACGATTGTCAACCGTTCGCCTTGCCGCTGGCCGGGAATCATCTTCTCTACCTTGCCGCAGGCGCAAAAAAAGATGAGGGCGACGCCGCGCCCACGCTTGTTCATTTACGAATTTGAATCATTTGGGTTGACCGCTTTCTTCACCGCTTTGACGGTTTTCTTGGTGGCTCTTTTGGTCACGCTGGCGGTCTTTTTCACCACGCTCTTGGTGGTGTGGGCGGTGTTCTTCGCTAAGTCTTTCGTCGTATCAGCGCTGGCTTCTACGACATCTTCGGTTTTATCAGCGGTCTTGATGGCGGCTTTCTTAGTGCCGCGACCGACGTTTTTTCCTGCGTGTCCCAGGTGTTTGCCGAAGTGTTTGCCGCCGCGAGCAATGCGACCTTTTCTAACATTGCTGCTGAGACTCTTGGCGGCTTTGCCGGTCTCTTTGCCGGCTTCTTTCATCTGGCCGCCAACCGTAGGCTTGCCCTGCGTGGTATCTTCCTGCGCCAAAGCTAGCGGCGTGAAAATAGCGAAGGCCAAAAATGCGGTTGACGTTAAAATTAATTTCGTTAGTGTGAATTTCATAACGGCTCTCTCCTAAATGTGTATCATACGCAATATTCTGTATGCGATTCGTGCGACAAAATGCCGCACGTAGGTAGCAACGGCAAGAGCTATGCCAAGCAAGGGAAGAAGTAAGGCAGCGCGTGAAGGGAGGTGCAAATAAACAGCGGTTCTCTTGGCGTAACTTGGCGGCTTGGTGACTTGGCGCGAAATCCTACGCCCAAATGCAGACGCTCATAAACCGGAGGGAATCGCCTGCTGACCAACGGCGCGAAGATAGCGCTTCTTCAATTCCGTAGTCAACAGATTTGCATAAACCGATTCCAGCAGACCCGTATCGAACATCGTGTGAATCTTAAAGGCAGAGTCAACCATCGCTTTGGCAATTTCATTCTCTGTCATGGTGAGGCTCCTGCGGGAGTTGGTTCGTAAAATTGCCAAGGTACGCCAAGAAGAATGCTGATTTCGCGCCCAGCCGCCAAGCCGCAAAGTCACGCCAAGAAAATTGCCAGATCAAAAACAGACGGAGTATAAATCAACTTGAAAGCGCCGCCAATGGCGTATTAGGGCTATTGCAAAGTCGTAAAAACCCTTGTACAGGCGACCCTGCGGTGGTCGCCCCTCGTTGAAAGGTAAGCGATTACTGCCATGATTCGTAACTACCCAGCCTTGTTGTGAGAGTCGAGTTCGGTGCGGCTGTGCCGCTTTGAGGTGCGGAAAGGCTGTGACTCTCCGCACCTCAAAGCGGCACAGCCGCAAGCACTGGCTGGGTGGGTAGAGCGTGTCGCAGAAATGGATTTTCTATCCAGTATATTGTGTGTGACGGTGCAACTATCCACAAGATATGGGCGATTTCTAGAATTATGAGACACGCTCTAGCTACAATGATTCGCTGCTTCACCAAGGGGTGCACACCGAGGTACGCCCGTACCGGTCTGCTGAATTTTTCGTTCTTACCCAACTTTGCAATAGTCGTAAACGGGGTATCACACATCTCATAATTTTTTTACCATACATCGTAAGCGTACAAGTCTTCGTAGGTTTCGCGCAGACGCGCCAAGGTCGCTTCGCCCGATGCTTTGATCAACACCACAGCGGGGCGTGGGCGACCGTTGTACTGCGACGATTGATCCAAAGCGTAAGCGCCGGTGTTTAACAACGCCAGCACATCGCCGACCGCTGTGGTTGCCGGAAGCAAACGATAATTCGGCAGCCGCGAGCCTTTTTCCAAATCGAAATAGACATCGCCGGAATCACATAACGGCCCGGCGACTTTGAAGGGCGGTTCATGCGCTTCTGCGGCGCGGGAAGCCGAAATCAGATGGTAGTACCATTTGTACATTCCCATCGAAAGCGCTAAAGAATATCCAGCGTCGGTCAATAACCAGGTGTCGCCGGTTTCCGGTCGCGTCTTAATATTGCAGACGCGAGTCAAGATCAAACCGGTATCGCCAATGATGCGACGACCCGGCTCCATGACGATGGTCAAATCGGCGAGCAGATTCGCTTCATCAACTTTCACAGCTTCGGCAAGCGCGGCGCGCAACACGGTTTCGGGATCGAGTTGCGCCGACAGCATCGCGCGTTCGCGTTCGCCTATCTGATCGGCCATCGCCGTCGTCGGTAAATAATCAATCGGCAAACCGCCGCCAATGTTGATGTGCCTCAACCGATGATTATATTTTTTGTAGAGGTCAACAAGAATTTTCCACATCTCACCAAAAGCCAAAGCGTAGGGTTGGGCGTCGGGAGTTTGCGAACCTACGTGTATGTGCGCGCCTGCCAGGTTAATGGCGTCCGACATCTCCAGGGCGTGAGTGAATGCCGCTTCGATTTGTGCCGGTGAGAGGCCGAACTTGGAAGAGAGCAAGCCGGTCTGCAAAGCGATGTGCGAGCGCGTGACGATTTCGGGAACGATGCGAATAGCGACGTTGGCGCGTTTGCCTACATTGCGTGCGACTCGCGCCACTTGATCGAGTTCGTACAACGAATCAATGTTAATAGCGAGAATGCCGTATTCGATAGCCGCAGCAATTTCGTCATCGGTTTTGGACACGCCGTTGAAAATAATCTGTTCGGGTCGAAAGCCTGCGACTTGGGCTTTATGGAGTTCGCCGCCGGAATTGACTTCCAGATCGCCGCCGGCTTCCAGCACGGTTTTCAAAATCGCCATGTTGGAATTGGCTTTCGAGGCGTAACAGAGTTTGATGCGCGGGTGCGCGGCTTCAACAGCGCGGCGCAGATTGCGTATGTTATCGGCGATGCGTTTTTCGGAAAAAACATAGAGCGGCGTGCCGTAGGTTTCGGTCAGTTGCACAGCGTCAGCGCCATTGATGGTTAAATGACCGTCGCGGGTTTCTAAATACCCTTGCACTTGCCAGGATTTCGTTTGCTCGGACATGGAGTACCTCTGCGGAGAAAATATAAACGATGAATTGTAAGCGAGCCGCCAGATGCTGGCAAATTTGCTTTGTTGGAAATTGCTTGAAAGGGTGCAATGCAAAGTGAGATACCAATAAAAAGAAGTTTCCTTTTCCCAGCCCTGAAAGGACGCAATTCTATAGCCTAGAGCGGTCCTTGTTTGAGATTACTGAGACATCAAACCCGTTGAGTGGCGGTCGAAGACCTTCGTGCGGTCGAAGACCGCTGCTCCACGATAAGGTGTTCTGTACATACATATGAAAACCGCTCTAGTGCATCGCACTAGGAAAGAGACCGTCCCAACGACTAGCTCTGCAAGGGCGTAATACTTCATGCGGTCAATGATTCCGCCCTTTCCGGGCCGAATGGTTCGTGCGTCCCCAGCCTTCTTTGCCCCGCAGGGGCGTAGGAGATTAGCCAGTGCTGTAGGCACTGGAATCATGTTGGGCAAACGCGGCGCGCCCTGAAAGGGTGCAGGAGATAGATTGCGGCAAGCTTCCGGCGCTCTTCCAGAGCGCGACCGTCAAGCCGCCTGCGTCTTCCCGTGGCTTCACCACGGGCTAATCTCCTGTGCGCCGACGGCGCAAAAACGAATTCCCGTGGCTTCACCAGGGGCTACTCTCCGCTGCGCCGATGGCGCAAAACTAAGGGAGTTGGAAGAAAATATAATTCCATCATTCCCGTTGAGCAGCGGTCTCTGACCGCTGGCTTGGCTGTGCGCCGACGGCGCAACAACGAAACGACCGGCAATTTTCAAACCGGCTGGGTAGTCACGATACCTGAACGCCGCTAATCGCGCTCTGTTTTTCTAGCGATGCTCATGGGAATTCATTAGTGGTTGCTGTTCTTTTAGAGGGCGGACGAGGGCTTGATCCTTGAGCGCGGCCAAGATTTCTGCGACCGATTTTTGCAGCACCGGATGAATCAGGTCGGGCGCGATTTCGCAAAGTGGCGCAAGCACGAATCGCCGCAGATGCAATCGCGGATGCGGCACGATTATCGTGTGCGTCGTTTCATCCGACAGGCGATGAGGGGGCAAAGTAGAAGAGATCACCAAATCGCCAACGCATAACAAATCTATATCAATGCAACGCGGACTGTTGAGAAATTCGCGTCGGCGACCCATCGCATTTTCAATGGTCAAGAGCGTAAGCAACAACTCTGCGGCGAGTTGCGGCAAGCCGTCGGCGAATCTTTTTTCCAGAGCCTTTTCAATAATCATTCCGGCATTATTGGGAAGTTGTCGAATGAATGCGGGAGTGATGGCGACTTCGACGACCTGATTCAAAAACCACTCTTGATCGGCGTAACCTACAGGTTCGGTTTCATAAATTGATGACCAGTGAACCAGGCGTAAGCCGGAAGCGTTGAGGCGTTCAAGGGCGTCGCGCAAATTGGTTTCGCAGTCGCCGAGATTGGCACCCAGGCCAAAAAAGATTCTGCGATTTGCTGCGCCTACGCGCTCAAGGTTTTTCATGAAGGTCTTTTCGTCCGGTGAAAAAAATCTTTTCTCGCCACGATTTCTGGAAACCGCCGAGAAAAGTTATGATAACAACTTATGGCGACAACCATCACGGTAAACAAGCGCGGCGTCGAACGGGCGCGGGCGCGACATTTATGGATTTATCGCAGCGACCTCGTGGACACCAAGAATGCCAAAGCCGGCGACATCGTGCGCGTCACCGATGCGAAAAATAAATTTGTCGGCCACGCGCTCTATAGCACGACTTCGCAAATCGCGCTGCGCTTCGTGTCGTTCGATGATTGCGACATCAACCGCGACTTCTGGCTTGCGCGCCTCCTCGCCGCCGCCGCCCTGCGCCAACAGGTCGTGCAAAACGCCAACGCTTATCGGTTGGTTTATGGCGAAAGCGATTTATTGCCATCGCTCATCATTGATCGCTTCGATGATTGCTTGGTCGTGCAAACCCTGTCGCAGGGCATGGAAGCGTTGAAGCAGATGTGGACGGAATTGCTGGTCGAGCGCTACCACCCGCGAGCCATCGTTGAACGCAATGACGCGAAGGTGCGCGAGATGGAAAGCTTGCCGCGTCAAACGAGTTTGCTGTATGGCGAGGAATCGGGCGAGATTTTGATTAACGAAGGCGACGTGAAATTCGCAGTGAATTTACAGCAAGGGCAGAAGACCGGAGCCTTTTTAGATCAACGCGAAAATCGTCTCGCCGCCGCAAGCTACGGGCGAGGCCGAGCGTTGGACTGCTTCACTTTTCAAGGCGGCTTTGCCTTGCATCTGGCCAAGCGTGCCGAACAAGTGATGGCGATTGATGTTTCCGCAGCGGCGATTCAACAGGCGCGACGCAACGGAGAATTGAATCAAGCGGCGAATATTGAATTTGTCGAAGCGAATGTTTTTGATCGGCTCAACGAGTTGCAGAAAGCCGGAGAGCGCTTCGACTGCATCAACCTTGACCCACCGGCGTTTGCCAAAAACCGCGCTGCGGTGCAGGGCGCGGTGCGCGGTTACAAAGAGATTAATCTGCGCGCTCTGAAGATGCTCGAAGCGGGCGGCACCTTGATTACTTCGACCTGCTCGCATCATCTGAGCGAAGAGCAATTTCTAAATGTCATAGCGCAAGCGGCCTCGGACGCCGGACGCAGCGTGCAGATAATAGAAAAGCGCAGTCAGTCACGCGACCATCCGGTGCTGATTTCCATGCCGGAGACCTATTATTTGAAATGCCTGATTCTGCGCGTTGAGTAAAGCAGCACGATGACAGAAACCTCAAGCAAGGTAGCTTTGGGTCTTTGATATAGTCTGTAAGAAATTTTTTTTCTTACAAGCTCTTGCTGTCGAAAATAAGAAGAAGCATCCTAGGGAGTGTGGCGGCTCTCTTCCACTTGCCCATATATAGTGTTCGGCTCAGGGGTTTTCCGACCCCCATCAAAGCGCCGGAAGTTTTTGCAAAGCGGATTTGGTTTCCTCCACACAATCCGGGAGCTACGGCTGCAAGCGCGACTGAAAAATAAGGAGAGCAGAAATGAATCAATCAATCTTTCAACAAAAGACCAGGTGGATGGTCATCGTGGTGCTTTTGTGTGCCGCTTCGATGACCTCTGCGGAAGGCGCGAAAAAGCGCATCAAGTTTCCCAAAGGCTTTTCCGGGGTGACGCTGCAAGGCGGGGTCATTCGCGGCGACCGCGATGAATATTTATTGAAAGCCGGTAAAGGCCAAACCCTGACGGTCAAGATTACTTCCTTGGAAAACAACGCGGTCTTTCAAATCTACGCGCCGAATCGCAAAACCTTGAAAGGCGCAGGCGAAGGCGAAGATGTGAGGAACTGGAAAGGTAAGTTGCCGCTGACCGGCGATTATCGCATCATCGTTGGCGGCACACGCGGCAACGCCAGCTATTCCCTCTCCGTGACCGTCGAATGAAACACCGCTCAGAATGAAAAAGAAGCGCAGCACTCGGAGCGCAATATCGTGGCGCGTGGAATTTAGGATGGTGGATGAAATAACCTGCAACCTTGTACGGGCGACCCTGCGATGGTCGCCCGTACAAGGCATTGAAAAAGCACTCAAGTGTTGCAGGTTATTTCAGGCATAATCCTTACTTCTCTGGCGACGATTGATCGCGGCGCGCTTCGGCATCGGCCAGCCAGCCGCGTTTTACTTGCTCCATCGGCACGCTTGACAAGTAAGGCTTGATGTCGAGAACCGGCGTGCCATCGAGCATATCCAACCCCTTGACCTTCAAGCTTGCGCCATCGCGCCCCAGCAACTGCACCACAGTCAGCCCCAGCGGATTGGGGCGGCGCGGCGAGCGCGTCGCAAAGACGCCGTGCGGTTCGGTGTCCGTAGGCGGCACGCCGGTCAATTCATAGCCTGCGGAGTGATGAAACACCCAGATGATGAAGAGATGCGAAAAGCCTTCAATATCTTTCAAGCCATCGGCAAATTGCGGCAGAATTTCCACCACGCCTTCGGCATCATGGTGCGCGCCACAACCCTTTGGCACCTCTGAAGTCTGACCATAAGGGCTGCGAACATAACCTATCGGTTGCATAGAAAACATCATTCACCTCAAACCAAAGTGTACACGCATCATCGCTTGCCAGAGAAATCGAAAACCGGATGCGCGTCGGCAGATGACACCGTATCGTTTTATATGTAAACCGCCACAACCGCTTTAGGCAACCAGACGGTTTCTTCATCCACATTGCAAGACTATCTTGATGAAGCAAATTGGGCGAGAAGGTCTTTTATTTCACTCGGTGTATATCCTGAAAGAGAACCTAACAGCAGAGCCTGTGACATGGTGATCACAAAGCTATCGGCTTTCGATAGTTTGATCCCCGAGGCAATCAATTCTTGACTGATCGCTTCGGCTTTTTGTTGAACCTCTCTAAGAATCTCTTTATGCTTACGCGGTATAGTATTGGCTTTTTTACAGACCAGAATGGCATCGAAAGTTATGGGGTCTTGGGTTGCAGTTTTGGGATTTCCGCCTTTCATTTCACCAAAAATCGGATGAGCCGCAACGATCTGAAAATCCGCCTCCGTGATGGCCTGGTAAATGGAAAGCCATCCCTCATGTCGAGAATGGTGAAACGTAAAGGCTAAAATTCCTTCCGGCTTCAATACACGATGACATTCACAGAACACGCGAGTTAATTTCTCGGTGAATCGGTAGGTGTCGCGATCCTGAACCTCATCCTGATGGGAAGAGTCTGAGTCGGAAAAATAACTGTAGGTGTCTTGCAGAACAGGCTTGAGCCAGGCATAGAAAAAATCGCTCAATTCACTATAGTGAACAAAATCAAAGTAGGGTGGGTCGGTGACGATTGCATCTACACACTGATGCGGAAGTGGTAAATTGCCGGCGTCGCCGTTAAGAATCAACGCACTATGCGGATTATCAATAAAATCTTCCCACTGATCCGTTACCGTCAGGTCAATAGCGCGGCTTGATGCTACCTTAGAACTCGCCGTTCCATTAATTTCCAAATCGCCAAACAGCTGATAGGTTGCTCCTATTTCATGAGGTTGAGTGAGATAGTGCTTGGCTTTCATCAGGCGCGAGCGAAACAAAGTGGAAAAAGTGCCACTGCTCTTATCGGTCCCCCAAACGCTGTTTTCCAGCGGAGTCCGCTCCGGTTTGAGGATATGATGAGAGAAGAGAGGGCGCACCGCCCCTGTGCCTTCGCCTTTGAACGTGCAAAAGAGATTGTTGAATTCCAAAGTGCTGGAAAACAAACAGATGAATTGCTCACGCATAATCGGGTCTTCTATTTGTTGAATCCGTCTCAACAGCAATCCTAAGCACAGAAGTTGCCGTTCGTTAAAAAACTCTCGCCAGTTTTGATAGTGGTAGCCGCGTGCTTGATTGGTATTGTGTCCGGCACGAATCGTCATGTCCGGTTGTGGCAAGCGCTCTCTTGCAAGTCTGCGGTGCGCCTCTTGGAATAACTGAAAATCATATTCGGCTGGTTTCAGATAGACTTTTCTGCCATCTTTTCTAAGCGCCATCATGGCATAAAGGCGATGTTTCGGGGGATGATTGGAGGTGACGATTACATCTTTTATCTTGTACTTCTCTCCCCGTGAGTCAAACACATATTGGCCTTGAACGGGGCCGCGTTGAGGATTGAAATGCTGCTGACAAGTCTTGCACGCCAAACCGTCTATATCATAGCGCCCCTCGTTGATACTCCAACACCAAGGGCAAAGAATCTGTGCCAAGGGTTTTTTCTTCGGGTAAGCATCTTTACTGAAAATGTAGGAGTGAAACAGCGGAACAATTTCTCCGCTTGGCAGGGTAACTTGTTTTACCCAGAAATAATATAGAACCGGCAGCTCTTCCTGGGTAACCGGATCAAGGGTTTTGTAATAAACGGCGATTTCGTTTTTGACCGCTGCTTCTATTGCTTGAAAGGTACGTTCTAAGTCGCGTAAATCTACCTGCGTAAGCGACTGTCTTACAATAAACGTGCTGACCGGATTGATGTCAACGCCTACTGGTTTCGCTCCTAATTTTGCACTCTCGCCCAAGGTCGTACCACTGCCCATAAACGGGTCGAGTATGATTTTGTCACGGAAATCCTGCTGCCGGTAAAAACTTTGCCAAATATCGGTATCCGCGTCCGCCAAGGTGCCTAAGATGATCGCCCGAAACACCGAGCCAAGTCGCTGCGCCCACCATTTATGAATATGGTAAATCGGCCTATGAATTTCTTTCCGCCAGCTTTCTTGCTCGGCGAGTTTACTGATTTCAATAATGGGAAAGCGATATTCAATCGCCTTGCTATTGGGCTTGGTTATAAGCTGCTCTGGCAACAGAATATTTGATGCGCCGGTTTTCATTTGTCGTTTGTTGCAGGGGAAATCGCTAGAGAATCCATAGCCATAGATACCGATTTACCGCCTTGCCCCTTTAATCGGTACGCAATGAATTGGTGTTGTTGATTAGCTGTCGGGTTTGATTCCTGAGTAGCCACCAAGGTGTTTTGGTGCAGATCAAATTGGTAACCGACTACGAGTTCTGAAGATTCTATTCTTAGCAGTTCACCGATTTGCTCAAATCTTTTATCGGTTGGAAACTCCGCTGGAAGAATCAAAGTTTGCGTTCCGGTCGTACCGTTCGCTAAGGCAAAGGGCGTAGGTGCGACATACATTTTCCGGTCGCGAATCTTGATGTCGCCATAACTGCCGAAACCTTTCAGACTTTTATTCTTATGGATGTAGTGAGGGTCGGCGTTGAGAAAGGCTCCGTGACAGATGACCAAATCAATCACTGGATATTCTTTTTCTCCGGTTTGAGCCGCAGGGTATCGTCCAAAAACATAAAAAATCGTTCGTCCGTTATGGCTCCCAGAAGGCACCTGGCTGTTACAATCATAATCCTTTTCTCGGCCTGGCCACGCGAGTCCTTTTAGTTCATAGCCTTCCGGTTGATGGACAAGGCGAAAGTCGGGATATAGGTTTCGACCGGGCTCGTCAAAATCAAGGCCTAATTCGCGCAGGCGATACTGAAACCAATTTTGGAAATGAAACTCTTTATCCCTGACACTGACGGATTGAATCAGTTCTCCGTTCTGAATTGCTTTTACGCACTGAGCGAAAACATCGTAGCAGCTAGTCACCAAATCTCCTTATCGCTAAGTAGGTAGGCAAAAGTTTTTTGAAAAATAATCACAAAAAAACCTTGTTTTTCAGGCTTTTTAATCAGTTTTTTTCAAAAGATATACGCAAACCTACTTAGGAGACTATACTTGATGGTTTTGCGGGAGCGCAACACTCCCTTTCTGCAAGATGGATTCGGAAAAGATAAGAAAATAGTTTTTGTAGCCTGCTGCGGCAGACAGTACCTACGGGTTCCCAGCCCTATGCTTCAAGCGATCTTCTTCGCACCATTGAATCATTGCTGACGGGTTTTTCGTGTGACTACTTGCCTGGCTTGTTCGTCTCTACGGTCAGCGGCAGAGGTTCGGCGTCGTTACGCATTTTATAGAGCAGGTCGCTTTCGACTCCCTGCTTGGCTTTCTTGATGTCTATGTTGAAAAGTCTGGCGACATTTTCGCCGAAGATTTTGCGCTTCACTTCCGGCGTCAGTTGTTGATACTTCTTCTTCTCGATCAACTCGTCGGGAATGGTGAAAGTTTGAAACCCCTGTATCTGCCAATGCGGTGGCCCAATCACCGGCGTATCGGTGCCCCATAAAATATGATCCGCGCCGAGGCCGTCCAGCAATGTCCCCATGCACTCGGCGAAGCGCTGCGGATTGGCACGCATCACACCGGCAAGCAAACCCATCTCGGCGTAGATGTTTTTAACCTTCGCCTGTTTCGCCTGCTCGGCGAGTTCGGCTTCAAAAGGATAGGCGCTGTGAAAGGCTATGAAGTTGAGGTCCGGCCAGTCGGCGGCGGCGCGTGTCATATCAGCAGGGTGACAACCCGGTTCGAGAAACGACCCAGGAAAGCCTTTATGGACGCAGATATTTTTGACGCCGTGTTTTCGCAACACTTCATAAAGCGGATAAGTCAGTTTCTCGTCATCCATACGCCAGCCTCTGGTGTCTGGCCCCGGCGGATAAAGTTTCAAGCCGTCAATCTTGAGTTTCTCGCATTGAAAGATCAACGAATCAACTGCCGATTGCCCGTCCGGTGGATCCACGCAACCCAGTATGCGTATGCGCGCAGGAGCCATCGAACGAATCAACGCCGCTTCGCGTGGCGGAAATAAATCCACGCCGTCAAAGGCGGCTTTCATGCCAAAGCTGTTCAAGAAAGCGAGGTCGGTTTCGCTTCGCAAAAACAGGTCTTCGATAAACATGATGCGTCCCATATCGGCGATGGCGACAGGTTTGCCGACCATGTTTTGACGCGCTCCGGCCAGCGTTTTCAAAAACATTTCGCCGCGTTCCGACATACGCTTGATGCCACCGGCGCGCCACCATACGTGGGTCTGCATATCTATGAAAATCGGCACGCGCAAATCGGGGTCGCGGTCGGCGACGCGCTCGACCGCCAACGCCTCAACGAAGCGTTCCGGCGCAATCGCCGCGACGGCGTTGGCTTTGCGTTGCAGAAAGGTGAAACCGGCAAGGCCGCCCGCCGTCAATTTCAGCATCTGTCGCCGCGACCTTTGCAAAGGGGAAGGTGAGATAGGTTTGCTGGCTTTGTCCATGATTGCCTCCGTTTCTTACTCTAGAGCGGTTTTCATATAGGTGTACGGAACACCTTATCGTGGAGCAGCGGTCTTCGACCGTGCGAAGGTCTTTGACCGCCGCTCAACGGGTTTGAGGTTTCCGTAATCTCAAACAAAAACCGCTCTAAGGGTTTGCCGCCGATTTGGAAAAGGCAATCTATCGCAACTTGGCTTGGTTTGTCACCTTTGCTGCGCGGCATTGCGCGCTTGCGCGGCTTCGCGTTTGCGGCTCTCCAGTTCGGCGATGCGTTTGGTGATATAACTCTGTTCGGTTTCGTCTCTGATCTGGCGCAGCGTCTGGATGGCCTGCTCCAGTTCCAGCAACTCCGCATAACAATCGGCGATGCCATAAAGCGCCCGCCGCTGCACCTTGGCATCGCTCGATTCGGCAACCAGTTTTTGATAGAGGGGAATCGCTTCTTTATATTGATTGCGCGTGATGTGATAAATCGAAGCCTCGCGCAATAATGCCTGCTCGCTCAACTCGTCGTACTCGGCGTTTTCGTTGACCTTCAGGTATTCGGTCAACGCCTGACTGTAATTTTTTTGATCGTAGTACAAATCGGCTATACGCAGGCGCAAACGGCGGCGCTCCTGGTCATCACGCGGATTGAGATTTTCATACTCGGCGATGGCTTCGTAAGTGCGCCCGAGTTCGTTCAACACTTCGGCCAAACGCTCACGCGCTGCCGGAGCGTTGGTGTGAGACGGCGCTTGATTCAAAAACTCGCGGTAATGCAGGCGCGCCGCTTCGTATTTGTGGAGATTCAAATAATAGACATTGGCGAGTTGAAAGCGCGCTTCCAAAGCTTTCTCGCCGGTCGGATAAACTTGCAGGAAGCGCTCGTATTCATCGGCAGCAGTCTGGTAATCGCCCGCGTCCCAGGCTTCAACCGCGTGAGCAATAGAGCCGTTGTTTCGCTTTTGACAGGCGCTGATCAACACCCCGCACACCAACATCAGCGCAACATAAATTCCCAAGCCTGCAAAGACGTGGCTTTTTTTGAGATGGATTTTCCGTTTCACATTCATGTACTGCATGGCTTTTATCGTATGAGAAATTTTTTTTTCACCACGAAGAACACCAGGAACACGAAGAGAAATTAGAAGGAAAGCGGCGATGAGTAAACCCGCGAATTTTGCCGCTATGATTTTTTCTTTACAGTCTTCGTCTTCTTCGTGGTGAAGATCATTTTTCTGTTGTCTATAAATTCAGAATGCCGCCTTGATATAGTGCTGCTCATATCAAAGCGGCATCCCGAAATAAAGGTTTCGATTTTCCCCTTACCGACTACAAGCCATTGGTCGAGCCGATAGGTTCGGTTGCATCCACTTGTTGTTCTTCCAACAACGAAGCGGCAGAAACCATGTCGCCATCGGAGGTGTCTATCAACTTCACGCCTTGCGTCGAGCGCCCCGATTCGCGTATGCCTTTGGTTTCCACGCGAATCAATTTGCCTTGACTGGTGATGATTAACACCTGGCTTTCATCGTTGACCGGCAAGGATGCCACCACTTTGCCGTTGCGGTCGGAGGTCTTCATATTGATGACGCCTTTGCCGCCGCGTGAAGTGACGCGATAAGCTTCTATCGCCGTGCGTTTGCCAAAGCCATTTTCGGAGATTGACAGAATGTCAACGCCCGCCGTTACCGCTGCGACGTTGATAACATAATCATTTTTGTTCAAGCGGATACCGCGCACCCCTTGCGCCTGCCGCCCCATCGCACGCACATTTTCTTCTTCAAAGCAGACGGCCATACCTTCGTGCGTAGCGATAAAAATCTTCTTGCTGCCATCGGTCAATTCCACCGCCAGCAATTCATCGTCATCGCCCACGCCCATAGCAATGATGCCGTTGCCGCGTATGTGCTGAAATTCCGAAAGCTCGGTCTTCTTGATCGTGCCTTTACGAGTCACCATCACCACATAACTGCCTTCGGCAAAATCGCGCACCGGCAAGATACCAGCGAACTTTTCTTCTTTCGGAATGTTCAACAAATTGACAATCGCTTTGCCGCGTCCGGCTGCCGCCGCGTCCGGTATTTCGTGAACCTTCAAGCGATGCACTTTGCCTTTGTTGGTGAAAATCATGACATAGCTGTGCGTCGAGGCGACAAAGATATGGTCAACCACATCTTCGGTCTTCAAAGCCGCGCCGCGCCTGCCGGTGCCGCCGCGACGTTGGGCGCGGTAAATCGAAACCGGCGTGCGTTTGATATAACCGGAGTGCGTCACGGTGATAGCCATGTCTTCGTCGGCAATCAAATCTTCGATGGAAAGCTCCGCGCCCGATTCAATAATTTCCGTGCGTCGGCCTTCGCTGTAATCGCGCTGCACTTCGCGCAATTCTTTAATGATGAGACTGCGAAGCACCGATTCATTAGCCAAAATCTCCTGTAATTCAGCGATTTTTTGAATCAACTCTTTGTACTCGTCTTCGAGTTTCTGGCGTTCCAAACCGGTCAGGCGCTGCAACTGCATTTCGAGAATGGCGCGGGCTTGAATCTCTGTGAACTTGAACTTCGCCATCAAGCCTTCACGCGCTTCTACGTTGGTTTTCGATTTGCGAATCAACGCAATCACCGCGTCGAGTTGGTCTAAAGCTTTCTTCAAACCTTCGAGGATATGAGCGCGCGCTTCGGCCTTTCGCAATTCAAAGCGGGTGCGCCGGGTGATGACTTCGCGGCGATGCTCTATGAAAATGTTGAGCGTTTCGATCAGGGTTAATTCTTTGGGCTGGCCGTTGACAATCGCCAGATTGATGACCCCAAAGGATTGCTGCATGGCCGTCAGCTTGTAGAGGTTGTTCAACACGATGTCGGGTATGGCATCGCGTTTCAATTCGATGACGATACGCATACCGTCGCGGTCGGATTCGTCGCGCAAATCCGATATGCCTTCGATCTTTTTGTCGTTGATTAATTCGGCTATGCGTTCGAGCAGTCTCGCTTTGTTGACTTGATAAGGAATCGCCGTGACGACGATGGCCAGACGTTCACCGGCGCGTCCGCCGCGATCAATGGCGACTTTGGCGCGCATGACGATGGAGCCGCGCCCCGTCGCATACGCCGAATAGATGCCTTCGCGCCCGTAGATAAAGCCGCCGGTGGGGAAATCCGGGCCGGGAACTTTTTCCATCAAGGTCTTCAAACGAGCGTTGGGATTTTGCAGCAGATAAATCGTCGCTTCGATAATTTCACTCAAATTATGCGGCGGAATATTGGTCGCCATGCCAACCGCTATGCCGCCCGAACCATTGACCAAGAGATTCGGATAGCGCGTTGGCAACACCGTCGGTTCATTGCGCGACTCGTCATAATTGGGGATGAAATCCACCGTGTCTTTGTCTATGTCGGCAAGTAATTCCGTAGCGATGCGCGTCAAGCGCGCTTCGGTGTAACGGTAGGCCGCTGCATTGTCGCCATCCACGCTGCCAAAATTACCTTGCCCGTCAACCAGCGGATAGCGCATGGAAAACTCCTGCGCCATGCGAACCATCGCGTCATAAACGGCGCTGTCGCCGTGAGGATGGTACTTGCCCAAAACATCGCCGACGACGGTGGCCGATTTCTTATACGCCTTGCCCGGATTCAAACCGATTTCGTGCATCGCAAAAAGGATGCGGCGATGCACCGGCTTGAGGCCGTCGCGGGCATCGGGCAAAGCGCGCCCGATGATGACGCTCATGGCGTAGTCCAGATAACTACGCTTCATCTCTTCTTCGATATTGATCGGTACTCGTGGTATTGCTTCTGCCATTGGTTCTCTCTTCAATGAAAATGTTCCTGCTTGGGTGATTAATTCCTACGGACAAGGGACGGTCAGGCGCGTTTCGCAGGCAGGACAAAACTGCGCCGCTTGAGCCGGATTGCTGATACCTTTCGCTGTCCGCGTGAGATGAATTTTCGTTTCGTAAGCAAAGCCAATTGTAGCGGAAAAGTGGCCATTTTTCAAAGCGAAGTGCGCGAGAAAATCACTAATAAAATCGGCGGTTTTTCGAGAAAAACTGCAAAATTTGCTTGACCTTGAAAAGGGCCGAATCGGGCTTCACTGCGGGTCGCTCGCGTTCGGCAAATCGGGGCTTGCCTGCGCCACTTCCTGACGCACGACCTCGAGGGCACGGTGCAGTTCGTTGAACAAGTATGCGCTTGAGCGTGCGGCCATCGGCAGATAGTAATGTTCGGTGGTGCGTATGTAGCGCCGCTTTTTTTCCAGGCGGGGCGAGTGCGATAAAAAGCGTAAATTGTCGAGGCGGTCGCACAACTTCACAAGCGGCGCGCCGCTGTCGGCAGCCGCTTCGATGGCCGCCAGATAATCGCCCAACGAAACGCTGTCGAGTTTGGTCAACAGCCAGACGAGGTGTGCGATTTCTTGGTCAAACCATTCGGCGACCTCTTCGCGGGTGATCGGGCTGTCTTCGATGACATCGTGCAGCAAGGCCGAGCAGATTAACTGGGGCGAGAAAATTTCCAGTTCGTCAACTAACGACACCGCGACTCTGACCGGATGCACAATGTACGGCGTGCCTTCATCGCGCAGTTGTCCGGCGTGCGCCGCTTCGGCAACTTCATAAGCGTGCCGCACCTTTCGCAAGTCGTCGTGATGCAGTTGGTGGCTCAGTGTGGCTTCGAGGTAATCGTAATCTCTTGTGTAAACCATGTTGATTGACCGTTGGTGGTTCACTGTAACAAAGCGGCGTGGCGTCTTCAAGCGAGGCGACGAAAATGGGGATGGCGCGCTGCAACGCTCTTGCACAACAACAACGGCGCGGTGTTTAATTTCACCTCTCGATTTTCGTGTGTAGTGCGTTGCGGATTGATTTATGGAATTTGTCATCGCCGTTATCAGGCCGGTCGCGTTGTGGCTTTGTCGTCTGTTCTTCAAGATCGAATTTCAGGGCGTCGAAAACATTCCGCCACAGGGTGCCTGCATCATCACGCCCAATCATCAAGCTTATGCCGACCCAATCTGGGTTACTATACCGTTTCGCCGCCGCATCTATTACATGGCTTGGGCAAAGATGTTCCGCATACCGGTGCTGGGTTTTGTCATGCGAAGCTTTGGTGCGTTTCCGGTGAAGTTGGAATCCACAGACCCCAGAGCGCAACGCGCAGCGCTTGAGTTATTGAAACGTCATTGCGCGCTAGTCATCTTTCCCGAAGGCGGGCGCACGACGAATGGCAAGCTGATGCCATTTAAGCCGGGAGCATTTCGTCTAGCCTTAACGCAGGGAATTCCTATACTGCCGGTGACCATAGCAGGCGGCTACGAAATTTGGCCGCGCCACAAAATCTTTCCCCGCCTCGGCAAGCTTATCATCACCTTTCATCCGCTCATTTTTGTAGAACGCCTTGCCGAAGATATGCAGCGCGCCGCTCTCAAAGAACGCGCCCGCCAACTGGCGCAACAGACCCGCGCCGTGGTTGCCAGCGCCCTTGCACAAGCAAGCGTGGAAACCGAAGACCCCTTTACGGCTATCAGTAAAAGCTGAACCAAAATCGGCAAGCTCGCCGCCGCTTTCCGTAATTGCCTATGCCTTTGCTGGAAAAATATAGCGCTTTGATGGTGGTCGAAAAAGCCCTGAGCCGCACACTATATATGGGCAGCAGGAAGAGAGTGGCTACACTTCCTGGGATAGCGTATTCATTTTTCCGATAACCATCAAAGCGCCAAGATAGATGGTGAGTTGATTTCCAGTTTTTATTTGCAGCCTTCACCGGCGTTTTGTCCACTCACCTTCTGCGTTTTATTCGTGTACCCAGAAGCCGAACTTGCGGAATTGCGAACTTGTCCACCAGACTCTTCCACCATAGCGAAAATTGCTGGCTCCGGCCTGGCTTTGCAAAGGCGTAGTGATTTCAGCGCCGCTGCGAAGCGCCTGATGCCCGGCGGTTTCCGGCACCACGGCGCAAATATGCCCGGAGCGATTCAAATTGGTTCTCTGCCCATTGATGATGCACACCTGCCCGTCATTGGCCGCTCGCTGTAGCTGGTTGAGCGAGAAAACTCTTTGCCAGCCAAACTCGCTGCCGAATTCCTCAAACCAGTTACACAAGCTATTGGCGTTGAGTTCGCTCACCGTCACATCATATTGTGGGGTAACGGAAGCACCGGAGGCCAGCCGGGCTATCGCATTGCGCGTCCACCATACGCGCGGCAGATAGACGCCCGCCAAATAGCAATAATCATAGGCGTAGATATTGCAGAAGGTCGCGCCGCCAGAGGCCAGATAGCGTTGACTCTGTTCCACCTTTAACCACTCAATCATACTGGTTAGCTGTGCGGCTTTGGCGGCAGCCGTAGTGCCGTTGCGACGTGGTTGCCCGGTTTCGTTGAGCGGATAGGCGCGTCCGCCGGTGTGATTTCGAGCGATGCGATTCGCGGTGGTCAAATGCACTGCGCCAATCCCTGTATGGGCGACTGGTTCTTCAATATCCGACACCGGAGACAGATAGCGACGACTGACGAAGCCTTCCACGTCAACGCCATGAAGAGTAGTGGAAACCTTCCACCAGATTTCGCCGTTGGTGCCGCCCACTTTGGTGACCAACTGCCCTTGTGGCAAGGTGGCTTTTACGGTTCGGGGCGCAATGACGGGTTCAGACCGCAGATTCAATGCGGTTGCGGTAACCTTAAACTGTGAAGTTGTTGCCATGATAGTTTCCTCCAAAAAAACTGTGATTTCGTTCGCCAGCCTGCCAAGGAACGACAAACTGGCGCAAGAAGAGAAGTCATCGCCGAGTTGCCCGGCTCTTTATGGCACGGGTTCGAACAACCTCTTATGCACATCTTTAGAGTCGGTGTACTCGATGTAATCCATTACTACACCGCCATCCACCATAATGCCTTTGGTATCGAAAAGCTGATAATAGACGCTGACGCCGCCGCTATGCGCGGACTTGGCATTGAAAAAGAGATTTCTACGAATGCGCGTCGTGCCGTTTGCGGTCGGCGGCGTCAAGCGCAAAACATAGGTCTTCGGGTCTTTCAGGAGCACGGCTAAAGACTCGGTGCGGATGATTAAGGCCAGCGGCGTCAACTTGGTCTTCTCATCTACGGTATTGAGGCTTTTGGTGAGTTCTTCAATGGCCAGATTAAAAAAGGCCAACCGCGTAATCGGTTTTTCCATACGCGTTTTTTTCGCTTTACGTTGAGACATTCCCCCGTTGATAGCTTCCACCTGCTTCTTCTTGGTTTTGATTTTCTCAAGCGTAGCCGCATCGGGTGAAGAGATTTTCTCCAATTCGGCAATCTCTTTTTTCAACTCCTCCACATCCTTCTCGTTCTTGGCGATCTTCTTGCCCAAGTCCTCGAATTCTTTGAGCAAGGCCACCGCTTGAACCTTTTGTTCCACCAGGCGATTGAGCGCCTCCAGAAAAGGCGATTGCGCTGCGGGTTTATCCGTGCCCTCTTCGGTCGTCAACACATTGGGCGGATACAGCAACGGATAGTAAACCGTGATATGGGGAGAGTGAGTATTCAAATCCATGACCAGATAAGAAATGATCATCTCTTCGCTGACCGTAATCGGTTGATCCTTAAACTCGGTGTCGGTCTTGAACAGGCTGAAGAGTTCGGCTATGGATTTCAGCACTCCCGTAGCGGAATAGAAAGGCAAGGAAATCTCCCCACCGCCAATCGCCGCAGTCGTAAACTCCGCCTTGCTGTTTTCAACTTCTCCAACGGCCTGTTTGGTGCCAGCGAGTAATCCATAGAGTTGAACCAGCATGGCCTTGTAGCTGGAAAGCGCGAGCAGATCGGTGGCGTTATAAACCACGAGCGTTTTGATCTTCCCTTCTGACTCGGCAGTACTGCGGGGCGCAGAACGGCCTGGCTCCGCATCCTTATTAGGAAGGCTGAAATTGCGGATTTGCGCGCTCAGTTTTCCCGAGGCTTTTTCCGCAGCTTTTTCGGCCAGCAGCCGGGTTTCGACAAACTTACTGGTATCGCCGGTGATGTCGCCGGTTTTCGCGGTGACGCTGGAGGGGCCGGCAACGGCAGCGCGATTCGCCTCAAGGGTGGCTTTTCTAGCTTCGGCTGCGGCTTTTTCGGCTTCCGCCAGTTTCTGCTTAAACTCGGCCATCTCCAGTTCGCGTTTTCTGGCCTCATCATCGGAATTTTGCGCCGGGTCTTGTTGCCCAGCCGCCGTGTGCAGGCGTGTGACTGCGCTTACCGCTCTGGGCATTTGACACAGACTGCATAATAGTAAAACCCCGATCACTTGGTGTTTGCCTATACAGGCTACGCGGTGCATCCGGGACTGCATTTTTCGCATAGAATTTGGTTTCATCGGTTCTCCTTTATGTCGAGCTGAAAATTCAAAATGGGCATTCGTCATGGGTTGCAGCCATCGCTCACCACGCGCCTCATCTACAGACAATTGCTCCTGTAGGGCCAGTCATTTTCTTTCACACCGGAGGCGGAAATTTCTGTGCTTCAAATTGTGGCGGCAATAAGCTGCAAGTCTTGAGTGATTTTCCAATGCCCTGTAGCGGCGACGCTGAGGTCGTCGCCGCTACAGGGTTGCAGATTATTTCGCGCCCAATCCTTACGCTCGTAAGGCTCTGGCTTCGACCAGCAAGCGAAGTTGCAGATGGCGTCGCACCGCGTCCAGTGCAGTTAAGGCATCAACTCGAAAATATTTCAAACCGGTATGATGAACATTGTCATTCTCATCATCGCCGTCTTCAATCTCGACGCCGCCTTGACGAAGCCAGGTGACCAAATCTTCAACCGCTGGCATCTGGTTGGTTTGCCGGAAATAAAACTGCTGCATCAAAAGCACCATACCGGCAATCACCGGCGTCGCCTGGCTGGTGCCGCTTTGCACCGATTCGCCATTGTCCGATGCGATACCGGAGGAAGTGACGGGCGCGCCGGGAGCGAAAATATCGGTGCGCGTATGGGGATTTACGCTCTCGTGAAGGCGCTGCGAAAAAGGCGTAAGCTGCCCGGCGCGAGTGGAAAAGGCGGTTCCCAGATTGCCGTCTTGCCCATAGCTGATCGGTCCGCCGATATTGGAATCATAGACTGCGCCCACGCTGATGGTATCCGATAAAATCGCCGGAAAGCTCATGCCCGGCTCCGAGTTGTGGGTAGCGAAGTCATTCCCTGCAGCCACCACCACTGGCACTCTTTCGGCTTTTAACTGCCGGATACGATTACTCACTTTGTCGTCCTCAAAGCCGCCATCTGAGGTATAGTTGCCGGAATCGCCGAGAGACATCGAAACCACTGTGATGTTGTACTGCTGGCGATTTTCCAGCACCCAGTCCAGCGCTTCGGCAACAGCGTTGAAAGAGCCTCCGCCCATATTGGTCAAGACTTTTAGCGGCACGATTCCGGCTCCGGGGGCAACGCCGATATGCCGACCATTGGCGGCAATGATGCCACCAACATTGGTACCATGCCCTTGTCCATCGGAAGCATCATTAGGATTCCCGCCATTGTCACTGGTAAAATTCCGTTGCGCTTTGACGCGCCCGGAAAAATCTATATGCGTGGCACGCAGTCCGGTATCCAGCACTGCTGCCGTGAAACCATTCCCCGTCACCGAAAACATGGAGCGTGCTTCATTGAGGCGCAAAAAATTAGTGATTTCCACCAACAGAGCGTGGAGTTGAGGTTGCGAAAATTGAACGGGTTTTTCGACCATACCAATCTGGTCTGGCGGTTGAATTACGTTAGTCATGGTTACATTCTCCTTTTTGCGGGGTTACGTCCATCGGCGGAGGTTGGTCTGGCGTCCCGTGTTGAGACCGCCAAGCCGCCAGCGATTGTGGACAAATCATCAAAATGCTGCCCAGCGCGGTGGCGAAGTGAAGTTGCCCTTCGCCAATCAACCGGCATAGCTCTTGTGTGGGCAGGCCAGTGGTGGCGCTGGCGTCTTCCAGCATCAGCAGCCATACGCCCTCGCCGCACTCCGGGCATTTCTTCTGTAATAGTTTGCGACGACGACGAATCACAGTAGTTTTACTGATCGCAACGGTGATCTTGGTTCGCTTCATTTGAGAATCCGTTATCGCCGCATAAAAAAAATTTGCGCGGGTCGCTCTTTCGTGCTAGACTGCGAACCGTTTACTTTCCGCAGTACCCAAGTTCAGCGACCCTGCACGCAATGACTATTGCGTAATTGACGTAGAAAAGTCCTCAAAGAAATATCAAAAATATATAAAATTGGGGTTTTGCCTATGAAACCTATCCCTCATCGCTTTTATGAATTCGGGCCTTTCCACTTGGACACGGCCACGACTTGTCTTCATCACCAGCAGGAATTGATTCGCCTGACGCCAAAGGTTTTCGACGTACTGGTCTTGCTGGTGCAAAGCAAAGGTCGCCTGATTGAACGCGACGAACTGCTCGATACCGTGTGGTTCAATACTGCCGTTGAAGAAGCCAATCTGACCCAAAGCATTTCGATTTTACGAAGCAAGCTGGGGTGTGGGCAAAACGGACAACGCTATATCGAAACCATCCCGAAACGCGGCTATCGCTTTGTCGCGCCGGTGCGTGAGTTCGATTATGAAGAAGAGATGATTATCAAGCAGCACACCCTTACAGAAGTAATCATCGAGCAGCAGGAGGTTCCTCCGACGACCCAGACCGCAACAGCAGCGCCAACCGTCGGCCTAACCCCTGCGACTTCTACACGACTGCGTACCACTTGGCGCGCTTGGAGCCAAAGCCGTACCCTATTGGCAATCAGCCTCATCGCTATAGTGCTGGTCACCACGCTGACGCTTTTGCGATTGGCGACCAAAGAGCGCCTGCAAAAGACTCCCGACTGGCGCTCCACCTTACGACTCGTGCAGATTTACGGGCAGAAGAACAACCGCCGAGAAAACATGACGAGTGGCAAATTTTCGCCGGATGGCAATACCATCGCGTTCTCTTCATCGGGTGAAGGATTGAATATCTGGGTTATCCAAAAAACGGCCAACCAGCCCATCCAGATTACCAACGGCACTTGGAATGATAGTGATCCGCTCTGGTCGCCTACCGGCGACGCCATCGCCTTCCTGTCTGACCGTGGCGACCAATTAGGCATCTGGAGTGTGCCGTCTCTGGGTGTCGGCACTGCCCCTACGTTACTGAAAACGCTCAACCCACATGGCACCGTTCCCCACCATGTGCCGTCTCTACATCGCTGGTCAAAAGATAAAATTTATTATAGTTGGAACAACAATTTTTATTCTTTTGATCTCTTGAGCCTGGCCGTGGAGCAATGGACTTCTTTCGCTGCGGACAGCAAATATTCGATTGAATTCAGTTTATCGCCAGACGCACAGCATCTGGCATACCGGAAAAATGAAAACAACCAGTTTGATCTATACGTGATTTCCAAAGGTGGAGAGCCACCCCGTCCTTTGACTCAGGACCCGGCACTTGAAGTAGCTATGGCCTGGCATCCAGATAACCAACGATTAATCTATACCTCGGAACTCGATGGCCGTTATCGCCTCGGTGTGGCGTACCTGGATGGGCGTCCGCCCGAACAAATTACCTTTACGGATCAGCGCTTGGCGGTGTGGGACGTTGCGCCGGATGGCAAACAAATTCTCTGCTTCGGACATAAAGATGAATCCGACATCTGGAAAGTCAATCGGGATACCGGCGCAGAGACCCGGCTGACCTCGGCCATAGGCATGGAATTCTGGCCCCTGCTGTCGCCTGATGCAAAAGCCATCGCCTATCAAGCGCTACAGGGAGAAAATACCGTATGGAAACCCAAAGAGAGCGCTCTGGTTATCAGTCCGCTGGAAGCGCTCGCGCAACCCAGCCAGGTTATTGCCAACGGCTTCGCCGCGCAGTGGTCGCCCGATGGCGAGAAACTCGCCTTTCTGCGGCTTTCTGCGCGTGTGCCGAGTCTGTATGTCGCCCGAACCTATGGCAGCGAGCCGCAACGAATCGCTGAAAATGTACTTTTCGGTGGCGCGACTATCGGGCCGCCTTTCAATCGTTTTCAGGTTAAGGATTTCTGCTGGTCGCCGGATAGTTCAAAAATCGCTTATTGTGCTGAACTCGACGGCATAGCCAATCTATGGGTAAGCACTGATGATGGGACCAGCACAAGAAGCCTCTCTGAAAATACGGATACACAACTCAACTTCGCGGCTCCCTTCTGGTCGCCGGATGGTCGCTATCTCGCTTATGTAACCAAAACCGCAGCGCAGCCGGCTGAGACCAAACAAATTTGGACGCTCTGCCTTACCGATTTTGAGACGACCACCCGGTTATATCAAAGCGACCGTGTGTTGCGAATCATGGGCTGGGATGCGACCAGCGCCCAGGTACTTTTTGGCGCGGTTGAAAATAAAGGGATGAATCGAGCCATGCCCACCGAAGTCACCTTGCATCAGGTTTCGGTAGCCGCACAGCGTGAGACCCTCCTTGCCACCTTACAGAATACTTATCTGGCCAATATTCATCTCTCCCCGAATAGCCGAACTATTTTTTTTGTCAAAGTGCAGGAGGGCAAAGATGATTTATGGGCTTTATCCCTTGTCACCAAACAGACAACCCGAATCACTCAGAATCAAGACGCCGAAACCTATTTTTCCAGTGTTGCCTGTTCGCCCGATGGAAAGGAATTTTTCTACGGCAAACAATCGAGCTGGAGTGTGATGACCTTGATAGACAACTTTAACTAAAAGGAGAATTGCAAATGGACCCAATCAATTTACAAGACACCAAAAGCCTGCTCTTCCTGAGAGCCGTGCTGGATGCCTTTCAAGAAAAAGCGATTTCTTATGTGATGGCGGGAACGTCCCCCAAGGAACGCTTTGATCGCGTCAATGATGTAAAAAATTTCCTGATCGCGACCGCAACGCCACAGGACATCAATGTGGATCAATCCTATTCCGCTTGTCCGCCGGATCGCTGCGAAGGCGGCGTCTGCACACTCCGAGCCTATAATTTTCAATGGGATCAGTTTCATCCGGAATAACGGTCTGCGGATCCAGGTTGACCGGAGTTCGCCAACCTGGATCCACATTTTTTGACCGCGCTGGAAAGCCTTTCAGTTCGCACTGAAGAAGGCAAATTTTGCCTACTCAATTCACCATCAATGCACCCCGCAAATGGCCGTTGACGCACGGAACCAAAGTATCCGCACTGCCAGGTTATTGACGATGTGCCGAGAACTTTTGCCCGGAGGAGAAATTTTATGACCACACGTAAATCCATCCACGCGCTGCCAGATCATCCCTTAGAACTGGAAAAAATTCGCGACGCCTTCCGACACCTGATGAATAGTGCCGGTGACAATGGCTATCAAAAACTTGCCGGAATTCATGGCGTACCGGAGCATCTGTGTAAGCATGTCCCTTCAGATGAAGGGGTTTTTCTGGCCTGGCATCGTGCCTATATTCTGAATTTTGAAAAAGCCTTACAACAGATAGACGCGTCGGTCTATCTGCCCTATTGGGATTGGACGGAGCTGGTGGGCGTACCGGCGGCGATACCTTTGGCTTGTACAGATAAGACTTATGATGCCGCCGGAACTCCTATGCCGAATCCGTTTTTCGCTGCCAAGATTGCCCTTGAAGCCAATCGCTTGACCACCAGAGGAACCTATTTTAGTCCGACAAGCCGCTACAGAGCATTACAAGCCATCATTCAAAACACTCTGCCCACTCTGACCAGCACCAGCTACGAAGAATTCAATACTCGTATCGCTTCTCTACATGGTGATGTTCATGGGTGGGTTGGTGGAGATATGCGACATACAGACTATGCAGCTTATGACCCAATTTTTTGGATGCTCCATGCCGGGGTGGATTATTTATGGGCGAAATGGGCTGAGGCGTTACGAACCCACCTCAGCCCAGACCCACCGCCCAGTATATTGGATAAACCTCTGGCACCTTTTGAAGTAGCGCTTGATGGCGAGAGAAGAATCATGAAAGTCGCCGATGTCTTACAAACGGCAGCGCTCGGTTATACCTATGCAGGGATCGGTGAAAATCCTGCGCTGATCCCTATCTTGAATCATCATAATGGCGCGTTCCACATTGAGAACTTCTCCATAGGGAGTCGCAAAATCTTTATCAAAATATTGGGGCTGCGGGTTAGCGCAGAATCATTCTTCATCAATATTTTCATTAATCAACCGGACGCTGACTTCCATACGCCTCTGGAAGGCAATGATTATTATGCGACCTCGTTTGCGATCTTCGGAATGGGAAACTCCGCTCACCACAACCTTCATCATCACGCTCTCACAGCAGATATAGAAGATCGCTGGCTCGACATTTCTGCATCTTTCAACAAGCTGTTGGCAACTGGAAAACTTCAGAATCCTGATCGCCTAGAAATTAAACTGGTTGCTGTTGATGGCGAGGAAAAGCCCGTTGATATATCTCGCCTTCCGTTTCAAGGCGTCTCTATCGAAACCCGGTAGGCTTGCGATGCCCTTCGCACCTACGCATCGGCTAGATCAACGGGTCGCCGTATTTGATCTGTAATAATTTGTCGGCGCTGTCGCCTAAACGAAAATCTCTGATAATCGTGGCGCGGCGTTTCGCTTGTTCCGGCGAACCGATGTTGGCATTCATCAACTGTTCGAACTCATTCAAACCGTCGGCGATTTTTCCGGCGTGGCGATAACTGATCAGCAGCGTAATCGCCAGCCCTATATAGGCGTCGTCGGAACCTTCCTCGGCAGTAATCAACCCTTTGGCTTCGACCAGAGCGGCGCGCACGCGAGCGATTTCGGTTTGGTAAAACTCGGCGAAGTCGCGTGACGCATTGACGTACTTGCCGCCCTTCCAGGCATAAACCAGTTTGGCCGATGGCGACGCCGCGTGCGCCAAGTCGCCGTAAAATTCCCAACGCCCATCGGCCACCACCAGATCGGCAAGGCCATCGTGATTGAGGTCTGCGATTTTTTGCAGGGGCGCGGCGGCGATCAGTTTCGCCTGATGATTTTTGACCTGATAAATTTCCACCGGATTGCACGCCCAGCAATTGCCGCCGCTCGAACTCTGCACCAGCAACTCTTTCACGCCATCGCCGTTGAGGTCTGTGGCGTTCCATTTCGCCATGTCATTCAAGGCCGCAAACGAAAAGAAAAATTCCTGGCGCGTGAAGATGGTTTTAGCGGTTTTGCCATCGCTTTCGAGGATTCGGAATTCGTAAGCGGCGCTCGCACTTTTCGCATTGGTGCGTTCAAAGATTGCCGCCAAATGATGAGCCGTCGCCTCCAAATCGGCTCCTGTAGCCTCTTTCAGCCGCAACCCTTCAGCGGCAAGGCGATTGATTTCAGCTTGAAACTCGGCGCTCACTTGCGGCGCTGGCGCGGTTTGCGAATCCTGCTGCAACGCCGCTGCCTTTACCGCCAGTGAACCTAAAGACGAGTTGTCATCACCACTCCACAGCAGCAGCAACAAACCCATCGTTGTCATCACCCAAGCACGCAAATTCATCTCCCGAAAAAAAACATCCGCGTAACTCTCCCCGTCTCCCCGTCTCCCCCTCTCCCTCACTTCTGCTCTGTCAGTGCCAGAACGTCTATCATCTGTTGGTGAATCAAGCCGTTGCTGGCGATGATTTCGGGAGTGTAGTTGGAGAAGGTGCCACCGGAAAAATCGCTGACTTGTCCACCGGCCTCTTTGACAATCAATCCCCCTGCAGCGGTGTCCCAGGCGCTCAGGTTCAACTCCCAAAATCCATCGAAGCGTCCGCAGGCAACGTAGCACAAATCAATCGCCGCCGCGCCATCGCGCCGCAACGCCTGCGCGTTCATAGCGAAGTTGGTCCAGTGGTCAAGATTAGTCAGGCTCGATGTCTTGATGTTGTAAGGGAAGCCTGTCGAAAGCATACTCTTAATTAATTCGCTGGTCGCAGACACGCGAATAGTTTTGCGGTTGAGGGTTGCGCCGCCGCCTTTTTCCGCCGCGAATAATTCTTCGCGCATCGGATCATAGACCACGCCGACGATCACTTCGCCTTGATATTCCAAGGCTATCGAAACATTGAAGACCGGATAGCCGTGAGCGTAATTGGTGGTGCCATCGAGGGGGTCAACAATCCAGCGATAAGCGGACGAGCTATCGGCAAGTCCGCCCTCTTCGGCAAGGATTTGATGGCGCGGATAGCGCGTCACTATGCGTTCGCGGATCAAGGCTTCGCTGGCAAGGTCAACTTCGGTGACCAGATTAATCGCACCTTTATGCGCGACCTGAAATTTGGTGTTGAGGCGGTCGCGCAATAAAGCTCCGGCTTCTTGCGCTACACTGATGGCAAATTCGAGCATTTGATTCCCTTTCTAAAATAATCGTCTTGCGGCTTTGGTCCGGTGTCCGAATCGCTGTTTGTTCGCGCCATTTTTTTGCTGTAAGGATGGTGGATAAAATCAAGTGCAACCTTGTACGAGCGCCCCTACGGTGGTCGCCCGTATAGGGCATGGGAAAATCGCTCAAGTCTTGCAGGTTATTTTATCCACCATCCTAAAAATTGATCGCCTGACGCTTCCAGACGCGGACGCCAAACACCCGACTAAGGCTGTAAGACTGCCGACTACAGACAAAGTTGATTGGCGTAGGCGACAATAATTTTTTCGTACCAAAAGCGCTCTGCGGCGTCTTTGCTTGCGGAGATGAAACCAACGTGGCCGCCGTGTTCGGTCGCCAGTAAAATGATGTTGGCATTCTCCTGTAGCTCGCGACTTTCAAACGGCGCGAAGGGAATGAACGGGTCATCTTTGGCTTGAATGATGAGCGTCGGCACGGCGATTTTTTTGATGACGCGAATGGCGCTGGCGCGCTCGTAGTAATCGTGTACATCACGAAACCCGGCGTGCCGCGAGGTGTAGGTGTCATCGAATTGGCGAATCGTCCAGATGCCGTTCAGTTTTTTGATGTCGTACTCTTCGGGGAAGAGCCGGGCTTTGCGTTTCATACGATTTCGCAAACTGATGATGAAGCGCGCATGGTACAAAAAATTCGAGCGCATCTCGATGGCATTGGCGCAACTCGATAAATCCATCGAAGGCGAGACGGCAATAAAACCTTTCACTTGGGCGGGAATCGCGCTGCCGTATTCGCCTGCCAGTTTGAGCGCCACATTGCCGCCCAGCGAATAACCGGCGATGAAGATTTCCCGCAACCCGTCTTTTTCGATCAACTCCGCAACGATGCGCCGCACGTCGTCCGTCAAGCCCGCGTGATACAGCGTCGGCGTCAGACTTTCAGTGCCGCCGCAATTGCGATGATTCAAACGCAAAACCCTGAAACCGGCTGCCAGAGCCTGTTCTGCGGTGCCGCGCATATAGCCCGAAGCAATCGAACCCTCCATGCCGTGCAGCAGAATCAAGGCGCGGGTGGGCGTCGCATTGGCTGGCACGCTCCAATCGCCAAGCACACGGCTAGGCGGCGCAACGTCAAAGAAACGCGGTTTTGCCAGCGCGTTGAGCAACGGCGTAGGGCGCGGAATGAACGACCCGAAGATGGTTTGCGCGTGACCGTTTTTGATTGCCGGATGCGGGAGAAAAGGGATTTGCGCGAGGTGTTCGATGATGGTTTCTCTATTCATGACTTGCAGGAGAATGCCCTTCGTCAGTCCGTCGTTCGGACTGCTAAAAATAGATTCTAGTTGGCAAAGCGCAAGGCTATCAAGGCGCGAGCAGGAATTTCGGTCTAGCCTTTGCAGTCCGGCGTCCGCGATACGGCTGCGGCAGTGCAGCCGTCAGACCTTTTTAGCGCATCAATTCCACCAACAACACCACGAGGTAGCCGGTGATATAAATGGCCGTGAGCGTGAACAGCATGAATTGCGGGACATTGCGAACTTGGAAACTGTGCGCTTTCAAAAAAATCGTCTTGACCATATCGCCGACCGTCATCAGCGCGCAAAACGGCACTAGATACGGATTGCGATTCGACACATAAAGCACCGAAGCGACCACGCCCCAATGCGCCAGATTGTTGAGGAGGATAAAAATCATGGCGACGATTTCGCGCTCGACGAAGCGATCAAAAATTGCCGCAACTAATCCGATAGCCAATATCGCCAGCACCGCAAATTCAACGAGGCGCGCTCCGGCAGGCCATACGAACGCGCCTTTGGTCAACGAAGTTGCGAGCGCCACAATGCCGATGAGGATGGCGCTTGCTTTGATGAGCGTTTCAGCCCAGGCCAGCGCTGGATATTTCGCTACATACCAATGGCGTGGAGGTACAGCCGTATCATTCATCTTTCACTTGCTCCTGGTCTTTCTGTTGCTGTTATACCGTAAGAAAGTTGGTGGCGCAAAGCAGCGCCGTAAAGGAAGGGGAAGAAAATATACTCCCATAATGGCCGTGAAAATATTACCCCATAATGGCCGTGAAAATATCACCTCATATTGGCCGTTGAGAAGCGGTCTGTGAGCGCTGGACTGGCGGTCACAGACCGCTTCTCAACCGTATGCAATTTCTTGCCGCTGCCGTAAGCGAATTCCACTCTTGGGTTTCGGCTCGCCATCAAGCGAAGAACATCCGGCGCAAGGCTTGGCTCAAACTTGACGCGGCTGCGCGACAAAAAAATTTCCGCCGCCACCATTGTGCAGCCGGATTTCAAACTTGCGTTGCGGCGGCGAGCGCTGTAGTGTGCCTTCGAGTTACCGTCATTCTCGTACACTGGACTCGTACACTGGAAAGGAAATTCATGCAGCGATTCACGCGCCGAAAATCACCAACGCTTAGGAAAGCCGCAACGATTGAAAACCTATTTCCAAGCGCAAAGGCCTTATCAATGATTCATCAGGCGGCGTTGCTGCTCTTGTTCGCCTCGTTGTTGATGAACTTTTCCGGCGCTGCATCCACAGCGGCGCAACCGCCCGCGACGTCCGTAAATAAAGGTCAAGCGGCAAATCGTACCCGGCCAACGGCAAGCCGCAAGCCGTTGTTGATCGCGCATCGCGGCGCTTCCGGCGATGCACCGGAACACACTCTTGCGGCTTACGGATTGGCGATTGAGCAGGGCGCAGATTTCGTCGAACAGGATTTGCAAATCACCAAAGACGGCGTGTTGATTTGTCTGCACGACCCGGAATTGTCGCGCACCACCAACGTCCGCCAGGTCTTTCCTGAACGCTTCACCAAGCGCGATGCGGAAGGCAAGGGAACGCCGAAAAAAGGTTGGTACGCGGTTGATTTCACGCTTGCCGAAATTAAAAAGCTGGATGCAGGCTCATGGTTTTACCAACTCAATGCCTTTGCCGCTGCCGATCACGTCGCCAGCGTGGCGCTGCCAAAAACTCAACAGCTTCATCGCATCCCGACGTTGCAGGAGGTCATTCAATTCGTCCGGCATCGCCGTGGTCTCTACATAGAGGTCAAGGATTATGAGTATTACCAGGCGCTAGGCTTTGATATGGTCAAAATGCTGGCGGCAGTTTTGCAGGCCAACGGTTATGCCACGGCGAAACGCCGCACGGAAATTTTTATTCAATCATTTTCGCCAGCGGCTTTGGTGAAGATGAAAAAACTGGCTCCACAATATGCGCGCATTCAACTGCTGCCGATGGAAGACCCGCAACGCCAGGACACCGCGCAAGTCACCGCCGCATTGGCCAAGGAGTATGCCGCCTACGCGCAAGGCGTAGGCCCCGCCAAACAGATGCTCAAGAGCGCCACAGAGGTAGAGATCTTTCATGCGGCAGGGTTGCTCATTCATCCGTACACCTTCCGAGGCGCGACGACTGCCATGCTTCGCAAACCGCTTGAAGAGATGTTGAGCGACCATTCCAGCGTGCGTCAAAACCTCATCGCCGATATTCAACACTATCTGGCCTACGGCATTGACGGCGGCTTTACCGATTACCCGGCGTTATGGAAAGAGGCCGTCAAAGCAACGAAGCCGTAAGCGGTGCTATCGCTACAGGCAAACCTGGCGGTCAAGTTTCACGCCCGGCTTTCGCAACGGACGATTGAACTCGGGGCGCGGGCAAATCATCGGTTGTCCGCGCCGAGCGGTATCAGCGCGAGTGGTGAAAAACCCAATACTGACGGGGTTATTTCTCTGTTTCATTGTTGGTCGGCGGCAGCAGATTTACAAAGTCGGGATAGAGATTTTTGAAACAGTCCGGACAAACGCCGTGCGAAAATTCTGCGCCGGAATGTTCGTTGATATAGATTTCTACGGGGTGCCAGTCGCCTTGATCGTCACGAATTTTTTTGCACGAAGCGCAGATCGGCAACAGTCCTTTCAAAGTTTTCACCTGTGCCAGAGCCTCTTGAAGTTCTGAAATCAAAGCTTCTCTTTCGACCGCTGCGCGTCTCTGTTCGGTGATGTCGCGGCTAACGCCGACGACCATCACGACTTCACCGGCGCAATTGGTGATCGCCGATTTCACGGTGTTGAAAAGATGCGGCTCACCATCATAACGCCTGGCTGCTTCTTCCAGAATGTTCAGCGTTTCGCCGGTAGAAAATACCTGCGCGTCTTGTTGCCGATACAACTCTTGCTGATTCGTCTCTGCACCTGCCGTTGCTATTTCTTCGTCGCTGAAACTGTAATATTCGAGAAAGGCTTTATTGCCCCAAGTGAATTGCGACTGACGATCTTTGCAAAACACCATGTCGGGAATGGCGTCAAGAATTTTTCTATAGATATGTTCCGTCTCAAACAAAACTTCTTCGGCGCGCTTGCGTCTGGTGATGTCATAACCAGTGGCATAAAAGACCTGCTCTTCGGGATACGGCGTGGCATTCCACAGCGTCCACTTATACGAGCCGTCCTTACATAAAGCGCGTAGCTCGAAGGTGCGTGTCACCACACCACAGGTGAGTCTTTGAAGTTCCGTGGATACCGCTTTCAGGTCATGCGGATGGACGAAATGAAAGAACGGATAGGCCATCATTTCCTCTGGTGTAAATCCCAACATCGTTTTCCAAGCCGGATTCAGGCGGATGATTTGTCCATCAAATCCAGCGACAAACATCAAGGTATGCGATTGATTGAAAAATCGCCTGGCGCTGTGCCGCGTCGGGGCATCGTTCTTCGCAGAATCCATCGGTTGCCTCCTTCACGTTTCCATCAAAACAACGTCCGTTCAGGAGAATAAAATTGCGCCTTCCCCACGCGCCGCAAGACGGAGTGGCTATACCAATAGCAAAATTAAACGTAACGCCAAGTCATTTATAATTCTTCTATATTTGCCATTCAAGGGTTTCCAGCCATAGGGTTTTTGCGAAGTCAAAATCAGGGAGAACTTTGGGTAGTGCGAAACAAGTAAGGCAGAAGTGGGAACGATTGACCCGATGAGTAGCTCCGTAGAAACCACCTGTCTATAGATAGAGGGGGTCGCAGAATTCCAGCAACCGCCTATATGTTGTGGACGATTAAACCATCACCCACAATATCTGGACAGAGCATCCGTTACGCGATACCCTCTGGTTTTCACTTTTGGTGCGACACCCGCTGGTTCCTGCTTTTTTCGCCCTACCGATTTTCCTGCGCCGCAAGCATTGGCGTTCCTCGCCTGTAGCGCAATGCGGTAGCGCTCAACGGCGTTTGGGCATCGCTGTTGTCGCCAACGATTTCGCGCCGCCGGTGTTCAAGGCCAACGGTGCGGGATAACCTTTACCGCTAAGCGCGGCGATGTCAATCACCACCTCTTTCGCGCCTTTCACGCTGCGCGTAACTCTGGCGCTGTCGGATTTTTTATCAGCGGTCTTCGCGTGCTTCGTTGCCGCAACCTTGTCTGTACGCGGCGCGCTGCCCAAATTCCCCTTGGCGTCACGCGACATCTCCTGCAACGCAGTCAACACCTGCGTGCGTTCGTCGGCGCTTAAATCTTCCAGGCGGACGCCATACTTCGACAACACCATGCGTAAGTTCTCTGCGGTGTTGGTATCCATATCGTAAACATCACGGTAGATATGCAGCTTGCCGTCTTCGACGACGATGGTTTCATAACGCAGTTCAACCGGAACCGCTGCCTGCAATTTCACGATCTTGGTCTCGTCGCGTTTCTGTTGATAAGCGGTAATCTCCTGAACCGTCAAAGCAGTGCCGCTCGCTTGCGCCAGGGTGTGAATGAAATCGCGCAATTGATTGTCGGTCAAACCTACGCAGCCATGCGAAGCGAAGCCGCCAATGGTGGCGGTTTTTTTGCCGCCGTGTATCAACGACGGCATACCGATGGGAATTTTCGCTATGCCCAGAGGATTCAGCTTGCTGCCCGCTTCGACTTTTTCACCGGCCTTTACGTTGGGGGAACTCTCTACCCAGGGTTCATCGGGTGGCGTCCACGTCGGGTTGAAAATAATTTCTTTCGCCTGTCGTTGTCCTGTGGGCAGAGGGAATTCGGGATAGCCTATGCCGATTTTGTAGGACTTCATCAATTGCCCGTTGGTAAACACATCCATGCGATAGGCAGGGGCATTGACGACGATGCGGGTATCCGCCGGAACCGCGTTCCACAAAGCCGTTGGCGCTGCGTTTGAAGCAGGCGGCGCGCTGCTGGCAGCATTTCCCGCACCGTTCCAATAGTCATTCACCAGCGCCGCCAGTTGCTGCGTCTTCTCAGCGCCCAGCACCGCCCGGACGCGCTCATCGGCAAATTGGCGAGCATAAAACGCGGCGTCCGCCTGCTCTTGATTGATGGTCTGTTTGCGAGCCGCTTCGACCAAAGTTTTTAACTGGCGAATCTGCTCGTCGCTCAGTTGCAAACGCCTTTTGACATCCTGGGTGAACGCTTCATTCGCTAAAAAAGCATTCAACATAGGCAAGGTAAACATGGGCGCTGGCGGCAACGCAGGATGGGCCGTTGGCGACGGGTGCGGATTGGTGTTGGAGTTGGCAGTTGCCGCCGCGTTGGCGTTGTGACGCGCCGCGTCATTAGGCGGATTGTCACAGGCGCTGAAAACCAGACCAAGCGCAAGAATCAGCGCAGGCATAGTGAAGGCCGATTTTCTCATGATGATAAAACCTCGCGTTGCAGAATTTTTCTCCGGCGATAGAGATCGCCAAGCCCTTAGATGCGCGTTTTAGTGCAACCACAAATATGGATTGATATTTTCGCCATCCCAAAAGCGCTTCGGGTCAGTGATGCGCCAGATCGAAAAATGCAAATGATAATTCCCTGCCCCGGCGTTGCCGCTGTCGCCAACGTAAGCGATGACCTCGCCCTGTTTGACCTCTTTGCCTGCCGCCAGCCCATCGGCATAGCGTTCCAGATGGGCGTAGTAATAAATGAGTTTGCCATCGCGGCTGAGTTGATAAATTGTATTGCCGCCACGGTCGCTGAAAAACAACCGTTTAATCGTGCCATTTTCTACCGCCAATACCGGCGTGCCGCGTGCTGCCATAATATCTATAGCGTTATGCACACGATTTGCTGAACGCGCCGCTTGATAAGTGTCTTGCAATTGTTCGCGCTTCACCCCGGCAACCGGAATAATTAATTTCGGCACATCGGCAGAGGCTGAATCCGCGTTGCCGTTTCTAGTATTGCCGCTTGCCGCCGCCGTACCACTCGCTTTGTCGTTGGTGGCAGAGTCCCGATTGGCATTGCCATTTGCCGTAGCCGCCGCGCTTTTCGCAGTTGTCGGCGACGGCTCTGTGTCGGTGTTTTGCGCCTCTGTGGTCGGCTGAATCTCTATTGCAGGTTGAGCGAAAAATGCCAGCCAGCCGGAAAAAATCAACGCCAGCAACAACACCACCAACAGCAACATATTGGTTAAGGCAAGCCATTGTGGTTTGAATCGTTTCATAAAAATCCAGGCTTGAGAGTGCAAACGCTGTGCCTGCATAAGCGCCCTCAGAGAACAAGCTTCGCGTGAGTGGATGCCACGAGATGCCTGCTAAAGGGAAAACCGCCTGGCTTGTATCGGAACCGCTCAACTTGTATGCGCGTCGTACAGATGAGAACGGCAATATCGCTTTGTCTTTTTTCCGGCTGCGATTTCCTGAATGAATCACCGCGTGAGTATAATCGCGGGGTTGGATCAAGAGAGGTGATGATGGCTCAAACGGTTTATCTCAACGCGCTCGGCAAATTTCTGCCCGGCGATGCGGTCACCAACGACGACATGGAAGCGCATCTGGGTTTGGTCGGCGGCAAGCCTTCGCGTTTGAAAGCGCGCATACTGAAACAGAACGGCATTCAATCGCGCCACTATGCCATTGACCGCGATGGCAAGGTTCTATTCCGCAATTATCAACTCGCCGCCCATGCGGTGCGCGATGCCTTGCAGCACTCCGAACTTTCCTTACAGGAACTTCATTACCTTGCCGCCGCGACTTCGCAGAGCGATTTACTCGCCCCCGGATTTGCCAGTCTGGTGCAAGGCGAACTCGGTTTACCGGCCTGCGAAATCGCTTCGCTGCACGGCGTCTGCGCGAGCGGTATGATGGCCTTGAAGGGCGCGTATTTGCAGGTTCAATCCGGCGAAAAAGCCAACGCCGTAGTCGTCGCCAGCGAATTCACCAGCCGCTTTTTTCGGCACGGCCTGTTTGAAGAAACCCGGCTTTTCAAAGAGAGTGGGCGCGTCGCTTTTGACGCCGAGTTTCTGCGCTGGATGCTATCGGATGGCGCGGGTGCGGCGCTCCTGGAAAATCGTCCCAATGCAAGAGGGCTGTCGCTGCGCGTTGAGTGGCTAGATTTAATCTCTTACGCCGACCGCTTCGATGTTTGTATGTACGCGGGGGCAAATAAACTCAAAGACGGAATGCTTGATCGTTCGTGGTACGACTACGCGAACTTCGCGGAAGCGGCGCGTGAGGGCGCAATTCTGTTGAAGCAGGACATTGAACTGCTCGATAACGTCGTGGTCTTGGGCGTCAATCGTTACTTTGCTTTGCTGGATGAAAAACAGTTTAAGCCCGCAGAGATTGATTGGATGGTCTGCCATTATTCGTCGCACATCTTTCGCAGCAGAATTTTTGAACGGCTCGAAAAAGGCGGCGGCATGATTGCGGAAGCGCGCTGGTTCACCAATCTCTACAGCAAAGGCAACACCGGCTCGGCTTCGATTTTCATCATGCTCGAAGAGTTGTTCAACGAAGGCAAGTTAAAAGCCGGACAGAAGATTTTGTGCATGGTGCCGGAAAGCGGGCGCTTCATCATTTCGTTCATGATGTTGACGGTGGTGGCTTCAGAACCGCCTATGCCAGAGGCGCGAATCAGCGATAAAGAACGCCTGAATCTCAATCCTCATTTCGAGACGGTCTCTGATCGCCGCGTTGATGAGCAGAGACCATCTCGAAACGAAGCGCAGAATTTATCCAACGAAAAACCGCCTGAAGGCGGAACTCCAAACCTGGCCGATGAGTTACCCGCCGTGTTAATGCGAAGGCTGGCGCAGGTGTGGATAGATTTCGAGAGTCGTTTGAATCAAGTGCCTATCGTGGACAAAATCAATCGCGGCAAATTGCGCGTAGAAGATTACCAACTCCTGCTGTTGAATCTGCGTCAACAGGTGATGGAAGGCGCACGCTGGATTTCCCGCGCCGCTTCCAACATCACGATTGACGCTTTCGAGTTGCGCTCCATGTTCATAGGTCACGCGGCGGATGAACACCGCGATTACCAGATGATTGAGCGCGATTATCTGGCCGTAGGCGGGACGATGGATGACATCACCAACGCCGAAAAGAATCTCGGTTCCGAAGCCCTGTCGGCATGGATGTTTCATCGAGCGAGTCAGGAGAATCCTTTCGATTTATTTGGCGCGATGTTCATCATCGAAGGCTTGGGCAATCGCCTGGCGAAGCGTTGGGGAACGAAAATCAAAGAGCAGTTGGGTTTGAAAAACGAGCAGGTGAGTTTTCTGCTTTATCACGGCGTCAACGATGCCACGCATTTTGAAAAGCTGGAAAAGGCGATCAACAGCGGCCTGCTGACCGAGCGCCTGGTCGAACGCATCATCAAAACCGCCAAGGTCACAGCGCGACTCTACGCCTTGCAACTGGAAGAACTCGGCAATACCTGAGCGGGAAGGCAATAGTAAAACGGCAAACGGCAAACGGCAAAAGTACAGTTGCAGGCAATGTGGGTCGGGTTGCCAGCGTGCTGCCGGGTAAAAAATGGTTGCGGACTTGGCGTTCCCCTCTACACAACTTCGCGTTCACCTTGTCGCAGTCACGCTGAACGATGACCGCTATTTTTTAGCGGTTGCATAGAGCAAACCAAATATGGTTTAGTAACGGCGTACAGCGAAGAAGCCGGATGGGGACAGGAGGCACAATCATGCACCGCGTCTTCACACCCAAATCCGTTGTCCGCATCAATCGCAATTCCCGTGTCACGCTACTTTTCCTGTTGCTCTTGTTCAGCGCCGCGCCGCGCCTTCACGCGCAAGGCTTCGGCATCAGCAAACTGAAAGTCTCACTGACCCAGAAACTACCCCCGGCCATTTATACAGTTGGCACCGAGGTGTTGGTAGATGTTTCTTCGCAGGTCAAAATCAATCCGCAACTTCTGCAACGCCTGCAAGACGGGCTGGAACTCACCTTGCCAAGATATGATTGGCGCTTGAATATCGTGCAGGACAAACCGGAAATCGTTCTCGCCTGCCGCGTCAAAGAGATGCAGGCGACTGCCCGCAGCAGCAGCGAAAGCCGCAACATCTATAAAAAAGTTGGCGAACACACGGTCACCGACAACACCGGCAACAGCCAAATAATCGAAGATTACGGCTATGTGCAGGAATCTTTTCGGGTCATCTTCCTTGAAGGTCACGCCACCGTCGAGTATGAAATTCGGGATGAAGTGACCGGCAAGATGCTCGAAGTCCGCACCATCAACACCGACTTTCGCCAAGCCTATGAGGTCAACGCGCCCCTGCCGGACGCGGCCTATCCGGCCTTGACCGAGAGTCTGATTCAACAGATTGCCCGACGCTTTATGCCGACCTTCAATTCGCCCATCACACTGGGACTGCCGAAAGGTGAGTTGAAAGACGCCAGCGAATTGCTGGCCTACGGTTTGTGGAACAGCGCCCTTGCCGAATTGAAAAAAGTTAAGCCCTTCAAAAAACCCGAAGACGAGGCTTATCGGCTGTACGCTTTGGGCGTCGCGTATGAAGGACTGGCTTATGAAAGCCCAGACCTTGCATCTACCAAATACTATCTTGAACAGGCGGCCATTTATTACGATGACGCCAGCCAGAAAAATTATGACGAGGCCGAAATTCAAAACGCCGCCTATCGCATATCGCTCCTCTTGCCTTCCTATAAACGTCTGGAGAGCGCTATTGTCGCTTATGAAAGCAAGCGTCAACAAAAAGGCTTGAAGACTATCGAGACGCAAAAAATCCACAGTTATTTCGGCACCTCAAGAGTGGTCACTAACGCAACCGTCATGGACTGGGCGAAAGCGGGAGCCTCTGAAAAACAGATGCTCAAGCGCTTCGCAATCGCTCCGGCAAAATATTTCGATTTGTCGGCCAGCGGCATTAAAGATTTGACCGGCGCGGGCGTCAAACCCGCTGTCATAGATGCCATGCGACGAACCATGATTCCCAATCAATATAAACAGCGGTCGCGCTACAAATGGATCGGCACAACGCTCACCTATGCGTTGGTCTATTATCCGTTTCTGTTCATCCATTGATTTACAAGCCGCTGTCTTAGACGTACCATTGCTGTTCGCCAACCTAGTGGCGAGGTGAAGCATGAAAAACCGCTACAAAATTCGTTTGACCGCGCCGATACACCTAGCCTTGTGCGGGTTCTTGTTGGCGGTTTGCGTATTGGCTTTTCAGGCTTCACCGACAGCGGCACAAAGCTTCGGCGCACGCAAAATGAAGATGTATCTGTATCCGAAACAGCCGCCGAAAGTCTTTCCGCCCAAGGCCCGCTTCCTCTTGCAACTGCAACCGCAGGCGCTCATCAATCAACGCAACCTGCATCAGTTGCAGGAGCGCCTGATTAAAACCCTGGTCGGTTACGATTTGCGTTTCAATCCAGTGTTCACCAAACCCGACATCATCATCACTTGTGTGATTCCTGAACTCAACGCCTTCTCGACTTACGAAACGCATTACACTCTCGAACCCGCAGGAGAGATGAGCGGCGACTTGGATATCAAAAGCCCTATGGGTTCGACCCTGCAACCTTATACGTTGACCATATTGGAAGGCCATTTGACGGTGCGCTATTCGGCACAAGAAGTGGCAACCGGCAAGACGCTGGACGCCGATACCTTGACGCTCGATTTCAAACAGGGCTATGAACGCAACGCGCCAAAAATTCATGACCTCTACGATTTGTTGATTCAGAAGCTGGCACACCTGATTGCGGCGCGCTTCGTTCCCGATTTCAATTCCATAGAGGTGGTGCTGCCCAAAGAGAGGTTGAAACACGCCAGCGAGTTGCTGCAAAAAGGCTGCTGGAACAGCGCCATAGAAGAATTGACAGCGCTTGCACCGATGGCGAAATTCGCGGACGAATCCTATCGCCTCTATGCCTTGGGCATCGCGCACGAAGGCTTGGCTTATGAGACGCCGTACTTGAATCCTACGAAAGAGTATCTGGAAAACGCCCTCGCTTATTACGACAATGCGAAGCGCAACAATGCGGCGGAGACGGTTTTTTTGCAAGCCGCCGCTCGCGTCACCAAGTTATTGGACGAGTATCGAAGGCTGGAACCCTTCATCAAAGCCTTTGAAAAGAGCGAACGCCAGAAAGATTTGGAAGCCTCTTTAATCAACAAGATTCAAACGCGCTGTGGCAAAGACGGCTTCATCAATAACAATACGATTATCAGTATGGTGCGCCACGGCGTGGCGGAAAAAATCATCGCCCGGCACCTCGCCGCAGTGCAGTCGCGCTATTTCGATTTGTCGCCGAGCGGCATGGCGGCGCTAACCAAAGCCGGAGTGAAAGCCAATTTGATAGACGCCATGCGCGAATCCATGCGCGGCCTTCCTTACGATGGCAAGAGGCTGCGCCAATGGAATCAACTGCCGCTGGATTCGATCCTGGCGGTTTATCCGTATTTGCTGATTCGTTGACCCCCAATCCGGGCGATCCTTTTTCAACTTCAAAATGTCATCGGGAGAGTACCCAATACCTTTATGTCTTTTGCCGAACAATTCAACCTCGCCAATCACGACACCCGCGACCCAGACCCTTGGCTGGCGCTTTATATGGACAACAGCATATTGATGGACGATGAAGCGAAAGCCGCTTTGTTGTTGTGTATGCGCTCGACATCGCGGCAATTTTTGCTGCCCTTCGCTCGCCCTTGCGCTCGCTTGACGATGATTCTTCTGCAACTGGTGAAGACCGTGATGCCCAATCAATTCACCTCGTCGAGAGTCTTGCACCGCTTGATTTATTGGGGCTTGAAAAACTGGGTCAGCCCCGAAGCCAATTTCTTAATCCTCCGCCATTTTCACATCGGCTCGGAAATCCTCGCCTTCATCGAAAGCAACACCCAGAGCGTTGACATTTCTTTGAATCCGCTCAAGCCACGCACCCTTGCCGATTTGCTTGACGATGTATTTTTGCAGCACGATCTCAATCTGTTTAACTTCGTCATCGAGTTCAACAAAGACTTGCGCGAGGCGGGAGTTGAGGTGCAACCTCCGGCCAAACTCAACTTCGATTGCATCACCGAAGGGCAGTTCGAGTTTGCTGCCTTCCCGAAAAAATGGCGCAATTTTATAGACATTCAAACCGCTATAGAACTGTACACGCCTATGTATCAACTGTTTTTGACCGACAACGATTTCTGGCGAGCCTCGAATTCGCTGCAACTGGATGAGACCGTAGCGCTCTATGTGGCGAGAATTTTAGGCCACCCGGAATACTTGGCGTTGGTGAACAACAAACATCCTATGGTGCCGCTGACGACCTTGAGCGCAGGCTTTCGCTTGATGCTGCACGGGCTGGCGGCAGAGTCTTTGCACGCCATGCTGCGCGAAGCCAAACGCCAGCATCAAAAAGTTGCCGCCATCGGAGCCGTTTAAGATGGAAAATAAAACCCGTTTATCAACCACGAAGAACACAAAGAGCACGAAGACAATTAATCAGTCCGCTGGCTTCATGCGCTTTGCCGTGAACGACATCTGAAAATCCTCAAGCCCTGAAACGGGCAACAGGAGCCGGTTTCGTGTCATCCATCATCCGCTTCGTGGGCTATGAAGGGTTTGCGATTGGCGCTCATCGCGTTGCTACACGGGGTGAGATGCCGACGTGAGTTTGACATAAGAAGCCAGCTCTGAAAGGGCAATGGCATGAAGTTAAGCAGCATAGATGTACCGCAGGCGGTCTAGCCTGCGGCGGACCTGGTTGCAGAAGCGTGCGAAATCCAAGTCTTAGAGCGGTTTTTGTGTGAGATTACGGAAACCTCAAAGCCGTTGAGCGGCGGTCGAAGACCTTCGTGCGGTCGAAGACCGCTGCTTAACGATAGG
>JACQDB010000072.1 GCA_016201275.1 Acidobacteriota bacterium
CAATCCCCCCAACGGCAGTTGGGGGATGGTTAAAGTCCAGCCTTGAGCATCGGGCAAGGTTGGACTTTAAGTATCCACCGACGGAAGTCGGTGGGATTAGTTGATCTTTCGCGGCGTTGCGTAGGCTGAACTTTAACTATCCCCCGACTGCCGTCGGGGGGATTAGCAAGGCTGGTTCGTCTCTGGAAAGAGTACAAAGTCGAGCTTAGTTCTTGCGCCAGAAGCGCACAGGAGAGTAGCCCGTGGCGCTGCTACGGGAATTAGTTTTTGCGCCAGAGGCGCACAGGAAATTAGCCCGTAGGAGCGCCACGGGGATTCGTTTTTGCGCCAGAGGCGCAGCGGAGATTAGCCCGTGGTGAAGCCACGGGAAGGCGCAGGCAGCTTGACGGTCGCGCTCTGGAAGAGCGCCGGAGGCTGGCGGCATCGCCTGCACCCTTTCAGGGCGCGCCGCGTTTGTCCAACTTGATGCCAGTGCCTGTAGCACTGGCTAATCTCCTACACCCCTTGCAGGGCAAATACGGCTGGGTCGTTACTTTGATTAAGCAAGGCTTGAACCAAGCAGCACACCAAGCCCACCAAGTTTCAAAAAAGATTTTTGGCGCTCTGGGATTCGACATGAAGACTCCCTGTATGTTGTATGTCATTGCGATGGCCAGCGCAATATATTGATGCTCTTCACAAAAGCTACAGGAGCGCCAGAGTTTTCGTGTACCTTGGTGTTCCGGGTGTGCTTCGTGGTTAAACTGATTGGCACAACGCCTCGCTCATACCTCGTCAGCACGCGCTTCACCGACTAGCGCTTGACGGGCGCAGTTTCAGTTTCCGCAAACAAAAAGCGGAGCCGAATTTCGACTCCGCTGATAAACCCAAACCCTGCTCAGGAGTTTAGTTGTTGTGTTGTTGAAGCTTGGTTGAAGGCCCTTGATTGTCTGTCGTCGCAGGCGCTTTCGGCAGTTCTGCCGCCGGGTTGAATTTGAAATATTCGGATGATTCATCCAGCAGTAACGGATGCAGCGGATTGACCGGACTATCGTTGAGGCGCACTTCATAATGCAGGTGCGGCGAGGTCGAACGCCCGGTGCTGCCGGCGTGTCCGATGATGGTGCCGCGAGAAACTTTGCTGCCGACCGCAACCGTAAAACTGGACAGGTGCGCGTAGTGCGTAGTCACGCCGCCGCCGTGGTCAATGATAATCAGATTGCCGTAACCGTTGTGCCAACCGGCGAACTTCACGATACCCGGTTGACTTGCGCCCACAGGGTCGCCCCAAGCGGCTTTGATGTCCACTCCGGCGTGAAATCGTGCGCCGCGTGTGAACGGGTCAATGCGATAGCCGAAGGTGCTGCCGACTTTGACGCTGCTGGCAATCACCGGGCGCTCTGCATATTTGATTTCCGGTGGTGGGGGAACGACGGTCTTTTTCGCCTCGCCCGTTTTGGCGATGTCATTATCATCAAGCGGCGCGTCTTCCAGCTTGGCGCTGTTGATCATATTGGTCGCTGCGCCGGTTGGCACCATCACTGTGTTGGCGCTCTTTTTCACCACAAAGGGCGCGGGCGGCACTACCGCATTGGCCGGAAGAATGATGGCACTGTTGTCTATAGTTGGCGTTGCGGGTGGCGTTTTGCTTTCGGTTTGTGGAGCCGTGGCCGAACCGACGATTTGATTGGCGCTCGATTGCTGGGCGAAAGCGGCATTGGTAAAAACGATGAAGGCTGAAACGATGGCGACGACAATTCGATTTCTGGCTCTTGCCATTATGAAAACATCTCCTTAACAAAAGTCTTCGGTATTCCGTTCTGCGAACTTCTAAAAAACATACTTGTGAACATTTTAGGAAGGCATTACTTCAGGACGGGGATTTTATGTAGCGGCAGGTAGCATTGTCAATAAAATTGGCCGTTTTTATTTCTTGCAAATTTCTTGCGGGAATCCGGCAACCCGGTGCAGGCGCGTCGTCCACTCTGGCGAATGACGAACACAGGCAACGCCGCAATTTTCCGCGCCTCGTTTCTTCGGTTATAATCGCCATGCGTTATGCGACCAAAGAGCATACCGAGAGCGCAACCCTTGCGCTTCAAGAATTTTTTTTAAGGAGACAAGTGAATGAAAGAAGTCAGCCCGAAAGAAGCTTATGAAGTGATGCAAAACGACCCGGACTATATTTATCTGGATGTGCGTTCGACGATGGAGTTTGCCGACGGTCACCCGACCGGCGCAGTCAACGTGCCGATTATGAATTTCACTCCGGGGTCTGGCATGACGCCGAATCCCGATTTTGTGCAAACTATTGAAGAGAAATTTCCCAAAGAGGCGAAACTGGTGATCGGGTGCAAGTCGGGCGCACGGTCGGCGCAAGCCTGTCAAATCATGGAAAAGATGGGCTACACCCATGTCACCAATATGCGCGGCGGCTTTGTCGGCGCAGCAGATTCGTCCGGCCAGGTGATCGAACCCGGTTGGAGTATGCTGAATTTGCCGGTTGAAAAATAACCGGCAACACGGCGACACAGCAACACAGCGACTTGGAGACACAGCGACGCGGCGATCTGCTGTCACTCTGGCGGATAGAAGCAAAGCGATTGAGCGCTTTGATAATGATAGAAACTTTCGCCGCGTCGCCGCGTCTTCGTTAGGATTGTAGATGAAATCAAGTGCCACCCTGTATGGGCGACCACCGCAGGGTCGCCCATACAGGGCATAGGAAAATCACTCAAGCCTAGCAGGTTATTGCATCCACCATCCTAAGCTCGACTTTGTACAATTTCAAATTGAACAACACCAATCAAGGGCTGCCGTTGCGGTTCGCGCTTGGAATTATTGAACCATACCTCAACAATCTGAGGTTCAATAATTCTATATGCGCGGCACACCAAGATTTGGTAAGACCGCCGCGGCCCGATGAACATTCATGCGGTGCGCCAAGTTTCATCTCCCGAATCTTGGTGTGCCG
>JACQDB010000005.1 GCA_016201275.1 Acidobacteriota bacterium
GGGGATGCTTAAAGTCCAACCTTGAGCCTCGGGCAAGGTTGGACTTTAAGCATCCCCCGATTGCCATCGGGGGGACTCGTTTCTCGTTGGCAGCGTTTCGTAGGTTGGGCTTTAACCATCCCCCAACTTCCGTTGGGGGGATTGGCAAGCTCGGTTCGCCTCTGAAAAATGTACAAAGTCGAGCTAATAATTATGGATGAAATAACCGGCAAGACTTGAGAGATTTTCCCCTGCCCTGTACGGGCAACCCTGCGGTGGTTGCCCCTCCTTGGAACGGATAAGCATTTCGCGGAGGGTCGCCCGTACAAGGTTGCACTTGATTTCATCCACAATCTTTAGAAATCGCTTGAGGTGTGCGAACTACAGATATGCGGGATGTCTGTGACTTGCGAAGCCGCATCGCGGCGTTCCTGCAACTGACGGATTTGCGGTTCACAAATCGCCGCATAGCAATCAGGACAGATGCAATGACTGAAGCGCGTTTCGGTATGTTTGCTGATGTAACTTTCCACCCGCTGCCAATAGTTTTCATCGTCGCGAATCTTTTTACAATACGAGCAGATGGGCAGAATGCCCTGTAATTGTTTGACCTGTGACAGCGCCTCTTCTAACTCCTGTACGCGGTCGGCCAAGCTGCGCTGCAATTCCACCATCTGTACGCCGACTCCTAAACGCAGGCGCAGTTCCTCGTTATGAAAAGGCTTGGTCAGATAATCATTAGCCCCCGAACGAATCCCTGTGATGACATCTTCTTTTTCCTGTTTGCCGGTCAACAGAATCAGGTAAGGCGGCAACGTATGCCCCATAGAACGAATCTGCCGACAAACTTCCAGCCCACTCATCTCCGGCATCATCACATCCAGGATCGCCAGATTCGGAGCCTCGGCTTTCTGAAACTCTGCCCAAGCTTCCGCGCCATTGGTGGTCACGATCACTTCGTGTCCCCATTTTTTCAGATTGGTTTCCAGCATCAACCGTGATACGGGTTCATCTTCAGCTATTAATATTCTCATTTCTCCCCCCTTGCTCGTTCCACGACATTCCCTTTGCACCGGTACGACACATCCTGAATGCCGTTATTGTCGCGCAACGATACCGTCTGCTTGCAGAATCAATTATAAAAAGCGATTCGCCATCGCGCTTTGCCATCAATTGAAACCGCCGTAAGGATAGACCGCTATCCACTGCTGACGTTTCAGCTATTACATTAAAACCTGTCGATTCGATTGCGCTCAATGACACGATTATACACCGATTCTACTTCTTGCCTAGAGATTATTCATAACGGGGATGGTATCGCGTAGGCCAGATTTCCTGCGTTGACTGATTGCATTTTACGTTACTTGCCCACGCCTGTAAATTCCCCGATCAAGGCACACAATCATAGAATTTTCACGTTATCGGCAACACTCAAATGGGGCGACTGGTCGGATGAAGGAGCAATAAAATTCCTGCCTGCACAAAAATGCAGTTGAGCGACACCACCAAACTTCATCCCTACGAACGAATTGTAATGCCAACTCGTCCGCAGGCGAGCAAAAGTGTTCCGCTAGATCAAGCAAGGAAAACTCGTTCTGCGACAAGTTCTCCTTTGCGCCTGTTGCCTTTTCACTTTTGCCTTTTCACTTTTGTCTTGCCGCGCTTGCGTTCAGATTATTTCAAGCGCGTACCGTTCGGCACTTCTTCGCCAAAGGTAGCAAGCACCGGACGACCGTTCTCGCCTACCGATGCCGCCAGCAACATTCCGTTCGATTCAAAGCCACGCATTTTGCGCGGCGCAAGATTGGCAACGATAACAATCTTTTTGCCGACCACTTCTTCGGGAGCGTAATACTCGGCAATGCCCGCAAGAATCTGGCGCGGCGTGGCTTCGCCTACATCCACTTGCAAGCGCAAAAGTTTATCCGCTTTCGGCACGCGCTCGGCTTCCAGAATGGTCGCGGCGCGCAGTTCAACTTTAATAAAATCGTCAATGGCGATTTTCTCAGAACTGGCTACAGTAGCCGGTTTCGTGTCATCTGATGATGGCGTTGTTGCGGTTGCCGAAGGCTTATTCGCTGCCTCTGTAGGTGCGACAGGATTCGCCGTTGTGCCGGTTGTCGCCTTCGGCGAGGCGTCGCTTGGCGCGTTTGGCTGACTGTCGGTTGCCATCGCTTGATGGTCTTCTGAATTTTCTATTTCGCTCACGATTTTTTCCTTATTCAATTTCGGGAAGGCTGGAGTCACATTTTCCACTTTGGCGATTTCCAAGGCTTCGCCCCAGGTCGCCTCACGCGGATTGAATTGCAAAGGCTCGCCCGCCAAACCCATTTGTTGCCAGATGGCTTTGGCGGTATGCGGCAACACCGGCGCGACCAGTAAAACGACCTGGCGCAAAGTTTCATACGCTGTCGAGATGACCGCTTCGAGTTTGGCTCGCGCCGCTTCATCCTTTGCCAGTTTCCACGGTTGATTGTCGGTGATGAATTTATCTACATTGGCAATGCCGCTCCACGCCGCTTCCAGAGCGCGGGAAAAATTCAACGCCGCGTACTCGTCATCAAATTTTTCTTTCGCCTGCGTGAGCGCTGCACGCACGCCTTTCGCATCGTCGGCCTCCGCATCGAAAGCCCTCGGTGGTTGCCCAGCGAAATAATTTTTCACCATCGTCAAGGTGCGGCTCGCCAGATTGCCAAGCCCGTTGGCCAAGTCCGCATTGACGCGCTCGATCATCGCTTCATAGGTCACTTCGCCATCTTGTCCGAACGGCACTTCGCGCAGCAGAAAATAGCGGATCATATCGTTGGTGAAATGCTCGTGCAGAGTTTCCAGCTTGATGGCATTGCCGGTGCTTTTGCCCATCTTCTGCCCACCTTTGAGCAACATTCCATGAACAAAAACCGTCTTGGGCAAAGGCACTTCAGCCGCCAGCAAAAACGCTGGCCAATAGACCGCGTGAAATCTCAATATATCTTTGCCGACCAGATGCAACGCATTCGACACCGGCTTTCCATCTACTTCGTTGAGCCAATATTTTTCAAAGCCATCGAAATGCTCATTGCCCCAACCCAACGCCGTGATGTAATTCGACAGCGCATCGAGCCACACATAAATCGTATGCTCGGCATCGTCGGGAACGGCTATGCCCCATTTGACTGACACGCGGCTGACCGACAAATCTTTCAACCCGCTTTTGACAAACGAAATCACTTCATTGCGTCGCGCCTCCGGCTGCACAAATTCGGGATGCGCTTCGTAATATTTCAACAGCCGTTCTTGGAACGCCGACAGCTTGAAGAAATAACTCGCTTCGGCGACGCGCTCAAGCGCTTTCAAATGTGTAGGGCAGGTAGGGTTTTCGTCGCCTGCTTCGACCTCTTTGAATTCGTTGCAATTGCCGCAGAACCAGCCTTCATAATGACCTTTATAAATGTAGCCTTTCTCTTTCAGCAGCGTCCAAAGCTTCTGCACAGCCTCTTCGTGCGCCGCGTCGGTGGTGCGTATCCAGCGGTCATAGTTGATGTCGAGTCGAGCAAAGGCAGTTTTGAATTTGTCAACGATTTCATCAACGTGCTGTTTGACTGCGATGCCGCGCTCTTCGGCTTTGCGCTCAATGTTGATGCCGTGTTCATCGGTTCCCGTAAGAAAGAACGAATCAATGCCGCGCTGTCTTTTGAACTTGGTCAGCGCGTCGGCAACAATCGTCGTGTAAGCGTGGCCGATGTGCGGCTCCGCATTCACATAATAAATCGGTGTGGTAACGTAAAAAGTATTCTTCATAATTCCATTCGAGGACTGAGGACTGAAGACTGAGTGAATAAAAAAACGATGAAGCATAAATGAAGAAGGATGAAGCGAACGCAAGTTTCAATTCATCGTTCACTTTCTATCACTCAGTCCTCAGTCCTCAGTCCTTCAACCTAAAAAATTAATCGCCATTGCGTATCAACGCCATAGCCTCGGCGCGGGTGCGCGGGTCTTTCAAAAAGCCGCCGCGCAGGGCGCTGGTAATCGTCTTGGAGCCGGGTTTCTTGATGCCGCGCATCTCCATGCACATATGCTCGGCTTCTATGACCACCATCACCCCTGTCGCTTTCAATTCATCGAACAATAAATCGGCGATCTCTGTGGTCAGGCGTTCTTGAATCTGTGGCTTGCGTGCCATCATATCGGCGATGCGCGCCAGTTTCGATAAGCCAACGATGCGCCCTTCTTTCGGAATGTAGGCGATGTGCGCGACGCCTTTGAAGGGCAACAAATGATGTTCACAGATCGAGTTCACGGCGATGTCTTTGACGATGACCATCTCTTCGTGGGTCTCGTCGGGGATGATGTGCAGGAAGCTGCGCGCATCCGTGTGCAATCCGGCGCAGATTTCTTCGTACATACGGGCGACGCGGCGCGGCGTACCCTGCAAGCCCGGACGCTCAGGGTTTTCGCCTATGCCTTCAAGGATCAAGCGCACTCCGTTTTCGATCTTCTCCAGATCAATCCATGATTTTTTCGATTCGGTTTTTTTGCGATTCTTCAATTTTGTCATGCCATTCCCGAAAGCCTTTACGTTTCATTCCGAGGCTTTCTTGTTCTCCAACTCACGAAACGCCGCGCTTGCCGCCGCCTGCGCTTCAATCAACGAAACGCCCGATTTTTCGGCTATTTTCGCGCAATCTTCATACTCCGGCTGGGCGTGCAACACGCGCCCATCGCGCATCGCCAACTTGACGCGCACCGTTCCATACGCGGTTTCGACCGCTTCAAAACGACGCTCCAGAGTTCGCCGTCTGGCTTCGTAATAACGCAGGCCAAGCGTCGTGGTCTCGCGCAACAGCAAATCCGCCAGCGCCTCGAAATCTTCGCTCGCACACAACACCGTGAGCTTCACCGCCGGGCGGTCTTTCTTCATTTGTATAGGCGTCAGAAACACATCCAACGCGCCGAGCGCCAACGCCTTGTCCATCACATAGCCATACGCTTGCGGATTCATATCATCAAGGTTGGTTTCGATGACCAATATGGTTTGCGCCTCATCAATTTGTCGCTCAACTTCTTCGACTTCGCCCAACACGATTCTTAAAGCGTTGGGAAAGTTTTTCGGGTCGCGGCTGCCCGCGCCATAACCGATGCGCTCCATTTGCATGGCTGGCATTGCGCCAAAACTTTCGCACAACACCGCAACCATAGCCGCGCCGGTCGGGGTGACAAATTCGCCTTCGATGTCACCGGCATAAATCGGCAAGCCCTTCAATAACTCGGCGGTTCCCGGCGCTGGCACAGGCATCAAGCCGTGTGCGACGTTGATGGAACCGAAGCCGACGCGCAGCGGCGAGGCGCAAAATTTTTCAACGCCTAATAATTCAAAACCAATTATCGCGCCGACAATATCAATGATCGAATCCACCGCGCCGACTTCATGAAAATGAATTTGCTCGATGGTCGAGCCGTGGACGTGGGCTTCGGCTTCTGCCAATTTTTCAAAGACCTTTATCGAACGCGCTTGCACGGCTTCGCTCAATTGCGAGTTGTGAATAATTTCACGAATCACGGCAAGCGTTCGCGCCGGTTGTTTCGCTTCCTCAACGGTGACAGTGAACTTCGTAGCGCTAATGCCGCTGCGTTTCACTTTCTCAACACCAAGCTCATAACCGCTCAAGGCAAGCGAGGACAAGGGCTTTTTCAACGCCTCGAAATCAACGCCCGCATCAAGCAGAGCGCCGACCGTCATATCACCGCTGAGTCCCGCGAAACAATCGAAATAGGCGACGCGCATCAACCACGCTCCTTGATGAATTGCGGCAACAGTTCGCCCGCTTTGCCGAGCAAGGTCACATCAACCATAAAAGAAATGTCGGTCGCTTCGGGATTCACTTCAATCACTTTCGCGCCTGCTTGTTTGGCCGTAATCGGCAAAGAGGCCGCCGGATAAACGACCGCCGAAGTGCCGATGACAAAAAATAAATCGGCGCGTGCCGAAGCTTCTTCGGCGCGTTCATAAATGCCTTCCGACAACATTTCGCCGAACAACACGACATCAGGCCGCGCCGCATTGCCACAACCCAGACACAACGGCGGGTTCTGTTCCAAAGGACAATCCCGCGCTTCGAAAGTGCTGCTGCACCGAAGACAACGCGCCCGCCAGATGTTGCCGTGCAATTCCAGCAGGTTCAAAGTTCCGGCGGCTCTGTGCAGATCGTCTATGTTCTGAGTGATGAGCGTGAAGTCTTCACAGCGGCGCTCCCAATCGGCCAGCGCCAAGTGTCCGGCATTGGGTTTGGCTTCGAGCAACATTGTGCGCCGATAATCGAACCACTCCCACACGAGTTGCGGATTGGTCGCCATCAACTCTGCCGAAGAAAGTTCGCTGACGTGTTTGCCGCGCCAAGTCCACATCTCCCTGTCGCCGCCGCCGCGAAAGGTCGGCACGCCGCTTTCGGCGGAAATGCCTGCGCCGGTCAACACCGAAATGCGGCGGGCATTATCGAACATGGTTTGTAATTCGTTGGTTACTTCGGTCAACACCATAGCGATTTTTCTTTCCGCAAATAAAGCATTGATATTAGAAAGCCGCAGGAGGCGCGGTCAAGCGGCGACCGGTCGGAAGGCAAAAGTAAAAATATTAAAGTCAGAGGCTGAGGGTTCACCGATGCCGTTCAATCTTCAGACCGCAGAACTCAGGAGGGAACGAGGCGAGGGCGAATTCGACGGCTCAATGGCGAGGTTGGGATTGTAGATGAAATCAAGTGCGACCTTGTACGGGCGACCCTGCGGTGGTCGCCCCTCGGTGAAATCATGTTGCTTCCAAGGAGGGGCGACCACCGCAGGGTCGCCCGTACAGGGTCTGGGAAAATCTCTCAAGTCTTGCAAGTTATTTCAGTCATCATCCTTGATCCGTCGAATCCATCGAAGTTGATTTTCATCAGGACATGAATTTAGAACGCCTTCCCTTTGGTGGCGATGACTGAATGATTTTGTAGCGATTCGTTTATGGCTTCGGCAAGGCGGTCAATTTCATCTTGAAAAAAAATCGGCTTCTCTTGGATTTGCACATTGCGCTTTGCCAGACGCTGTTGAATCGTCGCCAGCATCGTAGCATCAGGCGGCGCATCCGCAATAAAAAAAGCGTCAACGCTATCAACCACACGCAGCGCTGTTGACTTGACTTCTTCGCGTGCGGCGCTGACCACCATAATCGAAAAGGCGGTGGGAACGAATTTCAAAAAGCTGGTGCCTTCGACAAAGACACCGGCGCTCTGCACTTTGTCCAGAGCTTGGCGCGTGCCGTCTTCAAGTTGTTCACTGGTGCAAATCAGCCAGTGCACATTGCTGGCTCCGGCTTCCCAATAACGCCCTGTGTCTTTGCGCGGCACACAGGTATCGCGCGCGCCGCTGAGGAGGTGCGGGTGTTCGCCCAACAGCGGACTGATGCAACAGGCTTGCGGGTCTTTGCCGCAGGAGCGGTAATGACCGCGTGAAATTTTGAGCGCCTCCCAGTTTTTGAAACGCTTGAGCAGTTCGCACATCAAAGTGGTTTTGCCAACGTCAGATGAAAAACCGGCAACGGCGATGATGGTCGGGCGCATGATCGAATCCTTGTAAATTGGGCGTTTTCGCTTCGCCCTTTCACTATAACACAAAGGGCGAAGTCCGGGCTGTAGGAAGAGCTTTTCGCTACAGATCAAAACTTCGCCCTTGCTGGAAGCACGGATGAGTAGCGTCCTAATCGTATGGTGCGGTTGAATAGCCCGCGAAGTGGGCGCAAGCATAAAGCCACAGGTGTTAGCCCGTGGACGAGTGATCATTCGTATGGTTAGCCCGCGAAGCGGGTGATAGCCAATTATCTATCACCCGCTTCGCAGGCTAAGAAGCCATCACCACCCACTTACCCAGCGCTGACGCACTGGGCTTTATGCGGTCACCCGCTTCGCGGGTTATCACCACCTGCCCACCCAGCGCTGACGCACTGGGCTTTATGCGGTCACCCGCTTCGCGGGTTATCACCACCCACGTACCCAGCGCTTTAGGCTGTCATCTGCTTCGCGGGTTCTCACCTACCACAACTTTAGGGCACTACCAACGGATGAATCGCTTGCTTCAGCTAATCATATCGAGCATCCCCGTAGTCGGCGTCAGCAAACCGGAGCCTGCGCCAACGTCGGAAAGTTGCAGCATCAGGTTCTGGCGGTTGGTGGCGTACATCAAGCCGTCATTCATAGAGATAATGCCTTCGCGAATCATGCGTTCGATCTCCATATCGAAGACCTGCATTCCTTCCAAATTGCCATCGCGCATGGCATCGTACAACGATTTGCCTTCGCGTTCGCCCTTCTCTACATACTCACGGGTGCGCGCCGTTGATTTCAAAATTTCGATGGCCGCAACGCGCCCCGATTTATCCACACGCGGAATCAGGCGCTGCGACACGATGAATTTGAAAGCGCTGGACAGGCGCAAACGGATAATGTGTTCCTGACTCTTGGGGAACATACCGATCAAGCGTTCGACGGTCTTGACCGCATCCGTAGTGTGCAAAGTCGAAAGCACCAGGTGACCGGTTTCCGAGGCTTCGAGCGCCACTTCTACGGTTTCCAAATCACGAATCTCACCGACCAGAATCACCTTGGGCGCTTGGCGCAAAGCGGCACGCAAAGCATAGGCGAAGGTCGAAGTATCGGAATGCAGTTCGCGCTGATGCACGGTAGATTTTTTATGGCGATGCATGAATTCGATGGGGTCTTCGATGGTGACGATGTGGTAATAATGTTTCTCGTTGATGTAGTCAATGATGGCGGCCAGCGTCGAAGATTTTCCCGACCCGGTAGGGCCGGTCAATAACACGACGCCGTTTTTGAAATCGGCGACCTCTTTCAGCACTTGCGGCAATCCCAAATCTTCAAAGCTCGGAATGCTGTCAGGAACTACGCGCATGACGATGGCGTGTGTGCCGCGTTGCATAAAGATGTTGACGCGAAAACGCGACAGCCCCGGCAGGCTGAACGACAAATCCGCCGAGCCGTTTTCTTCAAGCGAACGCTGCGCCGCTTTGTTCTCGCCGATCAAGGCTCTGGCAATGCCCGCCGTATGCGCCGGCGTCAACATTTCCATGCCGGGAATATTGACCGGCGTGAGTTTGCCGATCAATTCCACCTGTGGCGGACGACCGGGCGAGAAGATCAAATCGGAAATTTTGCTGGAGACCGAGAGCATCTGCTGAACAACCTGAGAGAAGTTAATCGTGGACATAGTTTCACAATCCTTGCATAAATAATTCTATGTTTTCGTAGTCGGCAATAATCGAAAGCACAGCCGAAAGCATAAGCTGATGAGTGCAATTCACAAACGGAGATCAACACAAGGGGCAGGCAAGCATTTGCTGGCATCAAAAGCGCGGTCCGCGCTCAAGTCCGATAGTAAACGCAAATCGGTCAAAGTCAAGAGTTCTCAAGGGGCTGCCAGTGATTGCCGATTCCTGAAGCTTAGGGCGCGTTGCGGGTGACGACACGCGGACGCGTGACGTTCGATAAATCCTGCGTGCGTTCAAAAATATAGTAGGCTTCGCCGCGATTGGCGGTGCCTAAATAAATCCATTTTTTATTGATGAGCGCGCCGGGCTTGGCACCTTTGACGGCCTTTAATCCGTCTTCGATCAGTTGCGAGATTTCCTCGGCGGTGACGACTTGCAAATCCGGCACCAGGTCTTCGCCGTTGTCGGCAACGCGCTTGAGTACCATCTGGCGTTGAATGGCGATGCGGTTTTTCGAGCGGATAAAATCTTTGCGTGCGATTTCGTGATGGCGGATTTGATAGTCCAACTCCACCTCTTCATGATGGCAAAGCTCAAGAAAGGATTTTACTTCAGGGCCATACTGCACTTCTTGAAGCGCCGACGCGAGCAGTCCAAAACTGTTGAGCAGTAGAAAAAAAAGCAGGACAAAAGCTTGATAAGAAACGCTGAACTTCATAAGCACCTCGAAGCCTCTGCAAAATGGTTATTCAGCACCGCACGCTAGTTTTCATAAGCCGCGTCGAGCAGTTCAATCGGATGCACCACGGCGACTTTGAGCTTTGCCAATTTTGCGCCCGCGCCAATCTGCATAATGCAACCGGGATTGGCGGTGGCGACAAGGTCCGCGCCGGTGCTGCGGATATGTTCCAGTTTGCCAGATAAAATCTCAGCGCTCAATTCGGGATGCTGCAGATTATAAAGGCCCGCGCCGCCGCAGCAATTTTCTGCCCCCGGCAACACTTTGTACTGCAAGCCCGGAATCGCTTGCAACAATTCCACCGGCGGCGCAGCAAGGCGCTGGGCGTGCAGCAGATGACAGGGCGCGTCATAAGTGACCAGCAGATTGACCGCGCCTGCGGGTTTGACCAGACCGCGCTCGATTAAAAATTCGGCTACATCTTTGACTTTTGCTGAAAATATTTGAGCGATGGCAGCATACTCGTCATCATCGGCGAGCCAGTCTTTGTACTCTTTCATAGCCGCGCCACAACCTGCCGAGTTGACAATGATGGCTTGGCAGTCGGCATCAAGAAACGCTTTGATATTTTTCCGCGCCAGCGTTTTGGCGGTTTCCAGATAACCGGCGTGAGCGTGCAAAGCGCCGCAGCATTGCTGGTCTTTCACGGCGACAAGTTCGCAATGATGGCGTTGCAAGACGCGCTCGGTTGCCCGATTGGTGGAGCTAAACAAACCTTCCATCACGCAGCCGCGCAATACGCCCACGCGAGTTCGGCTTGCTGATTCTTCATCGGATGAGGGCGCACCGGTTACCAATGCGGTTCGCAAAGATGCGACGGCTCCTGATGCACTGACTTTTGATGCGCTGATTTTTGATGCACTGATTCCTGATGCACTGATTCTTGATGCACTGACTCCTGATGCGCTGACTTTTGGTGCGCTGACTTTTGATGCGCTGACTTTTGGTGCGCTGACTTTTGATGCGATGGCTCTTGAATTTTGTGAGGTTGCGGTTGTTCGTAAATCCCCACCCGCTGCCCGATATCTTCCATCACTTGCGTTATCAGATTGTGGTTGATTCCGGGCTTGTGTCGCAAAGGGCGAACGGCTCGATAACAAAACCGCTAAGGCGAATTGCAAGCGTTCACCGAAGAGCGCGGTTTCAAAGGCAAGTTCGGCAAGGCCGCTGTCGCGGAACCATTTTGCCAGTTTCATAGACCAAGCCAGCCATCGTGGGCGCGTAAAAATTTGCTGCAAGACTAACCGCACCAGCCCTGCCATCAAGCGATTCGCTGCACCGCGTGAGGTGACGATCTCGGCTCTGGCATATTCCAACAGATGACCGTAAGGCACGCCCGACGGGCAAGCGGTTTCGCAGGCTCGACACCCCAGACACAGGTCTATGTGACGAGTGAAGGTGTCGCCCAATTCGAGTTTGCCTTCGACGACGCCGCGCATCAGATAGACGCGCCCACGCGGCGAATCGTTTTCATTGCCGAGCGCCTGATAGGTGGGGCAGGACGGCAAACACAATCCGCAATGCACACAGTTTAATAACTCTTCGCTGTGCGCTGCCATCAGCGCATGAAGTTTGGTCGGAGTCTCGCTGTTGGGTAAGGTGGTCGTCATGCGTGTCGGTCTCTTCATCGGCTCGTAGCTGCATTCATCCTGAAAAACGAATAGTACAGGCTTTTCCGTCATTCCGCCAAATGCTCCCTCGGCACCCCAATCATACGGCATGGCAAAAGCGCGGGAGGTAATTTGAAGATCAGTTGTGATGACGGCCCGAAGATAATCGGAGTGGCAACGGGTTGCAGAGTTGTGCGATTGGTTGAGAAGCGGTCGGAGATCGCCGCTCAACCAGATGTTGTGGTCGTGAGCAAATAAAATGCGCTATATAGCGTTTGCGGTCTCTGCCCAGCGCTTCTCGGAGTTCTTGCGAAGTGCGCTTTTTACGGTTGCCTTGCGCCCTTTTTCCTAAGACCTTTCGACCTAACTTTTGGTCACGTAATACCCTTGGCGGGCGCGTATGCGTAAATCGCTACGCTTGGGGGCGCGCACCGTGATGCGACGAAAGCCCGCCTCGTTGCGTTCATCGGACGAATAGTAGCCGAACAGATATTGCGCTTGGAGTTCTGCGGTAATCTGGCGAAAGACCGCTTCCAGGTCTTCGATACGGGCGAGGTTAAAGGCTTTGCCACCGGTCTGCGTCGCCATCGCATCCATAAAGCCCTGCCCTTTGGTGCTGATGACATTCAGCTTGATGCCGCCGCCGCTCGGATTAATCGCATAGAACAGACAATCGTTTTTCTGCAACTCTTTGAGCGCGTCATGGAGGGAACTGCGCTGGCTGTAATTTTCTTCGCCATCAGAGATGACGACGACGACGCGACGACTGCCCGGCGCGGCGGTCTTGTCCAAATAACGCGCCGCATCCACCACGGTATCAAAGAAAGCCGTAGGCTCTTTTAACGGCGCAATCGCCATGATGCCGCTAACCGCATCTGTGCCGCTGGTGGTGCGCGTCTGCATGAGCTTGGGTGTTACGCCTATGGAAAACACCGAAACCGCATCGCTGGGTTGCAACACCTCTTTGATGAACTGCACCGCCGCCTGCTGTTCAAAAGCGAACTTGCCTTGCACGCTGCCCGATACATCAAAGAGCAAGGCGATCTCCACAGGCGTCTTTCCGGGTTCGCCCAGGGCGACAACTTTTTGCGGTCGTCCCTCTTCGTCTATTTCGATGTCGTCAACTTTCAAATCCTTGACCGGCTGACCGTTGGCATCCGATACCGAAACCGGAACGACCACCAGTTTGGAAGTGAGGCGCACCGCTTCATCCTGATCTTCCGCAGGTTGCTGCGGCGGCTTGGGTTTTGCTGGTGACTGCCCACTGCCTGTCGGTTTTTCTTGTAAAGTATTTGCCGAACTCAACAGCGGCGCTGTCAGACTGCATAATAAAAATAAAATAATAAGGTATGAAAATCCGCGCAACACAATCTACTCCTCTATCAATATACTTTCCGGCTTCTCCTTAAAGGCTATACCCGATAGATGTATTCCACCGCTGCGGGTGTTGCAATGTGAAGCAATATTATCTTGGCAAACATCAAGGATGAAAAAGCGGCAAGAGGTCAAGGAGAAGAGCGGCTCTCCCGTAACTTCCGTGAAGGGTATCAAGATATTGTGCTATTTATCGCAATGGCGTACAACATCTTGGGACTCTTCACGGAAGTTACGGGAGAGTCAAAAGAGCCGTTTCGTCGTCCCGTCCGCAGGCGGGATGACGAAACTTTTCCCTCTCTCCATCAAAGCACGACTTGAAAAAAACCAAGAGGCGTTCCCGTAGCTGCGTAACGAAGCACCGACGCAGCCGATGAATGGACACCATGCCGAGCGCCGCTCGTTATCCAGTTTAAGGTCACGCCTCTTTTATTGACCTACTTCTTTTCGTCGTTACGCTGCGAAGTCGTCGTCTCGGTTGCCCGATTGACGTTCACAGGCGAGGTCAAGCCGCGATTGACCAGCATCTTTACTTCAACACGGCGATTCTGTTTGCGCCCTTCGAGCGTGGCATTGTCGGCTACCGGAATCGCTGCGCCGTAGCCGAACGGCAGAATGATGCGCCGCAAGGGAATCTGCTGTTGCTGCGCCAGGTAACGCACCACCGCCTGAGCGCGCCGTTCGCTTAACCGATCATTGAGATTGGTCGAGCCATCGGAAGAAGCAAAGCCGCGAACTTCCAGCACGAAGCCGCGTTCGTTCTTGGCTTGGGTGGCAAGTTCATCCAACATAGTCTTGGCTTCGGGGGTCAACACCGCACTGCCGACTTTGAAGTTGACGGTGGTGGTTTTCTTCTCTTCAAAATCATCCAGCGAAGTGATGCGCTCGTTGGTCATGCTGACGCCTTCGAGGGCCTGGTCAGCGGACTTTTGCGCGGCAGCGGCTCCGCCTTTGGCAAGATTGGCTACCTGCGACAACTCTTCCACCTGACCGGAGAGCCGTTGAGCATTCTGTTCGGCTTCGGCCAGACGACCTTCAGCGGTTCCCAGACGGCTTTCCACAGGTGCCACCTGCGAGTTAATCGAAACCGCTATGCGTTGGGCGTCGGTGGAAAATTTAATCTTGTCGGCAGCCAGCGCACCGGAAGCATCGCCGCGTCCTTCGACTTCAACGAAGAGACCGCGAATCACTTGATCGGCGGTATATTTTTTCGAACCGCGAAAGGGATTGCTCTTCTTCTCTTCGATTTTGGTCGAGCCGGTAAGTTGCACGGTCATTTCCGCACCCGCCGTATCGCGCAGCGTAAAGCTGTTGGCATCACGCGTGATGACGGTGCCTTGCACTTTCATCTTTTGACCGGAAGCAACCTGGGTCTGCATACGACGTGAATCATTCGGCGTAGAAGTATTTTGCGCGAAAGCCGAACTGCACAGCGCCAGACTAAACAACAAGACTAGAGAGGTAATTATTGAATTTTTTTTCATATGTTTACTCCAAAAAAAGCTGAGATTAGTTTCATGTAATTGAGGGCCGGATCGCTGCATTCCGAAAGGAAACGAAACCGACTCGGCTTAGGACCATTGGCAAGCGGATGGAGGGCTAGATTAGCCGCCGCGTCACTAGGCAGCCAGGAGGTCTGCTCTTCTCCCTTAATGCCAAACACAACCCGGCTACCAACAGCGAGGATATGCAATTGAATCTCAAACCCGTTCATCCTGCCATAATGGAGTGCAAATGGCGTGCAACGACTTGGAGACCTCGCCCTATTCTCGCTGCCAGGCCTTAAACCGCGTGGATTCAATAAGATTTCTGCTTACCGGTCATTGGCTTTCGCAACTATAACAGCTTGCGCCTATGTAATTTTTTCAGACCCGTGTAAAAGCAATGCCATATTTTCATACGCTGGCAACGGCGCGAAGCCAGTAATTGACCCAGCGGGGTTCACCCTAACGCAAGAAAATTGTAAGTCGTCTGGAATGCCGAAAAGCACTTTTGTGGAGAGTATAGACAAGGCGCGAAGGAGTTTCTGCGCGAAAGCAAAAGCCCGACTTACGCCGGGCTTGAAGTGGTAGCGGGGAGGGGATTTGAACCCCTGACCTTTGGGTTATGAGCCCAACGAGCTACCAGGCTGCTCCACCCCGCGTTATAGTTAGAAAAATCAAAACGAAAAAGCAGTATAGTGTTGCCTTTATCTGGGTGTCAAGTTGATTGGCGCTCCGCTGTGGCGCAAGGCGGCCTGCTCGACCGGCTCTTTTTCAATCTTTACGACAACATCGCCGACGCGCACAAAACCCATCTGGTGGCGCGCATAATCTTCTATGGCTTTGGGATCGGTCTTGAGTTGATACACTTCGCGTTCGAGCTTATCGGCCTGCACTTTCAACGCCTCTACTTTATCTCTATACGCCTGATTTCGGGTTCTAGCGCTGGTCAATTCCATTTGCGTTCGCCAATAAAAAGAGAAGCAGGCGGCAGCAGTCGCCAAGATAATCATTAAGATCAAGGCATCGGTGATGCGGCGATTGCGCGTGCGTTTGTTCACTCGATTTCCAACCCTCGTGACTGCTTCAATATGATTCGCCAAGTATGTATTTACGGCCTGTCCCAAGTAACACCTCCAAATCTTGTTCAGTTGCGGCTTCCGCATAAATTCGTACCAACGGTTCGGTTCCAGACGGACGCATCAATACCCACGACCCGTCTTCGAAAATTAATTTCACCCCGTCGGTGCGGTTAATATTGACCACACGCCGGCCTGCCCAGGTCTCCGGCGCATTCTGTAATTTGCTCGATAAATTTTGTTGCAATTCCGGCGTCAAGCGCACCCCGATTCTGCCGCTTTCCAACTTTCCAACCGCCGCGTAAATCTGCGCCAGCATTTCCTGAATCGGCAACTGACGTTTGGCGACCATCTCGGCGACCAACAGGCACGCCAATATGCCGTCCTTTTCGGGATAGTGACCGCGTATGGAAAGCCCTGCGCTCTCTTCGCCGCCGATAGCGATTTTGTCTTCATCAATCAACTGCCCGATGAATTTGAATCCCACAGGAGTCTCGATCACCTTGATGCCGCGCTTGGCGGCCACCCGGTCAACCATATTAGTGGTCGAAACGGTGCGCGCTACGGCATCCGTCCACCCTCGCGATTCCGCCAAGTAATCCACCAGCAAGGTGATTACCGAATTCGGCGAAATGAAAGTGCCATCGCGGTCGAGTATGCCAAAGCGGTCGGCATCGCCATCGGTTGACAAGCCCAAATGATAACCGCCGCTGATGACCGTATGCCGCAACTCTTCCAAGTGTTTCGCCTCCGGCTCAGGAGCGTGGCCGCCGAAATAGACATCGCGCCAATCGTGCAACATCCTCACCTCGCAGCCCACGTCGGTCAACGCCTTATTCAAATAACCACGCCCGGTTCCCCACAGCGGATCGTAAGCGATTCGCAATCCGGCCTTGGCTATCGCTGGTAAATCCAACTTCGCGGCAAGGTCGTGCAAATAATCTTCAAGCGGCGCAAGCGTCTTCACAGCATCCTTGGCCGACTTCGCTTCATCTATGCGGCGGTCGTCTAATCCGGCAAGCTCCTGTTCGATGCCCTGCGTCACCTCTGGCAATGCCGGCGCACCGTCGGCGGTCGAAAACTTCATGCCACAATACTGCGGCGGATTATGGCTCGCCGTAAAATTGATCGCTCCAGCCGCGCCCTGCGCTCGTATCGCATAAGAAATCGCCGGCGTCGGTGTGTCACGATCACACAACCAGGTTTCAAACCCGTTGGCCGCCAGTTGTTCGGCGCTTGCGGCGGCAAAGACTTCGGCCATAAAGCGCGTGTCATAGCCGACCAGAATTTTCCGATTCGCGCTATTGGCCTTGAGATAATTGGCTATTGCCTGCGTCACTCGGCGCACCGCGACGAAGGTAAATTCGTCGGCGATAACGGCACGCCACCCCGATGTTCCAAATTTGATCATGGCTGAAATTGAATGAACTGCTGCGTTGCAATACCGCTGCTGGAATTGTTGTAATCCGAATCAGACCTACAGAGACAACGGGGCGTTTAGACTTAGAGGGAGTCGGATTCCTCTGACCGGTTTGCACTTTAGCACTTTCACTGAAACGATGCAAGCATTTTTTTTGCAACACTTCAATTATGTTAGTTAATGTTTCACTTGAAGCAAACTGTTGCATAGATGAGAAGCTTTGCAGGGGAAACGGCGAGGTGATTTCAAGGGATTTCTGGGATGTCGAATATTTGAGGGGCGGATATTGGTGGATGAGAGAGTAAGAAAAGTCCGTCTCGCGCTCGTCCATTCGCCGCGTTCGATTGCGCCCGTTGACGTGAGAGAGTAAGAAAAGTCTGTCTCGCACCAAGCCGCCAAGAAACGCAAAGCGGGACAACAACTGAGGCTCGCAAAAGCAGAGTCCAGACGCCCAGGCGAACCACTGCAAACGGTTGCCCTTCACAATCGAGTTACGCTTATGCAACCCTACAGCTCCGTCCCCGCCACCAACGACCAGCAATTGCTGGTACATGAGGAAGCGACGACGCGCAAGAATGTTGCACTTTTCATTGCGGCTTTGGTTGCAACAAATTATTCTTTCAGAGCCATAAAAATTTTGGGAGGGCGAGTTCTTTGGATTATCACGTAAACACACTCGTTGAACATATCCGCAACGAAGTCCGCAAAGTCATTGTCGGACAGGATCACGTAATCGAACAGGTTTTAATTGTCTTACTCACCGAAGGCCATGCTTTGATTGAAGGCGTCCCCGGCACCGCCAAGACGTTGCTGGTCAAAACGCTGGCGCGCACCCTTGGCGCACACTTTGGGCGCATTCAATTCACCCCTGACCTGATGCCTGCCGACGTGACCGGCACTAATATTTTCAACATGGCGACCTCGACGTTCACGTTGCGTTATGGGCCAATCTTTACCGATTTATTGTTGGCCGATGAAATCAATCGCACGCCGCCCAAGACGCAGGCCGCTTTGCTTGAAGCGATGGAAGAACGCCAAGTGACCATTGACGGCGAGGTGCATAAACTTTCGCCTATGTTTACTGTGCTGGCGACGCAAAATCCTATCGAGTACGAAGGCACCTATCCGTTGCCCGAAGCGCAACTCGACCGCTTCATGTTAAAGATACTGGTCAACTATCCTGATGAAATGGAAGAGACACGAGTGGTAGCAAACTGGAACGCCGGATTCAACGCACGGCGTCTGGATGATATGAATATTCAATCGTTGCCCGACCCGGCCTTGATGTTGCACAGTCGTTCCCAGGTGCGAAACATCATTGTGGAAGAAGGCATACAACGCTACATCGTCGCCATCGTGCGCGGCACGCGCTCGGCCTTGAATATTTCGTGGGGCGCAAGTCCGCGTGCCTGCGTCGCGTTATTGCTCTGCGCCAAAGCTCTGGCGGCGATTCGCGGACGCTCGTTTGTCACGCCCGACGATGTGAAAGATATAGCCAAGCCGGTGTTGCGCCATCGCATAGTTTTGCGCTCAGAAGCCGAAATCGAAGGCGCTTCGGCAGACGAAGTTTTGGATGAAGTGATAGCAAGTATTGAAGTGCCTAGATAGTCCGTAGTCCGTAGTCCCTAGTCCTTAGTTTTTGACTACGACCCTTGAAACGGGCTACAGGAGCCAGTTTCAAGACTTCGAGAAAAATCTATCTCCGGCTGAGAGCGCAGGACGCACGACCAGAAACGAAGTACGAATGACCAGAGAAGTTCCCATACCCGCCGCCGCCGTAGCGTTTGTGCGCGACACGGAACGCGGCATTGAAGTGTATCTCAATCGTCGTCCGGCGCACTTTCGTTATTATCCCGGCGCGTTTGTTTTTCCCGGTGGACGGCGCGATGAAGAAGATAGTGATTTGCAAGCGGCGGCTTGTCGCGAAGTCAAAGAAGAAATCGGCGTGGAGATTGAGGCCGCCAATCTGGTGTTGCTCCGCCAAGTGCATACCAATCCGAAAGCCGGACCGGTTTACGATATGCACACCTACGCGTATCGGATTGAAGCTGAATTTCACACCGCGTTGAACCGCGAAGAGGTTGACGAAGAACTTTGGATAAGCGCAAACGCAGCCTTAGAGAAACTCTACTTGCCGTATCAAATCAGCGCGGCGATTTATACCATCTCGCGCTTTGCAACCGTTGCGGAGTTGTTGCAAGCCTTAGCCAACGGCAGCATCAGCGATGAATATCGTCTGCATAAAGACTACTGGCTATAAAAGTCCTTAGTCCTTAGTCCTTAGCTTCTCGCCATCCGTGCCTTGCCTTGAAACCGGCTACAGGAGCCAGTTCTAGGGCATATCGTTTTCTGCTAAGGACTAGGGACTAAGGACTAAGGACTGTTCATGTTGAATTTTGTTTTTACAAATAGGTTTTTCGTCTTGCTCGCTTCCGGCATTGCGTTGCTGTCGCTTGGCTGGTTCAGTCGCGGGGCGCTCTATCTGACGATTGCCTTTGACGTGATGCTTTTTGTTGTTGCCGCCATTGATTATTTCACTTCGGAAAGCGCCAAAGATTTTCAGGTCGAGCGTTTGATGGACGAGCGTTTTGCGATGGGCGCGGAAAATCAGGTGAGCATCAAGATTCGCAATCGCCGCCGCCGCTCCGTGAAGTTCATCGTCAAAGATGAATATCCGCCGCAGATGGAATTGCTCAACCCGCGCACCGCCAGCCTCACGGTTCCTCACAGTCGGTCGCGCACTTGGACCTATGAATTGCTACCGACCGGGCGCGGCAAATACAACTTCGGCAACACCGCTTTGCGTTTTCGCACCAGGCTAGGTTTGCTGTGGAAACAGTACAGCTATCCGACCAATTGCGATGTCAAGGTCTATCCCAATATCCGCGAAGCCAAAAAGAACGAGTTGTACGCGCATCGCAATCGCCGTCCAGACCCCGGCATACGGCGTATGCAGTTGCGTGGGCAGGGGCGCGAGTTTGAGTCTATGCGCGAGTTTGTCATGGGCGACGAGATTCGCCACATTTCCTGGCACGCTACGGCACGACGCGGCAAAGTCATCACCCGTCAATACACCATTGAGCGCAGTCAAAACGTCGTCGTCTTATTAGACACCGGGCGTTTGATGACGGCACGCATCGGCAAGCTGTCGAAGCTGGACCACGCCATCAACGCCGCGCTTTCGATTGCTTACGTAGCCGCATCGGGGGGCGACAACGTCGGCCTGCTGGCGTTTGCGCGGCGGGTGATCGCGTATTTACCGCCGCGACGCGGACGCGAACAAATCAATCGCATCATGGAATCGCTGTACAATCTGGAGCCGCAATTGATCGAGCCGAGTTATGCGCGCTCGTTCAATTTTTTCAGCAGCAATTGCAAGCGCCGGTCGCTGGTGATTATTTTGACCGATCTGGTTGACCGCGACGCTTCGGCAGAGTTATTGATGCACACCTCGAAACTGATTCCGCGTCATCTGCCGCTGATTGTCACCATCGGCGATACCGATTTGCGCGAACTGGTTCGCACGGTTCCAAACAACGCGGCAGAGGTGTATCAACAAGGCGTCGCTGAAGAAATTCTACGCCAACGCGAAGAGGCGCTTTCGAGGATACGTCACGCCGGAGGCTTGGCGCTTGACGTTCCCGCCCACCAGCTTTCGATTGCTTTGGTGAACAAGTATCTCGAAGTCAAAGAGCGCGGCTTGTTGTAATTGGCTCGAAGCCAATTACAGAACTATCCGCCTAATCGGCGTGAGACAAAGATGGAATTGCCATGTCAAAGTAGTAATGCGAATCAAGAGTTGAAATCAGCAATAAAAAATCAACGATTGACAAACTACAACTGGGCAAAAACCCAAAAGCCGAGTTGATAAGTCCCTTCCTTTCAACTCGGGCATTTTTCAACTCTTGATTCGCATTATTAAGATGTCAGATAAAGAGCCAATTTGGTATGAGCCATCCGCCTCAACGCCACAAGCGCAATGCCTTTGTTGTGATTATATTTCTTTACCTGAGCGCGGAACTTATCTCATCTGTCCGATTTGCTTTTGGGAAGACAGCGGACAAGATATAGACGAGTTGGATCTGCCATCAAGTTCTAATCATGGGCTGACACTACGTGAAGGTAGAAATAATTTCATACGACTTGGGGTCTGCCAAGAGGCTATGGTGAAATATCTCCTGTCGCTGGAAAGGCGAAAGAGGTTTGCTTATCAGCTTAGAAAAATTGATTGAGTAGCAAAATGGAACTGACCCTTTGAGGGTTGATCGAGTAAGGCTGCGGCTTACCGTGCGATGCCGATTATTTCGCGCCTGCGGTTGACGATTGGCGCAAATCGGGTTTGAGAAAATAGACGACTAAAAATATGGCGCTCAAAATTGAGACCGCGAATTTGTAGTACGGCGAAATGTTGGCGGGTGACAAAAAGCCTTCGATGATGCCAGCCACCACCAGCATCGGTATGCAGCCCAAAATCAATTTGATGGCCAACAAGCCGTTGGTCACCAGCGCGTCTTTGCGTTTCAAATCGCCCGGCATCAACATGGCTTTGCCGATTAACAACCCCGCGCCGCCGGAAATAAAAATCGCCGTCAATTCGATGACGCCGTGCGCGCTAACGAATATCGGCACATCGGCGAATTTATATTTCAAACACAAGCCCATCACCGCACCAAACATCAAACCGTTGCTTGCTTCTATCCAAATAGTTCCGAGTCCCGCCAATATGCCACCCACAAACGCTAAGAAGGTGACTTGAATATTGTTGGTCTGAATGCCTGTGGACGCCACAGGATTTTGTCCGCCTTGATTGATGCGTGCCGTCCAATTTTCATGGGCGATGATCTGTCGGCGCATATCTGGATAGGTCTTTTCGGTGAAGCGTTCATCCAGAAACGAGATGCCGAACCCAAAGGCCGCCGTGACTAGAAAAATCAGAAACGAGGCCAGCGTATAAAAAAAGGTCTGGCGAAAAATGACCGGAAATTCATAACGCAAAAAATCCTTGATGATGCCAAAGCCCGAAGATTCGCTGCGATAAATCGCGCCGTGAGCGCGTGCCACCAGATGATTGAGATAATTGACCAAACGCTGGTCGCGCACCTCTTCGCGAGCTATCGCCAAATCGGCAGCCGTGCGCCTATAAAGTTGCCCGAACTCTCTGACCTCTTCGCCCGATAAACCGGTCAGATGATACTTGGAAGCGCGTGACGTGAGATATTCCAAACGCTTCCATTTTTCGAGCCGTGTCTTCAACAAATCTTTCAGCATAGCCGCTAGATTATCATGAGCATCGAAAAAGCCGAAGTCAGAAGTCCGAGGTCCGGGGTCAAGAGTCAAGAATCGCACTTGTTGATCGAGCGTTCCCCTCCTGTTGAAAGCTGCACGACGCACCTTCGCGCTTGCCCGGCTTTTTGGGCAAAGGCTGTTTTCACATTTTGTCACGCCAGCGACGCACGCTGGTCATGTCCAAGCGTGCGCCTTTGAACTCGATCTGTTTCACAGGCTTCCTACTGTTCTGGCTTTCGCGCTTCAAGTAGCTGCTGATCTCCACCCAACCGACTTCGGTAAACTCTAGAGCGGTTTTGGTTTGAGATTACGGAAACCTCAAACCCGTTGAGCGGCGGTCGAAGACCGCTGCTCAACGATAGGGGGGCAGTACACACATATGCAAACCACTCTAGCTTATCTTTGCCGACAGCACGCTCGTCATCTTCGGCGAAAGTGCGGATGGCATCAACAGCTTGCCACAGGGTAAAGCATACGCTTTCAATCAGCGGTGGGGAGTAGTCGAGCCGGGTATGGCATTGGGCAGCCAGTAAAAATCCTTTATACTGCCCAAAATCCTCAAGAAGCTGAAATTGATTCTGTGACCTCAATGTGGCTTCTACCAAGCTGTATGGTTGGCATGGGGTTACTCTTCATAATCACTGGCGCGCTCTTATCCGTCCTGATGATTCTTGTGGCGCTCAATCAAGCTTGAAGCGTGGTTTTTGTTTTTTACCTGTAGAGCGCAACTGCGCTTGAGGTGGTTTCGGTTTGGTTGATGGTCGCCTTCTCGTTTCTGAGCAGGCGATGAAGTTTCAGGCGCTGGCTGATTGCCGTTATTCGGAATTCCTTAGCTCTCTGGTCGTATGTTCAGTCACGCTGGGTCTAGGGGAATCGGCAGCATACCAATCGGCAGAAGGGAGCGAGGGGTCTTCTATGCTTTTTGTGGGTGTTTCAAGCGCCTTGAGAGTTTCTTTCGCCTGCAACTCTTGCTTGGCGATTTCGACGAGTTTTTTGCTTACGAACACGCCGTTAAGTAGCAGACCTAAGCCAATGAAAAATGGAATTACTCCCGCAACCCATATCCGACTCAGAATCTCTTTTTCACTCTGCGGGATATTCTCGCCTAAAATAATGCCATTCATGAAAACATAAAGAAAAAGCATGACGCCGAGGCCCACGCAGCTGGTAATAACGCCCGCCTTAATTTCGTTGTACCTTTTCACTTCGGGATTGACACTGCGTTGGCGCTCCTGTCGGCGTCTCTTTTGCTCCTCGCCTGAAAGCAGTATCTCGGCGACCCAAGTTTTGCTCCAATCAATTTTTCCATCGGTTTTTTTGTCCGTGTCGCGTGTGGCAACGACTTGCCGAACGGCTTTTAGATTCGCGCCACATGATTTACAGAATTTCAATTCCTCGCTTTGGCTGATGCCGCATTGTGGACAAAACATTTGCTTGCTCCTTTCGTGTTCGCTAAAGATTACGCCAATTATTGCCTCCAGGTTCAGGGGATTGCTAAGGCGGGAGCTTTTTCAATTAAAAAAAGGTAACTGGAGGGTATCGCATAAATGGATTTTCTATCCAGATATTGTGTGTGGTGGTATAACCATCTACAAGATATGGGTGGTTTCTGGAATTCTGCGACACGCTCTAGCTAATTGGCGATCACCCGCGACGCGGGCTAGATTAGTCTAGCCGCCACGGGTGTCAGCCCGTGGCTTTATGCTACCACCCGCTTCGCAGGCTAAAAGTCCGCAACACATGATTTAGGACACTACTTCTGATTCGCAATCCAGCAGCCATCGTTTATACTTCACCAGTCTTTGGGATTCTGGGTTTTGGTATATGAAATTTTCATCACTCATTGGCAATGAACCAATCAAGCGGCGGTTGCAACGGTCGGTTGCTGACGGGCGCATCGGGCAAAGTTTGATCTTTGCCGGGCAGCGCGGCATCGGCAAGCATCAATTTGCATTAGCCTTGGCGCAGGCGGTGAATTGTCTGCAACCGCTTGAAGGCGATGCTTGCGGCGTCTGTACGAACTGCAAAAAATTTGCGGCGCGCGAATTTACCGATGTGAAGACCATAGAGCCGATTGGTCAGTTCATCAAAGTAGAACAGATGCGCGAGATGTCGGAAGAAGCGAATTTCATGCCTTATGAAGGGCGACGCCGCGTGTACATACTCGATGAAGCCGAGCGCTTGAATCTGGCGGCGGCGAATTCGATTTTGAAAATCCTGGAAGAACCGCCGGACACCTCGCTGCTCCTGCTGATAACCGCAAAACCTTACGCGCTGTTGGAGACCATTCGTTCGCGTTGTCAGATGCTCAATTTTGCGCCGCTGGCGACCAGCGCGCTGGAAGCTTATTTACAGGCCAACTACAAACGCCCACTTGCGGAAACCACACTGTTGGCGCGACTGGCACGCGGCAGCATCGGTCGCGCCCTGGAAATTGACTTGGGCGAATACAAAGAGAAACGCGGCGCAATGATGGAATTGCTCGAAGCCTTGACCGTAAGCCGCGACAGCATTCGCTTGATGAGTTTCGCCGAGATGCTGGGGCGCAAGCTCGATAAAGCGGGGTTTGAAAATCATGTAGATTTACTGCTGCTGTTGCTGGAAGATTTGTTTCATTTGAAACTTGGCAAAAGCATAGACGCGCTGACCAACGCTGATATTTTGCCGCGCCTCGAAGCCGTAGCCGAAGTTACCTCGCTTGAAAAAATCATGGAGTGGGTGGAAAAACTCGAAGCGGTGTTGCAGAACCTGGCGCGCAATATCAATCGTCACATCGCTATGGAAGCGCTGTTGATTACGGCTTGATGTAAAATTCAAATCTATGGGTTGAGAGGCGGCCTGTGACCGCCGTATTTTCATATTTGCAAATACGGCGGTTACAGACCGCCTCTCAACATTTTGATAACTCAACTTCTGGAAAGCACGGTCAAGGTTTTCGGAGCCTTGTGCTTCTGCACCTGTTCGTGCCAGCCATCGGGCAAATCGCCGTTGTCTTCTCTGAGGTATTGCCACTGATTCGGCTTGATGGTGGCCAGCAATTCTTTGCGCGTTTTCACCTCTATGGGCTTGCCTACATAAATCTTGCCCATCTTGTCCATCAACCATTCGGGGATGGCGCTAGAAAACATAAACAGCGGCCACTTGAAACTTGGCCCGTTGGTCTTTCGCAATTTCCACGCCCACAATCCCAACGCGCCCATGCGCCAAGCCGTAGGCGCCCACCAACTGTATTGACCGGGGCGCAGATTCATCTTCCAACATTTCATAATCAATTGCCATTGCAAAGGCGTCAATTGCAGAGTCTCGGTGACGCCCTCTTTATCCTGCATACGCGTGTCGTGCAGCGGCGTGAAGATCGAAGGAATGAAGAAAGCGAATTGTCCGCGTCGCTCGACTTCGTAAATTAAATCGAGCGTCGCTTTGGTGTCTTCATCGGTTTCGCCGGGATTGCCAACAATCAAAGTCACCGCCGGAAACCAGTTGTTGCGGTTCAACACTTCGAGTCCGCGTATGAAGACGCTCGGCCAGTCTTCAATGGAAAACGGCACGCCTTTGCTCGGCATAATCTGCTTCGCCATACGCACCGAACCAGTCTCCAAACCGATCAACGGCGTCAACGATTTCTTCAACGGATGGGTACTGAGCATAGGCAGATGAATCGGGCTTTTATCGAGACAAACTTCCGACAGCTTTTCAATCAACAACGGATCAACCACTGCCGGAGCAATGGTCGAATGGCTGAGGACGTGTTGCTCGACGCCCGGCGTGTTAACGATGTCGGCATACAGATCAAGCAAGGCTTCGCGGTTGGGAAAATAGAAAGGCGTTTCGGTATGCACCTGCCCCCAGATGAACATATCTTCGGTGGCCAGAGAAATCTGTTTGTTGCCATCGCGCACGTTGGCGCGCACGGCGTTCATGATTTTGTCCTTCGGCATATCAATCTGCGGGTTCAAATCCGGCACGCAGAATTGACAGCGCCGCCCGCATCCGGTGGTCATCTCGACCACGCCGAAAGTGGTGCGCTTGTCGGGAAACAGAATTTCATTGCGATCTTTGGGATGCGCGACATCAATTTGACGCGGCAAGGTTTCTCCGGCAATCGCCTGACGAAACAGTTTCAAAGTGTCTGTAGATTCGCTGCGCCCTTCGACGACGCAATCCACGCTCAGTTCCTCAAAGCTGTTGGTCTGGGTAATCTGCCAACCGCCAGAACCGCCGACGATGACTTTGAAATTTTCACGGTGCGGATTGGCTTTGATGGTGGCAAACATTTCGCGTGAATAGTGCGAATTGATGGGCATTTTCGACGATCCGAAGATCGAAGTATAAACTCCTGCGGCAAACGTCACGCCTAACGGATTGTGCGTAGAGACCGCCACAACGCGGGTGTTTGCGCCGATGAATTTATCAAGGTCTTGCGGGAAACAACAAACCACGTCGTCTTCAGCGAATTCGCGCAGTATGGATTTTTCCAGCACGCGCACACCGGCGGGCATATAGCGCGCCGAACCATCATCGTTGTATTCGACGTTGCGCCAGTCGGGATATTTTTTATTGAGTATGCCTTCCAACCAGATGGGCAAAGACGCCATGCTCATCTGAATGAAATACCCGGCGTGGTCTATGGTCTCGGTAAGCGGTGCGGTGATGACGATTAATTTGCCGCCACTTTGCGGAGCCGCATCGCCGTGAGATTCCAATGTCGCAGCTTGGCGGTTGCCATTGGCTTTCCCATTGGTAGGAAGATGCCCGTTCGCTTTGCCGTTTACAGACGGCGATGGAGTCGCCTGCGAATTACTCAAACTCATGATTTACCTCTTTACCACTTGCTGGTGCAAGCGGTGGATTGACGGTTGAAAACTTGTATCGAAACTGAGGCTGAAAGACTTTGTATGTTACATGGATGCGGCACAAAATGCTATATCAAAACAGGATTTTTTCAGTGCCATAGGGCGGCGCAGCGAGCCGGGAAAAATCTCGTCAAGCCGCAAGTCGAAAACGGAGCGCGCAAAATTTTTTGTCGTTCGGCTCCGCTTTCGCCTCGGCAATTTACTCTACCCAATCGGCGATAAAGACATTGGTATCGCCGAGTTTGGCATCGTGGCGATTGGAAGCAAAGACGAGTTTTTTGCCATCCGGCGAAAACATCGGAAAGCCATCAAAGGTGTCATTATAAGTGATGCGCTCCAACCCTGTGCCATCCACGTTGATGGCATAGAGGTCGAAAGTCCGGCCTTTCGGATCATCCATGTTGGAAGCAAAGATGATGCGTTTGCCGTTCGGAAAAAAGTACGGCGCAAAATTGGCTTTGCCATTGCTGGTCACTTGCCGCTTGGCGGTGCCGTCGGCTTTCATCACCCAGATTTCCAGCGTCGTCGGACGAATCAAATTCTCTTTCAACAAGGCTTGATAATCGGCTATAGCTTTGGCGCTTTTCGGATGGTGCGCGCGATAGACGATCCATTGATTGTCGCTGGAATAAAACGCGCCGCCATCATAACCAATCTCCGTGGTCAGGCGTTTCACCTGCTTGCCGTTCATATCCATCGTGTAAATATCCAGGTCGCCATTTCGCAGCGCCGTGAACACAATCTTTTTGCCGTTGGGCGAAATCGTCGCCTCGGCGTCGTAGCCAGCGGAATGCGTCAGTTGACGTATATCGGAACCATCCGGTTTGGCGGTGAAAATTTCATAACCCGGATACAACGCCCAGACGTAGCCTTTCGAGTAATCAGCGCGTGGCGGGCACTTGGCATCGGTCAGATAAGTCGAAGCGTACAGGAGGCGCGAACCGTCGCGATAAAAATAGGCACAAGTGGTGCGGCCTGTGCCTGACGACAGCATTCGCAAGCCGGAGCCATCAATATTCATTTCATAAATCTGATCGCACTCGTGGCCTTCGCGGGTAGATTGAAAGATCAATTTTTTGCCATCGGCGGAAAAATAGGCTTCGGCATTTTCGCCACCAAAAGTTAATTGCCGGATATTTTTCAGGTGCTTTTCATCGGGCAGACGCAGCGGGTCTTGAGCGGTTTGCGAAGCAACGCCGAGCGGTTGCGCCAGCGAAATCAACAACGCCCACAGGCTCAAAAAAATTGCCAGAAAAAATTTCATGCGGATCATCTCCAAAATATTTTTACTACTGCCGATAGCGCGCAAGCTGCGCCGCAAGCTTGATGGCTTCGATCAGGCTTTGCGCTTGGGCGATGCCTTGACCGGCTTTATCGAACGCCGTGCCGTGATCTACCGAGGTACGAATAATCGGCAATCCCAAAGTCACATTGACGGCTTCGCCAAACGCCAGACACTTGACGGCGATCAAGCCTTGATCGTGATAACCGGCGATGACTGTATCAAATTCCCCACGCGCAGCGCGAACGAATATGGTGTCGGCAGGAAAAGCTCCCGACACGTCAATCTGCAATTGGGTTCGACAATACGCAATCGCCGGTTCGATTTCGTCAAGCTCTTCGCGCCCGAACAAACCGTGTTCTCCGGCGTGCGGATTCACTCCGGCCACTGCTATGCGCGGTTGCGAAATCCCAAAACGGCGCATCTCCTGGTCGGTCAAGGCAATCGCTGCGATGACGCGCTCTTTGCGTATAGAGCGAATGGCGTCCTGCAAACTCTGATGAATGGTCAACAGCACGACGCGCAGATTCCCGGCAAAAAAACACATCAGCGATTGCGCTGCGCCGCACCACGCCGTCAGCATTTCGGTATGACCGGGAAACGGCGAGCCCGCCAGTTTCAAAGCCTCTTTGTTAATGGGCGCAGTGGCGATGGCATCAAGATGCTGTGCCAGACACAAACGCACGCCGGTTTCGATAAAGGCAATGGCGGCGCGCCCTGCCGCTGCCGACAGCTTGCCGAATGCCACCCCTGCACAGCGCCTCCCGACGTCACAGATGACGACCTCTGCGCCTGCCATTGCCGTCATCTCCGCTTCGCGGACTAGCGGGTAATCGCAAGGCAGTTTGAGAAGTTGCGCCTGCCGGCGAAGCTCTACGGCGTCGGCGATGATGATCAGTTGGCAGGCAGACCTCAAGCGTGCATCGGCGACGGCTTTCAAAACGATTTCCGGGCCGATGCCAGCAGGGTCTCCGAGGGTAATTCCGACACGCGGCTTGTTGGGACTGTCTGGTTCTGAAGTCACAAGGTTAAGCCATTAAGGTGAGTACATGGTGGAGCGTTTCGGCTCGGCACATTTATTCATCGGACTCTTCATCGCTGTCGTCGTTTTCCTCTGTGGCGTCCAGATCATCGGTCTCTTCGGTTTCATCCGGTGCGTCGCTTGTGTTGTCGCCGTTCAATTCTTCGTCACTCTTGAAGATATATTTGACGTTGTGTTTCAAGACCAGCAGATTGGGGCCGCTGGCGCGATGCAACTTGATGCAGTTGCGGTCATACCATTCGATAGTGCCGCGCAGTTCTTCGCCGTCCTGCAAGACCAGCACCATTTTGGTCTTGTTATCCATCTGCTTTTTGTAATAGAAGCTTTCGGCGTGCGTTTGTTCGGGCGGCACACGCTTGCGGTTTTGATCCGCAGGACCGCCGCGCCGTGAATCGCGCTCGGCCTTCTCGCGGATTTCCGCCAGCGTCGGCCTGATCAGTTTCCTATTCATGACACATCCTCCAATGAAGATTTACTTTCCAAACGATAGCCTATGGTTGCGCCCCGTGCCTCTTCGCTTCCGCTGCCGGAACGCTACACGATACGCAAGCACTCGCCGACGCCTAGACCTTACGAATCTTCAAGCTATTAAGTAGCGTGGGTTTGCTTTAACCGTTCAGAATAGTCAGATAGTAGCGTAAGCCTTCAGCAAAAGTCAAAACGCAGTTTCCAGTTTTTCAATTTTTCTCAAGCGGCAATAGAGAAAACCGAAAATGCCAAAATTCTGTAATCACAAAACTCTTTTTTCACTCAAGATGAGGAAGCGCTAGTTTGCTTTCCCAGGCTGGCTGAACCTTCACAACGGAAAACTCTTTGCCTTTTGCGGCGCGCCTCTTCTATGATGATTCAGGTTCCAGAGCGTTCGGTTCGGCAACTTCCGAATCACTTGGAGGTGAAGGCGATTAGTAACATAGAAGGCAACACTCAGGGGCTGAAACCCAATCAGCTTCAACGCATTGAAAAACTCTACAACCGCCGCATTCCGCCGCGTGACATCGTGACACAGGAATTTGCCCGGCACCTCAGCGAGTTATCACGCGAAATCAATCGTCAAATTGGCGTGCTGGTCAATCGCAACGGCTATGTGGAATATGTCGTCGTCGGCAACGCGAACGCCATCGTGTTGCCCGACCTGAAGCGTGTACGCATGAGCGCCGAACGCTTTCGCGGCCTGCGTTGTCTGCACACCCATCTGCTCGGCGAAAAGCTTACACAGGACGACTTGACCGACTTGGCTTTGCTGCGCCTGGATTTAATGGCCGCCATCGAAGTCAAAGCCGATGGCCTGCCCGGTGTGGTGCGCGCCGCGCATCTATTGCCCGCCAATGGCAATCAAGCAGGCGAAGCGCGCCAAAAATCTCTTGAAGCAGATAGCGACGAAGACCACAGCGAAGCAGCCGCCCAGCCGTGGGCATTTCTAGAGCCGCGTGTGCCATCGCAACTCGAGGTTGATTTTCTTGACCTGATTACTTCGCTTGAAGAAGAGTTGGCGCGCTCGCGTCACGTTCGCAATCCGCGCGATCAGCGCGACCGCGCCATCCTCGTAGGCGTCACTACCGGTAGCCTCGCCGAGGCACAGGAATCTTTAGACGAGTTGAAAGAACTGGCGCGTTCTTCCGACGTGGTGGTGCTGGATTCGGTCATTCAACGACGGCAGAAACTCGACCCGCGCTCCTTGATCGGACGCGGCAAACTCGAAGAGTTAATTATACGCAGCCTGCAACTAGGCGTGGACGCCATCATCTTCGACCAGAATTTAAGCTCGGCTCAAGTCCGCGTCATCAACGATGCGACCGATTTGAAAATCATAGACCGCACGCAATTGATCCTCGACATCTTCGCGCAACGCGCCCAGAGCCGCGAAGGCAAGATTCAAGTCGAGTTGGCGCAGTTGAAATATATGTTGCCGCGCCTGTCGGGTTCGGGCACCGAAATGTCGCGCTTGATGGGCGGCATCGGCGGCAGAGGCCCCGGCGAAACCAAACTCGAAGTTGACCGTCGCCGCGTGCGTGACCGCATCCATCATCTGGAAAAACAGATTGAACAGCTTCGTACCAGTCGCAAGGTGCAACGCATGAAGCGATTGCGCCGCGAGGTGCCGATTCTTTCCATCGTCGGTTATACCAATGCCGGTAAATCAACTTTGCTGAACGCGCTGACGCAATCAACGGTGACAGCGGAAGACTTGATGTTCGCCACGCTTGATCCTACGAGTCGGCGTTTGCGCTTGCCACGCGAGCAAGAGGTCGTCATCAACGACACCGTAGGCTTCATCAAAGATTTGCCGCCCGATTTGATTACCGCCTTTCGCGCTACCTTGGAAGAGATGGAAGGCTCGGATTTGCTGATTCATCTGGTGGACGCCAGCAATCCGCAATTTGAAAATCACATCGCATCGGTCAAGAAACTTTTAGAAGAATTGAAATTGTCAGACATACCGCACCTCCTCGTCTTCAACAAGTCCGATTTACTGAGCGAAGATGAAATCATGAATTTGCGGCGCGCTTTCAACGCCGTGATGATTTCGGCCATCCGGCGCGAGACGCTGGCACCGATGCTGGAACGCATCGGTGAATTGCTCGACAGCGCCGCCGCCGCACGCACCAGCTTGCGCGAGGCGAAGCAGCAAATCGAAACAGCGTCCCCGGCGACGCAAAAAATTTAAGGAGACAAAACTTATGAAATGGGCTGTAGGTATTGTGGTCGCACTTGTGCTTTTGTTGATGATTGTCGGCGGCTCCGCTTGTGGCACTTATAACAGTTTGACGACGAAACGCAACGAAGTGACCAACGCTTTCTCGAACGTGGATACGCAGCTACAGCGGCGCGCCGATTTGGTGCCAAACCTGGTCAACACCGTCAAGGGGTATGCCAAGCACGAAGAAAAAGTATTTGGCGATATTGCCGAAGCGCGTTCGCGTTTGCTCGGTGCCAAAACCGTTGATGAAAAATCACAGGCCAATGATCAGTTGACAGGAGCCTTGGGGCGACTGCTTGCCATCTCGGAAAATTACCCGAATCTGAAAGCCGACCAGAGCTTTTTGCGTTTGCAGGACGAGCTTGCAGGCACAGAAAATCGCATACAGGTTGCGCGCCGCGATTACAATAAAGTAGTGCTGGCATACAACAATATGCACGATAGATTTCCGACGGTGATTTTCGCCAATATGCTGGGCTTTCAACGCGCCGAAGAGTTCAAGGCCAGCGAAAGCTCACGCCAAGTGCCAAACGTAGATTTCGGCAAATAAGCACAAAAACAAAAGTAAAAGTAAAAAGTAAAACCGCGCATCAGCGATTCCCGTTGAGAGGCGGTCGCGGACCGCCGCTTGAATTACGGCGGTCCGCGACCGCCGCTCAACGATTGACCGCACAATCAAAGGAAAAACCTATGTCTATTCGCGTCGAAAAAAATGGCGTCGTCACCACCGTCATTCTCAATCGCCCGGAGGTTCGCAACGCCGTTGACCGACAAACTGCCGCAGCCCTTGCCGACGCCTTCCGCGAATTTGAGGCCGACGCTGCGGCATCGGTAGCCGTGCTGTACGGCGAAGGCAGCACCTTTTGCGCTGGCGCAGATTTGAAAGCCATCGCCGCAGGCACTGGCAATCGCAAAGAGTTGGACGGCGATGCGCCTATGGGGCCTAGCCGCATGGGGTTAAAAAAGCCCGTCATTGCGGCGATTTCCGGCTTCGCCGTAGCCGGTGGTTTAGAGCTTGCGCTGTGGTGCGATTTGCGCGTGATGGAAGAAGACGCCATCGTAGGCGTGTTTTGTCGGCGTTGGGGCGTGCCTTTGATTGATGGCGGCACCATTCGTCTGCCGCGTTTGATTGGCCTCAGCCGCGCTCTCGATTTAATTCTCACAGGTCGCCCGGTTGACGCTAACGAAGCGTTGCAGATAGGACTGGCGAATCGCGTCGTCGCCAAAGGCACGGCCAGAGCAGCGGCGGAAAAATTGGCAAAGGAGATTGCCGCTTTCCCGCAGGCTTGTATGCGCGGCGATAGGCTGTCGGCTTATGAGCAATTCGATTTGAGTTTCATTGACGCCATCGCCAACGAATTTCAACACGGCTTGGAATCCTTGAAAGCCGGAGCCGCCGAAGGCGCAGCGCGTTTCGCCAGCGGCGCAGGTCGCCACGGCAGCTTTACCGAAAACGATGAATGATGAATATAGCGAACTTCATTTGCCCACGACCACAGCACCTAGTTGAGAGGCGGTCTTTGCCCACCATCTTTGCAAATCCTGAACCTCGGCGGTTGAAGATCGCCTCTAAACAAAAAATATTGGTAACTAGAGGGTGGCGCAGAAATGGATTTTCTGTCCAGATATTGTGTGCGATGGTTTGACTATCTACAACATATAGGCGGTTGCTGGAATTTTGCGACACGCGCTAACGACCCAGCCTGCTTTGCCCCGCAGGGGCGTAGGAGATTAGCCAGTGCTGACAGGCACTGGAACCAAGTTGGGCAAACGCGGCGCGCCCTGAAAGGGTGCAGGAGAGGCGACGCTGCAAGCCTCCGGCGCTCCTTCAGAGCGCGACCGTCATGCCAACTGCGCCTTCCCGTGGCTTCACCACGGGCTAATCTCCTGTGCGCCTCTGGCGCAAAAACTAATCCCCGTGGCTCTACCACGGGCTAATCTCCTGTGCGCCTACGGCGCAGAAACTCATAGACCTGCAATTTTCAACCAAGCTGGGTAGTTACAAATATTCAAAAACCAAAAAACATTTTCATGACTTCTATAGATTCTTCATTCAGCTTGCAATTCATTCTGCATTCTTCGTTTCACTTGCGCGCCCAGAATAATATTCGCTTGTAGGTGTAGAGAAACGGGCGCGTGTCTTCCAGTCTTTCCATCAAGCGTTCGCGGTAACGCTCCAGATAAGTTTCGTACATCGCTTCGGGCATACGCTTTTGATAATCGGTCAGGCGCGTTCCCTTCACCCATTCGACCACCGCCTCCCGCGATTCCAGCAGATGCGTATAAATCTGCACACGCACCAACTGTTCGCGGTAACCGAGTTGGTATAACAGCACGGCGTATTGTTCCGGCGTCAATAAAGGATTATCACGAATGTAACCGGCGAGCGCTTCACGAAAAGGGCTTTCGTTGGCCACTTCATCCGCCACGAGGTGCGAAGCGTGATGATGATTGGCCGGAATCTGCACGGCGAGTTGGCCGCCATCGGCAACGGCTGTAGTCAAGCGGCGCAATAACGCGGCGTGATTATCCACCCAATGCAGAGCGGCGTTGGAAAAGAGCAAATCGAATTGCCCATACGCCAAAAACTTTTCGCTCTCTTCGGCAAAGGTTTCTATGTCGCTGTTTTCAAAACGCAGTCCGCCGCTCGCCAACTCCCGCGCCTTGTCCAGCATCGCTTCGGAATTATCGAAGCCCAGAGTTTCCCGCGCCTGCAACAAGCGATGCAGAGTGGCGCTAGGCGCGCCAGTGCCGCAACCTAAATCAGCGACGCGCATATTTTCTTGCGGCTTCACCAGCGCCAGCAAATCAAAGAATGGCCGCTGACGCTCATCTTTGAATTTGTCGTATTGCTCAGGATTCCAAACGTCTTTCATATCAGCCCTTGATTTTTTCGGTTACTCCCAGTCTTCTATTTGAAGTCCCACAACACGACTGATTTAAAACCGAATACAAACATTGGTGTCGAGCAGATATTTCATAGCAAATCTTCACGCAACGCATACTCGCCTTGCGGCTCTCTTTCCGACAAATCCGGCATACAGCCGAAAAATTTTAAGATGTCAGGATCAGCAACCTGCGGAAAAGAGATTTGCATCTGCGCCACGTTGTGAATTTCTTTCTCAAGCGGCTCCACGTTTTCTATTTCATCAAGCGGTAAGATAATCAACTCTGCCCACCGATGTTGCAACCCAGGCGGAACCGCAAGCGTCAACGTCTCCGGCATATCCTCATAAATCTTGCGGGCAACTTTTTCCATTTCAAGCCTCCCGTAAATCACCACCAGGGTTTGCTGCCAGCCCATCAAAACGGTTTCAACGCTTCATTGAGCGAGCCTGTGCGATAGCCTTCTAAATCAAGCGCGACATACTTGAAGCCAATCGCTTTGAGCGTCGCAGAGATTTGCTTTGCGGTTTCCACGTTCAAGGCTTTGGCCATTTCGTCTTCGGCAATTTCGATGCGTGCCATCGCTTCGTGATGGCGCACCCGCACCTGGCGAAAACCCATTCTTCGCAAAGCGCTCTCGGCGCGATCTACTGCCGACAGTTTTTCCAGCGTCACCATCTGACCGTAAGGCACACGCGATGACAGGCACGCCGAGGCCGGTTCGTCCCAGGTTGGCAACCCGGCCTGATGCGACCTCTCGCGTATATCGGCCTTCGTCATGCCACATTCCAGCAAAGGCGATTGCACGCCGCGTTCCCGCGCCGCTTGACGACCGGGGCGATAATCGCCCACGTCGTCGGCGTTCGTGCCATCGCAAATCACTTGCAGTTTGCGTGCGGCGGCGACCTCGTGCAAACGGGTGTAGAGTTCCGCTTTGCAAAAGTAACAACGGTTGGGCGGGTTACTCGTATAATTTGTGTCGTTGAATTCTTCGGTGAAAACGATTTCGTGACGTATGCCGAATTGCGAAGTCAGTTGATCGGCAAGCTCGCGCTGAAAAGTTGGATACGAGGCGCTGTCGCCGGTCACTGCCAACGCCTTGTCACCGAGTTCATCGTGCGCCACATAGGCTAAATAAGCGCTGTCCACACCACCCGAAAAGGCAATGATGACCGAGCCATATTGGCGCAGCAAGGCTCTGAGCTTCTGCTCTTTGACGATGGCGGCAAGTGGGCTGTTGGCCTCGCTTGCTTCCGGCTCTTGCGTAGTTGAATCAATCCCTGCTGAACTCATATTTTTCCTTGCAGCAAAAACCCTGTATCAGGGAGCCGTTGGCACTTGCTGGAACGGATGACCCAATGAAGATCGCCCGTTCCAGCAAGTGCCAACGGCTCGGAATCCTGAATCCTGTTTATCGGTGGGCGGCAATGTAATCTTGCGCGAACTTGGTCAACACGGGGCTGGTCAAGCCGACCTGTTTGGCTTCTTCCAAGGCTTTGTCTTCCGGCCACTTGTCATCAAGGACGCGATAAATCATCCAGAAAGCTCCGGCACGATTGGCGCTGGCGCAATGAATCAACAGCGGATGATTGGCTTTATCTTTGACCACCTTCATGAAGGCTTCGACATTTTCCGCGCTCGGAGCGGTGCTGGTCACCGGCACATTAAAATATTTCATTCCGGCTTTTTCCACTAACTCCTGTTCATGTTTTAGATCAACGCCCTCGTTGGCGGTGCGTAAATTCAACACCGCGTGAAAGCCGTCGGCGGCGAGCTTGGCAAACGCCGCGTCGTTTGGTTGGGCGGCGGTGGCAAACGCTTCATTGACGCAGAGAATTTTCGGCACGTCATCTTTCAGCGCCTGTTCGATCTTGGTCAACTTTTCGCTCTTCGGTTGTTGCGCGAAAGCGGTTGAAATGAAGGCCATAAAAATCAGCATGCAAATTGTACCCAGATGTTTTTTCATAAAAATCTTCCTTTCTATAGTGTAAGGAAAAATATAGCACGCCAACGCCTTGAAAGAAATTTCCCAAACTCGGCGAGCGAAAAACCCTGCTTGCCGAGCGCGCCGCTGATGCAAAAGTCGTGCGGTTGCCGCAGCAAATTCTGCCGAGCGATAAGGGCAATGCAGATGCGGTCGTTGCAGCGATTGTGAAAATTTAACTGCTCGCGCCAAGCCGCCAAGTCATGCCTAGGCACGCCAATATTTTTTCATCTGCCGATCTTGTGCGCTGCGGTAAAGTGAATGTTATTTTGCCACACGCAGTTGTTCATTCTCTCGCGGATGTTGATAATAAACGACGATGCAAGGTTATGCTTCTCACATCACGCCTGAACAAATCATTCAAGCCTACCGGCAGGGCATCTTTCCCATGGCGACCGGACTGGAAGGCGAGATTGACTGGTTTATTGCCGACCCGCGCACCGTCGTCCCGATTGATGAGCGCTTCCGGGTGCGGCGCTCGCTGCGTCAGGCGATGCGAAAGATGAGCTATGAAATCCGCATCAACACGGCCTTTGCAGAAGTCATACGCGCCTGTGCGCGACACGACGAGAAAAGCGAAGATGGCGTGTGGTTGAGCGAAGAGATGATCGCGCTTTACACCGAATTGCATCGTCGCGGTGTGGTGCATTCGGTCGAGGTGTGGATGAATCAAGAATTGATTGGCGGCCTCTACGGCGTGGCCATTCAAGGCGCGTTCTTCGGCGAGTCCATGTTCACGCGGGTTTCGTATGCGTCGCAAATTGCCCTGGTCGCGTTGGTGGAACGGCTGCGCGAGCGCCGCTACCGGTTGTTGGACGCGCAGATGCGAACCCCACACATCGCGCATTTTGGAGCGCTGGATATTTCGCACGACGAGTATCTGGATTTGCTTTTCGACGCCCTGCAATACGATTGCCGGTTTGTTTAAGACGACGGCTAAAAAGTGAAATCGCGCAAGACTTTTTGGCATCGAGCAGATATAATCTTCGCGTCAAGGCCCTGTAGCTCAGTGGATAGAGCGACAGCCTCCGGAGCTGTAGGTCGTAGGTTCGATCCCTACCAGGGTCACTTCATTCAACCTCATCTTTCCGCATACTCAAGCATTTCGCAACTCAACCCTCATTCGACTATCGCATCGCATCAACCGCTCTGAAGTACGAAAACAAGAGGCGAGACCGAATTCATCTCGCCTCTTGAGCCAACAAACTTTTACGTTTTATTGTTGGGTGATACGCACATCATCTATGCCTGCTTCAACGAGGCTGGCGGTGGCCGCGTCGGCTGCTTCGATCAATATCCGCACCGTCTGTCCGGCGAAGGCATTCAAACTGACGCTGTTGGTCGTCCACGCGCCGTTGACGTTTGCCGCCTGACCGAGCTTCTGGAACACCACGGTGGTGGTCGTGCCACTGACGATGCTGACGCGCAGAAAGTCGGCACTGGTCGCATTACTGCCGTGCGCCAGGTATGAACTAAACGACAGGGTTAGGGTTCCGGTGGTCGGCAGCGTAATCACCGGTGAATGAATCGAAGTCACGCCGCCATCTATATCGTTGACTCCGGCGGAAGCGCCAGCCAGTCGCCCGGTCACCAAATCATTGACTCCACTGATGGTGGTGCCGAGTTGTTTAGCCCCTCCGGAGTTGGTGTCTTCAGGATTGCCGCGCTCCCATTGCCCTGTGGTCGCTGTGTCTGTGGCGTTCAGATTCGTCGTCCAGCCTAGACTGGTCTCGAAATTATCAAAGAAGACTTCCGTGCTGCTGCCGCCGCTGCAATCCACTGGCACATCGGTCGCGGCGTTGTGCGTCGTGCCGTTGTTGCCGCTGGCCGACACCCCCATGCCGTGCCGCGCAAAGACCGTCCAGATACGACAGCGATTGGCGCTGGCGTTGAGGCTTTGATCGGCCTGCAATATGCCATCGCGGGCATTGAGAAATGACGGGCTGCAAGGCGTAAACTTCATGCCTTCCAACACCAGACGGTCGGCAATCGCTGCGCCCAAGTCATTACGCAAATCCCACAACGTCGCCGCCCACACTTCGCCATCGCGATGCACTTCAAACCCGCCCACCCCCAAATCGGCATACGAATCATGAACCGCATTGGCAGGCACTGTATAAGCGGCGCGCCGTATGCCATTGGTAGTGTTGTTGGTGACGTATTCACCGACGCGACCATCGTTGTAAAAGCTAATCGCCCAGTAATCCGACCAGCCTTCGCCCATCGCGCCCGCCTGTGTGCCGCCCAGACAATTGGTGTTGGCCGGGCCACCGACTAAACGATTCGAGACGCCGTGACCATATTCGTGCAACACCACATCGCCATCTTGTGAACTGTCGCGGTCATCCGCCAGACTGGTAGTTCCCTGCGTGAACAAAAACTGCTGCATACGCGGACGACTGCCATCGGGCGGCGTAGCAAAGTTGGCGTTGTTGGTTCCTGAACCGTCTTGCGCTTCGGCATTGACCGGATCGTTACCCGCACCGCCGCGCCCGAAATTGTTGGTCTGAAAATTTCCCGCCGCTTCGGTAAAGCCGAGCCGATAAACAAAGTCATGCATGACATTGCAGAAGTAGAAAAGATTGGTCACCACCGCCGGTTTTTCAGTGCGCGGGTCAACTCCTAGCGTGAACGGAAAAGTGAAATCCTGGGTGGCCGAAAACGCATGACCATTCGATAGCCCTGTGGTGTTATTGGCATCGGGAACATTGTTGGCATCGGTGTCGAGATAGGCATCTACATTGTTGCCTGTGGTCACTGTCGAAGTTCCCATCCAGCCCGTAGCGGTGTTGATGGTGGTGTCGCCGACCAACGATTGCAGCGTGCGCGGTGTGGCAAGCGGGTCGCGTGTGGCCACAGTTCCCTGCGCCGCATCCGCATACAGGTTATAGCGAAACAGCAACGCGCCGGTGTTGGCATCCACACAGATTTCGTACCATTCGCTGGGCCCGGCTTCAACATAGCTGTGCCAGACCAACACACCTGTAGCGCCGACGCGCATGACGCGCAGTTCAGAGAGGATGTCCTCGAAGCCTGCGCCGAGCGGGTTGCGATAACGGGCGCGCTCGCCGGGTTCGGTACGCGCTTCGACCAAGGCGAAATCATCCGGCGCGGGGCGTCCCGAATACCGGCGGGCGGCGGTCAGGGCGGCGGCTTCTGTAAGCGCCGCAGTGGTCTCCACTCTGGCCTGAGGAATCACCCAGCCTTCCATAACCGAAAGCGTTTCGCCGACTGCGCCGATAGCAATTTGAACCTGGCCTTGAAACACCTTGATGCCATCAATCATTTGATTGTAGGTCAGAAAAGTAGTGCCTTGATCGTTGTCCTCGTTTTCGAGTTTCAAGCGGCGCGTTTCGCGGCTGGTCAAGCCAAAAATATCGCTGTGCTGGCGGAGAAAGTTGCGGGCGATGTGATCGGCAGAACCGCTGGTGGCAGGCGACAACGCCGCCGCTAGATTGAAGAAAACTTTGGGAGTTCCGGCGGCGCTCATCTCATAACGCAGCGCCTCGCGGCTTGGCGGCGCAAGCGTGGCGCGAAACTCTTCGATGGCTTGATGCCGCGCGGTCCAGGCCGGGCTGTCACCGGTCGCCTGGGCATTGGCAAGTTCTTGTCGAACGACAGCGCGGCGGATGTCAACATCGGGCAGGCCGATGATGGCGGTTTGCCAGGGATTGAGGGCGCTCTCGTCCACTGTGCCGGAATCAACGGTGGCGGCGTTGATCTTGATGAACGAGGGCGCAAGTAGCGCCACAAGGAATACTACAAACCAGATTTTACGCATAAACATTTCTCTCCTTTATTCTGAGCGGCAGAATGAGCAAGCTGTAAAGCCTCACGCCTTACAATAAATTTTCAGGATTGTGGTACACCGTTCACGCGCGGAGCGCGCGGTTTCCCAAGGGCACGGGGTACGGCGAATCTGCACTTCCACCAGCGTTGTTGACGCATAGCACGCCGCGCAACGCCCACCAGCATTCTCTATGTCCCGTATTGTTCGTATCCCGTTTGAAAGAAAGTCGCGGTTTGTTGTGAGTTTTTATTTCCGCTTTGTGATGCCTAACGAGGCGCACTTATATCACAAAAAAAACCTCCGGCTCAAGGGCAAAACTGTAACGCCGAATTGGCCACAGCGCCGCACCGATTTTTTTTACCTGGCACAGGCCACCTTTGCCCTGTGGTTAGCAATCCTAGAAAGGCAAGGGGTGTTCAGAAATCGCAAGGCTTACAGTTTGAAAGGATCAGAAACCATGAAAATATCGCAATTGAAAAAAGGCGTGGGGGGAGCGCTCATTGCCCTCAGTTTAGTGGTTGGCAGCGGCCTTCTGCTCGGCGCTACGGCGCAGGCGCAGAACTGGCCGTGGCGACGCGACCACGACGACCGCCGTGATCATCGCCGCGACGACCGCCGTGATGAGCGCCGCGACGACCGCCGCGATGAGCGCCGCGACGACCATCGCAATGACCGTTATCAAGATCATGATCGGTATCGTCATCAACAGGACGAAGAGGCCAGAGAGCAAGCGCGGCGGCGTGAGCAAGCGCGGCGCGAGTGGGAATGGCGCAGACAACAGGAACGCAATCGCAATTATGGCGGCTATGGCAGCTATGGCGGCTACGGCAATTATGGTGGCTATGGCAGCAGTTCGAATTATGAAGTGCAGAAAGGCTATCGCGACGGTCTGGACCGAGGGCAGGAAGATGCGCGGGATCGTCGCTCGCCCAATCCCAACAACTCCAGCCATTATCGTGATGGCAATGGCGCGTACCGCGAAGGTTTTCGGCGCGGCTACCAACAGGGCTATCGCCAATACTCAGGCTATCGAAGATGGTAAGCAACGCGACTCCTGCGTAAAGCAGCAAGCGCGTCTCTACCATAAAGCAACCGGGCGAGGGGAACTGTACATTCCCCTCGCCCGGTTATTTTCGTCAGCGCGCTATTAATTTCGTCAGCGCCTACGCATATTCTTTTACAACCTTATCTCGACTTTGTTCAATTTCAGATTGAACCACACCAATCAAGCGCTGCCGTTGCGGTTCGCGCTTGGAATTATTGAACCTCAGCTTGTTGAGGTGAGGTTCAATAATTCTAGGGGCTGAAAAAGCCAATGAAATCAGGCTGCTTCGCCTCTGAAAAATCTAGCAACGGAGAGCCGAGGCAGTGAGGCAATTCATCTGAATCCCCCAACGGGAGCCGAGGCAGTGAGGCCATTCATCTGAATCCCCCCAACGGCAGTTGGGGGGATTCTTAAAGTCCAACCTACACACCCAGCAAGCAAAGTTTTTTTGCAATCCCCCCAACGGCAGTTGGGGGATGGTTAAAGTTCAGCCTTGAGCCTCGGGCAAGGTTGGACTTTAACTATCCCCCGATTGCCATCGGGGGGATTCGTTTCTCGTTGGCAGCGTTTCGTAGGCTGAACTTTAACTATCCCCCGACTGCCATCGGGGGGATTCGTTGAGCTTTGGCGGCGTTTTCGTAGGCTGAACTTTAACTATCCCCCGACTGCCGTCGGGGGGATTGGTTTCTCGTTGGCAGCGTTTCGTAGGTTGGACTTTAACTATCCCCGACTGCCATCGGGGGGATTGGCAAACTCGGTTCGCCTCTGAAAAATGTACAAAGTCGAGCTTATAGCGATTTTCATTTGCCCACGACCACAACACCTGGTTGAGAGGCGGCCTGTGACCGCCGCACGGCGCTCACAGGCCGCCTCTCAACCAAGCGCATACATCTGCAACCCGCTATAACACTTCACTTTTTCCCTTCACCTGACGATTCCTGATACACGATTCACGGCAAGGCGATTTCGATTTCCATGCCGCGCCGCGCTTCCACCAGACGCGCCGCGTTTTGTCGCGCCACCGCTAGTTCCAAAAAACCGGCGCTGCCGAAATAAGCGAACAGTTCGTTGTTCGCCGCTTCGGAAAAGTTCTTCAAGCAACGTGCCGCTTCGTGTTTGCCTATGCGAAGCCGCATCCCTTGCGCCGCTCTTTCCGGCGGCAATTCCGCGCTCGTGATGTTGGTGATGATGTTGCCGAAACGATCCACCTGAATAACGTGACCGCGAAGTTGTTTTGCCGACACCACAGCCGGAGTTGGCAGGTTGAATTTCACATAGTCGCTGATCTCTGCGCCCATCTTCGTCCAGTCCACCTGTTTGGCAACGTAAGCGGCGATGGGCGCAAAGACATCGCGCCCGTGAAATGTATTCGATACCTCGGCGCGAAAATAATGCGATTCGGTCAGATGCACAACGCGATTGATATTTTCTCTTTGATAGATGTAGCTGAAGATGCCGTTATCCGGGCCGATGAAATAATACTCGTCGGTCATCACAAAAATCGGACGACGACTGGAGCCTACGCCGGGGTCAACCACGGCAACATGAATCGTCCACTTGGGAAATTCTCTGTAGCAGCACAACAGATTGAAAGCCCCCGAAAAAACATCGTGCGGCGTTATCTGATGCGTCAAGTCTATGATTTCCACATCGCGATTGAGGCAGTAAATGGCTCCCTTCATCGCCGCAACAAAATAATCGGCCTCGCCGAAATCGGTCAACAACGTAATGATTGGTCTTCTTTCCGCCATGCCATTCTCCCGGAAAAAGCTGTAAAATTGGGCCTCATTTTGTCTGCCAGCTATTGGTCCATCACCTCGCCCAACAAATCTCTATCGCCTTGATAACTCAATAAACTCGCGGCTTCTTCGCGCTTGCACCAACGCGCCTGGTCGGTCTCTTTGCCATCGGCGAACAGTTGCCCGCCCACAATCTTCAGCAAAAAATAATGCACCTCTTTGGCTATCGTCCGGCCTTGACGATTCTGAAACAGATAGCGCGACGAGGAAAGCTTGCGAACGATTTGGCATTCCAATCCGGCCTCTTCTTTTACTTCGCGGAGCGCCGCTTGCTCAATCGTTTCGCCAGCGTCCACGCCGCCTTTCGGAAACGACCAGTCATCATAACGTCCGCGATGCACCAGCAACACGCGGCCTTCATCGTCCTTCACTACGCCGCCCGCCGCAACTTTTTCTTTCGCTGCCGATTGCTCTTTCATAGGTTTTGAAATTATCACATCGCTCGGTGAATTGACACTCTTCGCGCAAAACGGCTAGGCTCATAACACGATGAAGGAAAGCGTAGAGATGACAACTCCCGGCACCGACCCGGCCATACGCGTGGTCTTGATGCCCAAAGATACCAACGCCCACGGCACGATTTTCGGCGGCGTAATTTTAAGCCACATAGACATCGCCGCCGCCATCGAAGTCCGCAAGCACACGGCAAAAAAAATCGTCACCAAAGCCATGCACGAAGTCGTGTTCGTCGCTCCGGTCTTCGTCGGCGACATCGTCAGTTTTTATACCAGCCTGGTCCGCACAGGCCGCACTTCTATCACCGTCAAAGTCATCGTCGAAGCCGAGCGCGTCAGTCATCCGTATGAATATGCTCGCGTCACCGAAGCCGAAGTCGTGTACGTGGCGATTGATGATAACCGCAAACCGATTCCCATACGCGATGAAGCGAATCCATAATCATGCAGGCGTTTCACTCCAATCAATATGTCATAGCGCTGCCCGATGATCACAAATTCCCGATCATCAAGTACGCGAAAATCCGCGAGCGGCTGGTCGCTGAAGCGACGCTTGATGAAAAAAATATTGCAGAGCCGAAGTTGGCCAGCCGTGAAGAAATTCTGCTGGTTCACACGGCAGATTATTACGACCGCTTCATCGCCGGAGACTTGACCGAACGCGAAATTCGCCGTTTGGGTTTGCCGTGGTCACAACCCTTGGTGCAGCGTTCGCGTTACTCCGTAGCCGGGACGCTGGCCGCAGCGCGGTTGGCCTTGCAGCAAGGCGCGAGTGCCAACTTAGGCGGCGGCACGCATCACGCTTTTGCCGATCACGGCGAAGGTTTCTGCGTCTTCAACGACATCGCCGTAGCCATCAAGGTGCTGCGCGCCGAAGGCCGCATTCATCGCGCTGCGGTGATGGATTGCGACGTGCATCAAGGCAACGGCACGGCGGCGATTTTTGCTCATGACCCGGAAGTCTTCACGCTCTCGCTGCACGGCGAAAAAAATTATCCGCTCATCAAACAACACAGCACCATTGATGTCGCGCTCGCCGACGGCACACAGGATGAAGAATATTTGTCTTTGCTGGAAGAAAACCTCGCGCACGTATTGGCGCGTTTTCGCCCCGACGTGATGTTTTATCAAGCGGGAGTTGACCCCTTGCGCGAGGATCGTTTGGGCCGCCTGGCGCTTTCGCATGAAGGCTTGTTGCGCCGCGATGCGATGGTGTTCGCGGCTTGCCGGTCGCGCTCTTTGCCCTGCGTCATCACGCTGGGCGGCGGCTACGGCAAGCGCGTCGCCGATACGGTTGAAGCGCATTGCAACACCATTCGCGCCGCCTGCGAAATTTTCGTTTAGCCTTTGACGAACAGAAGCGCCAGGAATGGCGTATCAAACTTTGATAGCAAAAAGGCCGGCTATCCGATTAAGATTTTCAGCGAGGAGTATTTCAAATGCCCAGCAAGCTAGATGATTTGCGAAGACGCGCCGCCGACGCTGCTCGACAAGCCACGGAAGCCGCTAAAGAGTTCGATAAAAAATTCGAGATTACCGACCGCCTCAATCAAGGCGCACGCATCGCCACCGACGCTTTGCGAAAAGGTGCGGACGCCGCGACTTCCACTTTGGACAAAACCCGCGAAGAAGTTTCGCGCCTCGACCGCGAACATAAAATCAGCGAAACGATGCGGGGCGCGGCAAAGCAAACCGCCGATGCGGTCGGCGAGGCTGCCCAAAGCGTTGTCAATGTAGCGGACGAAGTAGCGACGCAGACCGGCGCGAAAGAGACGGCTTCGGAAGTCAAAGAAAAAGTCGGCGAAGTTTTTGATGACGCCAAAAAAAAAGCCGATGAATTCGTCGGCGACGCGAAAGCCAAAACCGGCGACCTGTTTGGCAGCGCCAGAAAATTTTACGACAACGCGGCGGGCGCGGCACAAAGCGGCGTCGCGGCGGCTCGCCTTCCGGCTTCGGTTTTAAGTGCGGTTGCCAGCGCTAAAAAATGGGTGCAAGAAAACCCCGGCAAGACCGCCGTAGTGTCGCTGGCCTTCATCGCCGGAACCCGCGCCGGTTCAGCTTTTGCCTCGCTCGATGTCGCGCTGCTGGGCGCGGGCGGCGCAGGCAACTGGCTGTTTCATTCGGCCATCGTGCCGTATGGCTTGCGGAAACTTTCGGAAAAATACGCAGCTTATTTGCAGAAACAGGAAGCGCTGTTGCAAGACGGCAAGCTGACCGAAGCCGAAACCGAGCGCGTCAAATTCGAGCGCAATCTGGCGAAGTACGTAGGCGCGCCGCTCTTGGGAGCCTTTTCGGTAGCGGCAGGCGCGGGATTAGTTTACGAAGCCTTCACGGGCGGCATCGTCGGCGGCTTGCCGATTAACTTGGTGTTGGGCGGCAATCCCCTGTTGTCGAGCCTATGGTTATTCGGCAACGGCTTGATTTGTTTCCACAACGGCTACAAATTTTTCATGATGGCATTAGGCGAACAAGAAGAAGTGGCGAAAGTCGTGCGCGACATCAAAGGCTTGCTGCCTGCGATGGCGTAGAAAAACTTGGAGGTCAATGATGCGAGGCAATGAAATTCGCTATATAGAGCGTGTCGCAGAAATAGAGGTTCTGTCCATATATTGTAGGTGATGGTGTAACTATCTACAACATATAGGCTATTTCTGGAATTCTGCCACACGCTCTATATAGGTTCAATGGTTCCCGCTTCCGCGTTACTTTTTTAGCACTGCCACTTTGTGTTCTGTGCGTCTTTGTGGCAAAAATAAAGTTTAGAGAAAACCGTTTGAAAGCGAGTTATGATGCACACAATTGAGTCCTTGCGGCAGTTGGTGGAGTTTAATAGTTGGGCGAATCGGCGGATGATTGCATCGCTCAGGGCTTTTGAAGGCGAAAGCGCCAAGGCCATGCGCGCACTGGCGCATCTGTTGATTACCGAAAAAGCATGGCTGACGCGAATCTTGAGCAACGCAGATTCTACGGGAGCCGATTACTGGCCGACCGCAACGCTCGATGAATGCGAAGTAGTGGCCAATGAAATGGCGAACGCCTACACCAATTTTGTCAACGCCTTGACCGAAGAAAACCTCGACCACACGGCTGCCTATAAAAACAGCCAGGGCATAGCGTACACAACTTCATGCCGCGACATTTTAACGCACGTTCTTTTTCATTCGATGGCGCATCGTGGACAGGTACAAATGGCTTTGCGTGCAGATGGCGGCACGCCTGTGTGGAGCGACTACATTGTGTTTGTTCGCGAGCAGAATTTGCCTGATTAAATTGACCGCGAACTTCTTCCATTCAACATGAAAGAAATCAACATCGCCCTGCTGGGGTTTGGCAACGTCGGTCGCGCTTTGCTTCGCCAACTCGAAAAGATCGGCGAAGCGCAAGACCCGAAAATCAACCTTCGCGCTATCGCCGATTCGAGCGGCGCGTTAATGATTCACACGCCGGAACTCGTCAACGTCCTGCTCACTCACAAAGAAGCGGGGCGCACCATCAAAGCCTTCGCGCCTGCCGCTTTTCTCGCTCATCCCGCCGATATTCTCAAAGCTTTTCAGCGCGAACATATTCACTGCATCGTCGAATCGCTGCCGACCAATATCCGTGACGGACAGCCCGCGCTCGATTGGCTCACAGCGGCTTTGTCGCAAGGCCTCAACGTGGTCACGGTGGATAAAGGGGTAATGGTTCACGGCTTCGACGCTCTGCAACAAGCGGCGGCAAGCGGCAACTCGCGCCTCGCTTTCACCGGCACAACTGGTGTGGCGATACCGGATGAACTCGCCGATGACCAAGTGGTAGAAATTCGCGGCGTCCTGAACGGCACTACCAATTACATTTTGACAGCGATGCAGGAACAGCGTTTATCTTTCAATGAAGCTTTAGGCATGGCCCAGCGCGATGGCATAGCCGAGCCTGACCCGTCGCTTGATGTCGAAGGCTGGGACACCGCCTGCAAAATTCTCATCCTCGCCAACGCCTTGATGAAAGCCGACGCCAAACTCGCCGAGGTGTCGCGCCTCGGCATCAGCGACGCCACGCAAAGTCTGATTGATAACGGACGCACGACCAATCGCGTCGTGCGCCTGGTTGGTCGCGCACGCCTCTGGCAAGGCCGTGTGCGGGTGAGCGTCGCGCCGAAATTGCTCGACAAAGATTCGCCGTTTTATGCGCTGTCGGGAACCGCGAAAGCGGCGGTCTTTCGCACCGCAGAGCGTGGCGAATTTTTTTCCTATGCGCGTTCAGGCCGCGACGCCATTTCGCAGATTATTCTCGACGATGTCCGGTCGGTTGTCGGCAGTCAGTAATCAGGATTTCATAGCGAATCAATTTGGCATAGACGTGAAACCGGCTACAGTAGCCAGTTTCACGTCTATGCCAAAATTTCCGTAAGGATGGTGGAGGAAATAAAGTGCAGCCCTGTACGGGCGACCCTGCGGTGGTCGCCCTTCCTTGAAATCCATTAGCTTTCAAGGAAGGGCGACCACCGCAGGGTCGCCCGTACA
>JACQDB010000073.1 GCA_016201275.1 Acidobacteriota bacterium
CCACCGCAGGGTCGCCCGTACAGGGCATGGGAAAATCACTCAAGTCTTGCAGGTTATTTTATCCACCCTCCTAACCTGATCCTCTGACCGCCTCTATTATTGTCGCTGGCGGCATTGAATGCTATAGGGAAAATCGGAAGCCGGTAGGGGTTTTCCCTGTTTCTGGCTCAGGGCATTTTGTGATCCAGCACTTCTCGAACTTTGCGAATCAGGTCTAGGGGCGAGAACGGTTTTTGAATGAAGGCGATGTCCTCATCCAGCACGCCGTGATGATTGATGGCATCGGCGGTGTAGCCGGACATATACAGCACTTTGGTATCGGGGCGCGTAAGCGCCACCCGTTCAACCAGTACGCGCCCGTTCATCTGCGGCATGATGATGTCGGTCAATAGCAGATGTATGGGGCCTTGATGTTGCTGGGCGACCTGCAAAGCTTCCGCGCCGCTGGCCGATTCCAGCACCGTATAGCCATTGAGGTCTAAAGCGATGCGCGCCAGATTTCGCACGATCTCTTCATCTTCGGCCAGTAAGATGGTCTCTGAACCTTGCGGCAATACTTCTTTATCAAAGCGACGCTCCGGCAACTCTGGCGCTTGATCGGTGCGCGGCAGATAAATTTTAAAGGTGGTGCCGTGGTCGGGTTCGCTATAGACCCATATATGCCCACCGCTTTGTTTGACGATGCCGTACACTGTCGCCAGTCCCAGGCCAGTGCCTTTGCCCATCTCTTTGGTGGTAAAAAACGGCTCGAAGATTTGCGCCAAGGTCTCGCTGTCCATACCGAAGCCGGTGTCGCTGATGGCCAGCATCACATAACGACCGGGCTGGATTTCGGCGTGCAGCGGCACGGCATTTTCATCCAGAGTGATGTTGCAGGTCTCTATGGTTAGCCTGCCGCCATGGGGCATGGCGTCGCTGGCATTGACCGCCAGGTTCATAAGGATTTGTTCGATCTGACCGGGATCAACTTTGACCTGTCCCAGTGTTGCCGAGGCGAGGATGGTCAGATTGATGTCTTCGCGGATCACCCGCTTGAGCATTTTACTGATGTCGTTGACGATGTCACCGAGGTTGACGATTTTCGGTTGCAACAATTGTTTGCGGCTGAAGGCCAACAGTTGATTGGTCAAAGCGGCAGCCCGTTGTCCGGCTTTATCAATCTCCTGAATCTCTTGATATATCGGGTCATCGTGGTCAAGGCCGCGCATAATCAACTGACTGTAGCCGATGATGGCGGTCAACAGATTATTGAAATCGTGCGCCACGCCCCCGGCCAGACGGCCTATGGCTTCCATCTTCTGCGATTGGCGCAACTCGTCTTCCAACCGCTTCTGTTCGGTGATGTCGTTGGCCATCACCAACACTGACGGCCTCTCGGAGGCATCAAGCTGATGGTGAATCACTTCAACATCTATGAGCGCGCCGCTCTTTTTGCGATGCCGATAAAATCCGCGATTGTCCTCATGGGAGAGCGTCGCCAGTCTATCGAGCAGAGCCGGAATGTCTTCGGCAGGGCGTATGTCTTTAATCGTCATGCCAAGAAATTCGTCTTTGGTATAGCCGTAGTGTTTGATGGCGGCTTCGTTGACCGTAAGAAAGGCCAGCGTTTGCAAATCACAAACCCACATCGGAAAGGGATTCTTTTCAAACATGAAACGATAGCGCTCTTCGCTGTCGCGCAAGGCGGCTTCGGCGCGTTGGCGCTCGGCAATCTCTTCCTGCAATTCGCGGTTCGATCTTACCAATTCGGCAGTGCGCTCCTGCACTCGATGTTCGAGTTTGTCTTTGGCCTCTTCCAATGCCTGCACGGTCTCGACCAGTTGTTGATTGATCAACGCGGTGGCGTCTTTTTGCCGCAGGACTTCGCGGGTGCGTTCGCCGATTCTGGCTTCGAGTTCCTGATTGACGATTCGCAGATGGCGAGTGCGAAAGAGATGGCTGCCGCCAAGCAACAGCGCCAGCGCCAGCACCGCCAGCGCATAGAACCATCTGGTCTGATAGAAATAAGGGCGCAATTCAAACGACACCGCCGCGCCGGGTTCGCTCCACACCCCGTCGGCGTTGGCGGCGCTGACGCGAAAAGTATAATGACCGGGCGACAGGCTGGCATAATAGGCCGTCCGCCGCGTCTCCGCCTCTATCCAGTCTTTGTCGTGGCCTTCCAGTTGGTAACGGAAGACCGCCTTTTCCGGGGCGTTGAATCCCGGCGCACTGTATTGAAACTCAAAGCCCTGCTTACCCGCCGCAAACGAAAGTTGATCGCTGTGCGGCGCTGACTCGCGATCCACGCGCACCTCTTCGATGACCACAGGCGGCGGCGGCGCGTTGCTTTCGGCGGTTTCGGGATTGATGATGACGATGCCTTTCATGGTGGGAAACCACAAGCGCCCATCGTTGGTCTTGCATACCGAGGGTTGAACGCCGCCGTTGCACTCGACCGTATTCATGCCGTCGCTTTTGCCGTAAGAGCGCGACCGCACCGCCGTTAGTTGGCCATCGGCGACCGCATCCAGTTCAATTTTTTTGACGCGATAGAGACCTTTGTTGGAACTGATCCAGAAGAAGCCTTGCAGGTCTTCGACGATAGCTAAGGCGAGATCGTCAAACAAACCCTGGCGCACGGTGAAAGAGGTGAAGTGCTCGTCTTTGAAACGCAGCAGCCCGGAACCGTTGGTGCCGATCCATAAGGCTCCGGCAGCGTCTTCGTAAAAGCAATAGACTTCGGTAGCGGCAAAGCCCTGTGCCGCCTTGTAGGTGGTGAAACGGCCATTTTGGCAACGGCTGAGGCCGCCGCCTCGGGTGCCGATCCAGAGCGTGCCGCTGCGGTCTTGAAAGAGTTGCGAAACGATGTCGCTGCCGAGTCCGTCGCGACTGGTGTAGGCGGTGAATTTGCCATCGCGCCAGAGATTGATGCCGCCGTGTGTGCCGATCCAGAGGTTGCCGCTGGCGTCCGCCAACAAAGCGGTAATGGTGGTATTGGATAAGCCGTCTTTCTTTTTATAAACCGTCACCCGATCATCGGAAATGCGGTTGAGGCCGTCCAGCGTGCCAACCCACAAATTGCCTTGCGGGTCTTCGGCCAATGACAAAATCAGATTGTGCGACAGCCCGTCTTTATTGGTAAAAGTTTTGACCTTGCCATTGGTCAAGCGATTGAGTCCTGCGCCCGCCGTGCCAATCCAAATTCGTTTGCGTCGGTCTTCGAGCAAGGGCAAAATCACTTCGCTTGACAGCCCTTCGGCGGTACTCAGGGTGGCGAACATTTTGTTGGTCAGGCGATTCAAACCGCCGCCGGTGGTTGCCACCCAGATGCCGCCTTCGTGGTCTTCGCACAAACTCATGACCAGATCGCTGGACAAGCCTTCCTTGCTGGTGTAGCGCGATAACGAGCCGTGGTGATAAAGGCTCAAGCCGCCGCCATTGGTGCCTAGCCACAGCCGGCCTTGACGATCTTCGAGAATGGTATAGACCGAATTATTTACCAGCCCGTTTTGTGTGGTGTAGTTGTCGAGGTGCGCGCCGGAAAGCCGAAACACGCCACGGTCGGAAGTGCCTATCCACAGTTGTTGCTGACGGTCTTCGTAGAGGGCGCGTATCGTTTCATTGGCGAGCGCCGCCAGCGCCGTATGCGTGATGAGCTTGCCGTCCTGAATCAGGTTCAAACCTTTGCCGGTTCCCACCCATATCCGCCCCTCGTGGTCTTGACAGATGGAGCGCACCACATCGTGCGATAAACCGTCTTTCGTGGTGATGGCGTGAAAGCTTCCGTCTTTGAAGCGTTGAACGCCGCCGCCTACGCTTCCCACCCATAAGCCGCCATCGCGGTCTTCATACAAAGTGCTGACCAACGCATTCGACAAGCCCGCTTCCTGACCGTAGCGTTTGAAATGCCCGGCCTGATAATTGAGCAAGCCGTTCATCGTGCCAATCCACAAGCTGCCATCGCGACTCACGAGCAGCGCTTGAATGAAATGTTCGACCAGTTCCGGCGTGTTCGATTTGTTGAAGATGGTGAAGCGTTTGCCATCATAGCGCACCAATCCTTCTTCGGTGCCCAGCCATAAATAACCATCCGCAGTTTGCGCCACGCTGAGTACCGAGTTCATCGGCAGCCCATCGTCAAGCTGGAATACCTGATTGATGAAACGGGCAGCCGCAGGCGGCGGTGCCAGCGCCTGCACCGGCAGCAGCCAGACCCCTGTCAGCACTAGCAATATGAATAACAGGATGTGTGTCAGCCTGACCACTTCGACCTCATCGCCACAACGAAATAGTTATATCGGGGATTTTGTACGCACGAGAGTTGTGCCACACTCTCGACAATGTTCGGAAAGCCTGTAGATTACTCATGCCCGAAGTTCGCCAATTACCTGATCCCGCTTTCCGACTCTTGTAAAAGGCAGTGTACCACATTCTGTAAAGCCTTCTTGCGGTTTTCCGCGAACGGCAAATGGCGCTCTGGCCTGTTGCAGCAAGTCGGGAGTCAGTTTTTGTGGAGGGCTTCAGCTCGACTTTGTACAAGTTGAGGCTCACGATTTCCAGGGGGTGAAAGTAAAAAGCGGATTCACTCCGGGTGCTGCACCGCTGAAAAATTTAGCAACGGAGAACCGAGGCGGTCGGGTCATTCGCTTGAATCCCCCCAACGGCAGTTGGGAGATGGTTAAAGCCCAACCTGCCAGAGCCGGCAAGCAAAGCTTTTTTGCAATCCCCCCAACTGCCGTTGGGGGATGCTTAAAGTCCAACCTATCCCGCACCACTAAACTTTTTTGCAATCCCCCCAACGGCAGTTGGGGGATGGTTAAAGTCCAACCTACACACCAAGCCAGCAAAACTTTTTTGCAATCCCCCCAACGGCAGTTGGGGGATGGTTAAAGTCCAACCTTGCCCGATGCTCAAGGCTGGACTTTAACCATCCCCCAACTGCCGTTGGGGGGATTCGTTGATCTTTGGCGGCGTTTCCTAGGTTGGACTTTAAGTATCCCCCAACTGCCGTTGGGGGGATTCGTTGATTTTTGGTGGCGTTTCCTAGGTTGGACTTTAACTATCCCCGACTGCCATCGGGGGATTGGCAAGCTCGGTTCGCCTCTGAAAAATGTACCAAGTCGAGTTCAGGAAAGGTAAACTCTGAGACGAAGATGGGCGTATCCCAAAGGGAATTGCAAGTTTGTTGTCAGACAGGCAAGCGCGGCGTTGCGGCGCTCTGGTGCTTGCGATGGCGAGGAAATCATTTTACTGTTTGGCAGAAGGCAACAAGCGAGTTGCAGAAGGGCATGAACTTTCTGCAACGCAAAACCGCAGACTCGTTTCGAGGGAGGAATGCCATATGTTTTGTCCGAAATGTGGAACCGCCGCGCTGGCCGAAGACCAACGCTTTTGCAAATCCTGCGGCACCAATCTGCAAGCCATCAACGATGCTCTCGAACGCGGCGAAAGCAAGACCGGCGTGCTGGGCTTCAACGTCGGCGAAATCGTCAAAACGGTCAAAGAAAATATTGATGTGGATACCATCGTCAAGAATGTCAAGGAGAGCGTTGGCGAGGTGACGATCAACCAAAATTCGCGCCGCGCCGCTCGGCGTCAAGCGCGCCGCAACCGTTACGATTTACGAAAAGCCGGAGGCGAGGCGACCACCGGCGACCATTACGATAACTGGCTGAAATGGGAAGAGACCAAAACCCGTATTGCCGAACAGAAAGCCCGCCGCAAAGAGTTGCAAACGCCGAAACCCAAAGAGTGGCTGACCTATTCCTGGCAGCATAATTTGCGCCAAGGGCTGACCAGTCTGTTGTCAGGCGCGGGGCTGGGGATATTTTTTTACTATGTCGGTAGAGCCGCCCTCGACGCCGGAGTTATCCAGCAGATCGAAGCTTCCGTCGGGCATCCGGTTTTCGGCTTGGAGCAGATTTTTCGGCTGGCTTGGTTGCTGGCCATTTTTCCGGTGTTGAAAGGGCTGGGGCAATTGATCTACGCGGCCTTCTTTGCCGAATCCATAGCGACCTTGGCCGAACGCTTTGCGCCGCGCCTTGAAGCGCCGCACACCGACCCGATGCCTTCGTCAAGAGACACCGCGCCGCAAGGCTTTGTGTCGCCAACGGTGGAGGCGTTGCCGGAGCCGCCGCCGAGCGTCACCGAAGGCACGACGAAATTTTTTGACGATGCGCCGGTTAGCAAAACCCAGGTTTGAGCGGCGCTTTAACAGCGATATTCAGTTTAATAGGCGCGATTTTATTGGCTTTCACTTGCCTGCTCCGGGGTGATGAAAACCTCTGCGGCACTCTGCAAAAACCTCTGCGTCCTCTGCGATAAAGAAAAAATCGCAGAGGACGCAGAGGTTTTTGCAGAGGAGGTTAAACGTATTGCCGGTTTAGTCTATATCCACGACGATGGGCGGGTTGGTGGCTTTGTAGGTTTCGTTGCACAACGAGGCATTGACGAAAAGAGTATTGCCGACTTTTTCCTGCCCGTAGGAACCGTGAATGTGACCGAAGGCATGAACTCTGGGTTGCACGACGCTGACGCGCTGTAATAACAGTTCGCAACCGACGTGGTCTTGGATGCCGAAGGGGCGGTCTAAAATTCCGTATGGCGGCCCGTGGGTGATTAACACTTCGGTATCTTCGGGAATCAAGCTCCAGTAATGCGCCAGTTCTTTGCCCTTGCGCGGCAGGTTGAACGCCCAATCGTAAAACCACGGCTGATGCGGCGAGCCGTAAAACTTCACCCCGTCTATCTCTATGCCGCTGTCCTGTAAATAAGTGATGTGCTGCAACTGGCGATAAGCGAGTTTATCCACTTCAAACAACCAGTCGTGATTTCCGGCAATCAACAACACCTGTGCATACGGCAACGCGCCGCAAAAGGCATCCAGTTCGTGCATTTCGTTCAACTGAAAATAGGCGTCGCGTTCAGGGATGGCTGAACGATTGGCGAACACGTCTCCGGCAAGGATAAGAATATCGCCCGCCGGAAGTTCTGCCTCCTGCAATTTGCCGTGACAATCGGAAGTGATAACCAGTCGCATAGCGTGGCAGACAAGACAGGCACGCAGCGCGTAAAGTTTTTATCGCTTCGTGCCTGCCAGAGAAAAATTTACTTGGCGACAAAACTGTATTTGCTCGCCATCAATTCTTTGGTGCTGGAATAGATGCCGTCGCCGTCCAAGCCGTACTTGGCCAGCAACAAACCTTGTGACCCGTGTTCGATTAATTTGTCGCCAAAGCCCAGACATTTCACCCGGCAATCATAGACTTTGTGATGTTCCAGACATTCCAAAACGGCGCTGCCAAATCCGGTCATCAGGTAGTGGTCTTCGACCGTGACGATAGAGCCGTGGGTGCGCGCCAGCGCTAAAATCAATTCTTCGTCGAGCGGTTTGACGAAGCGCGCATTGACGACCGTTGCATTGATGCCGTCTTGCGCCAGTTTATCGGCGGCTTTCAAACAGTAGGCGACCTGTGTGCCGATGCCTAAAATCGCTACGTCTGTGCCGTCGCGTAAAATTTCGGCCTTGCCGATTTCCAGCGCTTCTATCTCTTCATCCAACTTCACACCTGTGCCGTTGCCACGCGGATAACGCAAAGAGGCGGGGCCGTTGAAATAAACCGCCGTCTTCAACATATGGCGCAACTCGTTTTCATCTTTCGGAGCCATTACCACAAACCCAGGCATATGGCGCAGGTAACCGAAATCCATCAAGCCGTGATGCGTAGGGCCGTCGGCTCCGGCCACACCGCCTCGGTCCAAGGCGAACGTCACATCCAAATCCATCAACACCACATCGTGAAAAATCTGGTCATAAGCGCGTTGCAAAAAAGTCGAATAAATCGCCGCGATAGGCTTATAGCCTTCGGTGGCCATTCCTGCCGCAAAGGTGACAGCGTGTTGTTCGGCAATCGCCGCGTCAAAGGTGCGGTCGGGAAATTCCTTCATCACTTTGCTGACCCCTGTGCCGTCCGGCATCGCCGCCGTGATGGCGACTATGCGTTCATCCTGGCGCATCAGTTCGATGGTCGCATCGGCAAAGACCGCCGTGTAAGAGGGCGCAGTCACAGGCTCTTTGATGAACTTGCCGGTAGAGATTTCAAACGCCGAAGTGCCATGCCAGGCAGCCTTGTCGCGTTCAGCGGGTTCGTAGCCTTTGCCCTTGACGGTCAGCGCGTGAATCAATACCGGGCCGTCTTCTTTTTTGGCTTCTTCGAGAGTCTTGATAATGGCGTTGATATCGTGGCCGTTGATCGGTCCCATATATTTCAAGCCCAATTCTTCCCACAACGCGCCGGGGATAATTTGACTGGCGAGCGCGTCTTTCAACGATTTGCCGACCGACAACATTTTTTCGCCGATAGCGGGAATCATCTTCACCCACTCTTCGATTTCGTGTTTGAGTTCGTGATAGGGTTTTGCGCCGCGTATGCGATTCAAATATCCCGACAACGCGCCGACGTTGGGAGCGATGGACATCTCGTTGTCGTTGAGCATGATGGTCATCTTCTTTTTCAGATGGCCGACTTGATTGATGCCTTCCAAAGCCATGCCTGCGGTCAATCCGGCATCGCCTATGAAGGCAAGGACGTTGAAATCTTCGCGCTTCAAATCGCGTGCGGCGGCGATGCCTAAAGCGGCGGAAATCGAAGTTCCGGCGTGCGCCGCATTGAAGACATCGTATTCGGATTCATCGCGTTTCAAGAAACCGCTGAGGCCGTCGTACTGACGAATAGTCGGGAATTGATCGCGGCGACCGGTGATGATTTTGTGCGCGTAGGCTTGATGGCCGATGTCGAAAACCAGCCGGTCTTTCGGCGTATCAAAGACGTAATGCATGGCGATGATCAATTCCACAGGGCCTAGACTTGCGCCGGTATGACCGCCGATTTTCGACAGCGTTTCAATCATGTACTCGCGCAATTCATCGGCGAGCGGTTGCAGTTTCGCCGGCGGCAGCTTACGCAAATCCGCCGGGTCGTTGATCTGGTTCAATAAATTCATGGTTGCTTGCTCCTCTTGAGATGCCGTGTCTGATGCAGGATGTTCCGTTTAAGATGTCGTAGAATCATGGTTGTGCAAGGTGAGATAGTAATCCGAAAAGTCCTCTTTGCGCTACCCCATACGGTATTTTCAAAGGCGTCGCAGCGTCGCCTTGTCCTGACATTGAAAGCGGCGCGCCGGAGGCCGGATGAGAGATTTTTTGCCTCCCTTCGGGTGTGCCGGAAGGTACAGGGCTAGGATTTTCTCGCCACGATAAAGCTGGCGATGGCGGCCAGAATTTGCGTATCGCCGCCCAGCGAGGCGATGATGGCGATGGCTTCGTCAACCAGTTCGTGGGCTTTCTTTTTTGAGGCCTCAAGGCCGTGAATCGCCGGATAGGTGGCTTTCGAGGCCGCTTGATCTTTGCCAGCGGTTTTGCCCAATTGCTCGCTGGTCTGGGTCACGTCAAGAATGTCGTCGGCAATTTGAAAAGCCAGTCCAATGCGACGGCTGTAATCATCGAGCTTGCTCATCTGTTCGTCTGTGGCTTCGGCGATGAGGCCGCCGACGATAACCGCAGCGCGAATCATCGCGCCGGTCTTCGAGCGATGAATGTAGTCGAGCGTCGCCGCGTCAACCGTCTGGCCTTCGCTCTCCATATCCACGACCTGTCCGCCGATGAGCGCTTCAACGGTTCCCGCCGCCTTGGCGATTTCGCCTATGACGCGAAGCTGTTTGAGCGCATCACGATGCGGCGCGTCCAGTGCCAACACCCGAAACGCCTGCGTGAGTAGCGCATCCCCGGCAAGTATCGCCATCGCTTCACCGAAGGCTTTGTGACAAGTTGGCCGACCGCGCCGCAAATCATCGTTGTCCATCGCCGGTAAATCGTCGTGTATGAGCGAGTAAGTGTGAATCATTTCCAGCGCGCAGGCGGCGGGCATTAAATCATCGGTAGCCGCGCCCAATGCTTCACCGCTGGCGAGAACCAAGACCGGGCGCAGGCGTTTGCCACCCGCAAACATCGAATAGCGCATGGCCTTGTGAAGATTGACCGGCGGCGTGGATTCTTTGGGCAGCAAGCTATCCAGCCATTGATTGACCTCTTCGCTGCGGCGCGTGAAATATTGCGGTAATGATTCGCTTGCTGGTGTTGTCATAAATATTTTCGTTTGGCGTTCCGCCTTAATATTTTCGTTTGGCGTTCCGCCTTCAGGCGGCAGGCTCACGTTACGAAACCTGCCGCCTGAAGGCGGAACGCCAAACTTTTTCTTTCAATCAAAAGCCTTCATCGTCGTCTTCTTCGAGCGTGACTTTGGCAAACGTGCCGTCGTTGTTCTTCAACAGCAACTCGACTTTGCGTTCGGCTTCGTCCAGACGCTTTTGACAATCACGCGACAGCGTGACGCCCTGCTCGAATAATTCCAGTGAACGCTCCAACGGCAAATCGCCGGTTTCCAACTGCTCGACGATCTGCTCCAACTCTTTCAAGGATGATTCAAAACTTTTTTTAGTCATTAGTCATTAGTCATTAGTCATTAGTCCCAGTCTTCCATCACTTGAGCCTTGCAAAAAAGCTAAGGACTAGGGACTAGGGACTGATGACTATTTCGATGCCAAAATAATGGGCGAAGGGCCGGGCGCGGCAACCGTCCAAATCTTTTTGAAGCCCGCCGCTTTCAGCCATTCTTTGTACTGTTTCATGGTGAAGACGCTGCCCTCTGCCGTGTGCAGCAACATATTCAAACCGAAGACCAGCGGCAGCACAGGGCCGCTGCGCTGGTCGTTGGGAATCATATCGGCAATCAACAAAAGGCCGCCTTCGCGCAAGGCGTCGGCGGATTTTTTAATCAGCTTCGCGCCCCATTTTTCGCCTTCCGAATGAATGATGTGACCAAGCAACACCAAGTCATATTGATTGCGCCCGAACTGGATGTGGCGGAGGTTGCCTTCCCGATAGTTGTAGCGTTCGGTGAGGCCAAATTTCTCTACGAATTGTCGGGCAATCGGTGTGACTTCCGGGTAATCTACGACCGTGATTTGGGCGGCGGGAATGGCTTGCGCGAAGGGCAGCGACCAGGCTGCCGAGCCTGCCGCTACGTCAAGGATGGCGGTAATTTTGCTGCGTTGTTTCGCCGTCAAGCTTTGCGCCACAAACGATGCGCCGCTGTAACTCATGGGGAAAATCGCCGCTACCAGTTTTGGGAAGAATTCTTTGCCGAATTTTTCCGCATCAACGGCGACGACCGGCTTGCCGGTCTTGACGACTTCGGCGAGTTTCCCCCACGCCTCCCAGTTCAAGGCGGTCTCTTGAGCAAACGCGCCCATGTAGGTTGGTTTGCTCTTCACCAAAAACATTTCAGACACCGGCGCGAGGCCGTATTGATTGCCTTTTTTAGTCAAGTATTGCAACGCGACCAGGGCATCAAGCAGCGGTTCCATGCCGCGCTTGCTGGCTTTGGCGGCTTTAGCGATGTCCACTGCGGTGCGCTCGCCATTGGCGACGTGCGTGAAGACTTCGTGTTCAATACCTGCCGCCAGCGCCATCGCGCTGCGCGCCGCCCACAGGTGATCTATGATTTGCTGCGGCGTAATCGGAGAGGATGTTTCAGTCACTTTTCGATCCTTTCGGTTTCGCTTGCGGGGCATCGTTTGACAACCCGGCGATGGAATTTTCTTTGTTGGTCACGGTCATTTTGAAACAGGCATTGTAGCCAAGAAATTGCGTATAGACAAAAGAATCACGCACCCAAAGGTGATTGCCCATTGGCATTGGAATTGCCACATTGCCGCTGCACTTGGTAAAAGTGGGGAATTTTCATGCAAAAGGTAAAAATGCCCCGATGGTTATCCATGTGGAAAATCCTGGGTGCGGTGGGGCTGGCGTTTTGGCTGACGGATTCGATACCGCAAGTCAAAGAGCATAGCGTGTTTATTTTTTTTGTACTGGCAGTGATTTATTGCGCCTGGGATATCGGGTTTGGGGGCGGCCTCTGTGCGGCTGTGTTGGGACTGCTGCTTTGCGATTATTTCTTTTATCCTCCGCTTCACTCTTTTGGCGCTACCGATTTCGAGCATTTGATGCCGGTTATCGGCTTTGTCATCGTCAGTGTTGTCGGCAGCGCCCTCGCTGCAAAAAGTCGCAAGGATGCCGCCAGACTGCTTCGCATCAATCGCTTTTATTCTCTGCTGGTCAACGCCCACACTGTCATTAAATCGGGTGACAATCTGCAACAGACTTGCGAAGGCATCTGCCGAGTGGCGGTCGAAAGCGGTTTATTTAAGATGGCCTGGGTGGGCTATGGGGAAGGCGAACAGGGATTGAACACGCCAGTGGCGTTCTGGGGGCTTGAGAATGAGTTGCAGGAAACCGAATTCAACGCTCGCAAAGAGATGCCGTGCAGCGGCTGCCCGGAAGGGGCTGCCGTGCGCGCCGGACATCATTATGTCTGCAATGAGATTGCCAAAAACGCGCAGGAGATTTGCTGGAGCGCAGTGGCGCAAAAACATGGCTATCACTCCTCGGCCACTTTTCCTTTGACCATCAAAATGCGGATTGCCGGAATCATCACATTTTATGCCGAACAAGAAAAAGCGTTTGGTCAGCAAGAGGTCGAACTGCTCACCACGCTTGCCGCCAATCTTGCCACGGCGATTGAGGCGCTGGAAAAAGAGGCGCGGCAGCGCGCCGCCGAAGCCGCTTTACAACAGAGTGAAGCCCAGTTGCAGGCGATTATTGATAACGCTTCGTTGCAGATTTATGTGAAAGACCTGCAAGGCCGCCTGGTGTTGGTCAACCATTCAGTTGAAGAAGTGCTGGGATTGCCGCGCCAGGAAATTCTTGGCAAAACCAATCACGAATTATTTGCACAGGAGATTGCCGATCAATATCACGCCAATGATCGAATCGTTCTGCTTTCCGGCAAACCGCTGGCGGTCGAAGAGACCGTCGTCATGCCACAGGGCTTGCGTACCGGTTATTCGGTGAAATTTCCTTTAGTGAACGAGAGCGGCGAAATCTATGCCATTTGCGGAATTTCCAGTGATATTACCGAAAGAAAGCAACAGGAGGAGGCATTGCGGCAACAGGCACAGATCATCAATCAAATACACAGTTCGATCATTACCCTTAATTTGGATGGTGTGGTGACCAGTTGGAATCACGGTGCGGAGCAACTTTATGGCTACACTATGGAGGAGGTTCTGGGCGAACCTATTGCTATGCTCTACCCCTCGCAAGAAGGTATTGAGGAAACCTTCCGAGTGATTCTGGCCGCGCTCCATCAAGAAGGAAAATACGAGATTGAGGCCGAGCGTATGACCAAGAGCGGGGACTCCATTTTTATTCGCTCGTTTCTGTCCTTTCTGCGCGATGCCGAAGGGTTGCCGGTTGGCATCATCGCCAACGCTTTTGATTTGACGCAGGAGCGCAAAGCTAGAGAAGAGTTCCGGCGCTTTGCCACCGTCGTCGAACAGATCGCTGAAAGCGTCGTCATCACCGACCCGGAAGGCAGGATTCAATACGTCAATCCGACGTTTGAAAAAATGACCGGATACAGCCGCGAGGAAGTGTTGGGCAAGACTCCCGGAGTAGTGAAAAGCGGTAAACAGGAGGCCGCCTTTTACGAACAGCTATGGGCGACCATCAAAAGCGGCAAGGTGTGGAACCGACAACTGATCAATAAAAAGAAAGACGGGACGTTGTATCACGCGGAGTTGGTCATTTCGCCGATTCTCGACGCCAACGGCAAGCTGATCAATTTCGTCGGCACGCAGCAGGATGTGACCAAAGAGGCAGCGCTGGAATCGCAGTTGGTACAGTCGCAGAAGATGGAAGCCATAGGCCGCCTGGCTGGCGGTGTGGCGCACGACTTCAATAATCTGCTCACCGCCATCATCGGCTACAGCCAGTTGTCTATGGCCAGAGCCGGAGTGAATGACCTGTTGCGAAGCAATCTCGAAGAGATCGAAAAAGCGGGTCGCCGCGCTGCCAACCTGACCAGTCAATTGCTGGCCTTCAGTCGCAAGCAAATTATTCAACCGAGCAATCTGGTCATCAATGAAGTCATTACCAATCTACAGAAAATGCTGACGCGACTGATTGGCGAAGATATAGATTTACAGGCCAACCTGGATTTGGATTTGGGCACCGTGCGCATGGATCGCACCCAAGTCGAGCAGGTGTTGATGAATCTGGCGGTCAACTCCCGCGATGCCATGCCCGAGGGCGGAAAAATTATTATTGAGACCACCAATATTAGTTTGGACGCGGAATACGCCGCATATTTTCTCGACATTCAGCCCGGCGACTATGTGATGCTGGCCATCAGCGATACCGGCATCGGCATGGATCAGGAAACCATCAGCCGAATTTTCGAGCCATTTTTTACCACTAAAGAACAAGGCAAAGGCACTGGCTTGGGGCTGTCCACGGTTTATGGCATCGTCAAACAAAACGGCGGCCACATCGAAGTGTTAAGTGCAATCGGGCAGGGAACCACCTTTAAGATTTATCTGCCGAGGCTTGCCGAAACTCAGGTCGAAACGCAAGTCGAGCGCGAAACGCTGATCATTCGCGGCGGCGGCGAAAAGATTCTTCTGGTCGAAGATGATTCTTTTGTGCGCGACCTGGCGGGCACGGCGCTGCGCGAATTTGGCTATGTGGTGACCGAATCGGCTTCCGGCGCGGAAGCCTTTCAACTGTTGAGCGCCGAAGAGCAGCCCTTTGATTTGTTGCTGACCGACGTGGTGATGCCACAGATGAATGGCCATGAACTGGCGCAGAAAGCGAGCGGGAAATATCCCGACTTGAAGGTGCTGTATATGTCCGGCTACACCGACCGGGCGATTGTCAGTCAAGGGGTTTTGCATCACGGCACGGCGTTTATTCAAAAACCGTTTACGCTCAACGGGCTGGCGCAGAAAGTGCGCGAAGCCTTGGACCGCTCCTGGTAAAACGCGACAGCCGTGTGCCAACGAGACGACAGCGTATGGGAAATCCCCAATAAAACTGGGGGTTTTCCGCGTGTCGTCATCGTAGCCAGCGCCGCGAAGATCAGCTCAGGCAAGGCGTTTCGGTAGCCATCGGCAGTGTCGGACTAGCGTCGGCGATTTTGTTTGCGGGATTTTTTTGCCTGCTTGCGTTTATTTTTACTCTTCCTGTGGGTGGCCAATGAACTGCCGGGGGGCGGCGCGCTTTCGCCAAAGGAACTACTCGAAGAGGAGGGCGAGAACAAAGGCAGGGAGAGGGACTGTAAGGCTTCCAGCAGGCGTTGATCCTCGGCGCGCTGGCGCTGTTTTTTTGCGCTCAATTCTCCGACTCCCAAATCGTACAACACCTCTTCGGCATCGCCCACGACCGTCTCGTCAACCTTGTCGGCGGCAAAGGCGCGTTGGATAATGTCCGCCGCTTCTTTCGCCTGCAAGCCAATCAGGCTGCCGATTAAAAAACCGTTGAACGATTCGTCCTCGTCGGCAAACGATTCCAATTGTTGCATCAGTATGGCTACACATTGCGAACGCGCTTCGGGATGCTTTGCGCCTATGGCTTCAATGGCGGATGCTGCAGTAATGCGCGCATAGGAGTCTTTTGCTTGATTGGCCAGAAAGCCGGTAAGCGCCGGTAAGGACGCCGCGCCAATCATGCCGTAAACCACAGGCAATTCGTCGGCGCTGTAATCATCGTGGGATTCCCATAATTGCAGCAGCGGTTCGATAGCCGCTTCGGCGCGTAATTGACCGAGCGTCCGCCACGCATGAAGCGGTGCCCAAACCTCTTGGCTGTCGCCTTCCGCCTGATTCAATTCTTCATCGCAAGCCATGCGGATTAATTCGGGAATGTGTTCGGCAGTGATACCGAGCGCCAGATAATCCGGCCACAGCGTCTTGATTGTTGATTTTTTCGGCTCGCCCAGCTTCAACAATTGATTCACAGGAGGTGCGTAAGTTTGCTTGTCCATAATAATTTCAACGATAGTAAAAAAGGCTCGCTCTTTCAATTTTCTGGGGCGTCATTTTTTCTTCACTCTTTGACGCAATCTATTTCCCCGTCGGCTAGGCGCACACGAAGCCGCTCGCCTTGTTGAATCTTATCGGCGCGTTTGATGATGCGCCCTTGCTGGTCAAAAGCAAGGGCGTAGCCTCTGGCCAACACCGCCAGCGGCGACAGCGAATGCAGCTTGCCCATAGCGATAGCCAAGCGTTCGCGGTCGCGGTCAAGCCTTGTGCGCGAAGCCGCCGCGAGCCGTGTCCGCAACACCGCGAAAGCGCCAAGTTGACTGGCCAGTTGGTGCCTGATGTTGGCATCGCGTATGCGGAGTTTTAATTTTTCATGCGCGGCGCGGCGCGTCTTGATAGATTCTTTGAACGCCGCTTCCATCGCATAAACCGCATCATCGCAGGCTTGCGCTAAATTTTTTATGCGTGCCGGAACTTCCAGGAAGGCGCGACTGCTTTCCGCTTCGGCAAGGGCGTTCTGCGCTTCGATTAATTGATAGCGCAGCGCCGTTACCATGCCTTGCATCAATCCCGCCAATCGAACCACCACTTCATCACGCGCCATTGAGACGATTTCCGCCGCCGCCGATGGCGTCGAAGCGCGCAGGTCGGCGACGAAATCGGCAATCGTGAAATCGGTTTCGTGACCGATGGCAGCAATCACCGGAACCGGCGAAGCAAAGATAGCTCTGGCGACCGCTTCTTCATTGAACGCCCATAAATCTTCTACCGAACCGCCGCCGCGCCCGACGATGATGACTTCAACATCGGCTTGGCGTGTGAGGTTTCCGATGGCCTGCGCGATTTCCGCCGCCGCGCCTTCGCCCTGTACCCGCGCCGGAGCGATTAAAATGTTGACCGCAGCGTTGCGCCGCGTCAGCACTCTTACGATGTCGCGCAAGGCCGCGCCGGTCGGCGACGTGACCACGCCTATGGTGCGCGGCAAGAGCGGCAATTCGCGTTTGCGGGCGATGTCGAACAAGCCCTCGGCATCGAGGCGGCGTTTCAATTGCTCGAAGGCCAGTTGCAAAGCGCCTATGCCAAGCGGTTCGAGTGCATCAACGATGAGTTGATATTCGCCGCGTGCTTCATACACCGAGATGCGACCACGGGCGCGCACCCGCAAGCCGTCTTCGGGCGTGAAGCGAATCAAGCGATTCTGCATACGAAAACTGGCGCAACGCAAGGTCGCGCCTTCGTCCTTCATAGAGAAGTACCAATGGCCGGACGAGTGGCGTTTGAAATTCGAGATTTCGCCTTCGACCCAGGCATCCACGAAACGATTTTCCACATGGATTTTCAGTTGCGCGGTGAATTCGGAAACCGTCAACGCCGAGCGCTCCTGCATCAGTTGTTCGAGGAAAGATAGTTGCGACATAACGGATTCCTGGCTGATTCTGGAAATCAGATAATGCAGAATAGTACACCGAAGCGTGCGCCGCGCAAAGTTGAGGCGAGGCAAAATCTATTATGGCGACGATGAATGTCCGAACGGTTTGTAGGAGAATGCTGCGCGCATGAAATTCTTATTCATTTTTTCGCTGCTCATCGGTTTATTGGCAAACCATTCTGTCGCGGTTATCGCGCAAACAGCGCTCGGCGTCGGACGCCAATACAGCAGCGTCGAACGTCTGCAAAGCGCTTTACGTCATCCGGGTCGTCGGCTATAATCTGGTTCCTTCAAGGCTCGTCATCTGAGGGGAAAAAGCCACAATCTCACAACCACGGCAGTCAACTTAGCAGGCGTGTGTAAGCTCTGTCCCCATTATGTTCATTTTACTGTTTGGAGTAAGTACATCATGAAATCCTCATTGGAACGGCTCAATGGGTTTGCCAATCGGCGAACCATGTTTTTCTTGACTCTCCTGTTGGCGCTCGCCTTCGCGCTTACCGCCACTACCTGGTTCAACAGCGGCAGCAGCAAGGCCGCCAGCCTGATGCCTGCGCCGCGTGCCGGTGACGCTTGCACCAACGCCACGATCATCAATCCGACGGCGCTGCCGTTTACCGAAAACGCCACCACGGAGGGCGCTAATAATGACTTAGACCCGACCAGCAGCGGTTGCGCCAATGGCGCGGGCCTGGATGTGGTCTATGCTTTTACGCCCGCCGTGACCGGCGTGTATGCGTTGGGCGTGACGCCGCTGAATAATTCCAATTTCGACCCTAGCCTATATATTGTGACAGATTGCTCTAATCCTACCGGTTCTTGTGTGGCAGGCGTCAATGCGAATTCCGTTGGCAAAGGCGAAGTCTTAACCACCAACCTCAACGCCGGTACGCAGTATTTCATTGTGGTGGACAGTCCTATCTTTGGCGGCGCGGGGCCGTTTCATTTCTCGTTGCGACGCGGCGGCCCGACCAACGACACTTGCGAAACGCCCACCATTATTGATCCGGCGCGCTTGCCGTTTTCCGCGATGGGCACCACCGTTGGCGCGAACAACGATTTGAATCCGCAAACGCCTTGCCTGCGCTCGAACCAATCGGGCAGAGGCGCGGATGTGGTTTATCAATTCACCTCGCCGGATTCGCAGAACTATCAAGTGACGGTCACGCCGGTTGGCAACTACGACGTGTCGGTTTATATCCTCACCAATTGCGCCACCAACGCCGCCTGTACTTCGGGTGACGTAGGCGGCAGCGGCGTTGCCGAATCGGTGCGCCGCAATCTGACGGCAGGCACTACTTACTTTATCGTGGTGGATGGGTTCGGCACGGATGCCGGTGACTTTACTATCACCTTGGAGCCGACCATTCCCATAGCGCCACCCGCACCGACCGATTTGCGCGTTACTGCTGTCACCTCGTCGCGGGTGGATTTGGCGTGGACTGATAATTCCATCAATGAGCAAGGGTTCAAAGTGGAACGCAGTCTGGACGGTCAGACATTTACGGAAATCGCTACGGTGGCTGCGAATGTGACCACCTACAGCGACACAACGGTAGCGCCTTCGACGCTCTATTTTTATCGCGTCTTCGCGTTCAACAATTTCGGCAATTCGCAGCCCACCAATGTGGTAGATGCGACGACCCCGACCCCGCCGCCGCCGCCGCTTCCGCTCATCAGCGTGTCGCCCGACCCGGTGGATTTCGGCACGGTACGCACGACCGCAACGGCGACCGTGACCATTGCCAATACCGGCGGTGCAGCTTTGGTGATTACGGAGATCACCAATCCCGCCGCGCCGTTTTCCATCGTCAACAAACCGGCCTTGCCTTTGACCATCGCCGCCGGTCAGACCGCGCTATTGACGGTGCAATTTGCGCCGCTCTCTTCGCAAGTTTTCAGCGGCTCGTTCGTCATTCGCAGCAATGCTTCCAACACCGCAGAAGCGACCGTGAATCTGCGCGGCATCGGTTCAGCGGTTCCGGTAGCCAATCTTGATGTGCCGACCAGCTTGGTGGATTTTCAAGGCAGTTCGACCTTCATCTTTGAAGTGAAGAACACCGGCGATGCCGATTTGATTATCTCCAGCATCTTTACGCCGACCGCGCCTTTTTCTTTGAGCGGCGCTCCAGCCTTTCCGGCGACCTTCAAACCGGGCGAAAGCGCCTTGTTGACGATAGCCTTTGCGCCACCCGCCATCGGCGTCTTTCAAGGCTCGTTCACCATCATCAGCAATGACCCGGATTCCTTGTTGAGCGTGATTTATTTGAAAGGCACGAGTACGACAAGCAGCGAGGCCTTGAAACTGCGCGTGCCTTTGCAGGTCACGGCAGTTGCCGGAGCTACCACTACCATCAATGTTGTTGCGGTCAACGGCACCAATTCCGACATACGCTTGACGGCCACCGCCGCGTCAGGCGGCACCTTCACCGACCGTGGCAACGGCAAAGGCGATATGGTGTTGAATCTGCCAACCACAGCCAGCGGACGCTTCTTGATTACCTACAGGGCAACCGACGGCGCGAATCGCCTGAAGACCGGCCAGAGCGTTGTCAACATCGTCGCGGCTGCCGACACCCACAACGTGCAAGTGACTTTGCAAGCGCCGCAGGTTGCGCCCAACGCGCCTGCCAATGTCTTTGCGTTCGATCAGTCCTTCACGCAACTTGCGCTCGGCGGTTTGGAGGGTGATAACCTTGCGCCGCAGGATGCCGCAGGGTTGACGACTTACCTGGTTTATCGTTCCGACAATCCCGGCGTGCAGGCGACGCCGAACAATTTAGTCGGGATGTTTGCTGCCGGTCAGTCTGCTTACCTTGATCGAGTCCCGGTGGCGGCGACTTCGGCGAAGGTCTTTTATTATGTGGTGACGGCGCTCTATGCAAGCGGCACAGAGAGTGCGGCTTCCGGTGAAACTTCAAACGCGCCGCGCCTGCTCAATCCGCGCTACAAGAAGAAGCAGTTGAGTTTCACGGCGACCAATTCCAACATCGGCATCGGCGCGGTGGTCATCGTTGACGGGCGCGAAAGCTTTCCTTTGACGCGCAGCGGCGAGTTGATTGTTGTGGAGAAGAACGCCACCAGCACGCCCGGCAGATTGATGCAGAAAGGGCTGGTGCAATCCGGCTCACGGCTGCAAATCCGCAATCCTAACGGGGCGCTGTCGGCTCCCGTTACGCTTTAACGGTTGTCGGTTGAGGCGTGAAAAAGCCCGATTTCATTGATGAAATCGGGCTTTTTTTATGCTCTTGTGCGGACTTCATCAGGCCATGCGGGTTATCGCTTCATTTCAAGATGCCCGATTTATCCAGCCAAACAGCGATGCACGTCAGACCGCCCAAGCCGCCGATTCATCCGAGCAACCCATATTTATGGAGCAATGCAAGATAATCATCGGTCGGCCTCCGTAATTATGGCTTCACTTTCTTGCGCTTGAATTCAAAGGTCGGCGAAGCCTGTCCGGTCGAGGCGATCTTGATTTGCAGATTGACGAATTGACCTTCGGGCAAACGCTTGGTCAGCTTCTTATCTATGCTGGAAATCTTTTTGCACCTGCCCTCCTCATCGCATTTTTCTATATAGCGAATCTTGTTCAGCAGCACGCCATTGGAATAGAGTTCGGTATCGCCCAAGCGGAAATTTCTGCCGAAGATTTCCAGCGTGCCTTTGCCATCCGTGCCCGTTACAAAATTGGCATCGGTGATGATGGGCAGCGGCCAGACCGTGAATTTGCCTGTGGAAATCAGCGTCGTCGCATTGCCCGCGCCATCATAAATGGTGATGCGTATGCGCCCGACTAGAGTCGAGAGCGCCACCGGCACTTGCCAGATGAAGGACTGCAATTCGCCACTGCTTGGCGCAACGATAGTCGTCATCTCTTGAAAGGTGTTGCCGTTGTCGCCCGAATATTCGATGACCCGTTTGATGACGCCGACATTATCTGTCTCGCGCCATCTGATCGTGGTCGTGGTGCCGCCGCCGATTTCCGAATCGCCCGCTGGCGACAGAATTGCCAAGGTCGGCGGCGTGGTGTCGAGTGGCCCATTGACGATTTGAAAACTTGCAGGACTGACCGACAGCGATGGCAGGTTTACGCCATCATACACGCTGACGCGTATGCGGCCATTCGCCGTTGGCAACGAGGGAATATGCCAATCGAAGAAGCGCGCACTGCCATCAAGTTGGGCGATGAGGTTATAGGTCGAGCCGTTGTCGGAAGAAAATTCTACGCGCTGGCTCTGTATGGCTTTGTCGTCGGCGGCCTCCCAACTGATGCGAACCAGATTGCCAACCGTCAACACTTCGCCGCCCACCGGAGATTTCAAATTCACGGTCGGCGCTGCATCAACCGCACCGCCACCACCGCCGCCGCCGCCGCCGCCGCTGCCGCCGCCGGGAATCTGCGCGTTATAGACTACCAAGGCGAAGTCTTGATCGGTGGTGTCGCTATTATTAGGGATGCCATCGCCAGCGATGTTGGCACCAATGACGCGAACTTCAAAATCGCCCGATAAACCTGCCGGAAGCCATACCGCTTCGACGTTGTTCAAACGGTCGGGCGTGCCGCCTGCGGTCGAGGCGCTGCCGGTGAAATGATTGCCCAGATACGTCGTGCCGTTGATGATGACCTGCAAATCCAGATCGTTGACCACAGGGTTAGCGGCAGGCGTGCCGGGCGCATCCGTCCAACACAAGGTCACGCGCACGGGCTTGGCGGAATTGCTGACTCTGCCGCGCACCGCTATGGTTTGCCCGGTGTTGGCGATGGTCTGTGTCTGGTCAATTAAAATTCGCTGCGCGTCATCGAAAGCGCGACCGAGATTCATCAAGCCAAATCCTTGATGCTCGCCGGGTAAATTATCATTGGCCATAAAGCCGGTCATATAACTGGTCGAGTTGGTCAAAAAGGCTTTGACCATTGCCGGGCTTGGCGCTGTGCCTGTGGATTGCTGAAAGTATTGACGGACGAGAGCCGCGCCGCCAGCCACAGCGGGTGCGGCGTGACTGGTTCCCGATGACCATGAATAAAGCGATTGCCCCGAAGGGTAATCGTAAGGGCCGCAGATGCCGCTGCCGGTGAAGCCTCGGTCCTGCGATTTCGCGCCTTGTATGTGGGTGCCGGGCGCGGAGATGTCCGGCTTGATGCGCCCATCGGTGGTAAAACCGCCGGAAGAAAAATCTATCATCGAAGTCGCATCATCAGCGCCTTCGGTAGGAATGCGGCAACCATCGAGTCCGGGTCTGAGGTTTTCACTAGCGCCAACGGTGATGACATTTTTCGCCGAACCGGGCGTCGTCAATGCGCCTGTAGGGCCTTGATTGCCCGCCGCGAATACGATGGTCATCTCTTGGTTGCCAGTCTCCGAACGCCGCGCATCTCTGACCAGTGAATCGTAAGTTTGACAATCCGCTGTATAAGCATTGCTGTACGCGCCCCAACTGTTTGAAGAGATGCGCGTGCCGTCGCGGTACATCTGATCGGTCATAGCTACATAATCCGGGTTGGTGAATTCGGGGTTGAAGATTTTCGAGATGCCAAGTTTAACGAACGGATGCACGCCAAGTCCGAAGGCATAACCGTTGCCGTCAACGCTGGGAAAGCTCGTGCCGGTGTTGTAGCCGCCGACGATGGAAGCATTGAGCGTGCCGTGTCCTGTGGTGTCCTGCGCGGTTCCGTCTATGCCGGAAAAACTGAACAGGCGCGCATAGATGACGCGGTTGACGCCAGCCTGATTCAAAAAATCTTTGTGAATCACCGCCGGGTCGAGCAAGCCTTTATCAATTCCCGAATCGGCGATGTCAACCAGAAAATCCGGCGTCGAGGCCAAGCCTTTGACGCGCAGCCAGGCCAAATAACCGGGGCCTTGCAATTGCGAGTTCAGCAGATTGCCCGACACGATCAAGCCTTGTCGTTCATCGAGCAAGACCGGCGTAGCGAATGGCTCTATCCACACCACGTCGCTGAGTTTGGCAATCTCTGCAAGGCTGCGTGCGTCAACTTTGATGCGTAAATTCGTATAGCCTGCGGCGCTGGCAGGAGTGTCGAGAATGGCAACGGAATTGATGGCCGCAAGTTTCGCTAGCTGCTCTTCTAGGTGTTTGCTGTTGATTAATTGTACGGTGGTGACCACTTCCTGGTCGGCATCAAGAGCGATTTCGGGCGCGATTTTGTAAGCCGGTTTGTAGTCGCCAGACCATTGAATGAACGATTTGGGCGCGGCGGCCAAGTCTTTGAGTTCAGCAAAGCCGGTTGCGGTGGCGCGAATCAGATAAGCGTTGTTGGGAACGTAAGCGATAATTTCGGCAGCGCGGCGCACCGCTTCGACCCACTCTTTTTTCACCGGGCCAACCATCTGAATCAGGTAAAGCTGTTGTTCGGCGGGTTCACTGCTTTCTGCTATGCGTAGTTGTGGCGCTAGATTTTGCGTGGTGTCGAAAGCTCCGGCGCGCAGCAGCAAGACATTCATATCATCGCGCACCGATGAAGTGTGGTCTTGAGCAGAGAGATAGTCGGCGGCTTCCTGTGGCGCAGCAAATAAGGCAAACGCGCCGTACTCTTCGAGGAGCGTGCCGCCCGCCGCCATTATGGAATCGCGCAACTCCCCTTCGTGAGCATAGACGATGACTTTATGCAGGGCCGTGTGGCTGCGATAGGCGACATTGATGACCGGCGCGGTGTGGTCAGTTGCCGGAGTTGAATCGCTATGAGCCGGGGATAGCCCGGCCAGAAAAATGGCACACAGAAAGAGCGGTATCAAAGAAAGACGAAGCGAAAGACGAAGCGCGAAGCGAGTCATAAAAACTCCCGAAATTGCAGGCACACGATTCCGCTCGGCAAGACCTGATGACCGTGAGGAAAAACTTTTTTATGAGTCCGAGAAGGGGCGAATCGCTGCACATTGGCGAAATGTCAAAACCGCAGGGGCAGAAACCTTCGATAAACAATGCCGCGATGGTAAGATACCGAAGGCCGCTAGTCAATAGTTTTTCACTGTGAAGAAGCGCCGGTGCGCGGTGGTAAAGCGTTTCAAATACCTATCTCCTCAGCCCATCGGGGCGATCTGTCTATAGCCTGTACAGGTAGATAATTTCGTAGCTCCTATGCTCAACTTTGTACATTTTTCAGAGGCGAACCAGCCTTGCTAATCCCCCCGACGGCAATCGGGGGATAGTTGAAATCCAACCTACGCAACGCCGCGAAAGATCAACGAATCCCCCGACGGCAGTCGGGGGATTCTTAAAGCCCAACCTACGAAACGCTGCCTACGATAAACGAATCCCCCCGATGGAAATCGGGGGATAGTTAAAGTCCAACCTTGCCCGAGGCTCAAGGCTGGACTTTAACCATCCCCCAACTGCCGTTGGGGGGATTGCAAAAAAACTTTGCTTGCTTGGTGTAGGTAGGACTTTAAGCATCCCCCGATTTCCATCGGGGGGATTCAGACGAATTGCCTCACGACCTCGGCTCTCCGTTGCTAAATTTTTCAGTGGCGAAGTAACCTGATTTCATAGGCTTTTTCAGCACTTAGAGCGGTTTTCCTATCTGTGTACGGAACGCGCTATCGTTGAGCAGCGGTCTTCGACCGCACGAAGGTCTTCGACCGCCGCTCAACGGGTTTGAGGTTTCCTTAATCTCAAACACAAACCGCTCTATATGCGCGGCACACCAAGATTCGGGAGATGAAACTTGGCGCACCGCATGAATGTTCATCGGGCCGCGGCGGTCTTACCAAATCTTGGTGTGCCGCGCATATAGAATTATTGAACCTCAGATTGTTGAGGTGAGGTTCAATAATTCCAGGCGCGAACCGCAACGTCAGCGCTTGATTGGTGTGGTTCAATTTGAAATTGTACAAAGTCGAGCTATGGAGCTACGAAATTGGTTTGCACTTTTTTCTATAGACAGGTCGCGCCTATGGAGTTGCAACTGGCGAAAAATGTAGGCGCTCTGCTGTACAACTCCGGCGGCACAATTTAGAGTTCAACGGTGAGGTGAAGCAGTGGGTATGAACATACAGACCAGCGAAATGGTGAATCCGCAAACCGCGCCGCGCATACTGGACATCGGTTGCGGCGCAAACAAAGTGGCAGGCGCAATCGGTATGGACATCAATCCGAAAACGGCTGCCGATGTCATACACGATCTGGACGATTTGCCGTATCCGTTTGCCGATGATTCGTTCGATGAAATCATCGGTCGCCACGTCATCGAACACGTCACCAATCCGCTCGCCGTGATGTGCGAATTGCATCGCATTACGCGCTCAGGCGGCGTCGTCAAACTGGTCGCGCCGCATTGGACGAATCCCGATTTTGCTACCGATTTGACCCATCGCAATCATTTGAACAGCTATTCGTTTCGCAATCTGACCGCAGACCGTGCGGTGTTCGAGTTCTATGCCGAGGTGAGATTTCGCCAGCGTCTGGTGCGCGTGACGATCTTGAATTTGTGGAAGATTTTCGGCGTTGAATTTTTGGTGAACCTCGATCAGCGCTTTCCACGGATGCGCTTCATACGCAAATTCTGGGAGCAATATTTGAATGCCATCGTGCGCGGCAAAGAGATTTATTTTGAACTGGAAGTCCTCAAATAAACGCCGATGATTTGCCGCGCCAGCCTGACCACGCGGCAAATGCGCTTGTCATTGCTTGAACCTCGCCTGTAACCTTATATGTTTCATTTCACCGAAAATTCGGAGGAGAGCGTGAAGAGGTTTCATCATACACCGCTGGCTTTAATCATACTGGACGGCTTCGGTCACACCGACAAGACCGAAGGCAATGCTATCGCGCTGGCCAACACGCCGCATTTCGACAAGTGGTTTGCCAACTATCCGCACACCTTGATTGATGGCTCAGGCCGCAGCGTCGGCTTGCCTAGCGGGCAGATGGGCAACAGCGAGGTCGGGCATTTGAACATGGGCGCTGGGCGCATCGTCCACATGGACATTTCCCGCATAGACGTAGCCATTGAAACCGGCGAGTTCTTTAACAATCCGGCCTTGATGCAGGCCATGAATCATGCCAATGAAAATCAATCGGCATTGCATTTGATCGGGCTGATTGGTTGGGGCGGCGTTCATGCATGGCAAGAGCATATTTATGCGTTGTTGAGAATGGCCAAAGAGCGCCAGGTCGAGCGCGTCTTCATACACGCTTTTCTGGACGGACGCGACACCGCACCGGATTCGGGCGCGGGATTCGTTGCCGAACTCGAAGCCAAAATTCATGAATACGGCATCGGCAAAATCGCTACGCTCATCGGGCGCTATTACGCTATGGATCGAGACCAACGCTGGGAGCGCACCGAAAAGGCTTATCAATTATTGGTGCGCGGCGAAGGCCGCAAGCGCGAACACGCGGTTGATGCAGTCCGCGAATTTTATCAGGAAGGCATCACCGACGAATTCATGCAGCCGATTCTTCTGGTGGATGAACAGCAACAACCTATCGCTACGATTAAGGAAAATGACAGCGTGGTGTTTTTTAATTTTCGCGCCGACCGCGCACGGCAAATCACTCGCGCTGTTACCGAAGCAGGCTTTGACGGATTCGCGGTCAACGACCGCCCACAAGTCTTGTACACCTGCATGACGCAATACAACTATGCGTTCAAACTGCCGGTGGCTTTTGGTCCCGAAAGTCACGAAGAGATTCTTGCCGATGTGTTTGCCGAAGCCGGCATACGCAATCTACGCATTGCCGAGACCGAAAAGTACGCTCACGTCACGTTCTTTTTCAACGGCGGTGAAGAGCAAGAGTTTCCCGGCGAAAAGCGCATACTGATTCCGTCGCCGAAAGTCGCTACTTATGATTTGCAGCCCGAAATGAGCGCCTATCAATTGACTGAAGCGTTGTTGAACGAGATCGCCAGCGATGGATACGACACCTTCATCGTCAATTATGCCAACGCCGATATGGTCGGTCACACGGGCTTTCTGGATGCGGCAATCAAAGCGGTAGAAACGCTCGACGAATGTTTAGGCCGCGTCGTCGAAGCGATTTGCGCGAAAGGCGGCGCAGTGATTATCACCGCCGATCACGGCAACATCGAACAGATGATTAATTACGACACCGGACAACCGTTCACCGCGCACACCACCAATCCGGTGCCGTTTCTGTTGATAGATAATTATCAAGGCAGGCTGCGCGCAGGCGGCTCTTTGCAGGATGTCGCGCCGACCATTTTAGGCATATTGGGCATCGCGCAACCCAAGCAGATGACCGGGCAGGATTTGCGAATTAGCCAATAAATCCGCCGGTTTTTACATAGCCAGTGGTGTTATCATCAAGGCCAAAGGAGAACGCCAAATGCAAAATCTGAACCTCACGCCTGAACTTGCGAAGCAGCTACTGGCCGAAGCCGCAGCGCACGGCATCTCGGTTACCGAACTGCTCGAAGCGGTGATTGAAAGCGCTGCAAGCGCAGAGTCGAACGCAGCGCAGGAAGAACATTTTCAACACCGCGCTACGCCCGAAGAATGGGCGAAGGCGATAAGAGAACTGGTCGAAAACTTTCCGCAGAAAGCACCACCCTTATCCGATTATGCAGTAAGCCGCGAAAGCATTTATGCCGAGAGAAAAGATAGCCAGCTATGAACGAACGGTAATACTTTTTGATTGCGACACCATAAATTTTTTTAGGAGATAGAATGAAAGTAGGACTCGTAGGCTTTGCCGGTTCCGGCAAAACAACCATATTTAATACGCTCACGGGATTGACCGCTGAAGTCGGCGGCTATGGCGCGAAAGAGAAAGCCAACGTCGGCGTCATCAAAGTTCCCGACGACCGCATAGATCAACTCGCTGATTTATTTAATCCGAAAAAGAAGACCTATGCTGAAATCAGTTTCGTGGATGTAGCCGGGCCGCAGGCCGACGACCCGTCGCGCTCCGAATCTGGGCTTGATGCCAAACTGGTTCAGCATATGCGCGAAGTGGATGCGCTGGTTCATGTGGTGCGCGCTTTCGATAACGCTATGTTGTTGCAGGATGCCGACGCGCTGCGCGACATCAATAATTTCGATACCGAGTTGTTGTTGACCGATCTGGTGCAGATTGAAAATCGCATCACGCGCTTGAAGAAAGAGAAAGATTCGACCCGCGAGCGCGAATTGCTCGAACGCCTGAAAGCGGAACTCGAAGCTGAACACCTGCTGCGCGACGTGGAAATTTCGCCGGAAGAAGTAGCGCTGATTGCCGGGTTTCGCTTTCTGAGTTTGAAGCCGTTGCTGGTGTTGTTGAATGTCGGCGAAGAACAGGCCGCCAGCGCCCCCGCTGCGGAAGTGCAATCACTGGCCGCAGCCAAGCACTTGAGTTTGATTCAAATGGCGGGCAAGACCGAGATGGAGATTGCCGAGCTTGCGCCCGAAGAACAGCGCGACTTTCTACAGGATTTAGGCATCACGGAAACGGCGCGTGACCGCTTCATACGCGCCGCGTACCGTTTGCTGGATTTAATCAGCTTCTTGACAGCAGGCGAAGATGAATGTCGCGGCTGGCCGATCAAACGCGGCACCTCGGCACAGAAGGCCGCCGGAAAAATTCACTCGGATATTGAACGCGGCTTCATACGCGCCGAAGTGGTTCGCATCGAAGACCTGCTGGAATACAAAAGCGAAGCGCGTTGCCGCGAACACGGTAAGTTGAAACTCGAAGGCAAAGAGTACGCCGTGCAGGACGGCGACGTGATTCATTTCCGCTTCAATGTTTAATGGCGTGTCGCATCCGACAATGTTTGACGATGATGAGAAGTTGTCGAGCGCCGACAGTCAGCAAAGGTCACGGATTTTATGGGGGCGACGGGTAGGCACGGATTAGAGGCTGCCTCTGTCCACCCCATTCGTGTTATGCGTCTGCGTTTCCACCGGGGTTGTATCTCGGTTCAACTAATGGAGGTCGAGCAATGAGTCTGAATTTCGCAAACCCATCTGGTGTTCATGCTCCGCTGGGGCTTTATAGTCATGTCGTTTCCGTGCCGCAGGGCACCGAGTTGCTTTTCATATCGGGACAGATCGGAGTTCGCCCGGATGGGACGACGCCTGCCACCATAGGCGAGCAAGCGGATCAAGTCTTCGCCAACCTCGTCGCCTTGCTCAACGCTCACGGCCTGGAGCCTACAGACATCGTCAAACTCACCACCTTCATGGTTGCCGGACAGGACGGGGACGCGGTTCGCGCCGCCAGACTGAAATACCTGGGCGCGCATCGCCCTGCATCTACCGCCGTATTCGTGTCCGAGTTGGTGGACCCTGCATGGTTCGTAGAGGTAGAGGCAATTGCCGCTAAATGCAAATCAAGCGATGGTGCTGTATAACTCCTCGCTCAACCGTATCCGCAACCATCAGTCACGAAAAGAAAAGATGTGACAGCGCCTGGTTTGCTTGGTATGCTGGACGAGCTACACCTCACACATTTTTCAGGTAGTAGTCCCCCATAAAAAATAAATAAAATCATCAGGCCGAAGCCCGAATGCGACCAGCGGTGTCTGCCTGATTCGATAGCCATCAGTGGGTCAATGAAAAACCTGTGGAGATAAAAAATATGAAGCGTCGTTTGCATCAAGCTCTATTCCTGGCATCACGCAAAGTGCTGTTGAGTGTTTTACTGGTTGCCGTGTTGGCAGCGGTCTTTGTCATCAATCGCGTCCGCGCCGCTGGCGAAACAGTGGGCGAACCGGCAACCCCTGCGGCGAATCTTTTCACGCAAGACAATCGGCCATCGCCGGATAACATCTGGCAATTCATCAATGAATCCGCCATCGTACAACGCGGCCCACGACAGATTATTCCGCAGGTCTATCGCACTGTGCAGGTCAATGAAGAGGTCTTGCGACAACGGCTGGCGACGGCTCCACAGGAATTTACCAGGGCGGCGAAATCCGCTCCCGTCACCTTGAGTCTGCCGCTGCCGGATGGCACTTTTGGCAATTTTCATATCACCGAATCTTCGATCATGGAACCAGCGCTGGCGGCGCAGTTTCCCGAAATCAAAACCTACATCGGCCAAGGCCTAGACGACCCTGCGGCGACAGCGCGCCTGGACGTTACCCCGGCGGGCTTTCACGCCATGATTTTATCGGAGTGGGGAACCGTCTTCGTTGACCCGTATGCCAAAGGCGACACAGCGAATTACATCACTTATTTCAAAGCCGATTACCGCAATGAGACGAAGCCTTTTCAATGTTATTTCTCCGACGCCAATCGGACCTCGCAACCGCTCGCAGCGCCACAACCGAATGTCATCAGCGGCACGATTCTCAGAACCTATAGGCTGGCGCTGGCGGCGACCGGCGAATACACCGCCTTTCAAGGCGGCACGGTTTCGTTGGCGCTGGCGGCGATGACCACGACCATGAATCGCGTCAATGGAGTTTATGAAAAAGACCTGGCGGTGCGTATGATTCTGGTCAGCAATGAAGCTGCGATTATTTATACCAACGCGGCCACCGACCCTTATACCAACAATGACGGGTTTACGATGCTATCGCAAAATCAAACCAACCTTGATGTGGTCATCGGCTCGGCCAATTACGACATAGGCCATGTCTTCAGCACCGGCGGCGGCGGCGTCGCAGGGCTTGGCGTGGTGTGTAACTCGACGCGCAAAGCGCAAGGCGTGACCGGCTCTTCTGCGCCAACCGGCGATGGTTTCGACATAGATTATGTAGCGCATGAAATGGGGCATCAATTCGGCGGCAATCATACCTTCAATGGCATCACTGCCAATTGCGGCAGCGGCAATCGCGCCGGGAATGCCGCTTATGAACCGGGCAGCGGCTCGACCATCATGGCTTATGCGGGCATCTGCGGAGCGCAGGATTTGCAAGCGCACAGCGACGACTATTTTCATGTGAAGAGCCTAGAAGAGATGGCTTCGTTCATTGCCGGAACCGCTTGTGATGTTGAAACCAACACCGGCAACACCGTGCCGACCGTGACCGTTGGTGCGGCGGTGACGATTCCGAAAAGCACGCCGTTTACTTTGACCGCAACCGGCAGCGACCCGAACGGCGACGCGCTGACCTATTGCTGGGAAGAGTATGATCTGGGGGTGTCGTCGCCGCCCGACACCGATGCCGACGGCAACGCCAGACCGATACTGCGGTCCTTTACACCGACCTCGAATCCGTCGCGCACCTTTCCGAAACTGACCAATATTTTGAACAACACTTCAAGCTTTGGCGAAGTCTTGCCGTCCATCAGCCGCACCATGAGTTTTCAAGTGACGGTGCGCGACAATCGCGCTGGCGGCGGCGGCATCAACACGGCTACGAAAAGCGTAGTGGTCAGCGCTGGAGCCGGGCCTTTTCTGGTGACCGCGCCGAATACCGCCGTCACCTGGAATGTCGGAACGCAGCAAACCGTCACCTGGGACGTCGCCAATACCGCAGCCTTTCCGGTCAGTGCAGCGAATGTCAAGCTTTCGCTTTCGACCGATGGCGGCAATACTTTTCCGATAACCCTGCTGGCCAGCACGCCCAATGACGGCAGCGAAGTGATTACGGTTCCCAATAACCCGACGACGACAGCGCGCTTGAAAATCGAAGCCGTAGGCAATGTCTTCTTTGATTTATCGAATCAAAATTTCACCATCGCCAGCGGCGGTGGTTGCACTTATACCATCGCGCCGACCACACAGACGTTCTCTGCCGCAGCGGGTTCGGGCAGCGTCACTGTCACTACGCAGAGCGGTTGCACTTGGACAGCCCTCAGCAATGATGCGTGGCTGACGGTGACTGCAGGCGCGAGCGGCACAGGCAACGGCACGGTGAGTTTCAACGTCGCCGCCAACGCCAGCACCAGTCAACGCAGCGGCACGATGACGATTGCCGGACAAATCTTCACCGTCACGCAGGCCGGAAGTTGCAGTTATGCGGTCAGCCCTACGAGTCAAAGTTTCACTTCAACGGGCGGCACGGGCAGCAGCAATGTCACGACCACTGCCGGATGTAATTGGACAGCGGCAAGCAACGACAGTTGGATCACCATCACGTCAGGCGCGAGC
>JACQDB010000006.1 GCA_016201275.1 Acidobacteriota bacterium
GGGATGGTTAAAGTCCAACCCTACGCAACATTGCCAACGAGAAACGAATCCCCCCGATGGCAGTTGGGGGATAGTTAAAGTCCAACCTTGCCAGATGCTCAAGGCTGGATTTTAACCATCCCCCAACTGCCGGTGGGGGGATTGCAAAAAAAACTTTGCTTGCTTGGTGTGTAGGTAGAACTTTAACCATCCCCCGATTGCCATCGGGGGGATTCAGATGAATGGCCTCACTGCCTCGGCTCCCGTTGGGGGGATTCAGATGAATGGCCTAACTGCCTCGGCTCTCCGTTGCTAGATTTTTCAGAGGCGCAGCAGCCTGATTTCATTGGCTTTTTCACCCCTTAGAATTATTGAACCTCAGCTTTTTGAGGTGATGTTCAATACTCAATGCGCGAACCGCAACGTCAGCGCTTGATTGGTGTTGCTCAATTTGAAATTGTACAAAGTCGAACTAAGCGACCGGCAATTTTCAAATCGGCTGGGTAGGTACGGCTATTTATGCAAAAATGCCCGAAAAAATGCCCATCTGTTGCAATTCTCTTGCAACCATCTTGTGAAAGCCTTGCAATGCAACCGCAACTATTGTGCAACGTATCAGAAGACGGTACGCTGAATTTTACTGATGTAGCGGTTGTGCAGATTTCTCCGTAACGGCTGCGTATTTCCAATCTCAAAAATCAAATTTCACGGTAGGAGTTTTCAGTTTGTTTAGAAGTAGTTCTTTGTTATTTGGCAATCGAATGTCCCGTTGGTTCAAATTAGCCCTGGTACTCATCACCTTTTTTGCCGTCCCATCACTGTGTAAACACACCATCATAGCGCTCACCGCTCAGGAGGAGCCGCCGAACAAGCAAGCGGAGGCCGAAGCCGAGCCATCGGTCGAGGCGGAAGCGCAGGGCGCTGAGGAGTCGCCGTTTAACCGCTTGATCGCCAAAGCCGGAGCCAAATACGGTGTTGACCCGTTATTGATTCGTCTGGTGATGGGACAGGAATCGCGTTTCAAAGCCAATGCCCATTCGCCCAAAAACGCGCAAGGCTTGATGCAGTTGATTCCCGATACCGCAAAACGCTTTGGCATTAAAAACCCTTACGACCCACAGCAGAACATTGATGGCGGCGCACGTTATCTCAGTTGGTTGTTGAATCGTTTTGATGGCGATGTCAAATTGGCGCTGGCCGGATACAATGCCGGTGAAAATGCGGTGAAGCGATACGGCAATAAAGTGCCGCCTTACAAAGAGACTCGCCAGTACGTCAACAAAATCACCGCCGCTTATGGCAGCGAGTATCACCAGGTCCCGGCGCAGAAAAAAACCTCAACCAAGCCGCTGTTGGCGACCGTGCAATAAGTACGCGGAAGCTTTTCTGATGCGCCGCTGTCGGCCAACACCTTTTGCCCAAGGCTTTTCCCGCCCCTGTTCAGCAGCAGAAATTGACAAACCGCTGAGGCTCTTCTAGGCTTGAACACAGCGCGACAAGTAATGGTTTGGATAAGGCATTGGTCGAGGGAACGAATCCATGTATGAAGTCATGATTGAAGAAGAATTTTCGGCAGCCCACGCCTTGCGCGGCTACCGGGGCAAATGTGAAAACCTGCACGGGCATAATTATAAAGTCGAAGTCTATGTGCGCGGCAAAGACCTCGATCATATCGGTATGCTGGTGGACTTCACGCATTTGAAAGCCGTGACCCGGCAATTAATTCGGGCGTTGGATCATCGCAATCTCAATGAACTGCCGCCCTTCGATCAGGAACTCAATCCGTCGGCGGAAAATCTGGCGGGCTTTCTGCTGCATCACATCGCCCAGCAAGTGAATACCGAGCGCGCCAAAGTGTATAAAATTCGCGTCTGGGAAACCTCGACCAGTTCGGCAACTTTTGAAGTGAGCTAGCGGCCTTCACTATAAAACAACTCCGCGCCACGAAAAGAGCAAGGGGCAAAGTTGCTGCGCCTAAGCCGCTGAAAAAGAAATGGCTGGGAGGCAGGGATTCGAACCCCGATAGGCGGATCCAGAGACCGCAGTCCTACCATTGAACGACCTCCCAGTAGGATGAAAGAACAACCCCCAGACTATAGCCAAGCGTGGTTTTCATTGTCAAGTTTTAGGCTTTTTTCTTGAGGCTTTTCTTCATCATCGAGAACTCCTTGATCGTGAGCGAGAGATTTTTATGCAAACCATATGGCGCTGATGAGGGTGTGCGAAAAGCCTTTGCCATTGCCCAAATTTAGGTTCTTACGAGGCGAGAAAATTCATATAAGTCGCTCTCGTTCAGGTCAGAGATAATCCAGTAAGTCATTCCTGATGTTGTCCAGTGAATCACCTGATAGCCTTGTCGCGCTGTGATTTTTTCAGCTTCATCGGTCTCCTTCGTGGAGGGCCAGATAAATAGATTGATGCGATGTTTCTGACGCTGATAAACCAGCGCCACGACTGGTCGGTTTGCTAAATAATCGAGGCGTCCGCCAAGCAAAGGGAAGCCTTGTTCTGCCAAGTCTTTGACGTTTGGAGAAAAATCCAGCTTGCCGTTAAACCAAGGCTTAACCGTATGCTGATCGGAAGACGCTACATCGGTTAAATGATCTGCCATCAGTGATCGCACATGACTGGCTATGACTTCCTGCATCAGCAGTTCTTCAGTAGAACTTTTTCGCGTCGCCACCAAAAACCAGACGAGGGCTGCGACCAACACCATTGCACTTGCCACCATCACCCAACGCCAAGGTAAAAAACTTCTCCGGGTTTCCGCTTTGCTTGCTTGACGCAAAGTTGCACGCAGACGATTGGGCAACTCTGCGGGAGGAGAGAAATAGAGTGCAGCGGAGTGAATCGCTTGGCGCAAGGCCTGCTGGTTTTTATGCAATAAAGCACAAGGGGCGCACTCTTGAAGGTGTTTCTCGATTTCCAGATTTCGCATTAAATCGAGTTCGCCATCAAGATAAGCCTCCAGCAATTTTTGCATCTCCTCACACCTCATGTGGATACTCCTTATGTGGATTATCGAGCAGTCCTTGCTGTAAGCGTTTACGAGCGCGCGCCAATCGAGACATCACAGTTCCTATGGGGACATCCGCAATATCGGCGATTTCTTTGTAAGACAATCCTTCCAGTTCGCGTAACACCATCACCTCGCGGAACTCAACAGGCAAAGCTTCCAGAGCTTGTCTGAGGCGTTGATGATCCACAATCGCCAACAGCCGTGCTTCTGGATTCAAAGTGGTACTCTCCAGGCTTTCCATCGCTTCATCGAAATTGTCTTTTAGCTCCGCTGCTCGGTTTTGCTGCATCCAGGTGTAGCAGGTGTTGCGAACAATGGTGAGTAACCAAGGGCGACAATCGCCACCGCGAAAAGTGCCAAAGAATTTGAAGGCGCGTAGATAAGCCTCTTGCACCACATCCTCTGCATCGTGGGCATTGCGCGTCAGCCAACGCGCTAAATTATAGGCGGCGACCAGATGCGGCAAGACCGCTTGCTCGAAGCTCTCTACTTGGCTCTCTTTGTCTGCGCTAATTTTCTTTATCCTTGTTCTGCGTCCTTCGTCTGCTAAGACTCCGTTGCACGCGCTTTTATTCCCGACGACAAATTATCACAGGTCTCGGGAATATTTGCGTCTTGCAATCGGTAGGATGGATTTAGGGAAGGGGAAAGAAATAGCATAGCGTTGAGAAGCGGTCTCTGACCGCCAGCCTCGCGGTCAGAGACCGCTTCTCAACGGGAATGATGGGATTATATTTTCTTCCCCTTCCCTGAGCAACCAGCAAAACATCTAGGAGGTAAAAAATGAAGAGCATAGATAGACGCGATTTTATGAAACTGGCGGGACTTGGCGGCGTTGTTTTCGCTTCCGGTTTAGGCTTTCCGGTATTTGGAAGCAAGGAAGGAAAATCCATCGTGCAAGATGATTTTCACTTCGTGCAATTTTCAGACACCCATTGGGGCTTTAACGGCGCAGCCATAAACCCGGACGCTCAAGGAACTCTGAAGAAGGCTGTGGCGGCAGTGAATAGCTTGGAAGAACAACCCGATTTTGTCGTCTTCACAGGCGATTTAACGCACACTACCGATGACCCAAAAATGCGCCGCGAACGCTTGAAAGGTTTTCAAGATGTAGTCAGCGGACTTCGAGCCAAGACCGTTTACTTTATGGCAGGCGAGCATGATGCGGCGTTGGATAAAGGCGAAGCCTTTCAAGAACGCTTCGGAAAACTCAACTATACCTTCGATCACAAGGGTGTGCATTTCATCGTTCTCGATAATGCCTCTGACCCTGCGGGACTCCTTGGCGAAACGCAGCTCAAATGGTTGCAGGACAATTTGAAAAAACGCCACGCCAATGCGCCCATTGTGGTGCTGACACACAGACCGCTGTTTGATTTGTACCCGCAATGGGATTGGGCTACACGCGATGGCGCTAGCGCGATCAAGGCGCTGATGCCTTTCCAAAACGTCACGGTCTTTTATGGGCATATCCATCAAGAGCATCACCACATGACAGGGCATATAGCGCATCACGCCGCGAAGTCGCTGATGTTCCCGCTTGCGGCTCCCGGAGCCGTGCCAAAACGCGCCCCTATCGCTTGGGACACAAACGCACCCTATCAAGGTTTGGGCTTTCGCGACATTGAGGCGTATATCAAAAAGTCGCGTTATGAAATCCACGAACTCCCTGTGGTGAAAGGATAGAATTATGAAAAGACTCATTATACTGACCCTGCTCATGGGTTTGGTGTTTGGCATTCCTGCCCATCAAACTGCTTTTGGAGTTGGCTCTACTAAAGGCAAAGTGATTCGTTTGACGGCAAAGAAATTTGCTTACTCACCGGCTGAAATCACTGTGAAAAAAGGCGAGCCAGTAGTTTTGGAATTGACCTCAAAGGATAGCAAGCATGGTTTCAACCTGCCCGATTTTGGGGTGCGTGCCGATGTGAAATCGGGAAGCGTCAGCCGCGTCAGTTTTACTCCTGACAAAGTGGGACGGTTCACGTTTGCTTGTGACATCTATTGTGGCAGCGGTCACGAAGATATGTCCGGGACCTTGGTGGTTACAGAATGACCCTACGCTTTTACCGGCAAGGAGAGAAGGGGAAAGCTGTGAAAAATATTTTGCTCGGTGGCATAGCGGCTTTGGCGCTCACAGGTATGGTCGTTTTTGTCGTGCTGAGGTTAGGCTATGTGCCTGTCAATGCAGATGCTGCGCCTTCATTTGTAGAGAAGAAACTATTTCCTATGCTCGACTTTGTACATTTTTCAGAGGCGAACCGAGCTTGCCAATCCCCCCCGACTGCCGTCGGGGGAGGCTTAAAATCCAACCTATCAAAACGCCGTGCAACCTCAACTAATCCCCCCGACTGCCGTCGGGGGATACTTAAAGTTCGGCCTACGAAAGGCAGCCAAAGATCAACTAATCCCGCCGACGGAAGTCGGTGGATACTTAAAGTCCAACCTTGCCCCAAAGGTGTAGGCTGGACTTTAACCATCCCCCAACTGCCGTTGGGGGGATTGAAAAAAAACTTTGCTGGCTTGGTGTGTAGGCTGGACTTTAAGCATCCCCCAACTGCCGTTAGGGGGATTCAGATGAATGGCCTCACGGCCTCCGCTCTCCGTTGCTAGATTTTTCAGAGGCGCAGCAGCCTGATTTCATTGGCTTTTTCAACCCTTGGAATGATTGCACCTCAGCTTTTTGAGGTGATGTTCAATACTCAATGCGCGAACCGCAACGTCAGCTCTTAACGGGTGTTGTCCGATCTGAAATTGTACAAAGTCGAATTTATAGATTTAAAGAAAACCCAATGTGCGACTCTTTTGGTTTGATGCTTCATAAGTCCTTTATTTTCAATGTCGGTGTTTTCGGCTTTTTGACGTTGACTGAGAATTACGATCACAAACTGCTGAAAACAAAGCACTCTAGCGACATCTTTAAAGGGCGACCCTCTGTGAAATCCTTGGGCTTGTGAGCCGGAACAAGCACCGCAAAGTCGCCCGTACAGGTCATTTCAGAAGCAATCTTTTTCTTGGTGTTCTTTGAGGCAAAGCCTGTAGTTGTGCTTTGTACAGCAAGGCAACGGCATTCAGCCTAGCTGATAATGGGAGTATAAGCCTGCTCTGACTAGGCGGCAATCAGTCAATTTATGCGACGACCTCGAAGTAGGTTGATAGCGCCGACCAACGACCTTCGCCTAACTGCTGGAGGCGAGCGAACAACGATTCAAGCTCATTCTCGCTCAAGGCTCCTGCCGGTGTTTCGGCATCTTTTGGCAGCCCATCGAGTCCCAACGGCTCGTTGCTGTTGATGGTCAGCAACTTCTCTTTTCTAGGCGCGCCCGATAGCTCAAATGCTTCGTAAGGTGCGCTCGGTTGCGGCAAGTAAAAAGGCCCCGCTTCGAACGCGAAGACTTACTCTGTCCAATCTTCGACGCGCAAGTTGGGCATCTGGTCGAAGTCCTTACGATTTCTGGTCAGCACCGTTGCCTGGTGCGCCAGCGCAATCGCCGCAATCTTCAAATCCATCGTCCCGACACGCAGGCGAAGGCGTTGCAACCGCTCGAACTCAGCGGCTGCCGCGTTGTCAAATTCAAGCACCGTGATTTTGAGATAGCGATCTAATAACTCCCTTGAGCCGCCGATACGCTTCAACTTGCTGAGCGAGTACGCGAGCCTGCGCCAGAAAAGACATCCAGCCACGCATTTGCTCTTCAAAAGTGATGATGGTTGTGGCTTTCTCTGTCGGTTTCAACCCGGCTAAACGGAAGCGCAATCGCTGTGCCTGTGGGCTGGTACTGACCGATTCCAACACGCTGATGTGATCTGTGTCGAGGATGTACATCTTAACCCTTGCGCCCTTTCGCTGTTTTGCTCGCCGCTTTCGTCGCGGTTTTGCGAGCCGGTTTCTTGTTGGCTTTGGGACGCAGCGACTCACGATACTCGCGTCCCAATCTCATTGCCTCTTCGTAGATTGGGTCGTTGTCGAAAGCCCCATAGATTTCATCCAGCCAGTCTTCTTGTGAAGGGGCCACTTTTTCCAATTGCTCCTTGAGTCGCGCTACCTCATCTTCCAGCGCCGCAACACGCAATTCAATTTCTACTACAGCCATAAACCTAATCCTCCATCAGATGTCGCTTGATCCAAAGCGCGCAGTTGTGATTTGCACAGCAAGGCAACTGCATTGAGCTTGACTGATAATGGGAGTATAAGCCTGCTCTGACCATGCAGCAATCAGTCAATCTATAGACTTTAAGAAAAGGATCTTCTTGTAAAAATAAGAAGCGGAACTAGGCGTATCGTCTGAAGCCTACGGGCATGGAGTTTTAGCGAATTTCATTTGCTCACGACCGCCTCTCAACCAATCGCATACATCTGCAAGCCACTATAAACGGCAGTAGCACAACCGTGAGAGAGGGCTCCGCAAGCAACGCCCACCTGACCTGTGGGCTACTGCCGGGTTGCTCTTTAATGATTGTCTGTATTGGCTGAGAAACATCATCTCCATTTTGCCCGGCTACCGTTTTGATTCATTAAGAGGTAATCTATTCTGCCCGACTTGTAATACCTCATCACTGACGGAGGAGTTCATGGCGCGTCTAAAAATCTTTTGCTGCCTGATGGCATCCATCTTACTAATCTTCTCAAGCGTACTTCTGCCCTACCCCAAGGTCTTAGCCAAAGCTCAAGGCGCTAAGGATGCAAGCGTTGAAGCCTTGCCATCATTTGCCGAACCAGCGATTTCCCCAGACCGTTCGGAAGTCGCTTTCGTATCGGGTGGCGACATCTGGACAGTGCCTGTGATTGGCGGCGAAGCGCGGCTTCTGGTTTCGCATCCGGCAAATGAATCGCGCCCTATGTATTCGCCAGATGGGCGGCGGCTTGCCTTCGTTTCCAATCGCACAGGCAGAGGCGATATTTACTTGCTCACCTTAGAGACCGGCGAGTTGCAGCGTTTGACCTTCGGTGACAACGAGGAACAACTCAACGGTTGGTCACACGATGGCAAATGGATTTACTTTCACGCGACCAGCTACGACCTTTCTGACCTCAACGATATTCTTCGCGTCAGCAGCGCAGGCGGCACACCTTTGCCAGTAACAGCAGAGCGTTACGTTAATGAATTTTTTTCCGCTCCTTCGCCGGATGGCTCCACTTTGGCGTTCACGGCGCACGGCTATTCGGATGTGGAATGGTGGCGCAAAGGGCATTCGCATCTCGACGAAAGCGAAATCTGGTTGCGACACGAAGGTGCAGCGGCAAGCTATGAGCGCGTCACCGGCGGCGACGCAAAAGAAGGCTGGCCGATGTGGAGCGCCGATGGCAAAAATCTCTTTTACGTTTCCGACAAAAGCGGCGCACAAAACATCTGGGCGAAAGCTCTACAAGGAGCAGCGCGACAAGTCACCCAATTCAAAGATGGGCGCGTCTTGTGGCCGGTGATTTCCTACGATGGTCGCTTGATCGTTTTCGAGCGCAATTTTGGTATATGGAAATTCGACACCGCAAACCATCAAGCAAGCGAAATCAAAATCACGCGGCGCGGCGTTTCAACCGGCACAAGCGTTGAACATCTGACCCTCACCAATCAATTTCAAGAGTTGGCGCTTTCGCCGGATGGCAAGAAGGTCGCCTTCATAGGGCGCGGCGAAATCTTTGCGGCATCAGCCAAAGACGGTGGCGAGGCAACACGCATCACCAACACCCCTGCGCTAGAGTCCAACGTCTCTTGGTCGCCCGATAGCAAGCGACTGGTTTATGTTTCAGAGCGCGACAACACGCCGCACATTTATCTTTACGACTTCACCAAAAACGCTGAGACCCAATTGACCAACGACGCCAAAGCCGATACTGCGCCACGCTTTTCGCCGGATGGAAAATGGCTGGCGTTTGAGCGCGGGGCGCGTGAACTGCGCGTGATGGAAGTGGAATCGAAACAAGAGCGCGTTGTTGCCACAGGGTTTTTGGAACTGCCGCCGTTTAATGCCGAACGCCCTTTGGTGTGGTCGCCGGATGGAAAATGGCTTGCCTTCATGAGTGCCGGTGAACGCGCTTTTACCAATATCCACATCGCCTCGCTTGCCGAAGCCAACAGCAAACCTGTGAGCTTTTTAGCCAACGTCAACAGCAATGATCTTTCCTGGAGTCCCGACGGCAATTTTCTGTTGTTCGATACAGGGCAGCGCACAGAAGGCAGTCAACTGGCGCGTGTTGATTTGACGCCACGCACACCGAAATTCCGCGAAGACCAATTCACCGATTTATTCAAAGACCCTGCGCCAAGCGATGCGCCGTCAAAGCCCACCACGCCAAGCGATGCGCCGTCAAAGCCCACCACGCCAAGCGATGCGCCGTCAAAGCTTGCCGCACCAGAAACCCAAACAGCGAAGGCTCCAGCGGATGAGAAGAAGCCTGCGCCGAAAAATGTTGAAGTGGTTTTCGACGGCATACGCCAACGCTTGAGCCTGTTGCCATTGGGGATTGACGCAGATTCGCATAGCCTAAGCCCTGACGGAGCGACCCTCTTATTCGTTGCCAGCGTCGCCGGACAGGTGAATTTTTATACCTACTCGCTGGATGAACTTTCACGCGAACCGGCGGTCGCCAGACAACTGACCTCCACTGCGGGGTTCAAGAGCCAAGGGCAATTTTCGCCCGATGGCAAAGAGGTTTTTTATCTCGAAGAAGGGCAAATCAATGTCGTCAATTTAGAGACTCGTCAAACGCGACCGCTGGCGGTTACTGCCGAAATGGAGGTTGATTTTGCTCAAGAGAAGATGGAGGTTTTCAAACAAGCTTGGAGCTTGATGCGCGATCATTTTTACGACGCCAATTATCACGGCGTGAATTGGGAGGCGGTGCGTCAAGAGTACGCGCCGCGTTTGGCAGGAGCGCGAAGCCGTGAAGAGATGCGCCGCTTGTTGGATTTAATGGTAGGCGAATTGAACGCTTCGCATCTAGGAATCTCTGCGCCAACGGGTAGCCCACAGAGTGCGCCAGTCGGCAGATTGGGCTTGCGTTTTGACCGCAACGAATACGAAAACCACGGGCGTTTGCGCGTCACAGAAGTCATAGCTCTTAGTCCTGCGGCGATTGCCAATATCAAAGTGGGCGAATATCTGACGGCGGTTGATGGCAAGAAAATTGCGGCGCGAAGCAATCTCGATGAACTGCTCGAATACAAAGTTAATCGTCGCGTAACCCTTGCCATAGCCGCTTCAGCCGAGGGGGCAAACCTTCGCGAAGTTGCTGTTCGCCCGATCACTTTGAGAATAGAGAAAAGGTTGCTCTATCGCAGTTGGGTTGCCGCCAGTCGCGCCTACGTTGAAAAAGCCAGCGGCGGCAAACTCGGTTACGTTCACATACCCGATATGTCTTCAAGGTCGTTGGCACAACTCTATGTTGATTTAGACGCCGAGAATCAATCGCGTGAAGGCGTAGTCATAGACCTACGCAATAACAACGGCGGATTCGTCAACTCCTACGCACTAGATGTGTTTGCCCGACGCGGTTACATAACCATGACTTCGCGTGGCTCGAAGCCCTCGCCTATGCGAACCTTGAACGGACAGAGGGCTTTGGAATTACCGACCATTTTATTGGTCAATCAACATTCGCTTTCCGATGCAGAAGATTTTACGGAAGGCTATCGCTTGTTAAAATTGGGCAAGGTGGTTGGCGAACCGACTTCGGGTTGGATTATTTACACTTGGGATATTTCTTTGCTGGATGGTTCTGGCTTTCGCGTGCCGCGCACCAAAATCACCGATAGCACAGGCGCTGATATGGAACTCAATCCGCGCCCCGTAGATATAGCCGTAAGCCGACCGCTAGGCGAAACCTACACCGGGAAAGATTCGCAACTTGATGTCGCAGTGAGTGAATTATTGAAGCAAATTGGTAGTAAAAAATAGGCAATTCGTAACTGCTTACTACCAACCTGATTCGGTTACTGGTTACTGGTTATTTGTTACTGGTTATTTGTTATTTGTTTGCGTAGCCACAACCAGTAACCAGTAACAAATAACCAGTAACAAATAACCAGTAACAAATAACCAGTAACAAATAACCAGTAACAAATAACCAGTAACAAATAACCAGTAACCAGTAACTGATTACCATCAGTTACTGCAATCCAAGTTTGCCTTGCGCCGCGTAAAAAAGGCTGCAACAAATATTATCAGCAAATCAAAATCGAATAGGAGAATGACCATGGCATCACCGGAAAAAATTCAAGAGACCATAGCCGCTTACTTTGTCGCCATACGAGCAATGGATAAAGAGGCTTGGTTAAACACCTTCGCCGCAGACAGCACGAGCCACGACCCTGTGGGGACGCCGCCTTTGGATACGCGCGAAAAACGCAGCGCCTTCTTTGATGGCGTCACTAGCTCCTTTGAGCGTGTTGGCTTGCAAGAGAATCAAGTCTTCGTCGCGGGCAACGGCGCGGCGGTGAAATGGACGGGCAGCGGCACCGGCAAAAACGGGCGCGCCGTGACCTTCGAGGGCATAGATGTTATAGAGATGGACGAAGAAGGTAAGATAAAAAGCCTATGGGCATATTGGGACCCGGCGGCGATGATGGCGGATTTGATGGGTTGAGAAAGTGAAAGTAGAAATATAGACGTTAAGAAAATGGTTTCTTCTGAAACGACCTGTACGGGCGACCACCGCAAGGTCGCCCGTACAAGGCTGCGGTTGATTTCTCCAGAAAAAATTTTTCTTAAAAGCTGTAACTACCCAGTCTTTTTGCGAGATACGCGCCGTGATCGCCCCGTCGTGAAAAGGGATGACCACGGCGCGTCGTCTATGTCAGCCATCGCCAACGGATCGAATCGCAACTTGCGAAAAGAGATGCGCCTCGCACCGATCAGTCCGCGCCCAGGTCTTTGTCAACCCGTTGCGCCAGAGCTTGCTGTTCCTGAAGCGTGATTTGATCGGCGGCCTGCGCCATCGTCGTCATTCAGCCGCCTATGCCTCAACCGCCCTGCGAAGCCTTTTCTCATCTTCGTTCTTCTGCCTTAACATCTTTGGGAAAGGCTCTCGATTCGCCGATAATTTCAGGTCAAAAAAATTCCGCCTTCATTCATCGTCTTGCTTCCGAAAAAATATTGTCGCGGCGCACAACGCAGAAACGCCTTGCTTCCGTCGAGTGATCGCTGAACATTTTCATGAATCATTCGCGCTCAAGATAACCTCTCAGACGGCACGGCGGGAGTTGCCAGCCTGTCGGAAGCGTATAAAATTAGCTGCGGGTGGGAGCAACTTTGCGGGCGGCAGGAAAAGTGGAAATTGCATTATGAGTTTTGACAGACGACAACAGGCGAAAGATATTTTACATAACGCGGCGACGTTGGCGGATGACAAACGCACGGCTTTTATCAACGAGCGCTGTGCCGGCGATGAATCTTTACGCACCGAGGTGGAAGCGTTGTTGCGCTTGCGCGACCGCACACACGCCATAGCGCAAACCGCCATCTCGGAAATGCCGACCCTGGTAGTGGAAAACTTCACACCATTTCTGGATGCCAATTTCGGCAAACGCATAGGCGCGTATGAAATTGTCCGCCAACTCGGACAGGGCGGCATGGGCGCGGTTTACGAAGCGCTGCGCGCCGATGAACAATTCAGCAAGCGGGTCGCCATCAAAATTATCAAACGCGGCATGGATAGCGATTTTGTCATCCAGCGCTTTCGCCAGGAACGCCAAATCCTCGCCACTCTCGATCATCCCAACATTGCCAGACTGCTCGACGGCGGCACCACCGAAGACGGTTTGCCCTACATCGTCATGGAGTACATCGAAGGCAAATCCATCAATGTTTATTGCGATGACAAGAAGTTGCCGACCGTCGAGCGCCTGAAGTTATTTCAACAGGTCTGCGCGGCGATTCATTACGCCCATCAAAATCTCGTCGTCCATCGTGACATCAAACCCGGCAACATCATCGTCACCGAAGACGGCGTACCCAAGGTGCTGGATTTCGGTATAGCTAAACTGTTAGCGTCGGAATTTTCTGCCGAGCAGATTGATATGACCGCGCCTGCCGTGCGTTTGATGACGCCTGCTTATGCCAGCCCCGAACAGGTCAAAGGCGAAGCCATTACCACCGCCAGCGATACCTATGCGCTGGGCGTTCTGCTTTATCAATTGCTCACCGGATTGCGGCCTTATCAAATTACTTCCATCGTACCGCAGGAAATCGCCCGCGTCATCTGCGAACAGGAGCCGGATAAACCCAGCACTGCGGTGAAGCGTCTTGAGATGACTCAAGTCAATGCCGACGATACTTTTGCGCCGCCGACCTCCGAAGCCCTCAGCGAGTTGCGGCAGGCGCAGCCCGAAACCTTGCGCCGTCAATTGGCAGGCGACCTTGATAACATCATCCTCAAAGCTCTGCAAAAAGAGCCGCAACGTCGCTATGCTTCGGTCGAACAATTTTCCGAAGACCTGCGCCGTCACTTGGAAGGCTTGCCGGTCATCGCCCGTCAAGACACTTTCGTTTACCGCAGCAGCAAATTCATACGTCGCCATAAAACCAGCGTCGCCGCCGCTCTGTTGATTTTTCTCACCCTGATTGGCGGCATCATCGGCACTACCTGGCAATCATTGGTTGCGCGCAGCGAACGCGCACGCGCCGAAAAACGCTTCAACGACGTGTGCAAACTGGCTAACTCGTTTCTCTTCGAGTTTCACGATTCGATACAGAATCTGGCCGGCGCTACGCCAGCGCGAGCGCTGGTCGTAAAGCGAGCATTGGAATATCTCGACAGCTTGAGCGAAGAAGCGGGCAACGATTTATCTCTGCAAAGAGAGTTGGCGACGGCTTATGAAAAAGTTGGCGACGTGCAGGGCGACCCGTATTCCGGCAGTCTGGGCGATAGCGCCAGCGCGCTGGCGAGTCATCGCAAAGCGTTGGCGATTCGGGAAAAGCTGGTCGCAGCGGATGCAGCGAATCCGGCTTTGCGTAAAGAACTGGCTTCAAGCTATGTCCGCATCGGTTCGATGAATTGGTTGCAGGGCAAATGGGACGAGGCCTTCGACAATTTTCAACGGGGAGCGAATCTCTATGAAGCATTGGTTACGGCTGACCCGACAAATGCCGATCTGCGCGCCGACTTGTCACAGAATTATTCCTATCTTGGTGACGCGCTCGCCGAAAAAGGCGCGCTTGAAGAGGCCGTAGCCAGTCAGTGCAAGGCTTTGGCGATTCGGCAGGAATGGGCCGCTGCTTCTACGGATCAGAAAACCCAGATGGGTTTGGCGAGCAGCTATGTGAAGATGGCCGATGTGTTGTTACGCATAGGCAAAATGAATGAGTGTTTTGATTATTACGACAAGGCGTTGAAAATCTTTGAAGCGTTGATGAAACTTGCGCCCGACGATGATGATTTACGCGGTCGTCTGGAAGGTACGTATCAGCGGCTGGGCGAGGCGTTGCGAAGAAATGACGAGAGGGCGCAAGCGTTGGAGTATTTTCATAAATGCCGCGAGATGGATGAAGCGCGCGTTCGCAAAGACCCCACCAACGCCGTAGCGCGCCGCAATTTGATGGGCGAGTACGTGTCAATCGGTATGACGTTGATGGACAGCGAAAAGCCGAAAGAGGCGGTGAGCTATTATCAGAAAGCTCTGGAAATGGCGGAAGCGCTGGCGGCTGCCGATCCACACAACAAGCAGGCAACCAACGATTTGCTGACGACGCATTTGAACATCGGCGGGGCGTTCAATGCGTTGCATAACCGCGCCGAAGCGGAGGCGCATTTGTCTGCGGCGATAACCATTGCCGAACAACTGGCGATGCAGGAATCGGGCAGCGCCGACTCAAAAGATGCGTTGGCGATTGTCTATCTTTCCTATGGCTTTCTGAAACTCAATGCCGGAGAGGCGGAGAGCGCTCTGGGAGTTTTTCGCAAAGCCTTGACGGTGCGCGAAGCGTTGGTTGCCGAGACGCCGACCAATGTGGATTATCGGTTTCGCTTGGCCGATGTCTGCTCGATTATCGGCGAAGCGTATGAAGCGCTGGCCAAGCAGAGCAAAACGTCCGCGAGTCAGCAAGTAGAGCATTGGCAAGTGGCGCGCTCGTGGTTTCAGCGCTCGCTGGAGTTGTTCATCAAAATGCGCGATGAAAAGGTGTTAGCCAAAGGTCGCCTGGAATACATAGACGGAATCACCGAAGGCTTGGCGCGCTGCGATGCGGCGCTTGCCAAATTGAAAAGCCAGTGAACCGCACATGGTTGTTCCTGCGAACCAATTTTTTTGTGGGTGTGCTTTAAGGATTTTGCAGTCCGATAGTCAATGTATTGAAGGAAGGAAGAACATGGGTAAGCGAAGATTAATGTACATCGAGTTAAAAGCAGATTATGGAGACAGTGGTCCGGCTTGGATCAGCAATGTGAGCTTTTCCAAAAGTGGAGAAACCATCTACTTCAATGGCAGGGCACTAAAACGAATGCATAGGGGCGGGATAGCTGGAAATTATTCCGATCTTGAGTCAGGGAACGAGTATTGGGTTTCCGGTGTGAAGAAGAAAGGAACCAATCGCCATTGGGCTGGGACAGGGAAGATACAAATTGATATGAATGCCTTGAGCGATTTTTTACAACACATAGGACAACGCGAATTAGACACGACTCAATACCAAATCTGTACTGATATACAGCTAACTGATCCACAAAAATTTTATGAGATTGAAAACCAAAAGCTGTAGCCCTGAAAACTCACCAAGAGTTTAACCCTGCTTCCGAGCGTAGCCGATACCAGTCTTTGCATGAATACACGGCTCATCAGGGAGGTCAGGGGCAGCGATACACGAAGACGGATTTTTACTTCAACTTGTCGAGCAGGCGTTGCGCTTTGCTGCGTAAATCGCTTTGCTCTTTCGGGGTTCGCAACGGGTCGTCTTCTGTCAGAATGTCGGTGAGCAATTTTTTCGCTTCATCCTGGCGATGGATTTTGGCGTATTGCTCGGCGAGGTACAATTTCAATTCGGCATTTCGAGGGCCAAATTGCAAACCGTTCTCTAAATACTCCAAGCCTTTTTTATCGCTGCCGCCCAAAAGTTTCGGCATCTCTGTCAACATTCGTCCGAGCGCCAGATGAGTGCTGCCTTTGGCATAATTCGGGTCCAGACTTAAAGCGATTTCAAACTCTTTGCGAACCGTTTTGATCAGCCCTAACGCCGCAAAACCGCCCTTCAAATCGGCGTATTCGCCTTTGTTGGCCGCCAGCCAGAAATGTCCTTCGACGCGCTTGGTATCAAGCTTGATGGCCTTTTCGGCGGCGGCGATTCCGGCTTGCAGAAGTTTACTCTTCTCCTCTTTGTGGCTGTCATGGTCGGCCAGATAAAAGCGGAACTTTGCCAATCGCCACATCGCTTCATAATTGCTCACCTCTTTTTCCAGCAAGGCGATGGCCTGGCGCAGGCTTTCAACTTGATCGCGTTCGATGTACAGCTTATCGGCCTTTTGCAACGCCATCTCCTGCGCGAAGGCGGAAAAAGTTATAGCCAACATGGACAAGGCTAGGGATGATAATTTTTTCATGGTTATGGTCGTGATGATGGACGATAATTTTTTCATGGTCATTGTGATGGTTGATTGGTAAGAATCAGTTTGCCGCCGCTTGCGGCAAAAGCATAAATCGGCGGCGGCAGATTCTGTTTCACCTGCTCAAGCCGCAAAGCGTCGGTGAACAAATATATGCGGCGCGGCTCCGCCCACATTCTTGCAATCTCTTCATCGTTTAAAAAAATTTGCGGCGCGTCTTCATAATATGAACCGTGTTCGAGGTTGGACTGTCGCCCGTTCAAAATATAAACCATCCGGCGCGTGTAAAAATTAATGGACGAGCCGCCTTCGTATTCGCCGTTGAGAACAATCAACTGGCCGTCCTGGTAATCACGGTTGATGGCTTCGGCGAGCGCTTTGGAAGACAGATAGGGTTCGAAATGAATGAAGGCGCGATGGGCGCAATAGAAGACTCCTGCCATCATCAACGCCAAACAGAGATTGGCGGCGAGGTGGCGATTTTTCAAGCGCAACAACAAGGCCAACACGCCGCCCAGCAGAAACGCTACAGCGGTTCCCAGTATCGGCAGACGCAGCGCCACCAGCGATTGCGGCGTCAAATCAAGAATATGCCCAAGCGATAAGGCATAGGCTTCGGGGTTTCTTGCCAGCGTGGTCGAGATGTCGCCCTGCACGGTAAGCTGTCGCGTCTTCCAGTACGCCAACCCTCCTGCGATAAATCCCGCGATGCAAAACAAACTCAGCGCCACTTGCGTGGCGATGAATAAGGTTTTGCTGCGACGCAACGGCCAGGCTTTTTCGGCTTCCGAGATGGCGTGCGCGATCAGCAGAGCAAAGGCCGGATAGGCCGGAAAGGTATAATATTCCTGGCTCGTCGAAAACGAGAAGAAGAGTATAATCAGCGCCAGCCACACCCATAAAAAGAGCCGCGATTTTTCCTCGCTGTGCAAATGCCGCACACGAAAGGGCAGATACTTCAGCGCCAAGGGCAGAAAAAAACTCCACGGAAACAACCACACCAGATGCAATGTGAAGAAGAGATATTTCGGCACGGTGTCATAATCCGCCGGATAGCGTTTGCCGATGTAGCGCAAAAAATGTTCGTTGACGAAATAGAACCAGAAGAAGGTCTTGTTCTGCATTCCCGCCAACAGATGCCAAGGTGCGGCGATCAAAAAAAACAGCAACGTACCGGTGAATAACTTCAATTGCCACAAACGACCTAGCTGACCGGTGAGCAGTAAAAACCCCACGATGATGAGGGCTGGAAAGACCGCGCCGATCAAGCCTTTGGTCAACACCGCAAGCGCCCCAAAAAGGTATATGCCGTAAGCCCAACTCGGTTGGGCAAAGTCGTGTTCGCTGGCGCGCAGAAAACAATAAAAGGCCAGTGCCAGAAACAGCGTCAACATTACATCCGGCCACATCACTCGGGTAAACAGATAGATGCCGACGCTGGTTGCAACCATCAGCGCCGCGTAAAATCCGCTGCGTTCATCGAAGAGCCTTCGGCCAATCATCAGCGTCGTCAGCATCAAAGCCAGCGTCGCCAAGGCCAGCGGCAGGCGTGAAGCGAATTCGTTGACGCCGAAAATTTTGTAGGACAAGGCCACCGACCAATACATCAGCGGCGCTTTTTCGAGATAGCGTATGTGGTTGGCATAGAGCGTAACGAAGTTATTGGCAGCCGCCATCTCGCGTGCGGCTTCAGCATGAACGGTGTCGGCATCGTCGAGTAAGGCTGGCGGATAGCCTGTGCTGGCTAAGTAAATGGCACCCCATAAAAGAACCAGGGCGACTAAGGAGCGTTGCAGGGTCATCGGCAATAGCTTACACAAAAGTTGCCGCATCATCCAAGGCGCGGCCAACCGGGAATCCAACCGTCCACCCAGCGCGTAGTTGCAAGGCGTAGAGAAAAGCGCCGGAAATGCGAATAAAATTTCACCATAACTTTTTTACGGATAAATAGAAAATTATCAGGCATTCGCTGAAAAAGTCGTTATACTTGACAGGTCGTAATAAAAAAAGAAAGAAGTGGCAGTTATGAATGATTCAGCCTCCGGTTTTATGAAATACCTTTTTGTCTGTCTGCTTATTTTCACCTCACTGAATATTTCGACGTGGAGCGCTCTGGCGCAACAACCTCACCATGCCGTGCGTGTTATCGCTAAAGACGAAGCGGGAAATCCCCTGCCTGCCGCTCGCGTGGAATTGAAACGCCAAGGCGCAGTAGTCAACACCGCCACCACCAACGACAAAGGCGAAGCCGAATTTGCCCAAGTCAGCGCCGGGACTTATGAAGTCACGGTTAGCAAAGATGAATTCGAGGCGTTGACGCAAAGCGACATCTTGGTGCAAGCAAGCTTGCCGGTCGTCGTCGAATTTGCCTTGCCGAAAAAAGTCGCGCTTACGGAAAGCGTCAACGTGCAGGCCAGCACCAGCAATGCGATTGAGCAGGTGGCGTCGCCCGCCACAGAGTTGCAGCGCACTTTGGTCAAAGACCTGCCAAATAAACCGGCGACCGTAACCGACACCCTGCCCTTGCTTCCCGGCGTTGTGCGTTCGCCACAGGGTGAGATCAATATTTCCGGCAGCAGCGAAAATAAAAGCGCTTTCATCGTCAACTCCGCCGATGTGACCGACCCCGCTACAGGGCAATTCGGCGTCACCGTGCCGGTTGACAGCGTCGAAACCATCAGCGTGTTTAAGACTCCTTATCTGGCACAGTACGGGCGCTTCACGGCGGGTGTGGTGGCGGTCGAAACCCGTCGCGGCGGCGACAAATGGCATTATGAAATTAACGACCCGCTGCCGGAGTTCCGCATCTTCAGCGGTCATTTGCGCGGCATACGCGAAGCCTCGCCGCGACTGGTGTTCAACGGCCCATTGCTGGCCGATAGACTCTATTTTTCCGAAGGCATCGAATACGATTTGCAGAAGCGTCCGGTGCGAACCCTGCCGTTTCCGGTCAACGAAACCAAGCAGGAGTCGGTGAATTCGTTCACCCAACTCGATTATCTGTTTTCGCAAACCCACACGCTGACCGGGACTTTGCACATCGCGCCGCGTCACATCAATTTCGTCAACCTGAATTTCTTTGATCCGCAGCCGGTGACGCCGAGCTTTCGCGCCCGTGATTACACCACCACTTTAAGCGACCGCTTGACCACCGGCGCGAACTTTTTGGAAAGCACGCTCTCGTATAAAAACTTCGGCGGCAGAGTGTGGGCGCAAGGCAGCGAGGATATGACGCTGGCTCCGGCGCTCAACAGCGGCAATTATTTCAGCCAGCAAGACCGCAAGGCATCGCGGCTGGAATGGCTTGAGACCTACTCGCTGGCCCCCTTGAAAGCTTTGGGCGACCACAATTTGAAATTTGGCACCAGCCTCGCTCGCACCGATAACGACGGCGAATTCCTCGCCCGTCCGGTCAATATCGTTGATCAGCAGAACCGTTTGTTGAAACGCATAGACTTTGTGGGCGGCTCGCCGTTTGACCGCAGCGATATGGAGACAGCCTTCTTTGGTCAGGACCATTGGGTGGTGACACCGCAACTTTCCTTAGACCTCGGCTCACGCTTCGAGCGCCAAGGCATCACCGAAACTATTCGCGTCGCGCCGCGCCTGGGGCTGGCGTGGACGCCGTTCAAAACTTCGCAGACGATTATCCGCAGTGGCTTCGGCCTGTTTTATGACCGCGTGCCGCTCAGTGTATATTCTTTTGATCGTTACCCCGAACAGCGCGTGACGACCTTTGACGGCAACGGCAACATTCTGGATGGGCCGCGTCAGTTTGCCAACATCACGGAAAGCGCCGCCACCAAAACCAATCCGTTCATTTACAGCAAAGCTACGATTGGCAACTTCGCGCCTTATAGCCTGACCTGGAGCGTAGAAGTGGAACATCCGGTGACCAAGAATCTGAAGATTCGCGCCAATTATCTGCAAAGCAACGGCGATGATGCGATTGTCATTGCTCCGAAAGTGGTGCAGGGGCGCGATGCGCTGGTGTTAGGCAGCGGCGGCAGGATGCGTTATCGGCAATTCGAGACCACGGCGCGCTGGAACTTTCAACAAGGGCAAGCCTTCTTTTCGTATGTGCGAAGCCGCACACGCGGCGACCTTAACGAGTTCAATAATTATCTCGGCAATTATCCGTTTCCGGTGGTGCGCCCGAATCGCTTTTCAAGTTTGAACGCCGATTTGCCGCAGCGCTTTCTGGCTTGGGGGCGCGTGCAATTGCCTTGGCAGATGCGGGTGTCGCCTATCGTTGAATATCGCAACGGCTTTCCTTATGCGGTGACCGACGCGGCGCAAAATTATGTAGGGCAGCCGAACACTTCGCGTTTTCCAAACTTCTTTTCGTTCGATGCGCGAGTCTCAAAAGACATCAAATTGAATCCCGAATATGCGCTGCGCTTGTCGGTGAGCGGGTTTAATTTGACCAATCATTTCAATCCGCTGACCGTGCATTCCAACATCGCCGATCCGCAATTCGGCCTGTTCTTCGGCAATTACAAACGCCGCTTTCGACTCGATTTCGATGTCCTGTTTTAACCGCCATGAGAAAATTGTTGAAGGTCGGCGTTAGGGTTAATGAACTTTTGCTCTGCCAATGTCTGTAGGCGCTTTTCGTGGTCAACGGTTTCGGTTTTCAGCTTGAAGATTTCATCGCTGAAAATCGTCTTGCGAATGTCTATTTTACGAAGCTGATCTGGTAGTGCGAAAACAGTAAGGCTCGACCGACAACCAACTAACTCGGTTTCGCTCCTACGGAGCTAGAAAAATTCTCGTATTCAAGACTCATCAGATTATCTTCCTCCGCCTTAGCCTGATGCTGCTCGAAGGGGAAGCGTGGGGGCGAGGTTCAATTGAACCGCCGCTTTGACCGGCTTTCTGGTAGTGTCCTAAAGTTGTGGCGGTAGGTGATAAGCCGCTGCGCGGGTGACAGTATAAAGCCCAGCGCGTGAGCGCTGAGTGTGCAAATCGTCATTGCCTCTTAACCCGCCAAGCGGGTGACCGCATCAAGCCCAGTGCGTCAGCGCTGGGGAGGC